>CAZWAY010000001.1:0-132154 GCA_964631945.1 uncultured Planctomycetaceae bacterium
GCTAACTACCCGGCCATCGATTCGGCCGCGTCCTGGGCGACTTGCGCCCAGATCGGATCGGGCGCGCAGGCCTGCTCGCGCAGGCTGGCCTCGGTCAGCTTGATGGCGTGGGCGCTGCCGTTCTCGAGCGCGCGTGCGACCGTCGTCTCGCGCCCGGCCACGGCCGGGACCGCGGGCAGCGAGGCGCGCGGGTCGCCGTACACGACGTACAGACCGGCGGCGGCCTGCCAGGCGAAGCGTGTGGCGCGCACGACGCACTCCTCGGCGAGGTGCGGCGCCAGGAGCCGCAACGCGCTCGGGGCCGTCACGGCGTGGGTGAACGGGATGCGCTGCTCGGGATTGCGCAGGTAGGAGCGTGCCGACGCCGTGGTGATCTCGCGCAGCGTCCGCTCCGGATCGCGCAGGTCGAGCAGGCCGGCCACGGGCGCGAACGAGGGCGTGGCCAGCAGCGCGCGCAAGCCGCTGACGATGTTGCCGGCCGGCGGTGCCAGCGTGGGGCGGCGCGGCTGCACGCGCGCGAGCGCGGCCTCGACGCTGGGCTCGGGCGCCAGCGTCCCGTCCCAGGGGAGCTCCTCGTAGCTCGCGGCCCAGTAGGCGAGGCCGGTGGCGAGCTCGCGCCGGCGGATGGCGTTGTCGCGCGCGGCCAGCGCGCGCGTCGCGTGGGCGCTACGGATGAGCCCGTGGGTCGCAGCGCCGGCCAGGCCGGGCGCGAGCCGTGCAACCCAGCGGCGCAGGACGGATTTCCAGTCGTCGGCCCCGAGTTCGGCGAGGAACAGCGTCTGCCAGTCGGCGAAGCGCTCGGGCGCGCCCAGGACCTCGCGCCAGCGTTCGACCTCGATCGGCCGCGGATCGGGTGGAGCCTGATGGCTCGTGTCGCGGTGGGCCTCGAACCAGGGTGTCACGGCCTCCTCGTGCCCGAGCACGCACAACGCCTCCATCACCATCGGTACGTGGTTCGAGCGGTGGAGATCGGCGTCCGGCAGGTGTGCGTGCAGGCGCTCGAGCGCGGCGTCCAGCGCGTCACCCGCGCTCCCGAGGTCGCGCGAGTCCGTGGCGCGCGGCTGGGCGGAGGCTCCGCGCCCGAACGCGAGCGCGGCGCCCAGGGAGGCCCCCGTCCTCAGGAACTGGCGGCGCGAAGCCGGCGTCGAGCGCGGGTCGGACATGGGCGTGCTTCCGCCGCCGATTGTCGCACTCTGCGGTCGCACAGGCGTACGTGCGCCCGCAACGCTCCGGTAAGGGCGGGTGGCGGCCCTCAGCGCGGCGACGACAGCCGCTCGAGCGTGCCGGCCGCGTCCCCCGCCGCCAGACGGGCGAGGGCTTCGGCCAGGACCTCGGCGCGCTCGGCCGCGTCGCTCACGAAGGCGTGGCTGAACTCGCCCAGGGCCACCGCGCGGCCCGCGAACTCGATGGTGCGCAGCGGCTCGGGGATGCGCTCGCTCGGCATGCCCGGGTTCGACCCGAGGAGCAGCGAACCGAGGTGCTTGCGATCCGCGCTGAAGAGCAGCTGATCGCGCGTCGCCAGCTCGCGCCGCAGGCGCGTCTCGCGCACCACGTCGAGCAGGGCGAAGCGCGCGCCGCGCACCTTGGTCGGCTCGAGCGCCATGACGCGCTCGAAGCTCTTGCCCGGGAAGTAGTCGAGCAGCTCAGGGCGCAGCTTCGGGCCGGTCCAGTCGAGCAGCACGGGGCCGCCGACACGGCCCAGCAGCGTGCGGTAGACCTCGACGTATTCCTCTTCCTTGCAACGCCGGCGCGAGAGCGCGGCCAGCGGCAGGATCAACGGCACGCCGCCGGCTTCCTCGATCGCCTGGGCCTGCTGCGCGACGGCCTCCAGCTGGTCGCCGATGCTGGCGACGCCGCCGGCCGGCTCGACCGAAGCCCCGACCGTGAAGCCCTGCGCCAGCCCGAGCGCGCCGGTGCGGCGCACCAGTTCGAGCAAGCGACTCCAGCCGAGTTCGGCGCGCTCGGCCGGGTCGAGCCCGAGCGCCAGGCCGAAGCCGAGCCCCGCCAGGCGCCGCAGCTCGGCCGCGTTCGCGTCCGGGTCGATCTCGCCGTCGGGCGCGCGGCGCGCGGACACGGAAAGGATGCACAGGCGCAGCAGCGGACGATCGCCGCGCGGGACCTGGCCGGAACGGACCGCGCTCGCGGGAGTCTCGCCCGGACGCGCGGCGGGAGCGCCGCTCTTGGATTGGGGTTGGAGCATGGGAAACCTGGCGGAAGCTTACCCGGATCCGGGCACGGCGGAGAGCGAGGTCGGGAAGCCGGCCTCGGGTGCTGTCTAGAATGCGCCGCATGAGCACCCGATCGCCCCTGACGCGCGCCGAGTCCACGCGCTACGCCGAGACCTCGCGCCACGCCGACGTGTTGCGCTTCGTGGCCGAGCTGGAGAGCAAGAAGGACCCGCGCCTCGCGCGCCAGAGCTTCGGGACGAGCCCGGAGGGACGCGAGCTGCCGCTCTTGGTGCTGTCGGCCAGCGGCGTGCGCTCGCCGGTCGCGGCGCGCGCGGCCGAGAAGCCGATCGTGCTCGTGATCAACGGCATCCACGCGGGCGAGGTCGAGGGCAAGGAGGCCAGCCTGATGCTCGTGCGCGACCTGCTCGAGAGCGAGCTCGGCGAGATGCTCGAGCACGTGACGCTGCTGGTCGTGCCGCTGTTCAACCCCGACGGCAACGACCGCATCTCGGCCGAGAACCGGCGGCTCGACCTGGCCAAGCTCGAGGGCCAGCTCGGACCGACCAGCGGCGTGGGCACGCGCACCAACGCCTCCGGCATCAACCTGAACCGCGACTACATGCGCCAGAGCGCGCTGGAGATGCAGCTCCTGCAGTCGCGCGTGTGCCAGCCGTGGAAGCCGCACCTGACGGCGGACTGCCACTCGACCAACGGCTCGGTGCACCGCTTCGACATGACCTTCGACGTGCCGCACACGCTGGAGAGCGGGCGGATCGAGCCGGTCCTGTTCATGCGCGAGCGCATGATGCCGGCCGTGCGCCGCGAGGTGAAGGCGCGCCACGGGCGCGAGTCGGGCTGGTACGGGAACTTCCTGGTGGACGAGCAGAAGAGCGGCGAGGGCTGGATGACCTACACCCACCACCCGCGTTTCGGCAGCAACTACCGCGGCCTGACCAATCGGCTCGACGTGCTGCTGGAGACCTACTCCTACATCTCGTTCGAGGACCGCGTGCAGACCACCTACGCCTTCCTGGTGGAGATCCTGCGCTTCGCGGGCGAGCACGCCAGCGAGCTCTTGACGGTGGTCGAGGCCTGCCAGACGCCGCCCGCGCGCATCGCCGTGCGCTACGGACTGGAGCGCTTCCCCGAGCCGATCGAGATCCTCACGCGCGTGCCGCGCACGCTGGAGGGCGCGCCGGCCAGCGTCACGATCCCGCACTTCGCGCGCTTCGTCGGCAGCGAGGTGGTCGATCGTCCGTGGGCCTACGTCGTGCCCGACTCCCTGGCCGCCTTCTTCCGCGGACACGGCCTCGAGCTCTCGTGGCTGGGCCAGAACCGGCGCGCGCTGGGCGAGATCGCGCGCGTCGACGGACTCACGCGCGCCGGCGCGCGCAAGATCCTCGAGGCCACCGACCTCGGCGAGCTCACGCTCGAGGCGCACCACGAGCGGCGCGGGCTCACGCTGCCGCAGGGCACCTGCTACCTGCGCGCCGACCAGCCCCTGGGCGCGGTCGCGGCCTACCTGTGCGAGGCCAAGAGCGACGACAGCCTGTGGGTCAACGGCCTGCTGCCGGAACCGCAGGTAGGCGAGGAACTGGCGGTGCTGCGCGTGCTCGAGCCGCTGGAGTAGGCCAGGCCCGAGCTCTGCCCGCTCACAGCACGAAGCGCACGGTGGGCGCCTGGCCCAGACCCGCGAAGATCGCGTTGCGGTGGGCCTCGTCGCGCACGGCGACGACGAGTTCGAGACGCTGATAGCGTCCGCTCGAGCTGCCGCCGATGTTCCTGAGCGTGTGCGCGGCGTCGGCCGTCAGGCTCGCCACCGCCTGGCGCAGGGCCGACTCGTCGGTGCAGATGACCCGGTAGGTCCAGGAGCACGGATACGAGATCTCCGGGTGACCCTCGAGGACGTGCACGCGTGTCCAGACTAGCCCCGGAGGCCGGTGGCGGGGAACCGGGCCGGAAAACGTCGTTCGACGGGCGCCACGGCTTGACGATCCGGGCGGGTGCGGGGATGCTCACGAGGCCCCCTGTGCGGACGGCGCGCGCGAGCTCGCGGGAACGGGGGGCCTCGGCCGACCTTCCCGCTCGCGCTCCACTCCAGCCCCCCTCCCCCATGTCGACCGTGCGCCCGTTCCTCGCCTTGGCCCTGTTCCTCGGCACCGCCGCCTGCTCGCTCCAGGAGGCGGCCCGGCCGCTGTTCCCGGAGCCGACCGAGAACGTGCTCGACGAGAAGGCCGAGGAGCGCCAGACCTCGCTGCGCAAGGCGTGGTTCGAGCACCGCCACCAGGCGGCGCGAGGCACGGACTGGCGCGCGATCGAACGCGCCAACGGCGAGGCCCTGATCGCGGAGCGCAACCGCCTCTCCAGCGCGCTGAGCGCGGTCCCGAATCCGTGGACCGAGCGCGGGAGCCAGAACGTGGCCGGGCGCGTGCACACGGCCGTGCTGGCGCCGGACGGCCAGTCGCTCTACGTCGGCACCAGCCTGGGCGGCGCCTGGGAGGGCTCGCTCGACGGCGCGGGCTGGACACCCTTCGGCGACAGCCTGTACGGCGGCGCGCACCACCTCGCGGTCATCGACGGGGCGACGCCGTCCGATCCGGACGTCGTGCTGGCGGCGACCGACGGCGGGCTCGTGCACGTGACCCGCAATCGCGGCCAGACCTGGGAGGTCCCGAACATCGGTGGCGTCCAGCTGGTGCGGCGCGTGCTCACCGTCGGCGACGGCAGCGGCACGGTCCTGGTGCTGCGCCGGAAGGCGGGGAAGTGGGAGCTGATGCGCTCGACCGACGCGCTCACGACCTTCCAGGCGGTCTACGACCTCGGGACCTTCCCCGGTGACGCGTGGATGACGCGCGACGGGCTGACCGACCTGTACGTGATGACGCGCACGGGCGTGGTCAAGAGCACCAACCTCGGCAACACCTGGACCACCATCGGGCCGGCCCCGGTCGTCGCCTCGCAGGCCGAGCTGACCGGCTCGGAGGCGGGCGCGCCGCGGCTGTGGGTCGTCGAGACGGTCGGCTCGCTCGACAAGCTCTACCGTTCGGACGACGCCGGCGCGTCGTGGACCTTCATCCAGGACATCACCGACTACTGGAACGTGATCAACGCCTCGATCACCAACGTGGACACCTTCCTGTACGGCGGGGTCGAGGCCCACCGCACCGTGAACGGCGGCACGAGCTTCTCGGTCATCAACACCTGGGGCGCGTACTACTCGAACCCGGCCGCGCGGCTGCACGCCGACATCCAGGGCATCGACGTGGTCGCGAACGCGGGCCCGTTCGGCGAGACCTGGTACATCTCGACCGACGGCGGACTGTTCCGCTCGACCGACGTCCTGTCCACGGTCCAGAACCTCTCGCTGACCGGTCTGCGCGTGTCGCAGTACTACTCGACGCACACCTCGACCCGCACCCCGACCCACGTCGTGGCCGGCGCCCAGGACCAGGGCTACCAGCGCGCGAGCGTCGCCCCCGTGCCGCCCCAGACGAGCCTGAACTTCACCCAGCTCATCAGCGGCGACTACGGCCACCTCACCAGCGGCGACGGCGACCACGACTTCCTGTTCTCGGTCTACCCGGGCTTCGTGCTGTGCCACGTGGGCGAGAACAACCCGCAGCTCTTCACCGAGGACTTCCCGGCCGGCGAGGACCACGCCTGGATGCCGCCGGTGGTGGCCGACCCGCTCGATGCGCGCCACTTCTTCCTGTGCGCCTCGCGCATCTACCGCTACACGAAGGCCACCAACAACAACTGGACGGCCGCGCTGTGGTCGACCTTCGACTTCGGGGTGGCCTCGGGCGAGTACGTCAGCGCCCTGGTGTTCTCGCCCATCGATCCGAACTACGCCCACGCGGTCACGGACCGTGGGCGCCTGTACCGCTCGACCAACCGCGGCGTGACCTGGACGCAATCGACCAGCACCGGCCCGTCGGGGCAGTACTTCTACGGCACGGCGATGCTCGCCAGCCCCACCGAGCGCGACACGATCTACGTGGCCGGCTCGGGCTACTCGGGCCCGGCCGTGTACCGCAGCATCGACGGCGGCGTCTCCTACCAGCCGTACTCGACCGGGCTGCCGCCCACGCTCGTGTACTGCCTGGCCGAGTCGCGCGACGACCTCGGCACGCTCTACTGCGGCACCGAGACCTCGGCCTACCTGCGCGAGGCGGGCGCCCCGAGCTGGACCAACATCACCGGCACCCAGGCGCCCATCACCGTCTACTGGAGCGTCGAGGCCGCGCCCGGGAACATCATGCGCTTCGGGACCTACGGGCGCGGGATCTGGGACTACAAGATCTCGCGGCGTCCGAAGCTGAAGTCGGGCTCGCTGTAGCGGAGCCTGCGCACGACGGTCATGCGCACTCAGCGAAGTGACGGCGTCACGGCCACTGCAGCACGAGGGAGCCCCCCTTCTCAACGAACTGGACCTGCGGCGGCGTAGCATTGGCGTTGAAGCCCGTGTAGGTCGCTGAGATCCAAAGGCCTTCGACATCGCTAGGCATGTTCATCTCGGCGTTCACTTCAGGAACTGAGCTGTCAGTCGTGAAGCCGTCGTAGCAAGCATCAATACCCCTCCAGCGCCAGCCGACCCAGATGGTTTCCATCTCTGCAGCCGGGTCTACGGAGACCAGGACTTTGCGCGGCACTCTTTTCAACGCGCAGTAATGCTCACCTACAAGGGAGCAGGCATACCCATCATAGTACTCGTCGGCAAGTACCACTGCCACAAGATCAAGGGGTCTGTCAGACGCTTGCCAATCAGGCGACTTCGCTTCGTTGATGTCGACCTGAATCATATCATCGACACGCCGTGCGCCTTTGACCTCGGCGATGACCTGGCGTCCATCTTTCATGTACAAGACCCGGGAGAGGTGTGATATGTCTCCGCCGATGCCCTCAGAAGACAGGGTGATGTCGTTCTGACACCCAAAGGCGAAGTCCGCTTCGGCAGGCCCTGCTGTCGGCAGAGGTACGATGACGCTCTTGGGCTCACAACCAGAAACGTAGGCTCTTGCGACAAGGAACGGTGGTAAGGGCGCGCTCGATCTCGGGCTGATGCTAATGTCACTAGGGAAGAATCCAACGAAGCGTCCATCGATCACCTGAAGTTGTTGCTGTTCATGCCACGAGGCGAGTAGCGGGTTTTGGCCAGGAACCGGAGATTCTTGGTAGAACTCGGCCGCAATGCGGATCGTGGTAATATCAGGAGGAGTCACGCTACCGGTCAACTGGAGCCGGTCATGCATTGGGAGAACAACCTCCGCATCGTTCTGCGCAACAAACTCGACCTTGCCGTACTTGCCATGGTCGAGACAGAGGGCGCCAATACTGTAGCTTTGGCCGACTGCCAGGCCTTGAAGACGCTGCGACTCACGACCTCCCAGCACTTCCGGGACAACAAGCTCGGCCATCGTCAATGAGCCCCACGGGAATTGCTGGCTACGTGGCTTCTCACGGACAGCCAGATCGCGTACTGTTGGCCACCATTTCAACGTGGGACGACACTCGCTACTGCACTGAATGACTATGCGTGCGGCACCGATTGAACCATCCAAGAGCGGAAGTTCGGTTCGGTAGAGGCCGCGCGCTCCAGCGCTAATGCTACAGGTAAGTTGCTTACCATTGGAAAGTGAGATTACGAGCTTGGGGTAAGGCTCGTCTAGGGAAGATGGCTCTCCGAACGCTATGGCAAGCTCGTCTGGGCCTGTGAACCCTGCGAGTGAGTTGCGCAACAGGACTTGATCGGCCTTCCTGGCATCTTGCTCTTCGACGACGGCACTCATCGTTCGTGCCTGAAGGTCCTTTGCGTGCAACACCACGCCAAGAGCTGGGGTCAACTCGATGCGTTCGCCCATAGAGGGCTGATAGGTGAGCGCTGCGTGGCCAGGAGCCAATACCACATCACCGGCGAACAAGCCGGCAGGAGAGAACAAGCCATCCTTGGCGACCGGATAGACGGCGATGCTGCCATTTCGTGTTACCTGAATGGCCCTGAGTGCTAGGCCGCACAGGGAGATTACGCGGTATACTCTCGTGCTTGAGGGCGTCTCCGTCGTGACTTCTTGGCGCTGCGTTTCCTCCTGCAAGATTACGGCATGTGAGCTGGTGCTCTTCTCGCCTGTCGTGCCACGTGCGAGGTTGGCGGGCATAGCTCTCTCCGCTCGGTTGGTCCTGGCACGAGCCAAGAGTAGGAAGCTGCCCAGCAGTACGAGGGCGGCGGCAAGGAGAAGAACAGTGCGGCTCACTTGAGACTAGCCCGCGCTCACCACGCCCATCTCGCGCAGCACCGCGGGCACGGCCGCCAGCAGGGCCTCGATGTCGGCCGCGAACAGGTGCCCGATGTTGCCGAGGCGGAAGCACTCGGCCTGCGTGAGCTTGCCCGGATAGATCAGGAAGCCGCGCGCGGACAGGCGCCGGTAGAAGTCCTGGAAGTCGAAGCGCGCGTCGCGCGGGTAGAGGAAGGTGCTGATGATCGGGCTGGCGTGCGCGGCCGGGACGTAGGAGCGGAAACCGAGCGCCTCCATGCCGGCGCGCAGGCGCGCGTGGTTCTGGCGATAGCGCGCGCCCCGACCCGCGACGCCGCCCTCGCGTTCGAGCTCGACCAGCGCCTGCTGCAGCGCGAGCAGGACGTGCGTCGGCGGCGTGAAGCGGAACTGGCCGTCCTGCTCGAGTCCACGCCATTGCGCGTGCAGGTCGAGCACCAGCGTGCGTGCCCGACCGGCGCTGCGCTCGAGCAACGCGCGGCGCGCGAGCACGAAGGCCAGCCCGGGAATGCCCTCCAGGCACTTGTTGGCGGAGGCGGCCAGGCAAGCGACCGCGTCGTACTCGATCGGCAGCGCTCCGAAGGCGCTCATCGCATCGACGAAGAGCTCGCGCCCGGCCGCGCGCACGACCGCGCCGACCTCGCGCAGCGGATTCAGGACGCCCGAGGAGGTCTCGACCTGCACCAGCGCGACCTGCGTGAGCGCAGGGTCCCCGGCCAGGGCCGCGCGCACGGCCGCCGGATCGATGGGCGTGTCCTCGCGCGCGCGCAGGACCGTGCAGGGGATGCCGTGCACCGCCGCCATGCGCACGATGCGCTCGCCGTAGGCGCCGTTCACCAGCGCCAGCAGCTTGCCGTCGCGCGGCACGAACGAGGACAGCGCGGCTTCGACCGCGTACGTCCCGCTGCCCGCCAGCGGCACGGCCTCCCAGCCGGCGGCCGGCGACAGCCCGTAGATCGAGAGCAGGCGCGCGCGCACCTCGCGCACGGCCGCCAGGAAGGTCTCGTCGCGTGAGCCGAGGTCGCGCTGCATCGCCTGCTTGACGCTCGCGCTGGTCGTGAGCGGACCGGGGGTGAAGAGCAGCTTGTCGGGCGCGGCGGACGCGGACGATCCGGCGGAGTTCGGGGTCGCGGACATGACGCGCGAGGATAGCGCTGCACAGGCCCGGGCCCGCGCCCTTGGTCCGGGTCCGCCCCCACGGCTACCCTGACCGGCCCGCCGCGCGGGCGTTGCCGCTCAAGCCCCCACCCGCGGCGGGTCGAAAGCCCCTCTCCATGCCCGGCGCCTCCTTCTCCCGCCGCGCACGCACCCGCGGCGCGTTCACGCTGGCGGAGCTGCTGCTGGTCCTGCTGCTGCTCTCGCTGTGCGCCGCCACCACGGTGCGCTGGTACTTCTCGAAGGCCGACGTGACGCTCGAGAACGCGGCCGTGCTCCTGGCCCACGACCTGCGCGCCGCCCAGCACCGCTCGATCTTCCTGGGTGTGCCGAGCCGCTTCCTGTTCCTGCCGGATGGGTCCGGCTACGTGGTCATGGACACCCAGGGCGAGGTCGCCCACAACCCGCTGACCGACGAGCCCTTCCTGCGGGCCTATCCCGACGACGGCGTGTTCCTCGGGGTCCACGTCCTGGAGGCGCGCGCGGGCGACGACCGCACGCTCGAGATCGACGGCCGTGGAAGCGTGCTCGAGGACCTGACGGTCCAGCTGGCCTTCGGCGACGAGCGCCGCACGGTCGAGCTCGAGCGCAAGAGCGGCCTGATCACGATCGTGGGCTCGACCAGCGGTTGGGTCGACCGCGACATGTAGTCGGACATGTAGTCGCGCGGGCCGGGCGAAACCGCGCGCCAGCGCGTGGATAGTCCCCGCAAACGAAAAGGAGTCGTCTCCAGGTGATGAGACATGGAGACGACTCCGCGCGGTTCTCGTCCGGCGATCGCTCGCCGGCCGAGGTCGGAAGGACGGCAGGACCCTCCGACACCCTGGCGTCTCAGGCAGGGAGGACGCCAGGGCGCTCCGGTTGCCCGGAGCATCGAGTTGTGAGCGTCGGCAGGGACGCTCGACTCGCCGGTTCTTGGCAGGGTGCCGGCGAGCTGACCCAAGGCTAGCAGGCCCCCCCCTGACCGCAACCGTCCAGCACGAATCGGGCGAGCCCCGAGGAGACCTTTCTGTCTGTCGAGCAGGGACTAAGGTCGCCCTACTCGCTTCGGCGACGATCCGCAGCTTCAGCTAGGTTCGACTGGCATCGCACGCGCAGCTCTCGACCGCTGGCGATTCAGCGAGTGCCATCCCTGTCCAGAACGGCGGAGTCACTGGGTAGCCTTTCCCTTGCGGCCTCGCGGTTTTGGTAAGATCCGACGATGGCGCCTGAAATGGGCGCATCTTGCGGAGGGAAGTCGGAGCGAACTGCAGGCTTGCAGACCATGAGTCCATTCTGGCGTCGCCCGCATCTCTACGTTTCCGTGGCGGCCGCAGTGCTCTTCGGGCTGGGGCTTGAGATGGCACTGCGAAGAGAGTCGCCGGGACGGGACCCGCAGGCAGGCGCCGCAGCGCTTCCATTATCGGACACCGACTTGGTCGGAGCAGACCACCTCGGGGGGGGGCGGCTTCACGAGCAGGGGCCCACCCTGCATCCGGTCGTTCGACTACCGGGCCAGGGCACGGCCTACGTTCTAGCGGGAATAGTGCGCCCAGCCGAGCCCGGCAACGCCACGGCCACCCTGATGCGAGGCGGTCTGCCCGTCGAGGAATCGACGGGTGCCGAACGCTTGTTCTCCTTCGAGGTGTCGGCCCTCCAGTGGCCGGATTGCTTGGTGCTGCGCGCTGAGGGAAGCGCCACGCGTGTGCTGGATCTGCATCCCGAGATCACCGCGAGGAAGGCTCCATGGACCTCGATTCGGGAGCTCGGCCCCGGGAAGATCGGCGTCGACTTCGACGTCGGGCTCGAGCCTGGACACTCCTTGAGTGGGAGGGTTGCATGGGAGAATGGGGCACCGTGCAATTCAGCCACCTGCAGCCTTTCGTTGCCAGGAACCGGCTCGCCTTATCCCACCTTCGATCGACTGCCCGGCGTCACGACCCATGAGAACGGCGTCTTCCACCTGTCCGGCCTGCCCTGCTCGGGGCTGGCCGAAGTGCGCGTCGACCTCCCCGGTTTGGCCGACTGGAAAGAGGTCACTTTCGACCTCGCCATCACCAATAACTTGGATCTGGAGGTGGAGTTCCCGCGTCAGGTACTCGTGCACGCGAGAAGAGCCGCGGCGTCGCCCGAGTGCACAATTCGCGCGCGGCGAGCCGACGGGCTCGGCCGGGCGTTGCCACTGATCGACGCCAAGCTGGCCGACGGGCAGGCACGCATCTGGCCACTGCACTCCGGAGAGACGATCACCCTCTCGGTTCTCGTCCCGGGGTATCTCGAGACGATCTTCGAGAAGGGCCTGCGCATCGAGCAGCCATCGACCGACTTGGTGCTGACGCTGGACGAGCTTTCCCTGAGACCGACTGACCATGATGCTGTCGGCCAGTGGTCCTTCCAGCTGTTCTTCATCGAGTCGGACGGATCGCCCCTTTCGGTCGTCGACCTCGCGACGCACGGGGTCCGGGTAGACCAACTTCAAGTCCAGCCGCTCATGGTGCCGGAAGCGAAGACGATGCGCCTCACTCCCGAGTTTGCCGATCCGCACGTGCCATTCGTCCAGACTGTGACGATCTTCGGGCCGTCCCCGATTGACCTGCGGGTCACTTGCGGAGCGACCGAACTGGGCGAACTGCACGGCGTCGTGCCCGCCGCCGAACACTCCCTTGTCATTCAAGCCGAAGGAACTGTAGCGCCGGCCAGGGTGCGCCACGTCCTCTCGGCCCGAAACGAGAGGGGTGCCCCCGTTGCGCTCCTCCGCGCGGAACTGGAGCAGGAGGATGGCACCGACCATATCGCGGGCTACGCTTCGGATGACGGCTCGGGGCGCATCACGGTCAGCCTACTGGACAGACCATACCGCTACTTGGTCGTCGCCGAATCCGGCCAACGGAAGGTCGGCCGCCTGGAAGCGAGCGAGGGTGGGGAACACTCGATTGTCTTTGGCCAGGCCAGCGAGCTGCGCGGAAGGGTGCGGGTCCCGACCCAAGCACGGTCCGCCTTCGTGGCAGCCACTCCCGCCGCAGCACCGTTGGGGCTGGAATCCACCAAGAAGCAAATTGGAGAGGACGGCGCCTTTGTCTTCGAGGCGCTGCAGCCGGGACGCTATGGCCTGATCGTGATGTGGATCGAGGATCCGACGCGAGAGGAGTTGACGCTTTCTTGGCAGACGGTCGAAGTGGCGCCCGGAACGATCGAGCACGTGGATCTTGGCTCGCCCGAAGGCCCCTGGGCTAGCCTCTCAATCCGCTCGCCTGTCTGCGAGTCAACGACAATCAGGCTTTCCAGCGAAGCGGCGCCCCTCTTCCAGGGCACTCTGCCGGACGGCTTCTCACTGAGGGTCCCGGCTGGGCGTTATTGGATTGAAGGCCACTGCACCGCCCGAGGAAGCCCGCGATTCGTAGCCGAGGAACACGAGCTCGAGGCCGGCACCACCACCACTGTCGTGATCGACCATTGATGTCATGAATTCGCAGGAGGAGCCGCCGTCATGAGAGATGAAGAGGCCGACGACCGAGCTGAAGAGGATAGGGAACTCGGTGAAGAGGCGTCAGAGCCCGAGGCTTCAAGGGTGGACCGACGCAAGGCTCTCTTGCGTCTGACAACGCTGTCGTTCCTGACGGGAGGGATGCTCAAGTCAATGGCCAGCGACGCGCACTCCGAGATCAAGCACAAGGACCCGCCCCCGCCCCCGCTTTCCTGTGGCGAGCCCCACGCGCCCGGCTATGCGGAGGACACATACTGCCAAGCCAACGTGGATCCGGACTCCGACTGTGGCCTGCAATCCGACAACCCGCTGGGCGGTGCCCATCAGGACTTCGACTGCACGGCGGCGACCATCGGGCCGTTGCTGGACGGGCAAGACAACGATTGCGCTCGCGGCGGCGGCTCGTGGACGACGTCCTGGAGTGACAATGATTGCCCCCTGACCGGAACGGACCAGGACTGCGATGTGTCCGCCGGGGGGGGGAACTGGGTCGACAACGACTGCACACCTCCCAACACGGAGGGCGCCGACCAGGGATACTGCTCCCCAGGCTGGTTGGATTCTATTTACGACGACAATTCGGGCACTATCCTGCCGCCCCTTACGCCATGAAGATCAATGCACTCCCCCCGCGGGTAGCCTCGCAGGTTGCATCTTCCGACATCCACGTCTTCGCCTTCGAGGGCCGCCGCTACGCCTACTTCATCGCCAGCGCCGACCTGCTCGAGATCCGTAGCAAGGCCTCGTTCCACGGCCTGTCCTGGATTCGTGACGGCCACTCGCTGGAGGAGGCCAAGCTCGAAGTGCTGCGTAGCCATGGCCCTGAGGACGCAGCTGCTGCCTGCGCGGACCTCGACCTACTTGATGGGCTCGACCTGCTGTCGCGCAAGGATCACAGTACTGCGGAGACGACCGCCGCGGAAATCCAGGGCTATCTACGCCACAAGCCGCGAAACATCATGTTCTTCGTGACGGAGGCCTGCAATCTTCAGTGCAGCTACTGTTACGAGAAGAACCAGGGCGTCCACTCGCAGCCCGCTACGATGGCCAGGGTCAACGCCATTAAGGTGCTGGACGCGGTCTTCTCCGGATCCGGGCGCTCGGCCTGCACGGTCACGTTCTTCGGCGGTGAGCCTTTGCTCAATTTTCAGGTCGTTCGCGCGGCAACGCTCTACGCCCGCGAACTGGCAGAACGAAACAACACCCTGGTGGAATTCACCATCACGACCAACCTGACGCTCCTGACAGAGGAGATCGCCAGGTTCCTAGCGCAGCAACACTTTCGGGTCATGGTCTCGCTCGACGGGGACCGCGATAACAACGACCGACACCGGACGTTCCGTGATGGATCTGGAACCTACGACCTCGTAGTCTCGAATCTGGCCGTGCTGGCCCGGGAACTGCGAGCTGCCGGCGCTCGGCCGGCAAAGATCCGTGCAACGATGACGGCTGAGAATCATGACGTCCTCGCGATCGAGAAGCACCTGAGGACCCTGGGGACACCACTGGTGGAGATCGGGGTGACCCATGGAACGGTCGCGTCGGGCAAGTCGGACTACGACGTCGGCAGCGACAAGAAGCACGCCGATGACCTGCGTAGACGGCACCTCGTGATCGTACGCGAGGCGATTCGGCGCCTGGAGCTGGACCCGGCGTGCACTCCAGAGCTGCCCGCCTCGGTCGTAAAGTCGTTGCGCCGCGTGCACAAGGAGATCCAGCGGCGGGAGCCGCATACGATCACGCGTCCGAAGTTGTGCGGCGTGTGCCGGAACATGCGGGCAGTGACTCCGTCCGGTGACCTGTACCCGTGCCACCGGTACGTCGGCATGCCGGCCTTCAGAATGGGCAATATCCATGAAGGCGGCATGAACCGCGAACGCGAGGCCCTCTACTATTCCGAGATTCACCGCGCATTCCGCGATAAGTGTACCGACTGCTGGGCTCGCTTCCTATGCGGCGGTCAGTGCCCCTGGTACCTGTCCGACGACTCCGGTGCGATCTCGGCACCCGATGACGACACCTGTGACGAGATCCGGCTGTCGTTCGAGGCTCACCTGGGCTTTTACGCCCTGCTACTGCAGCGGCATTCGGCCTTCTTCCAGCGAGTGATCGGGGTCAGCGCCGACGAGGTGGTCGGGAATTCGGCTGCGACCACTCCAGACGACGTGTGCAAGTGAGACTCACCGTGCGGCGGGACCGCCGATATCCCACCAACCGTAATTCGAAGCGCGAATCCAGGCCGTGCCTTGGCCAACTTCGGTACTTGGATCTAGCACCCCGGCAGCCCGCGCTCGACTTGCGCGCGCCAGGCGTCCACGCCGCCGCGCACCGAATAGACCTGCGTGAAGCCGTGCCCGGCGAAGTAGGCCGCCGCGTCGAGCGAGGCCACACCGCTCTGGCACAGGAACACGATGCGGGTCTCCTTGGGGAGCTGCATGTACTTGGCCTGGTTGGCGAAGTCGAGCGGCTCGGCCCCGCTCACGCGCGCTTCGCCGACCTGGCTCGGGTGGCGCAGGTCGAGGAACAGCAGCTTTTCGCCCGTATCCAGCCATTCCTTGGCCTGGCGCGGCTCGAGCTGCATGCGCTGGTCGACCTCGTGCGAGTTCAAGAGGTGCTGCACGACTCCGGGCACGTCCAGGAGGTTGTGGTCGCGGCAGACCTTCTCGAGCGTGTCGCTCTGCTCGAAGCCACAGGACGAGCAGCCGCCCACGTGGTAGCGCTGGAACAGGGCGCGCCGGGCCGAGGGGTAGTGCTGCTGGATCTCCGCCATGGTCATCTCGGGGCGGATGGGCGGGGCGGTCTGGGGGCTCATGGGCGGATCTCCGGGCGGGGATGGATCGACCCTCCATGGTAGGTCTCCCGTCCACGGAAGAGTAGCGCGCCGGGCGCGCTTCCGTGGCGCGCGGCCGCGGATACCATCCCGCGCCCGATGGCCGCCTTCGATCCCGCCCGCGAGCTGAGCGAGCTCGCCGCGCTCTACACGACGATCGAGGAGCTGCTGATGCGCGCTCCGGCCGCGCTGCAGGCCGTCCAGCCCGCGCGCTCGGGCTGGTCGAGCGAGCAACACCTGGCGCACGTCGCGCTGGCCAACGAACTCGTGCTGCGCAACCTGAAGAGCCTGGCCGAGGGTCGCGGGCACCTGCTCGTGCGCGGCGGCGAGCCCCACCCACGCGCGCTCGAGCTGCTCGTCGAGGGGCGCCTGCCGCGCGGCGAGGCCCAGGCCCCGCGCATGGTGCGCCCGCCCGAGCGCGTGCAGCCCGAACTCTTGCGCCAGTGGCTCGCCGACGGCCGCGGTGCTCTGGTCGCGCTCGACGCCCTGGACCTCGGGCCGAGCGAGCTCAAGATCCCGCACCAGGCCCTCGGCCCGCTCGACGCCCCGCAATGGGCGCGCTTCGCCGTGGTGCACACGCGGCATCACCTGATGATCGTGCGCGAGCTGCTGGGAGACTGAGCGCGAGCGCGTCCAGTCCAGCGCACGAAGTGGCGCCGGCCCGGCGCGCTCGTCTACTCTGAGCGTCTTCCCACTCCCCGCACGAGGATTCCATGGCCGACTCGCTCCCGATCACGCCCCGCTCCAAGGACTACGCGCAGTGGTACCAGGACGTCATCCGCGAGGCGCAGCTGGCGGAGGCGGCCGAGGTCGTGCGCGGGTGCATGGTGGTGCGGCCGCACGGCTGGGCGATCTGGGAGAAGATCCAGTCGGAGCTGGACCGTCGTTTCAAGGCCACCGGCCACAAGAACGCGGCCTTCCCGCTGTTGATCCCGCTCTCGTTCCTGCAGAAGGAGGCCCAGCACGCCCAGGGCTTCGCGATGGAGTGCGCGGTGGTGACGCACGCCGGGCTGCGCAAGAACGAGACGACGGGCGAGATCGAGCTCAAGAACGAGCTCGAGGAGCCCTACGTCGTGCGTCCGACCTCCGAGACCATCATCGGGCACTTCTTCGCCAAGTGGATCGACTCGTACCGCGACCTGCCGATGCTGCTGAACCAGTGGGGCAACGTGATGCGCTGGGAGCTGCGCACGCGCCTGTTCCTGCGCACCGGCGAGTTCTGGTGGCAGGAGGGCCACACCGCGCACGCCACGCACCAGGAGGCCAAGGAAGAGGTCGCGCGCATGCTCGACATCTACCGCGAGGTCTACCACGACGTGCTGGCGGTGCCCGTGATCCGCGGCGCGAAGACCGAGAACGAGCGCTTCGCCGGCGCGCTCGAGACCTACTGCGTCGAGGCCCTGATGCAGGACGGCAAGGCGCTGCAGGGCGCCACCAGCCACGACCTGGGCCAGAACTTCGGCAAGGCCTTCAACGTCACCTTCCAGAACAAGAGCGGTGAGCGCGAGTTCGTGTGGCAGACGTCGTGGGGCGCATCGACGCGCATGATCGGCGCGCTCATCATGGCGCACTCGGACGACGACGGCCTGGTGCTGCCCCCCAAGCTCGCCCCGATCCACGTGGCGATCGTGCCGATCTACAAGAACGACGCCGAGAAGGCCAGCGTGCTCGCGGCCGCGCAGCGCGTGGCGGTCGAGCTGCGCGAGGACGGGCTCACGGTCGAGCTCGACGACCGCGACGAGGTGCGGCCGGGCGCGAAGTACTTCGAGTGGGAGCGCAAGGGCGTGCCGCTGCGGCTCGAGATCGGCCCGCGCGACGTGTCCGAGAAGAGCGCGCTCGGCAAGCTGCGCCTGGCGGAGCTCGACGAGCGCGGCAAGCCGAAGAAGGTCAAGGTGCCCTTCCAGGGCCTGGGGATCGAGGTCGGCAAGCTGCTCGACGCCTTCCAGGGACAACTCTTCAAGCGCGCGCAGGAGCGCCAGCGCGCCAACACGGTCGAGGTCGACTCGTGGGCGGACTTCCTGGAGGTCTTCAAGGGCGACGGCTCGAAGTTCGTGCTGGCCCACTGGGACGGGACGAGCGCCACCGAGAAGGAGATCAAGGACGAGACCAAGGTCACGATCCGCTGCCTGCCGCTCCCGGGCGACGGTCCCGCGCCGGCGCCGGGCAAGTGCGTCAAGAGCGGCAAGCCGAGTGCGCGCCGCGTGCTGTTCGCGAAGGCATACTGAGCGACGGTCGCGCATTGCTACCCTGACGCGCGCGTGGACGACGCGGCGCCGACCAGGAAGCCCGAGCTCGGGCTGATCGCGCTCACGGCGCTGGTGCTCGGCAACATGGTCGGCTCGGGCATCTTCCTGATGCCGGCCGCGCTCGCGCCCTTCGGGGCCACCAGCGTGCTGGGCTGGCTGGTCTCGGCCGCGGGCTCGCTGTGCTTCGGGCTGGTGCTGGCGCGGCTGGCGCGGCGCCGGCCCGCGGTGGGCGGACCCTATGCCTACACGCGCGAGGCCTTCGGCGAGTTCGCGGCCTTCCTGGTGGGCTGGGGCTACTGGATCTCGTGCTGGTGCGCGCAGGCGGCGATCGCGGTGGCGATGGTGGGCTACCTCGGGACGCTCGTGCCGTTCGTGGCCGCGAACCCGATGAGCGTGGCGATCGCCAGCATCGCGCTGCTGGCGCTGGTCAACTGCTGGGGCGCGCGCGAGGCCGGCCTGGTGCAGATCGTCACCACGGTGCTGAAGCTGGTCCCGCTGGTGGCGATCGCGGTCTTCGGCTTCGCGCGCTTCGAGCGGGCGCACTTCGAACCCTTCAATCCGACCGGTCAGCCGCTGTACCAGGCCGTGCTCGGCTGCCTGGCGCTGACGTTGTGGGCCTTCCAGGGCTTCGAGTCGGCCGCGATCGCCGGCGAAGAGGCGCGCGACGCGCGCCGCAACGTGCCGCGCGCGACCCTGATCGGGATCGCGGTCGCGACCGCGCTGTACGTGGCCAGCACGCTGGCGGTGATGGGCCTCTTGCCGCCGCAGGTGCTGGCCGCGTCCCAGGCGCCCTTCGCCGACGCGGCGCGTCTGCTGTGGGGCGAGTGGGCCGGGAGAGCGGTGGCCGCGGGCGCCTTCGTCTCGTGCCTGGGGGCGCTCAACGGCTGGACGCTGGTCACGGGGCGGGTGCCCTACGCGATCGCGCGCGACGGACTGTTCCCGGCCTTCTTCGGGCGCCGCTCGGCGCGCGGCACGCCGGCCGTGGCGCTGCTCGTGTCGAGCGCGCTGGCGTGCGCCCTGGTCGTGGCCAACTACTCGGGCTCGCTGGTGGCGATGTTCCGCGGCATGACCGTGCTGGCGACGCTCTCGGCGCTCGTGCCCTACGTCTTCTGCGCGGTGGCCGAGATGCTCTTGACGCTGCGCGCGCGTCGCGCGGGTGGTGACGAGAACGTGCGCGCGGGCATCTTCGTGGCGCTGCTCGCCTTCGGCTACGGGTTGCTGACGATCGCGGGCGCGGGCGAGACCGAGGTCGCGCGCGGCTTCCTGCTGTTGCTGGCCGGAATGCCCTTCTACGCACTCGCGCGCGCACGTCACGCGAACTGAAGCGTTGCGCGCGCGTGTGCGCGAACGGCTTTCGCCCTCGGCGTCGGCCCCGGTCGAGGCTTCGGTAAGCGTCGCGCCATAACAACGGTGTCATTTCGAGCGTGCCCCGGCGCGGGTCGATGACGGACGCGCGCCTGCCACCTCGACCCGAGCCGCCCGTGCGAGCCGGTCGGGCCAGGCCTCGCCCCGGATGACGACATTCTTTTCCACCCGAGGCCGCCGGCCCGGCGCTCGGCCATGAGCTGGACGCTCTTGATCGGCCTCGTGCTGGCGCTCGCGCTGGCCGTGCTGGTGACGCTGTTCCGCCGGGTGGAACTGCGCCGCCTGGAGGAGCACATCGACGAGTTCCGCGCCGCGCGCGAGAAGGGCACGCGCAAGGCGCGCCTCGCCTACCCGCACGTCGACCTCTCGCAGTGCCTCGGCTGCGGCGCCTGCGTGCGGGCCTGTCCGGAGGAGGGCGTGCTGGCGCTGATCCACGGCCAGGCCCTGGTCGTGCACGGCGCCCGCTGCGTCGGCCACGGTCTGTGTGCGCGCGAGTGCCCCACCGGAGCGATCGCGCTCACCTTCGGCGAGCTCGAGACGCGCCGCGACCTGCCCGCCCTCGACGAGCGCCTGGAGGTGGCCGGGACGCCCGGCCTGTTCCTGGGCGGAGAGGTCACGGGCTACGCCCTGATCCGCACGGCCATCGCCCACGGCACGGCCATCGCCGACGAGGTCGCGCGCCGGGCCGCGGACGGAGCGCGCTCCGCGCCGCCGGTCTTCGACCTGTGCGTCATCGGCGCCGGGCCAGGAGGCTTCGCGTGCGCGCTCGAGGCCAAGGCGCGCGGCCTGGCGTTCGTCGTGCTCGAGCAGGACACGCTGGGCGGCACGGTCGCGCGCTACCCGCGCCAGAAGCTGGTCATGACCCAGCCGGTCGAGCTGCCGCTGTTCGGACGTCTGTCGCAGAGCTCCTACCTCAAGGAAGAGCTGATGGAGATCTGGGAGCGCGTGGCGCGCGAACAGGAGCTCCCGATCCACGAGGGCGTGCGCTTCACGGGGCTCACGCGCGGATCCGACGGCGTCTTCGTGGTCGAGAGCGACCGCGGCCGGGTGCGCGCGCGGCACGTGGCGCTGATGATCGGTCGGCGCGGCACGCCGCGACGCCTCGAGGTGCCGGGCGAGGAACTGCCCAAGGTCGCCTATGCCCTGCTCGACGCCCAGGCCCACCAGGGCCAGCGCATCCTCGTGGTCGGGGGCGGCGACAGCGCGGTCGAGGCCGCGCTCGCGCTGGCCGAGCAGCCCGGGAACGAGGTCACGCTCTCCTACCGGCAGGCGGCCTTCTCGCGCCTGAAGCTGCGCAACGAGCGCCGCATCGAGAGCGCCGCGGCCGAGGGCAGCGTGCGCGTCGTGCTGCGAAGCCGTGTGCTGAGCATCGCGCCCGAGCAGGTCGAGCTGGCCGTCGAGGACGCTTCGGGCCCGCGCTCGGGCTGGATCCCGAACGACGAGGTCCTGGTGCTGATCGGAGGCACCCCGCCCTTCGAGCAGCTCGAGGCCTGCGGCGTGTCGTTCGATCCAGCCGACCGCCCGCTGACCGAGCCGCCGGTGGAGCGGGGCACGGGGCTCCTGCGCGCGCTCTCGCTGGCCCTGGCCGCCAGCCTGGTCGTGCTCGGCTGGATCACGCGCCACTCGGACTACTACACGCTGCCGGCTTCGCTGCGACCCTTCGTGCCCGCCCACGACTGGCTGCGGCCGTCGAGTCCCTTCGGGCTCGCGCTGGGGATCGGGGCGGCGCTGCTGATCGCGCTGAACCTGACCTACCTGCTGCGCCGCAACGGCTGGCTGGGCGTGCGCTTCGGCTCGCTGAAGGCCTGGATGACGGCGCACGTCCTGACCGGGGTGCTGGCGCTGCTGTTCGCCGTGTTGCACGGCGGGATGACCTCCCAGGACACGCTCGGACACCGCGCGCTCTACGCCCTGGCGGTGGTGGTCGTGACCGGCACGATCGGCCGCTACGTCTACTCGTTCGTGCCGCGCGCGGCCAACGGGCGCGAGCTCGAGCTGGACGAGCTGCAGGCCGAAGTCGTGGCCCTGGCCGGCGAGTGGGATCGCGAGAACCGCGAGTTCGGCGAGTACGTGCGCGCCGAGGTGCACGCCCTGGTCACGCGCAGCGAGGGCTCGCGCTCGCCGTTCCGACGCCTGGGCGGGCTGTTCGGCTCGCGGCGGCGCCTGCGCGCCAGCCTGAAGCGCCTGCGGGCCGAGGGCCTGGCGCGCGGGCTGTCGTCCGACCAGGTCGAGCGCCTGTTGCTGCTGGCGCGCCGCGCGCACCGCGCCTCGTCGCTCGCGGCCCACTTCGAGGAGCTGCGCGCGCTGATCTCGTCTTGGCGCTACCTGCACCGCTGGGTCGCGCTGTTCCTGGTGCTCGTGCTGGCGCTGCACGTGCTGGTCGCCCTGCGCTACGGCGGGATGTTCTCGTGAAGACCGCGCCCGAGAGCCTGCCGTTGTCGCGCGTGGGCCTGGCGCTGGCCTCGCTGGCGCTGGTGTTGCTGCTGTTCGTCCAGCAGGTCGACCACACCTCGCCCGGACCGCTCTCGGCCGTGCACGAGCAGGCCCCGGAGCTGCTCGAGCGCCGCGGCTGCACGCTGTGCCACGGCGACGGTCCGCACGGGATGGCGACGGCCTGCGCCGAGTGTCATGCCGCGGTGGCCGATCAGATCGCGAGTGCCACGGGCTTCCACGGCACGCTGGCCGGACTCGACGCACGCGATTGCGCCCGCTGCCACGGCGAGCACGCGGGCGAGGAGTTCGCGCTCGTCAGCGCGCGCAGCTTCTCGCTGGCGGGCTTCATGACCCGCGCCGACTACGACCACGAGGAGCTCGACTTCCGGCTGCAGGGGCGGCACACCGAGCTCGGCTGCAAGGAGTGCCATGCCAACGCGGACGCGGTCGTCCTGGCACGCGGGACACAACGCTTCGCCGGCCTGGAGCAGGGCTGCCAGAACTGCCACGAGGACGCGCACGAGGGCCGCATCGCGCGCGCCTGCGCCGAATGCCACGGGCAGGAGCACCCCTTCGCCCTGGTGGCCTCGTTCCAGCACGATTCCTTCGAGAGCGAGTGCGCGCACGCGGCCATGAGCTGCGTGCAGTGCCACACGCCCGCCGGAGCCCACGACTGCGAGCTCCTGGCCGGGGCGAACCCGCCGGATTGCGCGCGCAGCTGCCAGGACTGTCACGTCTCGCCGCATGCCGAGGACTTCGTGGCGGCCGCGACCCTGCTGGCCGACGTGCCCGCGGGCGAGAGCTGCGGCGCGTGCCACAGCGAGGCCCACGGCACCTTCCGCGGGCACCCAGAGGACACGCCGCCCGCGCTGCACGCCGCCAGCGGCTTCGCGCTCGAGCCGCCCCACAACGCGCTGGCCTGCGAGGTCTGCCACCTCGGGATCGATGGCGACGAGACGCGCTTCGTCGCGCACTCGCCCGCGCGCCAGGCCGACAGCTGCCAGGTCTGCCACGGCGACCCGCACTCGGGGCAGTTCGCCGACGGGCCGTTCGCCGGCGCCGGTTGCCTCGCCTGCCACGCGCGCCAGACCTTCGAGCCGAGCACCTTCGGGCCGCGCGAGCACGCGCGCAGCGACTTCGCGCTGGTCGCGAGCCACGAGGCCGTGGCCTGCGTGCGCTGCCACCCCGCCACCGTCACGGGCGCGGCACGCCGCTTCGAGGGCACGTCCACGGCCTGCGCCGATTGCCACGGCGACGCGCACCGCGGAGCCTTCGACTCGTTCGAGAACCCCGAGGGCTGCGCGCGCTGCCACGAGCCGACCCTGTTCGCCGAGGTCGAGCGCAGCGCCTTCGACCACGGCGGCTGGACCGGCTTCGTGCTCGACGGCGCGCACGCGCGCGCCGAGTGCGAGGCCTGCCACCCGCGCACCGCCGCGGCCGACGAGCACGGGCGTCGCTTCGGCTCCAGCGCCGCCGTCTTCGGCGAGCCCGTCGAGCGCTGTGCCACCTGCCACCGCGACGTGCACGACGGACGCTTCGACCGGCCCGGTCTGCCGCAGGAGCTGGACGGACGCAGCGACTGCGCGCGCTGCCACACCAGCGAGAGCTTCGCCGAACCCGCCCAGGCGCCCTTCGAGCACGAGCGCTGGACCGGCTATCCGCTGGCCGCCTTCCACGCCGAGCTCGAGTGCGCGCAGTGCCACGTGCCCACGCCGGTCGCCGACGAGCGCGGGCGCAGCTTCGGGCGCGCCGGCAAGCTGTGCCAGGACTGCCACGTCGACCCGCACGTGGCCCAGTTCGCCGTGGCCGGCGTGACCGACTGCGCGCGTTGCCACCAGGACGCGGGCGGGCTCGCCTTCGATCACCAGCGCGACTCGCGCTACGCGCTCGACGAGATCCACGCCGCGCTCGAGTGCGCCGCCTGCCACGTGCCCTGGCCGCTGCCGGGCGGCGGCGAGGCCGTGCGCTACAAGCCGCTGGGCGTGGAGTGCGCGGACTGCCACGACCCCGAGTTCCTGGAGCGCACGCGGGACTCCGGCCCGCGCCGCCGCTCGCAGCGCGGCGCCTTCGCCCCGCGGGGAGGCGTACGGTGAGCGCGCTCGGCGTGCTGTTGCTCGCGCTCACCCGGCAGGGTGCCGTGGAGCCGCAGGAGGAGCGCGCGAAGTTCGTGCGCGTGGAGGTCGTGTGCACCGCGCTCTCCGGCAGCAGCGCGTATCTCGACCTCGGCCGCGAGGCGGGCCTCGCCCCGGGCGACCGCATGCGGCTCTTCCCGCTCGAGGGCCCCGCGCGCAAGGGCAGGATCTCCTCGGTCTCGCGCACCAGCGCGCGGGCCGAGCTGGAGGGCGGGTTCGCGGGCCTCGAGATCGGGCTGCGCGGCGAGGTGTGGATCCCGCGCGCTCGGCTCGAGCAGGCGGCGCGCGAGAATGCCGAGCCGAGCGCGCCGCGCGGAACGCCGGCGCCGATTCCTGCAGCGCCCGGCGAGCCCGCGCCCGCGCGCGAGCCGGAGCACCCGCCCTGGACCGCGCCGCCCGTGGAGTGGAACGACACGCTCCCGCTGCTGGCGCCGGCCCACGGTCTCGAACCCGCCGAGCGCCCGCGGCGCTTCGACGGCCGGGCCTTCACCACCTTCGACTGGACCGACGACTCGGCCGGCAACGAGCCGCGCCAGTTCCTCTCCAGCACGCTCGGCTTCGACGGGCGCGTGGAGAACCCCTTCGGCCACGGCGGCGAGCTGGCCTTCGACGCCGAGCTGTTCTCGCGCCGCTCGGACGCGGGCGGGGTCACGGAGGACGAATCCAAGCTGCGCATCGACCGCGCCTCCTACGCCTGGGGCGGCGTGCGCGGGGCCCGCGACCGCGGCGAGGTCGGGCGCTTCCTGCAGCGCGAGCTGCCCGCGCTGGGCTTCCTGGACGGCATCGAGTACGTGCACCAGCTCGACGCCAAGGACCGCCTGGGAGCGAGCTTCGGCTTCCTGCCCGTACCGGACGACGTGTTCAGGAGCGGCGACGACCTGCAAGCCGCGCTCTTCTACCGACGCACGAGCGACGAGGAGCACCGCCGCTCGTTCGCCCTGGGCTACCAGAAGACCTGGCACCGAGGCGTGGCCGACCGCGACCTCGTCGTGGGCGAGTTCGAGTTCTATCCCGGCCCGCGCACGTCGCTCACGTCGTCGGCGCTGGTCGACCTGTACACCTCCAGCGACCCGCTCAAGGGCGCCGGCCCCGAGCTGACGCAGCTGTTCGTGAACGCGACCCACCGCACCGAGGCGGGCCACGGCATGGGCCTATTCCTCTCGCGCTTCCGCTGGCCCGAACTGGAGCGCAACGAGTTCCCCGACGTGACGGCCGGCGAGATCGCCGACGCGCGTACGACCCGCACCGGCGCGGACGGCTGGCTGGCCCTCGGCCGGCACACGCAGCTCTACGGACGCGCGGAGAGCTGGTCGGACCAGGACACCTCGGGCGGCGGCGGCCGCGTGCGCGTCACCTGGCGTGACCTCGGGCGGCGTGGCGACGTGCTGCTGCTGGAGTCCTTCACGCAGTCGAGCAAGTTCACGCACGCGCTGGGGCTGCGCGCCAGCGCGCGGCGCCGGCTCGAGAACACCGCCTTCGACCTCAGCTGGGACTCGACCGTCTTCGACCAGGACGGCGTGGACGAGCGGCTCCTGCAGCACGCCGTGCGCGGCGGGCTCGAATTCTCGCTCGGACCGCGCTGGTTCCTGGCGCTCTACGCCGAGAGCCGCTTCGGCGACGACCAAGACGCCCTGTCACTGGGCTTCCTGCTGCAGCGTTCCTTCGATCGCTAGGAGACCACCAATGAGAACCGGGACACACGACTGGCTGATCGCGACGGGATTGCTGGCGCTCGGCTTCCTGCCGCTGGCTTGCACCACCCACTGGACGAACGCGGTGCGCGTCCCCCGGCAGGGCTGGTGGGAGGAGCGCGGACCCGTCGTGCCGCACGACGAGTTCCCGGCCGACTGCCAGCTGTGTCACGAGGGCGACGACTGGCACACCATCCGCGAGGACTTCGAGTTCGACCACGCGAAAGAGACCGGGATGCCGCTGAACGGCGCGCACGCCGTGGCCGAGTGCTTGCGCTGCCACAACGATCGCGGACCGGTCGAGCTCTTCTCGCAACGCGGCTGCGCCGGCTGCCACGAGGACGTGCACCGCGGCCAGATGGGCGCCGATTGCACCAGCTGCCACGGCGAGAGCAGCTGGCGCCCCGAGGGCCAGATCGCGCTGCACGCGGCCACGCGTCTTCCGCTGGCGGGCGCGCACGCGGCGCTGCAGTGCTGGGCCTGCCACGAGGGCGCGGCCGTGGGCAACTTCCGCAACGCCGACCCGCAGTGCGCGAGCTGCCACCTGGACGACTACCAGGCCACCACGAACCCCGATCACGTCGCCGCGGGCTACCCCATGACCTGCCAGGACTGCCACGGCTTCGTGGCCTTCGACCAGGCCGCGATCTTCAGCCACGCCGGCATCAGCAGCGGCTGTGCCGAATGCCACCTCGACGACTACCAGCGCACGACCGATCCGGACCACGAGGTCCAGCAGTTCGCGACCTCGTGCGAGGACTGTCACTCGAGCTTCAGCTCCTGGCGCGGCGCCCGCTTCACGCACGCCGGTATCACCACCAACTGCGTGAGCTGCCACCTGAGCGACTACCAGGGCACGACCAACCCCGACCACGAGCTCCAGCAGTTCGCGACCTCGTGCGAGGACTGCCACTCGAGCTTCACGACCTGGACGGGCGCCAGCTTCAGCCACGCCGGCATCACCGCGAACTGCGTGAGCTGTCACCTGAGCGACTACCAGGCCAGCACCAACCCGCGCCACTCGGCCGCGGGCTTCGCGCAGACCTGTGAGAGCTGCCACAACTCGACCAGCACCTGGGCCGGAGCACGCTACAGCGGGCACCAGTTCCCGATCTATTCGGGCGCGCACCGCAACATGGACTGCACCCAGTGTCACCTCTCGAACACGAACTACGCCGTGTTCTCGTGCACGCACTGCCACCAGCACAACCAGAGCTCGATGAACAGCAAGCACCAAGGCGTGAGCGGCTACTCCTGGCAGAGCAGCGCCTGCTACCAGTGCCACCCGGACGGGCGCCACTAGCCCCGCTCGGTCCAGGCCGGACTCGGCGCTCCAGCACGAGCCGGCGCGTCGTGCGGGTCGCGCTCTGGCCTAGAATGGAGGCGGTGGAGCTCTCCGTCCTGATCCCGCTGTACGACGGCGCCGCCACGATCGAGCGCGCGGTGCGTTCGCTCGGCGTGATCCGCGCGCGCGGGCAGGCCGAGGTCGTGGTGGTGGACGACGGCTCCCGCGACCAGGGCGCGGCCTTGGCGCGGCGCGCGCTCGAACCGCTGGGCTTCGGCGCGCTCAGCGTGCTGGCGCAGCCCAACGCCGGCTCGGGCGCGGCCCGCAACCGGGCCCTGCAGAGCGCGCGTGGGCGCTGGCTGGTGTTCCTCGACGCCGACGACGAATTGCTGGCCGATCCCCTGGGGCTGGTGGCCACCGCACCGCCCGGGACCACCGCGGTGCTGGCGGCGGCCGTGGTCGAGCGTGCCGGCCGCGTCGTGCTGCGCCACCGCCCGCCGGCCCTGGCCGGGGCACGGGCGCGGCGCGTGCTGAGCGCGCGCAATCCGCTGCCGATCTCGGCCGCGGTCCTGCGCCACGAGTGCCTCGAGCAGCCCTTCGACGTCGCGCTGCGCTACCTCGAGGACTGGGACTTCTGGCTGCGGAACGAGGGGCTCTTCGCGCGTCCGCACGTCGCGCGCGACGTGGTGCTCACGCGGATCCACGCCCACGGCGCCAACAAGAGCAGCCAGTACGCCGCCATCGGGCGCTGCCGCGAGGAGATCGCCGCTCGCAACCTGGCGCGGACGGAGCCCGCGCCCGGCACGCTCGAACGCAACAACTGGCGCCTGCAACGCGAGATCGGACGCGTGCTGCAGGGCGCACGAGCGCGCTGGTCGAACGCGCTCGCCCTGCCGTGCGATCCCGGGCTGTACGCCAAGTTCCTGGCACACGCACTGGCCTCACGGCGCGTGCTGGCGCGCGATCCCTACGCGCCGAGCTAGCTGGACGCGCCCGGCGCGCGGTAGTGCTCGTGCCACTCGTCGCCGCGCCGCTTGCGCCAGGCCGCGACGTAGCCCAGGCCCTCGAGCCAGCGGCGCAGGGCGTGCTCGTCCGCGCCGCCCACGGCCAGGGCCTGCGGATGGATCTCGAGGAAGAGCTCGCGCACGCGGTGCTCGCGCAGCAGGCGCTCCATGCCACGCAGCACGCCGAACTCCGCGCCCTCGACGTCGATCTTGACCATGCGCGGCGTCCCGAACTCGCCCGCCAGGTCGTCGGCGCGCGCCAGGGCGACCTCGGTCTTCGAGGCGAGGCCGCGCAGCGGCAAGAGCGAGTGCGAGCCCGCGCCGACGTGCGGATCGAGATAGAGGGTCACCGTGCCCTGGCGATCGCCCAGGGCGAGCTCGTGCACCTCGACCGCCCGCACGCCGTTCGCGGCCAGGTTGGCGCGCAGCGCGCGCGCGTTGTTCGGCTCGGGCTCGAAGGCCTGCACGCGCGGACGCTTGTCGGCACCGTGCAGCGCCAGCGCCAGGCTGACGAGCCCGATGTTGGCGCCGATGTCGTAGACCACGTCGTCCGCGCGCAGCGCCTCCAGCATGCGGCGCAGCAGTTCGTCCTCGCGCCACAGGGCGTCGATGTGCGCGAGCTGGGTGCGCGAGGTGACCACGAAATCCACGCTGCGGCCCAGGATCGGGGCGGAGTACGTGCCGCGCGCGAGGATCCGGCGGTCGTGCGGCCAGCGCACGAGCCTGGCCACGCCGGACTTCGCCAGGGTGCGCGCCACGAGACCGTCGCCGAGCAGGCGTTGCGCGCTACGGATCAGGCCGAGGGCGAGCGACATGGGTCAGCGCTGCGCGCGCGCCAGGATACTCATGGACAGGCCCAGGCGGCGGTGCAGGGCGATGGTCATCGACAGCGCCCACACGATCATGCTGAACGCGGTGGCGGCCGCGGCGCCCTCCAGGCCGAAGCGCGGGATCAGCAGCAGGTTCAGCAGCAGGTTGAGGGCGCAGGCTCCGACCGCCGCGACGGCCGCCAGACGCTGCTGGTTCTTCATCAAGAGAATGGTCTCGACCGGGCCCATGGCGGCCACGACCAGGAAGCCCAGCGCGAGGATCACGAGCGCCGGATATCCGGGCGCGAATCCCGCCCCGAACAAGGTCAACGTCCAGCGCCCGAACACGAGCAGCCCGAGCGTGCAGGCCAGCGCCGGCAGGAAGGCCAGGCGCGAGGCCGTGCGCGCCACCGTCTCGAGCTGGCGCTCGGCACCACCGGCCTTCGCATTGGCCGCCAGCGGCGCCAGCGCCGGGTTGACCGCGACCAGCCCGAGCCGCACCAGGAAGGCGAGCGAGGCGGTCATGCTGTAGATCCCGGCTTCGGTCGCGCCGCGCAGCGCGCCGAGCAGGATCACGTCGGCGCGCAGGTTCAGGAGGGCCATGGCCACGATCAGCATCATCGGCAGGGCCGCGCGGATCCACTCGCGCGCGCGGAACTCGGGCGCGCTCCGCTCCAGCGCGGCGCGGTCGAGCCGGCCGCGGGTCTGGACGTCGGCGACCAGCAGGGACACGAGCCAGCTCGCCGCGGCCGCCAGGGCCGCGTTGCGCGCGGTCACGAGATCCGGCGCGAAGAGCAACGCGAGCCCGAGCAGCGCCAGGAGGGCGAGCCAGTAGGTCACCGAGGTCGCCATCAGGCCCGCCACCGGGCGCGAGAGCCCGAGCAAGGCTCCATGGCGCAGGTTGACCCAGGCGCGCAGCGGCACGAGCAGGGCGACCGTCCAGAACACCGACCCGAGGGCCGGATCGAGACGCGCGCGCATCACCAGGCCGAAACCGAGCGCCAGCGCCAGCGCGCCCGCCACGCCCAGCCCCGTCCAGCGCGCCGCCGTGCGCAGCAGGCCACGCGTGAGACCCCAGCGCTCGCTCTGGCGGTACAGCGCCAGCTCGCGGATCAGGAGCTTGTCGAAGCCGAGCGGCGCGATCATGCCCAGCACCTCGGCCCAGGCGAGCGTGTAGGCGAGCGCGCCGTACCCCTCGGCCCCCAGCAGCCGCGCCAGCACCAGGGTCGTGGCGAAGGTGAGCGCCAGGCCCGCCAGGGTCACGGCCCAGGCGCCGCCGGCACCGCTGGAGAGCGCGAGCAAGGCGGCGCGCGTCGTTCCCGCTCCGGAAGCGTGCTCGGGCGACGAGGGCGAGTCGGAGCGCACGCTCGTCATCGCACCCCCTCCCCGGCCAGGCGAGCGGCCGCGGCGGGGCCAGGGAGGTCGAAGAGCATGCCTTGGGTCAGGGCCGTCCGCTGCGCCGCGGTCCGGGCGGAGGATACCACCCCCCACGCCCGAAGGAACGCGTCGCCGCGCGGGCTACTGGGCGCGGTACAGGACCTCGTCCGCGAGATCGCCGTCGCCGTTCAGGTCGCGGCCCTGGGCCGCTTCGCTCGCCAGCAGCACGCTCTGGCCCGCGCGCGTCAGCGCCGCGAACCCGGACGGACCGGAGCTCGCCAGGGCGAAGTTGGAGCTGCGCCGCCGCACCAGGTCGACCCGCACGAACACGGCGTCGACTCGGTCGCCGTCCGCGTTCAGGTCACGGCCCTCGGCCGCCTCGTCCACGGCCAGGAGGAGCGCGCTCGGCGTGGCGCCGAAGACACCGGCCGCGGCGATGCCGGTGTTGATGGTCGTGTTCGCGGCGGGGTCGTGGGCGTGCACGACCACGTCGTCGCGGTCGCCATCGAGGTTCCAGTCGGCGTTCGAGCCGGATTCGGGGCGCAGCAGGAGCAGGAGCTTGTCCGAGCCCACCAGGTCCAGCGCGTCCTGCTTCAGGTTCGTGACGCCGCCGCTGAGCGGATCGAGCAGCATGGCCACCGCGTCGAGCACGTCGCCGTCCCCGTTCAGGTCGGTGGCCGGGCCCTGGGCTCCGCCCTGGGCCGATTCGAGCGCGAGGAAGCCGAGCCACTGGCCGGCGAAGGCGATGCGCACCGTCGCCCGGCGCGTGTTCGTCAGGCGCTCCGTGCGCGGGTCGTAGAGGAGGGCAACCGAATCGGCGAGGTCGCCGTCACCGTTCAGGTCGAAGCCGTCGAGCTCGGGCACGAGCAAGCCGAAGCGCTCGCCGCCGGGCAGGGTGGAGGCCAGCTCGGCTCCCGGACCGCCGCTCGAGAAGCCGAGGTTGCGCACGGCCCCAGTAGCGGCGTCGAAGACGTGCAGCACGAAGTCCTCGAGGTCGCCGTCGCCGTTCAGGTCCGCGCCCTGCTCGAACTCCGGAACGACCACCAGCCAGGCTCCGGCCGCGTGGAGCGGCGCGCTCCCCAGCGTGGCCAGGCCGGTGTTCGTGTTCGTGTCGCTGCCCGGGTCGTACACCTGCAGCACGGCCCGATCCAGCCGGTCGCCATCGCCGTTCAGGTCAGCGCTCGACTCGGCGGCGAAATAGGCGACGCGCCCGTCGCCCAGGAACACGGACGAGGAGACGGCGCGACGCGTGTTGACGAGCGTGCGCTGCGCACCGCGGTAGAGGTGCAGCACGGCGCCGGCGCTCGAGCCGTCGCCGTCCAGGTCGCGGTTCCCCTGGGCCGCCTCGCTCACCACGAAGGCCGCGAGGTCGTCCTCCACGGCCGGGAGCGCGTCGAGCGCGAGCGCCAGCGAGAGCCCGCGCGTCGAGCGCGTCGCGACCTCGACCACGTACAGGACCGCGTCGTTCGCGTCGCCGTCGCCGTTCAGGTCGGTCCCGGCGCTGGCCGGCTCCGACGCCGCGAACAACGCGAGCCGCGTCCCGACGCGCAGGCTCGCCGCGGGACCGCGGGTTTCGAGCGCGAGGCCCGTGTTGCGCGCCAGCCCGCTCGCCAGGTCCTGGACGTACACGACCCGGTCGAAGGCGTCGCCGTCGCCGTTCAGGTCGCGGCCCCCCGAATCGGACTCGCGCGCGGCGAACAGCCACAGCGCGTCCTCGCCCGCGAGCTCCCCGGGCGCGCCGGCGAGTCCCAGGTTGGTGAGCGAGGGCGCGGAGAGGTTGGCGGGCGCACCGGCCGAGCCGTTGCAGCCAGCCAGCCACGGAAGCGCCAGGGGCATGGAGGCGGCCAGCCAGGCCAATCGGGTGAGATCGGTGCGGGACATGGTGTAGGGCTCCTCCCGTCCCCCCGCTCCGAGTCTACTGGCACCCCGCCAGATCGGGGGCCCGCCGGGCAATTGCCGCGGGCGGAGGCCTCGCGCGAGCACTCGCCGGTAGGTCGCGAGCGCCTGCTGGAGCGTCGCCCTCGCGACGAGGAAGCGACCCTGATCCTGGGTCGGGCGGCAACTTCCCATGAAAGTAGTTCCAAGGCGTTTTCTTCTGGCCAGGAACAAGGATTGCGCATTTAATTCATCCCCGCCCCGCGCTGCCCTCTCCTTGCCCAATGAAGCCCTTCCCCCCCGCTTCCGCCGTCCATCTTCTGGATGGAAGGTCTGGAAAGAAGCTCCCGCCCCCCCTCTCGGCCTGCCTGCTGGCCCTGACCGCTCTTGTCGGCTCCCCCGCCTCGGCCGCGGCTCAGGTCCAGCGCGCGAACGGCCCCAGCTTCGTCCTGTCCAAGAGCGCCGAGTTCACGAGCCAGGACCGCGCCTTCACCACCGCTGAAGTGCTGCACATGTTCGTGGCCAACCCGCGCTCCCGCGCGGCGGACGTCGCTGGCGCCCCCGGCGCCGAGGCCAGCGCCTGGTGGCTGCTCGCCGGCGCGAGCGAGGCCTTCCAGGGCGCGCTGACGCCGCGCGAGGGCGGCTTCTGGGCCGAGTTCCCGCTGTCCGCGATCCACTCGTCCGACGGTGTCTTCACCTGGAGCGCGAGCATCGAGAGCCCGGGCGCCACGCCGCTGTCCCTGAGCGCGCAGCTGACGATCGACTCGCTCGTGCCGGAGGCCGACTTCGGCATGGCGGTGCTGGCGGGCGAGGCCCCGCTGGCCGTGGCCTTCGAGGATCGCTCCCAGGGCCTGATCACGAGCTGGAGCTGGGACTTCGGCGACGGCACGCGCGCGAGCGAGGCGCGGCCCACGCACCTCTACTCGGCGCCCGGGAGCTTTCTCGTGCGCCTGACCGTCGCGGGCCCGAGCGGCAGCGACACGCGAGTCGCGGACACCCCGATCGAAGTGCGTGAGCAAGACCTCGCGATCCTGTACGGCATGAACGCGAGCGAGAACGCCTGGTGGCAGCGCGGGGTCGCCTTCGCCGACGCCATGGCGCGCGCGGGCGAGTTCTTCCGCGTGGTCAACGGCTCGATCGGCCGCGAACTCGCTCCGCTGATCCAGGCGAACCACAGCGTGCCGCTGGCGGCCGGATGGCCGGACACCGAGCAGCTGGCTCCCGGCGAACTGGCGGGCGCACGCCTCTTCGGCAGCATGGGCGGTTCGATGCCCGACGGGCGCGTGCAACCCTACGTCTTGACCTGGGAGGGCACGGGCTCGTGCCGGCTCTCGGGCCCGCCGGTCGTCTCCGAGGCGAACCGCAGCACGAACCGCGTCGAGGTCTTCGTCGATCCGAGCGCCGGCAGCGGCGACGCGCTCCTGATCTGGCTGCTCGAATGGTCCGACCCGGCCGATCCGGTGCGCAACGCGCACGTCTGGCTGCCCGGCATGGAAGCCGAGCAGCCGATCCTCTGGCCGCCCTTCGTCGCGAAGCTCGCGGCCATGAACGGTGGCCGCGGGCCGACCAGCTGGCGCGCGATGGACTGGAACGAGGTCAACCAGTACGGCCGCCAGGGCGGCTCGGCGCCCTTCGTGTTCGACTTCGCCGGGCGCATCACGCCCGCCAGCGCCAGCCAGGGCACGAAGCGCGGCGTGTGCCCCGAGTTCCAGGTCGCGCTGTGCAACGCGGTGGGTGCGAACCTGCACTTCAACGTGCCGCACGCGGCCAACGGCATCTCCGACGCCGAGTACGAGGCCTTCCTGCGCGACGCCTTCACGCGCATCCGCGACGGCGCGCCGGCCGTGGCCGGGGTGAACGGCGGCCGGCCGTTCGCGCCGCTCGCACCGCACCTGAAGCTGACGGTCGAGTTCGCGAACGAACTCTGGAACTCCGGCTTCCCCGCCAACCTCTGGCTCAAGCAACGCGCGCAGGCCAACGGCCGCACGTTGCACCAGCAGATCGCGCTGGAGATCCGGCGCGTGTTCCGGGTCGCCGAGGAGGTCTTCGCCGGCCCGCACGCCGCGCGCCTGCGGCGCTTCGTGGGCGGCTGGATCGGAGACCCGGGCTTCCTGCTGGAGGTCCTGGGCGCGCTCGGGCCGGGCGTGCAGGTCGACGCGGTCGGTCCGGCGGCCTACTTCGGCCCGCGCAAGGCGGACATCGACGCGTGGATGAAGGACGCCGTCCCGGGCGACTGCCCGAACTGTCCGACGCCCGAGGCGGTGGTCGAATCGGCGCGCCGCCGCATCGCCGACCTCGACCTGAAGTTGCTCGAGCACCAGCTCGTGGCCGCGAGCTACACCAATCCCGACGGCACGCACCCGCGCCTCGAACTCTACGAAGCCGGCGCCTCCTTCGTGGCGGGCTTCCAGCCCTGGGGTCCGGCCGCGAACCAGGCCCAGCGCCTGCCCTCGATGTACGACGCCTACGTGCTCGACTTCGTGCCCGCGCTGGCCGCGCGCGGCGTCGGCACCGTGAACTGGTACAGCTTCATGACCGCCGGCAGCACGCAGGGCAATGGCGACGCCTTCGGGCACTGGGAACGCATGGACCAGGACCTCACGCTGCCCGTGCCGGACGTCTACCGCAACGAGGGCGCGCCCAAGGCCGCCGCGATCTACAGGCTCCCGCCGCGCCGGACGCCCTGAGCGCGAGCGGCGGCAGTCGGCGTCCGTCGCTGCAGCGCCCAGTGGGCCGCGGCGACGAGGACGCCCAGCCCGGCACAGCCGGCCCACAGCACGCGCGGGCCGTGGTGCTGGTAGACCCACGTGCCCGTGAGCGGCGCCAGCGCGAACGAGGACGCGAAGGCCAGGTGATAGACGCCCAGGTAGCGTCCGACCGCGCCCTCGGGCGCGCGGTGCGTGGCGTAGGACGCGCCCAGCGGGAAGAAGAGCATCTCACCCAGACTCCACACCGTGATCGAGACGAGCGCGAGCGCGGTCCCCTGCGCGAAGGCGTTCAGCCCGTAGCCGAGGCAGATCACGAGCGAGCCCAGCGCGATCAGCGGCAGCGGGTCGCGTCGCTCGACGCGGCGCACGATCTGCATCTCGAACAGGATGATGAGCACCGAGTTCAGGGCCAGCGCGAGGCCGACCCGACTCTCGCCGAAGCCGAGGTCGTGCTTCAGGAAGACCGGCAGCGCCCCGAAGAGCTGGAACAGCACGGTGGCCGTCGCACACAGCAGCAACACGACCAGCAGGAAGCTCCGATCCCGCCAGGGCGAGCGGCCGACCCGCGGCGCCGGCGCCGCCACCGCCGGCCGCGGCCGCCGGCGCTCGCCGAAGCGCCACAGCACGAGCGCCGCGAACAGCGCCGTGCCGGCATCGATGCGGAAGAGCCAGACGAAATCGAGCTCGGCCAGCCGGCCCCCGAGCGGCAGACCGAAGGTGAGCCCGACGCTCACCGCCAGGCTCATCAGCGAGAAGGCCCGGGCGCGCGCCGCGCTCCCGACCGCGGCCGTGATGGCCGCGCCGTTGGCCGGACGGAAGGCGTCGCCGGCGAAGCTGGCGGCCAGGATCGCGGCCCCGATCGTGACGGGCGTGCGCGCGTACGCCAGCAGCACCAGGAACAGCGCGTTGGCGCACAGGCTCGTGAGCTGTACGCGGCGCGACCCGAGACGATCGGTCAGCCAGCCGCCGGTGGTCACGCCCAGGATCGAGCCCACGCCGTACAGCGCCACGAGCCGCCCGGCCGCGGCCACCGTGAAGCCGCGCTCGCCCGTGAGGTAGAGCGCCAGGAACGGCATCACCATCATCCCCAGCCGGTTCACGAACAGGACCAGGGCCAGCACCCACACCTGCCGCGGCAGTCCCGAGAAGGCATCGCGGTAGCTCCGGACGATCGCGCGCAGCATGGAGGGCGGGGAGTCTACGGGGCGCCGCCCCGCAGGGGCCGGACCGCTGTGTCTACTTCTACTCCGCGACGATCCGGTGCAGCGTCGTCTGGCGCCCGTCGAAGTAGAGCACCTTCTCGCCGTCGAACCAGGCGTCCTCCTCGAGCTGGATCTTGACCTTCGCGCCGCCCCACTCGGGCACGGGCACGGCCGCGGCCAGCTCGATCGCGTAGGCCGTGTCGGGCCGCAGGCGATAATCGCCCAGGCCGGGCACTCCGGCCTGCTGGTCCCAGAGCCCGATGGTCGGGCCGGCGCCGTGGCCGTGGAAGCCGAGCGGGTGCGAGTAGATCGTGGCCTCGATGCCCTCGCTGCGCGCGCGCGCCAGCGCGGCGGCCAGGATCTCGTTGCCGCTGCGACCGTTCTGGAACGAGGCCGTCAGGATGTCCTGCAGACGATTCCCGAGCGCGAGTGCCTGGACGAGGCCGGCCGGCGGCTCGCTCTCGCCCGGCGCGAACACGTAGGCGTGCTGCTGCGTGTCGGTGTTGAGGCGCAGGTAGGTGATGCCGAAGTCGAGGTGCACCAGGTCGCCGGGCAGGATCGTCTCGGAACCCGGCTTGCGCGCGAACTGCAGGGCGGCGTCCTCGGATCCGGCGCGCTGCACGCTGACCGAGGGGTGGAACCAGGTGTCGAGGCGCAGCTCCTGGATGCGCTCGCGGTACCACCACTCGAGGTCGCCCGTGCTCGTGCTGCCCGGGCGCACCGCCGCGAAGCCCTCGGCGATGATCTGGTGCGCCAGCGCGCACAGCGACGGATAGAAGGCCAGCTCCTCCTTGCTGCGCGTCTCCAGCCAGCCGATGGCGAGCTTCTCGGCCGACACCAGGCGACCGCGCAGGCGCTCGGGCAGGGCCGCGCGCAGGCGCTCGTGCTCGGTCGACGACAGCCCGTCGGCCAGGGCGAAGTCCAGGCTGCGGTCGATGCCGATCTTGTCGGGGTCGCGCTCGGCCACCAGGCTCGCCAGACGCTTCCACTGGTCGGGCTCCTCGGCCGGGTTCCAGGCCCCCGGGAACAGCCCGCCCACGTCGTAGCGCGAGACCGAGAAGCGCTCGACGCCGCGGCCCTCGCCCAGCTCGTGGAACACCAGGATCGTGCGCCGCCGCGCGCGCAGCCAGGTCGAGGGCAGCATGGTCTCGACCACCGGATCCTCGTCGTACTCGCGCGCCACCAGGATCCAGCAGTCGATGCCCTCGCGCTTCATCAGCGCCGGCACGAGCGTGTCCAGGCGCTGGCGCAGCCACGAATCGACCAGCGCGGCGCGCTCCTTCAGCGGCAGGATCTGGGCCGGTTCGACCCCGGATCGCGCGGAGACGAGCGACGGACACGCGAGCACGAGCGCGACGAGGGCCGGGACCATCGGCGGAGGATAGCACGCCCGCGCGCACGCTCGGATGCGCCGGCCCTGGGCGACGATTGACTTGCGCCGCGGCGGGCGAGCGTCCACCCTCGCGCCGGCATGCTCGAACGCTTCCAAGACGAGGACGGCTTCGTGGGCTACCGCTCGCCGCTGCTGGTGAGCCTGGGGCTACCGCACCTCTTCACCACGCGCATCGGCGCGCACCCGCGGCGCGCGCTCGACCTCGGCGCGCTGGACGCGGAGCGCCACGCTCGCGTCGCGCGCGCGGCCGGGTTGCCGCGGGCGCGGCTCGAGTTCGCACGCCAGGTCCATGGCGCCAGCGTGCGCTTGCTGCCTCGTGATGCGCCGCGCGAGCCCACGCCCGAGGCCGACGGCCTGGTGAGCGAGGCCGACGACGTGCTGGTGGGCGTCTACGTGGCCGATTGCGTGCCGGTGCTGCTGGCGCGCTCGGACGGGAGCCGCGTGGCCGCGGTGCACGCCGGCTGGCGCGGCCTGGTGGCCGGCGTGATCCCACGCGCGCTCGAGCTGCTCGGCCCGGGACGTCTCGCGGCCGCGATCGGACCGTGTCTCTCGCGCGCGCACTTCGAGGTCGGTCCCGAGGTGGTCGCGGCCTTCGCGCGCGCCGGGCTGGGCGCGGTCGTGCACGAGCCACCGGGCCAGCGCGCGCACATCGACCTCGCGGCCGCGGCGGCGCTGCAGCTCGGCGCCGGAGGGGTGAGCCTCGTCGACGCGAGCGACCGCTGCACCTACGCCTGCGAGGAGGAGTTCTACTCCTACCGGCGCGACGTCACCCACGGCGGGCGTGGACGGACGGGACGACTCGCGGCTCTGATCGCGGCCGCACCCGGACGGCGCGCGGGACGCTAGCCCGACCAATTCACCAGAGCTCGGCTGCAACGGCGCAATTGTCGGCACCTGCAGCGTTTCTCTCCCTGCGAGTCCTCGGCGACCTGCCAGAGGTCGCCTCCGGTCCTCTCGGTCGCGAAACACTGCATCTGCCGCCACTTTCGCCGTTTCGCTCGAGCCCTGATGAATTGGTCGGGCTAGGCGAGCGGCAGCGCTTCCGCGCAGCGCGTAGCGCCGTCGTGGAGCTCGAGCAGCGGCGCGAGCTCGGGCAGCGCCGCCCGCGTGCCCACGGTCTCGAGGAAGCGGCAGGTCGCGTGGCGCTCGATGGCGCTGGCGTAGCGCTCGCGCCAGGCCGCGAAGCGCGCGCCGAGCTCGGGGGCCAGACGCGGGTGCTCGCCGGGCGGGTTCGGGCAGCCGCAACGCCACGGTTTCGGCGTCAGGCGCGCGCGGAAACTCCGCTGCAGGCGGCACAGGCGCGCGAAGGCGGGATCGGTACCGGTTCCTTCCATCAGCGCGCGCGTCTCGTCGGCGGCCGGATCGAACTCGCGGTCGAGCCCGAGCGCGCGCAACCCCGCGGCCGTGCGATACAGACGGAAGGTCGTCGCGGGCGCCGCAGCATGGAGGCCTTCGCGCAGGCGCGCGAGCGCGTCCTCGAACGGGTCGCGCCGGCCGAACAGTCGCCCGAGGAGCCCGCGCGCGGGCGGCAGATCCACGTCGAGCATCAGCAGGCCGGCCGCGTTCAGCACGACCGCGCCGTAGCGATTGCGCGTGAGCACCGCACGCTCCCCCAGCACCTGCAGGATCTCCTCGCGCAACGGGCGCTGGGCGTACTCGTACTGGTCGGGCGGCGCGGCAGCATCCTCGGAGGGGTCGCCATCCAGGCGCGCGATCAGGCGTCGCAGTCGCTCACCGGCGCGCGCGCGCGCCGCGGCCTCGTCCTCGCCCCAGCCCCACGCCGCGAGCGGCTGGCGCGCGCCCGCGTGCTCGCGCTCGCCCTCGGCCTTCCACCAGGAACGCGGGACGTGCACGGGTCTGCTTCCTCGGCTCGACCTACTGCGGGCAGCCGCAGCCGCCCGCCACCCAGGTGCGCACGGCGGCCACGAAGTCCGCGTGGGAGACCGGGACCGGCGCACGGCCCTCGCCCGGGTTCCAACCCCACAGGACCAGCGGGTCGCTGCGCATGTGTTCGAGGAGTTGCTCGGGCGAGCGCTGCCCGTTCCGTGCGGGGTCCGCCAGCTGGCGGCAGAGCTCGCGCGAGCTCCGCCCCTCGAACACGAGCGGCATCGCGGGCGGCGGCAGCTGCCAGTGCGGCGCGCCGGGCGGCAGGTGGGCTCCCTCCAGATTGCTCGTCTGGTGGCAGTCGCTGCAGCGCAACGCGAACAGGCCGCGCCCCTCGGGGCCGCGCTGGACGTTCTGCCCGTGGGTCAGGCTCGCCTCGCCCTGCAGCGGTGCGTCGCCCGCCGGATGGCAATTCACGCAGCGCGGGTGCTGCAGCACGCGGTACACCACGTCCCAGGCAGCGGCGACCTCGCGCGTCGCGCGCGCGTCGCGCGCGGGCGAGGCACGGCATTGCGTCAGGACGGCGAGCGCGCCTCCCAGGACGACGAGCAGGGCGAGCGGACGCAGGCGACGACGGATCGACGGGCTCATGCCTTCAGGTCCTCCGGACGGATCGGCAGCCGACGGATGCGCTTCCCCGTCAGGGCGAAGAGCGCGTTGCACAGCGCCGGCGCCACCGGCGGCACGCCGGGCTCGCCCACGCCGGTCGAGGGCTCCGCGCTCGGCACGAGGTGCACCTCGACCGCCGGCATCTCGTGCATGCGCAGCATGCGGTAGTCGTGGAAGTTCGATTGCTGGACGCGCCCGTCCTGCAGCGAGATCTCGCCGTACAGCGCGGCGGTCAGGGCGAATCCGATCGCGCCCTGCAGCTGGGCCTGGACCGTGTCGGGATTGACCACGCGGCCACAATCGAGCGCACAGGTGACGCGCTGCACGCGCGGCCGGCCGTTCTCGAGCGTGACCTCGGCCACCATCGCCACGGTGCTCTCGAACGAGTGGTGCACGGCCAACCCGCGCGCGCGGCCGGCGGGAAGCGGCTGTCCCCAGCCGGCGCGGGCGGCAGCGAGCTCGAGCACGGCCAGGTGCCGCGGGTTCCCGGCCAGCAGCTTCCTGCGCAGCGCGAGCGGATCGACGCCACTCGCGTGCGCGAGCTCGTCCAGGAAGCTCTCGACCACGAAGGCGGTGTGCGAGTGACCGACCGAGCGCCACCACAGCGTCGGCACGCCGACCTGGGTCGTGTGCAGCTCGACCTGCACGTTCGGGATCGCATAGGGCAGGTCGACCGCGCCCTCGACCGAGGTGCCGTCGATGCCGTCGACGATGATGAAGCCCTCGAAGGGCGTGCCGGCGATGAAGGACTGGCCCACGATCGTGTGCGTCCAGGCCGTGGGCGCGCCGGCCGCGTCCAGGCCCGCGCGGATGCGGCTGTGCCACATCGGGCGGTAGTAGCCGCTGCGCATGTCGTCCTCGCGCGTCCACACCAGCTTGAGCGGCGCGCCGGCCTCCCTGGCGACCTTGACGGCCTCGACCACGTAGTCGGAGACCGGGTTGGCGCGCCGGCCGAAGCCGCCGCCGAGGAAGGTCGTGTGCAATTTCACCCGCTCGGGAGCGAGTCCGGCCGTGGCCGCGGCGGCGGCATGGTCGACGGTCTGGAACTGCGTGCCGATCCAGAGTTCCATCGAGTCGGCCCGCAGGTCCACCACGCAGTTGAGCGGCTCCATCGGCGCGTGCGCGAGGTAGGGCAGCTCGTAGTCGGCCGTGAGCACGCGTGTCGCGCTGGCGAGCGCCGCGGCGGGATCGCCGTCCTTGCGCGCCACCCGGCCCGGCGTGGCGGCCCTGGCGCGGTACTCCGCGCGCAGGCTGGCGCTGGAGAGCGTGGCGTTCGGGCCTAGGTCCCACTCGATCTCGAGGCGCTCGCGCCCGCGCTTCGCGGCCCAGAAGCCTGTGGCGATCACGGCCACGCCCGAGCCGACGTCCACGACCTTCTCGACGCCGCTCACGGCCAGCGCCGCGGCCGATTTCACGCTCTTCGCCCGGCCGCCGAAGACCGGCGGGTGCGCGACCAGCGCGACCCGCATGCCCGGCAGCGTCACGTCGAGCGAGAAGCGCGCCGTGCCGTGCACCTTGGCGGGCGTGTCGAGGCGCGGGGTCGACTTGCCGATCAGGCGGAAGTCCCTCGGGTCCTTGAGCGGCACCTCGGCCGGCGCCTCGATCCCGGCCGCGGCGTCGGCCAGTTCGCCGTAGCTCGCGCGCCGGCCGCTGGCGGCGTGCAGCACGCTGCCCGGCTCGGTCTTGCACTCGGGCGCGGCGACCCCGAAGCGGCGCGCCGCGGCCTCGATCAGCACCGCGCGCGCGGCGGCCCCGGCTCGGCGCATCGGCTCGGACATGGCGAGCGTGCTGGTGCTGCCGCCCGTCATCTGGATCCCGTAACCGGGGTGCGCGTAGACCGGGTCGATGGGCGCGAACTCGAAGCCCACCTTCGACCAGTCGGCGTCCAGCTCCTCGGCCAGGAGCATGGCCAGCGAGGTCGAGACGCCCTGGCCCATCTCGGCCTTGTTGATGATCACCGTCACGCGTCCGTCGCCGGCGATGCGCACGAAGGCGTTGGGAACGAGCTCGCCCGGCGCGCGGCCGCCGGCGAGGGCGCTCTCGGGCAGGTGGAAGCCGAGCAGCAGGCCGCCCCCGAGGGCGGCCGAGATGCGCAGGAAATCCCGGCGCGGCAGGGTCGTGTCGCTCACCGCTTGCCTCCCGCGAGCTCGGCCGCGCGATGGATCGCGCTGCGGATGCGCACGTAGGTCGCGCAGCGGCAGACGTTGCCGGCCATGCAGGCGTCGATGTCGCCGTCGCTGGGCGCGGCCTGCTCGGACAACAGCACCGCCGCGCTCATCAGCTGTCCGGTCTGGCAGTAGCCGCACTGCGGCACGTCGATCTCGATCCAGGCCTGCTTCAGGGCCTCGGCCGCGGCCCCGCCCAGGCCCTCGATGGTGGTGACGCGCTTCCCGAGCGCGGCCGAGACCGGCAGCACGCACGAACGCGTCGCGCGCCCGTCGACGTGCACCGTGCAGGCCCCGCACTGGGCCATGCCGCAGCCGTACTTCGTGCCCGTGAGTCCCAGCGTCTCGCGCAGCACCCACAGGAGCGGCATCGTCGGATCGACGTCCACCGCCACACGCTTGCCGTTCACTTCGAGGTCCATGAACCGCTTCCTTCTTCCGAACGGAGGGGACGAGCCGCGCGGAACGCGCACTGCACTCCGGCGAGGCGCGCGATTCTACGGTCGCGCGCGGCGACGCACGCAAGGTGAAACACGTCCCCCTATCGGCCGATGCTCAGCTGGCGGACGCGATGAGCGCGGCCGCGATCGCGATCGAGAGCGCGACGACCAGCACGAAGAGCGCCACCTTGGCCCACGAGATCGGGGCCTTGCCGGCGACGCAGCCGTTCTGACCGTTCACCAGCACGACGTAGGTCTGGCCGCGGAAGCGGTACTGCAGGCTCCACACCGGCAGCAGCACGTGCTTCCAGCGCACGCCGCTGATCGCGTTGCGGACGCGCAGGTTCCGCTGCGTGTCGCCGGGCACGTCGCCGGCGCAGCGGTTCTCCTGGGACTCGACCACCGCCGCCTGGCAGCGCGCCCAGCCCTGCTCGAGGTCGAGCCGGTACTCCTCCGCGTGCCAGCCGGCCAGGTACTCGGGCCGGTACGGCACCAGCGCCTTGGTCTCGAAGCCGCCCAGCTTGGCCATCAGCTCCGGCGCGAGCCCCGAGGCGCACACCAGCTCGTCGTCGTAGGCGTCGTCGCGCTGGCCGAAGGCCGGCACCCAGCGGATGCGCCGCTCCTGCACCGTGCGCATCTGCATCTTGCCGTTGACCATGACCATCCGCGGCACGGTCACGTAGTAGTAGTGCCCGGCGTCGGCCGACCAGTCGGAGTGCACGCGGCAGTCGAAGGTCCAGAAGGGCACGTAGATGCCCAGCGCGTCGACGGCCTTCGAGTGCTTGAGCTCGTTCGGCCGGAACCACAGGCCCCGCAGCCACTTCCTGAAGCGCTCCTCGACCTGTGCCTGGCCGAGGTCGAGCGGCACCAGCGACTCGGGCCGCAGGGCGTTGCGGTTGGCTTCCTGGGCCAGCACGCTGGCGGAGCCGCAGTAGACGCAGTTCTCGGCGGTCGAGCTGGTGCTGAAGCACACGCTCGCGCCGCAGTTGGCGCACTTCGCCGCGCGCAGCTCCAGGCCCAGCCCGCGCGCCGCCGTGCCGGCTTCCTCCAGGCCGCGCTCGAGGATCGTGCCCTCGCCGCGCGGGACCGGCCGCCTGGTCCCGCAGTACTCGCAGACCAGCGAGTCGGACACGGGGTCCCAGGTCTGCTTCGCGCCGCAGTTCGCGCAGGGGAAGTCGACCTTCTGGCTGGTCTCTGCGGAGCTGGCTTCCGACTCCGTCGGCAGGGGTTCGTCGGGCATTCGGGGGCCGCGCTGGATCATGTTAGTGTCCTCGAGCCGGAGTACGGGTGCCGATCCCGTCCCAAAGGCGCTCCTTCGCTCGATACGCGCGGGTCTTCACCGCGCGTGGTGGGAAGGGTGGCACGGGAATGAAGATGCGCCTATCGTGGGGGTAGTGGCGCGCTCTTCCGTCCAGCGGGTGGCGCCGTTCGAGCGCCGGCGTGGACGGGAACCCCTGACCGAGAGACACCCATGGGAGTGATGGATTTCTTCAAGCGCGGCGTGCGCGAGATGATGATCGCGCGGCCGGACGAGGCCAAGGCGCAGGTCGTGTGGAAGCACCCGGATCCCACGATCCCGATGAAGTCGCAGCTGACCGTCGAGGCCGACGAGAAGGCGGTGTTCTTCAAGGACGGCAAGGTCGTGGCGACGCTCGAGGCCGGGCGCCACACGCTGGATTCGGCCAACCTGCCGTTCCTCAGCAACCTGGTGGACTCCTTCACGGGCGGGAACGTCTTCATCGCCGAGGTCTTCTTCGTCAACGTGCGCGAGCAGGTCGGGATCAAGTTCGGCGGCCGCATCGGCAACGTCGAGGACCCCAAGTCGGGCGTGCCGGTCGAGACCATGGTGCACGGCGAGTTCAGCTTCCGCGTGATCCGCCCCGACACGCTCATCACGGGCCTGGTCGGCATGGGGCGCGTGGCCGACGGCGTCAGCCCGTGGATGAAGGAGCAGGTGCTCAAGGTCATCCGCGACCGCATCGGCGAACTGCTGGTCAAGAACAAGTGGCCGTTGCTCGACGTCACCTCGGGCGCGTACACCGAGGAGCTCGAGCGCGCCGTGCTGGCGGGCATGGACGAGCACGTCAAGAGCTACGGCCTGACCATCCCGCGCCTCGGCAACTTCGTCATCGACATCGACGACTCCGACGCGGCCAACCTGAAGAAGCTCTACACGGACGCGGCCTACCTGCGCACGGTCGGCGGGGTCGGCAACTTCCAGCAGTTCGCGGCCGGCAAGGCCATGCTGGGCGCGGGCGAGGGCATGGCCAAGGGCGGGGGCGGGGCCGGCGGTGACGGCGGCAACGCCATGCTGGGCGGGGCCGGACTGGCGGTCGGCATGGGCATGGCGCAGATGATGGCCGGCGCCAATCGTCCGGCCTCGGGCGGCGGCACGACCGCGGTCGGGGTGGTCTGCCCCGCCTGCGGCGCCAGCGTCGCGCCGGGCAAGTTTTGCGCGAGCTGCGGCAAGGAGCTCAAGGCCACGGCGCCGGCCGGCGCCTTCTGCGCGAGCTGCGGCGGGCAGCTGGCGCTCGACGCCAAGTTCTGCGGCCAGTGCGGGCACAAACGCGACCCGTGATGCGCTCCCGGCCGGGGCGATGAAGGCCGAGTCGCGGCGCTGCGCGATCTGCGGGGCCGAGGCCCCGCGGCCCGAGGCGCGCTTCTGCGAGCACTGCGGCGCGGCGCTGACGGGCGTCGCGCCCGCACCGACGCCGGACCCCTTCGGCGACGTGCCCGCCCGCTTCCTGGCGCTCGCGGCCCGGCCCGAGCTGGCGCGTGCGCTGCAGGAAACGCCCGACGTGCCCGAGCTGGCCGGCAAGACGCTGCCGAGCCTGCTCTGGCTCGCGCTGCTCGGTGGCCTGGGCCTGCTGGCCTCGCTGCTCTTCCTGCAGCTCTGTCCTCCGCTCGGCTTCGTGCCCTTCGCGCTGGTGGTGGTGGGCGGGATCGTGGTCGCCCGGCAGGTGCTGTGGAACGCGCGCGCGCCGCTGGTCGCTCGGCCGGCGCTGGTGCTCGAGCTGCGCGCGCGACTCCAGGCCGGGGCCGAGCGCTCGCACTCGAACACACGTCATTTCGTCACGCTGCAGTTGCAGGACGGCCGGAAGAGCGAGCACGAGTGCTTCACCTCGGCGCTCGCCGGACTCGAGCCGGGTGCGCTGGGTGTCGCGCACCTCAAGGGCCAGCGTCTGGCCGCGTTCGTGCGCCTTCCCGTCTGAGCGGGCTGGAGCGTAGGATCGCGAAGCGCGGCCGCGAGCCCGCCCGGCATGACCAGGACCCACTCGAGGCTGCTGCTCGCCGCTGTCCTGCTCGCGCTCTTCGGCCCGCTGCTCGCGCGCGGCGAGGTCGTCTATCCGAGCGACAACACGCTCGAACTGGGCCTGTCCGCGGACGAGGCCATCGGCCGCCCGTCGAATCGCAATCTCGGCGACGTCAGCCAGAGCTTCCTGCCGGCCCTGCACCACCAGCTGCGCGGCAACTCCTCGGGCTGGATCGCGGGCTGGGATCCGCACAACGAGCTCGGCCATCCGGCGGTGCAGGCCTGCGGGCTCGGCAAGGCGTTCTTCCTGACCCACGTCTTCTCGTGGTTCAGCGCCGACGCCTATCGGGTCTACACCTGGCTCGCGCTCGCGGCCGTCTCGCTCACCTGCCTGTTCGGGTTGCTCCTGTTCGAGAGCCTCGGGCTGCACCCGGCGGCCTGCCTGATGGGCGCGCTCGGCCTCGGACTGGGCAGCCTGTCCACGGTCTCGATCACCTTCGTGCTGTTCCACTGGGGCGTGTGCTGGTCGACGGCGCTGCTGTGGGCCACGACCGTCTTCGTGCGCCGGCCGACGGCGCTGCGCGCCCTGGCCATCGCGTTCTTCGTGCACGCCCTGCTGCTCTCGGCCTATCCACAGCGGATCGTCTGGCAAGCCTACGTCCTCACGGGCCATGCCCTGTGCCTGTGCGCGCGCCATCGTTCGGGCTGGCGCCCACGGCTCGCGCTGGTGGCGCAGATCGGCGCCTGCGCCCTGGTCGGGGTCGTCAGCGCCGTTCCGACCTACCTCGATCTCCTGCAGGTGGCGGCGGGTTCCTCACGGCTCGGCATCGATCACGAATTCCTGGCCAAGGTGCTGCAGAGCTTCGAGACCCTTGGCGACCTCGGCCTGTTCGTGGCGAACCTGTTCGACCCCTTCCTGTTCGGGAACCCGATGGCGCAGGAGCGCGCCGCCGACGGCAACACGCTGGCGCTGACGCCACTGCTCTCGGGGCTCGCCTGCGCCTCGCTCGCGCTCGGCCAGTGGCGCCGGCTGTGGCCGGTCTTCGGTTTCATCCTGGTGACGTTCGTCTTGACCCTCTGGGAACGGGGCTTCGGCTTCGCCGCCAGCTACCTCGGCCTCGGCTTCTCGCGCACCGCGCCCTGGAGTCAGGCCTTCGCGCCGCTGGTGATCCTGGGGGCCTTCGCCGCCGACCACGCGTTGCGCGCGCCGAGCGCCGGCCGCTGGCGCGGCCCGCTCCTGGCGCTCGCGATGTCGCTGGCCGGTTTCGCGGGCGCGCTGTGCACGGAGTTCGAGCTCGAGCGCAGCTACGCGGCCCTGGCAGGCGTACTCGCGCTCGGCACGAGCGTGTTCCTGTACACGCGTCGCGCGGGCCTGCTGGTGGTGCTGAGCGTGGCGAGCGCGCTCCTCTACGGCTGGCCCCTGCGCACGAACCGCGGCCTGGACGAGATCCGCTTCGACTCACCGATCGTCGCGTACCTGCGCACGCAGACGGCCTCCGGGACGCGCTACGCCTGGATCGGGGACGCTCCCTGGGAATCGACGCGCACCCGCAACACGGTGCTCGGTCCCAACCGCGAGGGCTTCTACGACTTGCGCAGCATCCACACCTACAACCCCCTGTCCTCGCGTCTCTACCAGCGCTGGGCGACGAATTTCGCCGGCCCCCAGGTCGACCGCAGCCACGGACGCCGCTTCTCGCGCGTGATGAACCCGAGGTGGCGCAGCGGACTCGGCTTCTCGGGCGTGGAGATCCTGCTCTCGCGCCAGCGGCTCGAGCCCGGCAAGGCCGACTTCCTGCTCGAGTTCGACGGCATCTTCGTCCATCGCCTGCCGATCGAGACGAAGCTCCAGCGCCAGGTGACGAGCTGGGAGCGCACGGAAGGAGGGTCGTTGCGGCTCGCGCCGGCCGAACAGGCCGGGCGAGGCCTGGTGGTCGAGCGCCTCCTGGACGAGGACGAGCACTTGCGCTTCCGCACGACCCCGCTCGAGCGGGAAACGCTGCTCGCGATCAGCCAGCAACACCATGCGGGCTGGAGGGCCTGGAGCGCGGGCCGCGCGCTCGAGACCGTGCTGGTCGACGAGTTTTACCAGGGCGTGTTGCTCCCGCCCGGCACGTCGGAGGTCGAGCTCGAGTACCGCTCGCCGATCCGCTGGAGCTGGATCCCCCAGGCCGCCTTCGGGCTCGCGGGCGCGCTGCTCGGGCTGGCGGCGTTGCGGCGACGCCGGGCGTGAGGAGGCCGTGGACGCGATGACGACCCCCGATCGCGGAGAAAAGACGAGCGCCGGGATCCTGCTCGCGCTGCTCTTGGCCGGTCTGGCCGCCACGCTCTTCGGCCGGCGCCTGCCCGCGCCGCTCGGACTCGCGGCCGCGCCGGAGCGCTTCTCGGCGGGCCGCGCCCATGCCCTGGTGGCCGAGATCGCCCGCGCGCCGCACCCCGTGGGCTCGCCGGAACACGAGCGCGTGCGCACGCTCGTGCTGGCGCGCCTGGCCGCGCTCGGCTTCGCGGCCGAGGAGCAGCACGGCTCGGCGCGCGGACGCGCGCTCACCAACCTGGTGCTGCACGTGCCCGGCTCGGCGCCGACGGGCACGCTGCTGTGCCTGGCGCACTACGACTCGGTGCCCACGGGCCCCGGCGCGGGCGACGATTCCGTGGGCGTTGCCGCCTGGCTGGAGGCCTTCCGAGCGCTGCAGGCGCGCGGCTGGCGGCCGCGCAACGACGTGCTCTTGGTGCTCACGGACGGCGAAGAGCTCGGCCTGCTCGGCGCGCGCCTGTTCACCGAGCACCCGCGCGCGCAAGACGTGGCCTGCGTGGTGAACCTCGAGGCGATCGGGAACGGCGGGCCGGCGGTGCTGTTCCAGCTCGGGCGCGAGAACGGTGCCTGCGTGCGCGCCTTCGCGCAGGCCGTGACGGCGCCGACCGGGACCTCGCTCGGCGACGCGGTCTATCGGCGCATGCCGAACGACACCGACCTGACGGTCTTCCTGCAGCGCGGCGTCGCCGGCTTCAACCTGGCGCTGACCACCGGTAGCCCGGCCTACCACGCGCCCCACGACACGCCCGCCAACCTCGACCCGCGCAGCCTGCAGCACCTGGGCGAGTGCGCGCTGGCGCTGGCCGAGCACCTCGGCGCGGCCGATCTCACGGCGCTGCGCGCGCCCGACGAGACCTTCTTCGACCTGCTCGGCTACGGCCTCGTGCGTTACTCGAAGGCCTGGGACGGCTTGCTCGCGCTGCTCGCCAGCGCGCTGGCGCTGCTCGCCTGCGGCCAGGCGCGCGCGAAGGGGCGCGAACTACTGGAGCTCGCGTTGCGCCACGCAGGCGAGGTCGCGCTCGTGGCCGGCGGCACGGGGCTGTGCTTCTGGCTGCTCGACTCGGGCGTGGCGCTGGTGGCGCCCGCGCCGGACTGGGTGCCGGGCAACACGACCAGCGGTGCGTTGCTCTTCGCCGGCGTGCTCCTGCTGGCCGCCGGGGCCGAGCTGGTGCTGGCCGGCACGCGGACGGGCGCGCACCCCGCGCGCCCCGGCACGCTCGCGCTCCTGTGGAGCGGTGCGGCCCTGGCCGCGCTGCGCTGGCTGCCGGGCGCCGGCTTCGTCTTCGCCTGGCCGGCGATCCTGGCGGCGATCGGGATGCTGGCGACCAGCGGGCGGCCGCGCGCGCGTCTCGGCGCCGCGCTGCTCGCGCTCGGCTTCGCCGGCGCGCTCGTGCTCGGGCTGCCGATCCTGCACCTCTTGTTGCAGCTCTTCCTGCGCGCGCCCCTGCCCGCCGTGCTCCTGACGAGCGCGTGGCTGGCCTCGAGCGCCGGCATGTTCACGCTCGTCTTCCAGCGCATCCAGCGCGCGCTTCCGTGGGCCCGCGCGACGCTGCTCGCAGCCGGTGCGCTGGCGCTGCTCGCCTCGGTGCTGGTCGCGCGCGTGCTGGCCTGGCGTCAGGGCGCGCTCTGGCCCTGACCCGGCGCCGCGCTACGCAAGCCGAACCCACCGTGGTGCAAGGGCCCGCGCCCGATTCGCAACAATCCGGGCCCGACGCGAGCCGCTCGCCGACGTCGCCCGATCCGGAGTAGCCGCATGCCGATCGCTCTCGCCCTCGCGCTCGTCCCCGGCCTGGTTCCGCTGCAGGAGCGCGACTCCCTCGCGCTCTGGAGCGAGGACGTGCTGCAACTCGTGGCCGAGATCGAGCGCCTGCACCCGAAGCCCTTCTTCGCTTGTCCTCAGGAGGACTTCGAGGCGGGGGTGGACGAGTTCCTCGGCGCGGTCGCGGATGCGGACGGACCGCACGCGCTGGTGGGCCTGATGCGACTGGTCGCGCGCCTGTCGCAGGCGGGACGCGACGGGCACACGAGCGTGTGGCCCATGACCGCGAGCTACCTGCCGCTGCGCGTCTACGCCTTCGCCGACGGCTGGTTCGTGGTCGACGCGGATCCCGAACAGCGCCGGTGGATCGGGGCCGAGCTGGTCACGCTGGGCGGCGTGCCGATCGAGGAGGCCTGCAAGCGACTGGCGCCGCTCCTGACCTGCGACAACGAATGGAACCGCAAGGTGAAGCTCGCCCAGGCGCTCGCCTGCGCCGACCTGCTGGCGGGCACGGACCTGGCCGCCGAGCCAGGTCACGTACGGCTCGAGCTGCTGCGCGACGGCCAGCGCTCCGCGCTCGAGCTCGCCAGCGTCCGCCACAGCCTGTTCGAGCTGTGGAACGGCTTCAACCTGCCGACGCGGCCAGGTGTGACCTGGCTCGAGGGCCGCGAGCAGGCCTACCGTCTGCAAGTCCTCGAGCCCGAGCACGCGCTGTACGCGCAGTTCAACGAGGTCACCGCGGACGCCGGCACGGGTCAGACCCTGGGTGCCTTCGCGGCCGAGCTCGTGCGCACCTTCGAGGAACGCCGGCTGAGCCGGGTGATCGTGGACGTGCGCTCGAACCGCGGCGGCGACAACACCACCTTCGGCCCGCTGATCACCGCGCTGCAGACGCCCGCGCTGGCCCGGCCCGGCGTCGTGTTCGCGCTCATCGGGCGCGAGACCTTCTCTGCCGCCGGCAACTTCGTGACCGTCCTCGAGCGCGACACCAGTGCCATCCTGGTGGGCGAGCCCACCGGCGGCGCGCCCAACCAGTACGGCGACGCCCGGCGCGTGCCCCTGCCCAATCACCCCGACGTGATCGTGCACGTCTCGACCCGCTACCACCAGTTCGCGAAGCCCGACGACCGCCGCCTGACGCACGAACCGCAGCTGGCCGTGCCGCTGCGCTCGGTCGACTACTTCGGTGGCCGCGATCCCGTGCTGCGCGCGGCGCTGGACTACCAGCCGCCGCGCTGACCCGCCCGGCGGGCCAGGCTCACCAGATGCGCGCGCGCTCGGCGCGCGGGCGGAGCGCTGGCGATTCGTCGGCCAAGTCGAAGGCCGCCTGGAACGCGTCCAGGTTGGAGAGCGGCCCGATCGCGCGGAAGCGCGCGGGAGCGTGCGGGTTCGTGTTGACCTGCAGCTTGAGGGCCGCCTCGGTGTAGTTGTGGCGCCAGGCCCGGGCCCAGGCCAGGAACAGGCGCTGGGCCGGGGTGAAGCCGTCGATCGGGGCCACGCGCTGGTTCGCCAGCCGCAGCATCAAGGCGTCGTGGGCGATCGTGAGCCCGGCGAGGTCGGCCAGGTTCTCGCCCAGGGTCAGCTTGCCGTTGACGTGCAGCTCGTCGAGCGCGACGTAGCCGTCGAACTGGTCCACGACCACCTGGGCGCGGCGCTCGAACTCGGCCCGGTCGTCGGCGCTCCACCAGTTGGCGAGATTGCCCTGCGCGTCGAACTGGCTGCCCGCGTCGTCGAAGCCGTGCGTGATCTCGTGCCCGATCACCGCTCCCATCGCGCCGTAGTTCAGCGCGTCGTCGTAGGCTTCGTCGAAGAACGGCGGCTGCAGGATGCCGGCCGGGAAGGTGATGTCGTTGTTGGTCGGGTTGTAGCCGGCGTTGACGAGGTAGGCGGGCATGCCCCACTCCTGCTTGTCCACCGGCTTGCCGGCCTTGGCCAGGTCGTAGTGGAACTGGAAGGCCCGCGCCCGCATGTGGTTCTCGGCGTAGGACTCGCGCCCGAGCTCGAGCCCGGTCCAGTCGCGCCACGCGTCGGGGTAGCCGATCTTGGTGACGAAGGTCGCGAGCTTGCCCAGCGCCTGCGTGCGCGTCTCGTCGCTCATCCAGGCCAGGCCCTCGAGCCGCGCACGGAAGGCCGCGAGCAGGTCCGCCACCATCTGCTGGCAACGCTCCTTGGCGCGCGGGCTGAAGGTGCGCTCGACGAAGGCCTGGCCGAGCGCTTCGCCCAGATTCTCGCCGGTGGCGTCGATCACGCGCTTCCAGCGCGGGCGCTGTTCCTCGGCGCCGCCCAGCGTGCGCCCGAAGAAGGCGAAGTCCTCCAGCTCGAAGGCGCGTCCCAGGAACGGGGCCTGGGCCGTGACCAGCCGCCAGCGCAGGTAGGTCTTCCAGTCGTCGAGCGAGCGCTCGCCCAGCAGCCGGTCGAAGGCCCGGAAGTAGTCCGGCGCGATCGGGTTGACGGCCTGGCGCGGGTCGTGCCCGAGTGCGGTGAAGTAGGCGCTCCAGTCGAAACGCGGCGTCAGGGCCTGGAGCTCGGCCAGGTCGAGCTTGTTCTGCAGGTTGCGGGGATCGCGGAAGTCGAGCGCGCCGAAGCCGCTGCGCGCGAGCTCGGTCTCCAGCCCGAGCACGAGCGCGGCGTGCTCCGAGCTGGCGGAATCACCGAGCAGGGCCATCATGCGCGCGATGTGCTCCTGGTACTGCCGGCGCAGCTCGGTCGACTCGGCGTCGTCGCGCAGGTAGTAGTCCTTCTCGGGTAGCCCCATGCCGTCCTGGGCCACGTAGAGCAGGTTCGTGCCCGCCGCGGAGAGGTCGGCGAAGACGCTGATCCCGAAGGGACCGGAGACGCCGCGCGGATGGAGGCGCGCGAGCAGCGCCGGAAGGCCGGCCGTGTCACCCAGCGCGTCGATCGCGGCCAGCTCGTCCGCGAGTGGCGTCACGCCCTGGGCCTCGATGGCCGCCTCGTCCATGCCGCTGGCGTAGAAGTCGCCGAGCCTCCGGTGCAGCGCATCGCCGGGCTGTGCGGCGGCTTGCTCGAGGATCGCGCGCAGCACGAGCTGGTTCCGCTGGTCGATCTCGTGGAACACGCCCCACGAGGACTCGTCGGGGGGCACGGGATTGGCGGCCAGCCAGCCGCCGTTCACGTAGCGGTAGAAGTCGTGTCCCGGGTCGAGTCCGAGCTCCATGTCGGCCAGCGACAGGCCCGAGCCGGGCGTCGCCACGTGCACGGGGCTCGTCTTGCTCGAACTGGCCCTACCCGGGTCGGTCGACGTACAGGCGATCAGGGCCGTGGGCACGAAGGCGAGGGCGAGCGCGAGGTGGAGGCGCGGGAGCATGCGAGTTCCGTGGCTGCGGGGTCGTTCCGCCGAATGCGGGCGCAACAGGATGGGAAGCGCCGCCGGCCCCGGCAAGCGACGGAGTGCGCGGCTGGACTGGAGCGGGCCCTTCTCGGCCGAGTTTCCCGGCCTCGCGCGCGCGGACGGGGTATCTGCAATAGGAGCCTTCGTCGGTGACGCGGAACTTCCTTCGTGTTGCGCCCGCGGCGAGCTTCCACCACACATCGCCCATCTCCAGCCCAGGAAATCCCATGCTTCGCACCCTCCTCGCCGGCGTCCTCGGCGCCCTGCTCGCCCTTCCGGCCGCTTCCATGAGCGGCCAAGTCACTGCCACTCCCACCACGAACAATCCCATCCTGGGACGCGCCTACGGGGCCTGGGACCTGCCGCGCAAGACGGATGCCGGAGACGTGCGCGGGCTCCTGGTCGAGGTCGGCGGCCGGCGCCTCGCGCTCGAGGCCAAGCTCTTTCCCGCGCCCGTGCGCGGCGATCTCCAGACCGGTCGCCTGGTAGGCTCGCTGTTCGAGCTCGACTCCGAGGGCAATCCCGGTCGCCCGGTGGCCGACGTGCTCGGGACCTACCTCGGGGGCCGTGATGGACTCGGCAAGTTCGACGCCACGATCCTGACCCGCGACCCGCGTCCGCTCGAACGCATCGGCCGCATCGAGGGTCGCTTCGCCGATCCGCTGGTCAACGGCAAGGACCCGATCGGCCGCTTCCGTGGCCGCTGGGCCCTGCGCTGAAGGCGAGCGCGCGAGCTCGCAGGTGAGCGCGGCGTGCATCGTCCACGCCGCGTCACCGAGCGAGCTCAGCGCGCCGCGCGCAGCATGGCCTCGCGCACGGCCTTGAACTCGGAACCGGGCTTCCACTCCGGCCAGGTCTGGGTCTCGGAGACGGCCCAGGCGACGCGCAGGTAGAGCGCCACGTCCTCCAGCGCTCCGCTCATGTCCCAGTCGGCGCGCACCTCGTCCGAGGGCTTGTGGTAGTCCTCGGCCGTGTAGCGCTCGCGCTGCGCGCGCCCCCAGCCCGCCGGACGGCCGCGGTAGTCGACGCCCGACTCGGCGTAGAGCGCGGGCACACCCTGCTTCACGAACGAGAAGTGGTCGGAGCGGAAGTAGAAGCCCTTCTCGGGCTCGGCGTCCGGCTCGATCCGACGGCCCTGCAGCGCGGCCGCGCGCGCCACGACCTCGTCCAGGGTCGAGAACCCCTGGCCGATGTTGACGACGTCGAGCGTGCGCCCGTAGGGGTTGAGCCCGTCCATGTTGACGTTGGCCAGCGTGCGCGCGAGCGGGTGCAGCGGGTGCGCGGCGTAGTACTTCGAGCCCAAGAGGCCCTTCTCCTCGGCCGTCACGGCCAGGAACAGGATCGAGCGCTCGGGCTCGAGCTGCGTGAAGGCCCGCGCCAGCTCGAGCAGCGCGGCGGTGCCCGAGGCGTTGTCGAGCGCGCCGTTGAAGATCGGGTCGTCGGTGCGGCTCGGGTCCTTGCCGAGGTGGTCCCAGTGCGCGGTGAGGACGATCCACTCGTCGCGCTTCAGCGGGTGTGAGCCGCGCCGCGCGGCGACCACGTTGCTCGACTCGATCGTGCGGATCTTCGCGCGGCAGGCGAAGTTCGCGTGCGCACCGGGCAGCACCAGCGGACGGAAGTCGCGCGAGAGCGCGCTCTGCTTCAGGCGCTCGAAGTCGAGCCCGCTCTCCGCGCACAGCCGCACGGCCACCTCGCGCTGGATCCAGCTCTCGATCGGCGCGTGCGCCTCGGCCGCGCCAGGCCCGGCGATGTCGAAGCCCTCGCGGCCCCAGCTGCCGGAGACGACCTCCCAGGGATAGCCCGCCGGCCCGGTCTCGTGCACCAGGATCGCCGCCGCGGCGCCCTTCGCCTTGGCGATCTCGAACTTGTACGTCCAGCGGCCGTAGTAGGTCATGGCCTTGCCGCGGAAGAGCGCCTCGTCGAGTTGCGTCGGATCGCGCGGGTCGGAGAGGGGCGGATCGTTGACGAGCATCACGATCGCCTTGCCCTTCACGTCCACGTCCTTGTAGTCGTCCCAGCCGTACTCGGGCGCGACCGTGCCGTAGCCCACGAACACGAGCTCGAGCCCGGCCAGGTCGACGCGTTCCAGGCGCGAGAGCGCGACGTAGTCCTTCAGGCGCTCGAGCGCCAGCGTCCCGCCCGCGGTGCTGAACGAGGCCTCCGAGCCCGTCTCGAAGCCCATCAGCGGCACCTTCTGCACGTAGCTCCCGTCCGGATTGCCCGGCTCGAGCCCGAGCGCGCGGAACTGGTTCACCAGGTACGCCACGGTCTTCTGGTCGCCCGGCGTGCCCGGCCCTCGGCCCTCGAACTCGTCGCTGGCCAGCACGCGCACGTGCGCCATCAGCTCGTCGCTCGACAGGCCGGCGAGCGCCGCCTCCAGATCCTTGCCGGATCCCGGGCGTCCGCCCGGGGCAGAGCACGCCGCCAGTGCGGCCAGGGCGAGGACGAGCGGGACGGGCTGGGTCATGTTCTGGATCTCCGTTGTTCGGGCGCGTGAGGATAGCGTCCGGAACACGGGCTCGTCCGCGCTCTCGGCCAGCCCGACGGCCCGGCGCTATCCTGCCCGCGTGACCCACGTCTTCGAGCCGGCTCCGAGTGGGCGCGCGAAGTGTCGCGCGTGCGGCCAGACGATCGCGCTCGCGGAGCTGCGCTTCGGTGAGCGCCTGCCCAATCCCTTCGGGGAGGGCGAGATGACGCTGTGGTTCCATCCCACCTGCGCGGCCCTCAAGCGCCCCGAGCCGCTGCTCCAGGCGTTCGAATCGACGCCCGCGGAAGTGCCCGGACGCGAGCGGCTGGAACACCTCGCGCGTCACGGCCTGGCGCACCGGCGCCTGCCGCGGATCGACGGCGCCGAGCGCGCCCCGGGCAGCCAGGCCAGGTGCCGCGCCTGCCACCAGCCGATCGCGCGCGGCACCTGGCGCGTCCGGCTGGTGTACTTCGAGGAGGGCCGCTTCTCGCCCGGGGGCTTCGTGCACCTCGATTGTCGCCGGACGTACTTCGAGAGCGAGGAGGTGCTCGAGCGCGTCCTGCACTTCAGCTCCGCCCTGTCCGACGCGGAGCGCGCCGAGCTGAGCCAGGCCTGCGCCGCGCCGGAGGAGCCCGCAGGGTGACCGCGCCGGCCACCGACGACGGACCGCAACGTCCACGGCAACCCACGCTACGAATGGATCACCCGCGGGATCCGCCGCGCGTTCTTGCGCGCGCTCCGGAGCCGCATCGCGCTCGAGCGGAACATCCGTTGCGTCCCGCGGCCGCCCGCGACGTGGCCCCGCCTCCCCTGCCCGTGCCTCCCCTGCCCTGTCCCCCGGCCCCGCCCGTCATGCCCGCATCCCACGGCCGTCCCGCGTCGTCTCGTCTCCTGGCTGTGCTCGCGCTCGTGCTCGTCGCGGAGCCAGCGCCCCGGCTGCAGGAGCGGCACTTCAAGGATCGTGAGCTCGAGCCGCTGGCCGCCGGACTCGCGGCCTGGCTCGAGGCGCGCGCCGAGGACTCGGGGGTGGAGGAGTCGCGCGCGCGCCTGGCGGAGCGTCTGGCCGAGCTCGAGGGGCCGGATCATCCGGGCCAGTTCCTGCGCCGGGGCGCGGACCTCGGTCGCGCGGCCTGGCTGGCGCGCGGCTACGCCGCGAAGGACGTGAAGAAGGGCAAGGTCACGACCGAGGAGCTGCACCGCGGCAACTTCGCGGGCGCCGGGCTCGAGTTCGCCTACCGCGTGCCCAAGGACTACGACCCGAAGCGCGCGGCCTATCCGCTGCTGCTCACGCTCCCCGACGTGGGCGAACCGCCGGCCCAGCACCTGCGCACGCACTGGATCCACGGTGAGCTGCTCGAGCACGCGATCCTGGTGAGCCCGCGCATGCCAGCCGACCCGGAGACCTGGGAGCAGGTCGCGGTCGCCGGGCGCCCGGCCGGTCTGAGCCACGTGTTGACGACCCTCGATCACGCGCTCGAGACCTTCGCCGTCGACTTCGAGCGCGTTTACGTGCTGGGGCGCGGGCGCTCGGTCGCGGTGGCGATGGCGGCGGGTCACCACGCCCCGCAGGTCTTCGCGGGCATCGTCGGGCGCGCGGGCGACGCGGGCCAGTTCGCGCCCGAGAACTTCAGCAACCTCCCCAGCCTGTTCCTGCGCACCGGAGAGCGCGCCGACGCCTTCCGGCACGCCCTGCGCGCGCTCGGCAACGAGGGCTGCACGATCGAGCCCGAGGACGACGAGGCCGTGGTGTGGGCCTGGATCGGGAGGCACCGGCGGGCATCGCGCCCGGAGGCGGTGAACGTGGTGGCCGGCAAGCCCTGGCCCACGCGCGCCTACTGGCTGCGCATCGCGCCCTCCTCGCCCGAGGCCAGCGCGATCGCGGCGCTCGACCGGCCCGCCAACGCGATCCGCATCTCGACCCACGGCGTATCGCGCGTGACGCTGTACCTCGACGACGGACTCGTGGACCTGGAGAACCCGGTCCGCGTGCTGGTGAACGGCGTCGAGCGCACGGGCGTGATCCGGCGTGAGCTGGCGACCACGCTGGAGCTCCTGCGCGACGGGACCAGCGACCCCGCCTGCATGTACGTGGCCGAGGCCAGCTTCGACGCCACGGGCGCGGGCGACACGGACGCGGCCAGGCCCGAGCCCGATGCGGCCTTCGACGAGCGCTGGACGGCGGCCGGCGAAGTGGCCGCGGAGCTGTGGGCCTTGCACGAGTGGTGCGTGTCGACGGGGCGCAGCGCCCAGGACGCGCGTGTCCTGCGCCGGTTGCTGCGCCTGGCGCCAGACCACGAAGCGGCGCGCGCGGCCCTCGGCCAGTACGGCAGCGCGGGCCAGTGGTTCCCCTCGCGCGCGGCCTTCGAGCGCTACCTGCGCAGTCAAGACGAGACGCTCGCGAAGGCCCGCGGCCTCGTGCTGCAGGGCACGCGCTGGATCCACCGCGACGAGCGCGTGCGCGCCGTGGAAGGCGCGGACAAGGATTTCCCGACGGGCCAGTGGCTCTCCTCCTTCGATCAGCGGCGTCTGCGCGAGGGCTGGGTGCGCCAGGACCTCGCCTGGATCTCGCCCGCCGATGCGGCGCGCGTGGACGAGGGCCTGTGGCTGGTCGGCAGCGACTGGCTCGACCTCGCCAGCGCCGACCGCCGCCACGCCTCGCTCGAGGCGATGTGGCACATCCCTCAGCGCGAGGTGCTGCTGCACTCCACGGCGCCGCGCGAGGTCGCGCTGCGCGCGCTCGAGCACATGGGCCGCGCGCTCGACGACCTGCAGGCGGTCTTCGGGGCCGAGCCGGCGCTGCCGCTCGAGGTCTGCCTGCTGCGCGACGAGGAGCAGTACGACCGCTTCGCCTTCGGCGATCCCGACGGCCGGCGTCAGGCGACCGAGACGGCGCGCATGCACCTCGTGGAGAGTGCCTACTTCGCCGAGAGCTGGTTCGCGCGCGAGCGCGGCAAGTCCGTGTTCCGCGGGATGGGCGTGACCTACTGGGATCCGCTGGCGCCGAACGGCGACCTCTACGGCGTGCACGCCGCCCGTCTGGCGGTGGGGCTTTCCTACGTCGAGGCCCTCGACCCGAGCCCGAAGACCGTGCGCAAGGCGCTCGCCGCCGGTGTGCGCGAGGACTACCACGCGGCCTACGAGGCCGAGAAGCTGCTGCCGACCTGGCTGCGCCTGGGGGGCGCGGTCTACGCCCAGCGCTACTTCCGCGACGCGAGCGTGGGCCCGGACGGCGATCCGTGGTGGGCGCGTGCCTGGTCGCTCGACAACCTGCGCCAGCGCGGCGGCCTGCGCCCGCTGGCGGAGGTGCTCGCGTTCCAGCTCGAGCCGGACCAGCGCGACGATGCGCTCCGGCTCCTGCTCGAGGCCGGGCTGCTGGTCTCGTTCGTGGTCGACGGCGGGTGCGAGCCCGTCGCCGCCGCACACGCGGAGCTGAAGCGCGCGCTCGCCGCGGGCAGCCTGCGCAAGGCGCAGGCCGAGGCCCTGACGGCGGCCCTGGGCGCGAACGAGAGCGCGCTGCGCGTCTACGCCGGGCTCTGATCGCCCGCGACCGGGGAGCCGTGCCCGCGCGGCCAGTCCTCCGGCCTGCGCACTGGGGCCCATGTCGGGATTCACGCACTCGGGTTGTGATCGCAGGAGTCCCCGCGGAGATCGGCCATGAAGACCATCACTCGCAGCCACGCCATCGCGGACCTGCGGCGAGAGCTGCTGAAGCTCGTGGACGAGGAGAACTCGCTGTGCCGGGTGGCCGCCCGGCGCGGGATCTTCTGCACGGGCTTCGGACGCTGGAGCCAGGAAGAGCTACAGCGGCGCCTGCCCTGGGTGCTGCGGCGCGAGCCCCCGGGCACGCGCGCCGAAGTCGAGCGGCAGGCGAATCGCTGGCAGCTCGGGGGCCAGGACCTGCGGGCCGGGAAGCTGCCCTGCGACACGAGGAGCGACTGCCGCTCGACGCTCTGCGCAGGCTGGGAAGAGTTCTACGAGAGCGAGCTGGCTCACTTCTACCTGGAGACCTGCGGCGAGGAGGTCCGGGTCGTGCCGGACGCACCCGCCGAGGCCTGAGAACGCGGGCCGGCGCGGCAGGACCGCGTTGCGACTACACCAGCACGGCCCCGTGCTCCCGCAGCACCTGGCGCAGGACGGAGCGGTGGCAGCGTCCCTCGTCCTCGCAGTAGCACCCGACCGAGAAGTCCGTGCCGTGCGAGAGCGCGGCGAGGAGTTCGAGCACGCGCAACGCATCCGGTCGCTTCAGCTCGCCGCGGTAGCGGCGAACGAAGGCGCGCCAGGCGCCCTCGCTCCGTGCGCCGAGCGCCACCTTCACCAGGGCCTCGCTCGGCGCCAGGTTCGGCAGCCACACGTCGTAGAAATCGCGCCGCGCGAACTCCGCCTTCGGCACGCCGCGCGGCGGACGCCGCACGGTGCCGAGGCGCAGGCCCTCGCCCTTCGTCCGCTTGCTGCCCAGCCGTACCACTCGAATCGCCAACGGAAGCCTCCTGGTTGCGGGGCGGGAGTCTGCCACACGACCTCGCGGCGTGGCTCTACAGATACCGCATCCAGCGGCTCGGCCGGCGCACGCGCAGCTCCGCGAAGGCCCGGCAGGCGAACGCCAGGAGCACCACGACCACGAGCCACACGCCGTAGAGCAGTGCGAGGCTCCACACGGAGCCCTCCGGAGCCGGCGGTGCTTCCATCGGGTGGCTCGCGAACTGCCACGGGTTCACGCTGCCCTCGCGCGCCCAGGAAACGACCAGCGCCAGGGCGTGGATCAGCGGGATGTGCAGCAGGTAGGCGAAGAGCGGCTCGCGCCCGAACAGCGCACAGAACCGCACCGGCCACGCGCGCAGGCGCTCGAGCAGCGGAATGAGCGCCACCAGCGGCCCGAGCGTCATCAGCAGGAACGAGAGCGAGGCCGGGTACTTCGTCGTGTTCAGGAAGGCGAGCAGCGCCGGCATCGGTCCTCGCCCCCAGGGGCGCGGGTCGCCGTAGAGGTTCCAGCCGCGCAGCACGAGGAACAGCGCGATCGCGCCCGCGCCGAGCGCGAGGCACAGCCGGTCGCGGCGGACGGGCGCGCTCGTCACCACGCGCCCGAAGGCGTAGCCGAGCGCCAGCACCCCGATCCAGGGCACCAGCGAATAGAGCACCGTCAGGTGCGCGCTGCCCCCGAGCGCGATCGGCCCGGCGAAGAAGCCGACGTAGCCGATCTTCCACAGGGCCGAGCCGGGGCCGTCGCCGAGCCGCGGCAGGAGCTCGCGCAGCCCCGCGTCGAACAGGTTGTGTCCCCCCACCACCAGCACACCGAAGAGCCCCACCACGGGCGCGGGCAGACGCGCGAGCAGGGCCAGGAGGATCATGCACCAGCCCAGGGCCCAGAGCACGCCGGCCAGGAGTGCGCCGAAGTCGTCGTTGAAGCTCCACGCGAGCCGCAGCACGCTCAGCTCGAGCACGATCAAGAGCGCCCCGCGCACGCACAGGTAGCGCGTGAGGCCGCCCCTCCTCTGGCCGCGCAGGAACGCGCTGGTCCCCGCCAGGAAGAAGAACGCCGGAGCGCAGAAGTGCGTCACCCAGCGCGTGAAGAAGACCCCGGGCGTCGGCCCGCCGGGCTCCACGCCGGAGAAGACGCGCACGTGGTCCAGCGCCATGAACACGATGGCCGCGCCGCGCAGGACGTCGAGGGAGAAGATCCGCGGCGCCGCGGGCGACGACGGAAGGGGCTCGCGCATGGCGCAAGGCTCCGGCAGTCCCCGGCCGCCGTCAACGGGCGCTTGCGGGCCGTGCCGTAGCGCGGTGAGCGGCAGGATCCGTGCGGTAGACTGTGCCTTCAGCCGCCGCGCGCGCGCAGCGCCGCTATCTGCGCAGCACCGACGACGGCTGGCGGCGGAGCTTGACGAGGTCAGCGCGGTTCGCCGGTCAGGATCCAGCCCGCCCAGTCGGAGACCCGGTAGCGTGTCCTTCCGGAAGCGTCTCGCTCGTTGCGTAGAGCCTGCTTCGCCTCCCAGAGCGCACTGGCCTTGGGCTTCCCTTCGATCCAGATGCGCCGGTAGAAGTCGACCATCAGACTCTCGGTTGCGTCGTCGGGAACTCTCCAGAGGGACGTGACCACGGTCCGGGCTCCGGCCATGCGCATGGCTCTCTGCAGACTCGCAACTCCTTGACCGGCACGGTGCAACCCGACGTTCGTCTCGCACGCGGACACGACGGCCAGCTCGCAGTTCGAGAGATCGAGCGTCGAGAGCTCCTCGGCGGTCACCGTTCCCGGGATGCCGTGGCGAGCGGCTGCCGATCGGTTCGCTCCGGCCAGCGCCAACCCGCAGAGCAGCATCGGGTTCATGCCCCGAACTCGCTCCACGACGTCGGGGCGAAACCCGAGTCTCGCTTGCGCGTCCAGCGGCTCCGGCTCGCCCCAAGAGGGGAGCGAGTCGGGCGCGAACCATCCGTGGGTCGCCAAATGCAGGAACCGGGCTCGCTGTGCCTCGGCGAACAGGCGCGGTCTCGAGGCGTTCGCCCCCTCGAGACGGACGACCGAGCCCTGCTCCTCCGTCCATCGACTGAAGTACGCGACGATTCCCTCTACCTCGCGCTGCGTTCCGGGCAACTCCGAAAAGCCTGACTCCCAGGGAGTTCCACGCAGGATCGAGGACTCCCGATAGCAGCGCGGATCCATGCGAGCATCGTGGTTGGCATCCACCGCAGGGTTCGTCCTGAAGCTCTGCTCGACCGTTGAGGCCAACATGAGCGCGTCCTCGGGCTCGTCGTCGAAGCCTGGGTTCGCCAACGCGATCAGCGTGCGCTCTCCGGGATAGGGGCCGGGCGAGAGCAGGAGCTCGAGCAACGTGGTGCGCGCGACGATCTCGAACTCGTCCCCGAGGCGGAGCTCACCCTCTCCAGCGGGTAGCGCGTCAAGCGGAATCAGATGCACCACGTCGTCGGGACAGACGATCAGGCGCCGCACGCCCGAGAGGTAGGGGCGAAGGCCATCGAACACTGATTCGCGCAGGGTGGCGCCGACGGCGCGGTCGTCGTCGGCCGCCGCGCCCGGTGCAGCAATCCCGCGTTCGGGCTCCTCGCCCCCAGCGGAGCCTCGCCTGCCCAGCCCCGCGTCCTGGATCCCCAGCGCCCGCCGCCACGCGCGGACTTCCTCGGCAATTGGGGCGACGGAACCGAATTCGACGCGCTCCAACCGCTGGCCCGAACGCAAGACGAAGGCGCAAAGGCTGTCCGCATCGATACTCGTCACCCCCGGCGTACCTCCCACGACCTCGCGTGCGTAGCGGCGATAGACGATAGCTGCCTCGTCCTCGGCGAGAACTGCCGAGAGCTCGGCCACTCCGCCCGACAAGGCAGCTGCGGTTCCCCCCTGCAGGCTAGCGGCCAGCTCGAACAGCTCCCGCTCGGCCGTTTCGCGGCGAGCCCGCGCTGCGGCGTAGGTCGCGAGGTCTTGCTGCGCTTCGACCCCGCGCGCGAGTTCCGCGCTCGCCTCCTGCAACCGTGCGCGCCGTTCCTCGTAGCGCGCATCGGAACGAGCGGCCCTCAGCGCGCGGGCGGAGAGGATCGCCGCGCCTCGTGTCCGTTCGCTGGCGACGAACGCAGCCTGCTGAAGCACGGGATCGGTCGCGAAGACTCCCAGCCCCGCGGCCAAGGAGAGCGTGCGACCCACGTCCTCGCCGAGGGTGGCGCAGCGCTCCTCTGCCTCCCGCGGCCCCGCCTCGAGGACCGCCCGTGCAGCCGCCCGGTCCAGCGCGCGGGCGTGATCGAGGGCGAGACGCTCGAACGAGACGCGCTCGCGTTCGGTTTCCTCGAGCGCCGCCGACGGCGAGTGGTCGAAGGCGATGGAGAGCGCGATGTCGACGCGCGAGGCCTGCAGGTCGTGGTGCTCGTCCGGCAGGGTCCTCGTGCTGGCCTCGAGCGCCTGCTGCATGAGCTCGCGTGCACCGGCGCGATCGCCGGCTCGATAGCGCGTGATGGCGAGGTTGCGTCGTGCCGTTTGCACATGCGGATGATCCTCCGGCAGCGTGCGCTGGAGCGCGCTCAGCGCTCGTTCCTGGAGCTCGAGCGCGGCTCGTTCCTCTCCTTGTTGCTGCATCGTGGTCGCCAGGTTCAACCGCACGATCTGGAGGTCCGGGTGATCGTCGGGCAACTGTTGGGACAGGACCTCGACCACTTTCTCCTGCAGCGCGCGAGCCCCCGCGAAGTCGCCCGTCTTCTTCGAGATCACCGCCAGGTTCATGCGCGCACTCTGCAGCTCGCGATCCGTGTCCGGCAGCACGCGAGAGAGCACCCCGAGAGCCTTCTCGAAGAGTTCGCGCGCACCCTGCAGATCTCCGAGGCCGAGCAACGTGGCCGCCAGGTTCGTGCGGGCCTGCTGGAGCATCGCGTGGTCGTCGGGCAGGGTCCGCGTTTCGACCTCCAGCACCTTTTCCTGCAGCTCGCGCGCGGCCTGCAACTCGCCCATCGTGTAGAGCGTCCCCCCCAGATTGTGGCGGGCCTTCTGGAGGTCCATGTGCTCGTCCGGCAGGCTCTTCAAGCGCTGCGCGAGGACACGCTCCTCGAGCGCGCGTGCTTCCGCGAGCTCGCCCATCGCCTTCAGCGTGCCAGCGTGGTTCAGCCGGATCGCCTGGAGCGTAGGGTGCTCGTCGGGAAGACTCCTCTCGAAGGACTCGAGGACGAGCTCTTCGAGGGCGCGCGCGCCCGCGAGATCGCCGAGTCTCTTGCGGATGACCGCGACGTTCGTACGCGCCGTCTGCAGGTCGGGGTGGTCCTCGCCCACCTTGCGCGAAGTGACTTCGAGCACCTCCTCCATCAGCGCAGCCGCGCCCGCCAGGTCTCCCGTGGCCTCCATGACCACCGCGAGGTTGCTGCGTGCGCTCTGGATGTCGGCGTGCTCGGCGGGCAGCGTCTGCTCGAAGACGTCGAGCACGCTCTCGAAGAGCTTGCGGGCTTTCCCGACGTCTCCGAGCGTGAATGCGATGCTCGCGAGGCTCGTACGCGCAGCCTGCAGGGCGCGATGATCCGATGGCAGCGTGCGCGTCTCCACCGCGAGGACCTCTTCCAGGAGCTCGCGGGCTTCATTCAGTTGCCCGAGATCCCGCAGCGCATTGGCGAGGTACACCTCCTGGTTCAGAAGGCGCAGGTCCTCGGGCGCCAGGTGGGTCGACAGGATCGCGAGCGACTCCTCGTGAGCACGCCGCGAAGAAGGGAGATCGCCGACCTGATACAGGAACCGCCCGATCTCCGTGAAGGCTTCCGCACGCGCTCGCGGGTCCTGGTCCTCGGATGCGAGCAGCCGGTCGAGTGCTTGCGCCGCCAGCGCGCGCGCTCCGCCGGAATCTCCTCGCCGCTGGGCCTCGACCGCCCGGGCGAGGAGCACCCCGGAGCTCGCTGAAGTGCTCGGAGGGACCGAGTTCGCTTCCTGCCCTGGCGCGAGCGCGGCGGTGGGGCCTGGCGTCGATCCGGACAGAAGCATCCATACCGCGGCCGAGCACCATGGAAACTGTCGGACGTACTGGTTCCTCACCGTGCACTCCCTGCGGTAATCGTACTCGTTCCTCAGCGCCGTCCTCGGAACGGAGGCGACCCACCCGTTCGGACGTCGCTACCATGCCCACCTCCCCGGTCCACCTACCATGCCCAACGAGTTTCCGAGCCTGCGCACGGCCGCGACCTTTGCCGCCCTCTCCGCCCTAGCGACCGCCTGCAAAGCTCCAGGAGGAGCGCAGCCCGACGGGCGCACGCCTACCGCCGTGGTCTCGCAGCCGCTGCTCGCGCCCTGGACCGGTCCGTATGGCGGGGTGCCCGCGTTCGACCGCATGGAGCTCGCGGCCCTGAAGCCCGCGCTCGAGCAGGCGATGGCGCGGCAGCTCGCGGAGATCGACGCGATCGCGCGCGATCCGAGCGCGCCGACCTTCGCGAACACGATCGCCGCGCTCGAGCGCGCGGGCCGCGACCTCGATCGCGTGCAGACCTATTTCGGCGTCTGGAGCTCGAACCTCTCGACCCCCGAGTTCCGCGCCGTGCAGACCGAGATGGCGCCGAGGCTCTCCGAGCACGGCACGAAGATCGTCCAGAACGAGGCGCTGTTCGCGCGCGTGCGCTCCGTCTGGGAGGGCCGCGCCGCGGCGGGCCTGCGGCCGGACGAGGAACGCCTGACGCAGCTCGTCCACGAGCGCTTCGCCCGCGACGGCGCGACCCTGACCGGCGCCGCGAAGGAGCGCTACGCGGCCATCCAGAAGCGCCTGGCCGAGCTGCACACGCGCTTCGCGCAGAACGTGCTCGCCGACGAGGAGGGCCACGTCCTCTTCCTGCGCGCCGATCAGCTCGGCGGCCTCTCGGAGGCCTTCGTCCAGGCCGCGGCCAAGGCGGCCACGGACCGCGGCCGCGCGGGCGAATACGCGATCACGAACACGCGCTCGTCCATGGACCCGTTCCTGACGTTCTCCGACGAACGCGCGCTGCGCGAAGCGGTGTGGCGCACCTACTACGCGCGCGGCGACAACGGCGACGAGCACGACAACAACGCGCTGATCGCGGAGATCCTCGCGCTGCGCCACGAACGCGTGCGCCTGCTGGGGTACGAGAACTACGCGAGCTGGCGGCTCGCCGATCGCATGGCCAAGACGCCGGAGCGCGCGCTCGGGCTGATGGAGGCCGTCTGGCCGGCCGCGCTCGCGCGCGTGGCCGAGGAAGTGCGCGAGATGCAGGCGCTGGCCGAGACCGAGGGGCGCGGGGTGGTGATCGAGCCCTGGGACTACCGCTACTACGCCGAGAAGGTGCGGCGCGCGAAGTACGACCTCGACTCAGACGAGGTGCGCTCGTACCTGCAACTCGAGAAGCTGCGCGAGGCGATGTTCTTCGTCGCAGGCGAGCTGTTCGGCTTCGCCTTCACGCCCGTGCCCGCGGGGCGGGTGCCGGTCTTCCACCCGGACGTGCGCGTGTGGGAGGTGACCGACGCGCGCTCGGGCAAGCACGTCGGGCTCTGGTACCTCGACCCCTACGCGCGGCCCGGCAAGCGCTCGGGCGCGTGGGCCACGGCCTACCGCAGCCACGAGAGCTTCGACGGCGAGCGCACGGTGCTGGCCGCGAACAACTCGAACTTCATCGCCGCCGCGCCGGGCGAGTCCGTGCTCGTCTCGTGGGACGACGCCGAGACGTTCTTCCACGAGTTCGGGCACGCGCTGCACTACCTCTCCTCCAGCGTCGCCTACCCGACGCTGAACTCCGGCGTGCGCGACTACACCGAGTTCCAGTCCCAGCTGCTCGAGCGCTGGCTCGCGACCGAGCCGGTGATCGAGCGCTGGCTCGTGCACTACAAGACCGGCGCACGCATCCCGGACGAGCTGGTCGCGAAGATCCGCCGCGCGGCGACCTTCAACGAGGGCTTCCGCACGACCGAGTACCTGGCCTCGGCGCTGCTCGACATGCGTTTCCACACCGTGGATCCGAAGGGGCTCGATCCCGACGCCTTCGAGCGCGACACGCTGGCCGCGCTCGGCCTCCCGCGCGAGATCGTGGCGCGCCATCGCAGTCCGCACTTCACCCACGTCTTCTCGGGCGAGGGCTACTCCGCGGGCTACTACGGCTACCTGTGGGCCGACGTGCTCACCTCCGACGCCGCCGAGGCCTTCGAGGCGGCCCCCGGCGGCTACTACGACCGCGAGCTCGCCACGAAGCTGGTGCGGAACCTCTTCGCGCCCTGCAACTCGGTCGACCCCGCCGACGCCTACCGCGCCTTCCGCGGGCGTGACGCGACGATCGAAGCGCTGATGAGGGACCGGGGCTTCCCGCTGCCCGAGCGAAAGGGCGGCTGATCGGCGCCGGCGCCTGCCGTTCCTGGAACCGCCGGTTACCCGCGCATCGGGACCGCCTAGCCGTCCGGCGAGAGACCGTAGGAGGAAACCATGCTCGGTCCGCTGATCCTCGTCTGGCTGTGGCTCCCGTCCTCGGCCGTCGGCCAGGAGGCGGCGACGTCGAACGACGCTCCGGCCACCGCCCGCGAGTGCCTCGAGCGGCTCGGCTCCGACGACACCCGATGGGAGGTTTTCGCGGACTGCGAGAAGCGCTTGCTGCTGCTGCCCGCGGCGGAGGTGATGCCACTCGTCGCCGCGCACCCGCTCTACGCCCTGCCGGCCCGACCGATCTGGAACGGCAGGGGAACCCCCGAGCTGGAGCGGGACGGGCCGCTTCCCTGGCGTGTCCACTGGTCCCTCCAGCGGGTCTGGCGACATCACCTCCGGTACGCGCCGATCGACGACCTCAGGAAGATCCTGGTGGCGACGTCCGGCGGGAGAATGGACGACGACCTGGCGTACCTCACGCTGTTCCAGCACCACCGGCGGTTCGGCGTCCCCGGACGGCGTCCCGATCCGCGCGACGCCGTCTTCGACGAGGCAGCCGTGCGGGTCCTGCGCGATCCGCGGCGCAGCGTCGAGGACCGCTGCGAGGGCGCGTCCGTCCTCCAGGGGCTCGGTCGGCGAGCGGAGACCCTCGACGTGCTGCTCCAGCTCCCCTCGACGGACCGCGTGATCGGCCTCCTCGCCGGCACCGCCGAGATCGATCCCAGGGCCGTGCCGAAGGCATTCGGGTACCTGGAGGCCACGATCCGGGACAACCCGGGGCAGGTCCACGCGGCATACTTCGCCGCGATCTCGGTCGCCCGCGTGCTCCAGGCGTCGAGTGAGAGGTGCCCGTTCTCGCCCGACCCGAGCGACCCGAAGTACCAGCCGCCGCCCGAGGGCGGAGGACTCCGGGACGAGTTCTTCCAGGAGACGGTCGACAACGCGCTGGCGTGGTGGGCGGCGCACCGCGACGAGTACACGCCGGAGGGGCTCGAGCGCCGCAGGGCCGAGGAAGCGCGAGCCCGAGCCGAAGTCGAGGAACGCGAACGCCGCGAGGCTGCGGAGCGCGAACACAATGCACGGGTCCCGCTGCAGACGGGACAGCGCCGGCGCGTGACGCTCGGAGCCGTCGTGACCTTCGCCACCGACCGCGACGCCGTTCAGTACCTCCTCCACGTCGGCTCGTCGAACAGGAGCTCCGTGGACCCTGCGGCCGACCACGCCGCGAGACACGGCAAGAGCCACGCGGCCGGCTCCGCGTTCGAGGTGGTCGAAGCCCGCGGCGACGCCCTCGCGCGCGTCCGCTTCGACGGCGACGGCGAGGTGGCCTGGGCCTCCTCCAGGGAAGCGCTCGAGAACGCCGGCGGCCGGGCGGTGACGTCGCTGGATCACCCACGGCTCCACGCCCGGTGAGCGGAGCGTCCCCGAACTGCGCGGCTCTCCAGGGCACCCCGAGGTGCTCGCTGGGCATAATGCGAGCCCCCGAGAAAGGACTCCCTCGATGAATCCGCTCCGTGAGCTCACGCTGTTCCTGCTGCGCGTCGTCGCGGGCCTGCTGTTCCTGCAGGCCGGCGGCATGAAGCTCCTGGACTGGTTCGGAGGCATCCCCGCCGAGCACGGCGGGCACCCGGCGATGTGGTCCCAGGCCTGGATCGGCGGCGTGCTGGAGCTCTACGGCGGCGCCGCAGTGCTCATCGGCTTCCGCACGCGCCCGATCGCATTCCTGCTCTCGGGGATGATGGCCGTCGCCTACTTCCAGTTCCACCAGCCGAACGGCTTCTGGCCCATCCAGAACCACGGCGAGCCGGCGGTGCTCCTGTGCTTCATCTTCCTGTTCTTCGCCGCGCACGGCTCGGGCAGGTGGAGCCTCGACGGTCTGCTGCGCAAGCGCAAGAAGGCCGAGGCGGCCGCGAGCTGAGGCTGCCGAGCCGGGCGCGTCCGCCCGTCACGGCTTCTGTCGGAGTCCAACTCTCTTGCCGTTCCCCCAGCGAGCGAGGTTGGCGTCGCGCGCGGGACTGATCTCGAAGTCCCCGCCCACGCAGAGCGACGGGCTCGTGCCGTCATCGAGCACGGTCAGCGCATGGACGACCGGGGCACCGACGGTCTGGCCCACTCCGGCTCCGAGCGTCGTCCAGTTCGAACCGTCCCAGCGCGCGAGGCCCTTGGCCGCCACGCCGCCCGCGGTCGTGAACTCACCACCGACGTACAGCGCCGGACCGCTGCCGTCGTCCAGGGTCGAGAGGGTGTGGACCACGGCGTTCACCCCGCCGCCGAGCGGCGACCAGCTCGCGCCGTCCCAGCGTGCGACTCGGTTGAGCGCAAGGCCATTGACCAGCGTGAAGAGGCCGCCCGCGTACAGCGCTGGACCGCTGCCGTCGTCCAGGACGGTGAGCGCCCGGACCGCTCCTCCCGTCAGGAGCGGGCCCACGCTCGACCAGTTCGAGCCGTCCCAGCGCGCGATCCTGCGCACCGTAGCGCCGCCGGCCTGAGTGAAGCTGCCGCCGACGTAGAGTGCCGGGCCGCTGCCGTCGTCGAACACGGTCAGGGCGAAGATGTCGCTGTTGAGGCCGCTGCCGAGCGCCGACCAGCTCGAGCCGTCCCACTTCGCGATGTGGTTCGCGGGCACTCCGCCGGCGGTGCTGAAGTCTCCGCCGGCATAGAGCGCCGGACCACTGCCATCGTCGAACACGGCCAAGCACCTGCCGGTCAGGCCGAGCCCGCTGCCGAGCGCGGACCAGTTCGAGCCATCCCACTTCGCGATCCGCAGCGCAGGAGAACCGCCGGCCTGGAAGAACTGTCCGGTGGCGTACATCGCTGGGCCAGCGCCGTCATCGAAGCTCGCCAGAGCCAGGACGGCGTTGTCCACGCCACTGCCGACCGTCTCCCAACCCGAACGAGCCCAGCGGGCGATCCACTGGACGGACTTCCCGCCGGCCGTGTCGAAGTAGCCGCCGGCGAACAGTTCCTGGCCGCTGCCCTGATCGAGCGTCGCCAGGGAGCGGACGGATCCGACGAGCCCCTCCCTGCTCAGCCCCAGGGTCGACCAGGCCGTCCCGTCGAAGCGCGCGAGGTTCGGCGCACGCACGACGGTGGAGGCTCCGCTCCCTCCCGACGTGCCAGAGAAGGTGCCGCCCGCGACCAGCCCGGTCTGCGCCCCGGCCCCGAGGTAAGCGAGGGTCTCCACCTGTCCGCTCGGGCCGACGTTCCGGCCCGACCAGCTCGTCCCGTCCCACTTCGCGATGCGAACCGCACTCACGCCGCCCGCCGAGGTGAAGGACCCGCCCGCATGGAGCGCCGGACCGCTGCCGTCGTCGAGGACCTTCAGCTCTCGGACGGTGCCGTCGGTCCCGCTGCCGACCGCCGACCACGTCGCGCCGTCCCATCTGGCCACGCGGCTGGCGCCTACACCTCCGGCCGTCGTGAAGGATCCACCCGCGTAGAGCGCCGGACCACTGCCGTCGTCGAACGTCGCGAGAGCATGGACGACGTGGTCCACGCCGCCGCCGAGTGCCGACCAGCTCGAGCCGTCCCAGCACGCGATCCCGTTCACGACGACGCCGCCGGCGGTGGTGAACTGCCCGCCGGCATAGAGCTTCTCCCCGTTGCCATCGTCGAACGTCGTGAGCGCCAAGACCCCCGTGAAACCGTCGATGCCGCTTCCCAGGGGGATCCAGGACGAGCCATCCCACTTGGCGATCCGATTCACCACGGTGGCGCCCGAGAACCCGAAGGAACCGCCGGCATGGAGCGCCGGCCCGCTGCCGTCGTCGAACACCGCGAGCGCGTAGACGTCGCCATCGAGCCCGCTCCCGAGCGCCTCCCACGAGGTGCCATCCCAGCGCCCGACGCTCCTCGTCGTGATGCCCCCCGCTCTCCCGAAGTCGCCGCCGACGTACAGCGCGGGTCCCCTGCCATCGTCGAAGGTGGCGAACGCCCGCACCCCGGCGAAGCCAGTGGGCTCCAATTGATCCACCTCGCTCCCGATGCGCGCGAGCCTCGAACCGTCCCACTTCACGAGGTACGTGGCCTGCACGCCACCCACCCTCAGGAAGTCGCCGCCGATGTAGAGCGCGGGGCCGCTGCCATCGTCGAAGGCGGTCATGTCGTGGACCGCCTCGTCGGCGCCGAGCAAGCCTCCGAAGGTGGGCAACCACCTCGCCCCGGGGCCAGCGACCGGTCTGAGCACCAGGGCTCCGACATGGACGATGGAACCCGAGCTGGGAACGATGCGAACACTCGCCTGCATTCCCCCCAGCATTCTCTTCGCCGTGGCCATCACGTCGATGGACTCGGCCTCGGTCGGCACGTCGACCGTGAGCGCGAAGCTCCCATCCGAGCCGGTGACCGTCTCCCCACCCGCGCTGGTCGTGACCGTCACGCCGCGCGCCGGTCGCGCTCCGGGTCCGAGCACGCGCCCGACGACGGAACAGCCATCCGTGGCCGCGACCGTCTGGCCCGTTGCCCGCCCTCCAGCGCCGTGCACCTGCGCCTGGCTGGGTACGAGTCCGAACGAAGACAACAGCACGAGGGCGAGCGCGAACTTCATGGGAATCCTCGGTAGATGGAGCAAGAGCGAACCACCCCTCTAGCGGATCTCGACCGAGAGGTCACCGAACCGTATCGCCCCCGCCAATCTTGGCGTGACGGGAGCCCGGCGTCCGACTCGCCGCTGTTTCGCGGTGGGAACGGTCCTCGCCTCTCATGGCGAGGACGAGCACGACGGCGCGCTCTTCGACGCGCGGGGCCTCGCGATCGACGAGCTCCTGGCGCACCGCGCCGAGACCGGCTCGATCCTGGGCTTCCCCGGGGCCAAGCCCCTTGCCAGCCGCGAGGCGGCCCTGGAGCTCGAGTGCGAGATCCTGGTCCCGGCCGCCCTGGAGAACGTGATCACCGAGGAGAACGCGCCGCGCATCCGCGCCCGCATCGTGGCCGAGGCCGCCAACGGCCCGCTCACGGCCGCGGCCGACGAGCAGCTCGCCAAGCGCGGCGTCCTGATCCTCCCGGACGTCTATCTCAACGCGGGCGGCGTCACGGTCTCCTACTTCGAGTGGCTGAAGAACCTCTCGCACGTGCGCTTCGGACGCATCGAGAAGCGCTTCGAGGAGCTGGCCTTCCGGCGCATCCTGGGCGCGGTCGAGCAGGCCACCGAGCGCAAGTTCGCGCTGGACGTGCTCGCCAGCCTGAGCGAGGGCGCCGACGAGGAAGACCTGGTCCACTCGGGCCTGGAGGAGACCATGACCCAGGCCTACGCCCAGCTCAGCGAGATCCGCGCGCGCCTCGACGGCCAGGCCGACCTGCGCACCGCCAGCTTCATCAGCGCGATCGACAAGATCGCGGTGTGCTACGACAAGATGGGGATCTTCCCCTGAACGACTCGTGCCGAGAGGCCCTGGCCCGGGGAGCACGGCCGGCCGCCTACGAAGTTTCCTGGAGCCCCTTGGCGTTGCCGGAGCCCGGCCTCTGAGTGGACGCGGCCCAACCTGCTCGGATGGAGGTCCAACATGGCTACTTCCGTCGTCAGGTGTATCCTCCTTCCCGTGAAGAAGAGCGGCACACGAAGAGCGATCGGCACGATGGTCGCGCGCATCGTCGATCGGTTCGATCCCGAGCGCATCATCCTGTTCGGATCGCACGCTCGCGGAGACGCACGACCGGACAGCGACGTCGATCTCCTGGTGGTGATGCCCGTCGACGGTTCGCGCCGCGAGAAGGCGATCGAAATCGGCGTTGCGCTGGACGACATCCTCGTGCCAAAGGACATCATCGTCGTCACGCCGCAGTCCTTCGAACGGCGGAAGAATGTCGTCGGCACGGTCGAATGGCCCGCCGAGCACGAGGGCAAGCTCCTGCATGTCCGTCGACGCTGAGGTCCGGCGTGTCGTCCAGGAGTGGGCGACCAAGGCCGAGAACGACCTGCGCACGGCCGCGCACACGCTGAAGCTGCAATCGGACTGCCCCACCGACACGGTCTGCTTCCACGCGCAGCAGTGCGTGGAGAAGTACGTCAAGGCGCTGCTCGTCTTGAGGTCCATCCCCTTCCCGAAGACCCACGACTTGAGCGTGCTGACGCGCGCTCTTCCCGAATCGTGGCAGCCCAATCTCACGGCGGAGCAGGTCCGCCGCTTGACCGACTACGCCACGGTCACGCGCTATCCGGGCGACTACGAGCCCGTCACGCTCGCGGAAGCGCGCGCGGCAATCACGATCGCGCGCAAGGTCCGCAAGCATGTTCGGGCCTTGCTCCCGTCGGGGAAGCCGCGTCCAAGACACCTCTCGTGAAAGGGTGTTGACCAGTAGAAAAGGCGCAGAAGGGAGGTGGCGACCGCCAAGCTCGGTGGGACCGCCGCTGACCAACGATGGTCCTTGACACTACCCGAGCCGGTAGGCTTCATCGACCGGCCGCAGCGGCCGGTTCATCCACAGCGGCCGGCGCAGCGGGCCCTTGGCGGGCTTGGTGAGCTTCTTCCACTCCGCGTACACCGTTCGCGACTTCGCGGTGTCCACGAACACGTCGGCGTAGCGGTCGCCCTCGCGCGCCGGTTCGACGGTGACCTTCTGGTGCCAGCAGTGCATGCCGCTGGCGGGGTCGGGCTGGACCGGGAAGGTCAGGTTCTGGTTGACGCCGGCTTCGTGCCACCAGATGCGTTCCGTGTCGGGGTCGGAGCTCTTGAACGGGCCGACGGGGACCTTGTGGCGGAAGAGGAAGGTCGAGCCCTCGCGCACGAGCTCGACCTGGGCGCTGGCCTGCTGCTGGCCGCCGACCGAGCGGAACAGGCGCCAGCGGCCGACGTGGTGCGAGCAGCCGACGATGCCGGGGTGGATGCCCTCGGTCTCCCACACGCGCACGACGAAGTAGCCGATGCGCGTGCTGACGCGCGCCAGGGCGCCGTTCGTGAGGCCCAGCGCGGCCAGGTCGCGCGGGTGGACCCACAGCGGGTTCGTGTGGCTGATCTCCTGCAGCCACTTGGCGTTGCCCGAGCGCGTGTGGATCAGGGTCGGCAGGCGGAAGGTCGGGAGCAGCACGCGCTCGCGCGTCGTGAGGTCGATGTGACTCCAGTGCACCTGCGAGCGGATGTAGCCCGGGGTCGCGTCGTCCGCGAAGCCCCACTCGCGCATGGTCTTCGAGTAGAACTCGAGCTTCTTCGACTCGGTCTTGAAGCCCTCGCGCGACGAGCCGTCCTCGAGCCGGACACCTCCGGCGCCGTCCTTCTTCTCGTGCTCGTAGCGCTTCTGCCCGCCGTAGGGCACGTCGAAGGCGCCGTACTTGCGCATGTAGGCGAGCGGCGTGAGCCCGTCCTTCCTGGCGGCCTCGAGCAGGCCCGGCACCGACTTCTCGAAGATGTCGCCGAAGTACTCGTCCATCGAGACGGGCGTCCCGGGCTTCGTCTTCGACTCGAACCACTTGCGGATGCCGAGCGATCCATCGGGGTCGATCTTCCAGGTCAGCGCGACCCAGAACTCGGCCTCCTCCCAGACCTCGCCGGGGTTGGCGTCCTTGGTGAGCGCGACCTTCTCGCCGTTGCGCTCCTTGAACTCGCGCAGGACGGGCTGGCGGAAGCCAATCCAGGTGCCGGCGTGCGTCTCCTGGCTCATCAGGTCGTGGCGCTCGGGCCCGAGGCCGGTCGGCAGCACGTAGTCGGCCCACTGCGCCGTCTCGGACCAGATCGGCGTGAGCGCGACGTGGCAGCCGATGCGCTGCTCGTCCTCGAGCATCTCGATCCACGAGCAGCCGTCCGGATTGGTCCACACCGGGTTGTAGACGCGCGTGAAGTAGGCCTCGATGCGCAGGTCCTTCTCGCGCAGGAGGTGCGGCATCAGGAAGCTCATCTCGTAGTGCGCGAGCGGCCACTCGCGCGGGAACAGGCGCTCGTTCCAGCCCTTCTGCGGCGGCGGGTTCGCGCTCGGCTTGGGCGTGAACTTGTCCCAGGTGTTCGGGTTCAGCCCGCCGGGCGTGCCCAGCGAGCCGGTCAGCACGTGCAGCAACATCAGCGCGCGCGCCACCTGCCAGCCGCCCAGGTTGCCGCTGGCCGTGTTGCGCCACAGGTGGCTCGAGAACTGCGTGCCGGCGCGCTGGATCTCGTCGGCCAGCTCCACGACCGTGTCGGCCGGGATCTTGCACTCCGCGGCCACGAACTCGGGCGTGAACTGCGCGTAGTCCTCGGAGAGGCGCGCGAGGAAGCGCTCGAAGGTCTTCGGCTTCGCGCCGTCGTTGGCCTCGAGGTACTCCTTCCAGTTCACCCAGCGCCGCGCGAACTCCTGGTTCACCACGCCGCGCGCGAGCAGCTCGCGCGCCACGCCGAGCAGCATGGCCGCCTCGGTCCCCGGCCACGGCGCGATCCACAGGTGCGCGTGACTCGCGGTGTTCGAGAGGCGCGTGTCGACCACCGCCAGGCGCGCGCCGTTCTCCTTGGCCTCCATGATCCGCTGCGCGTGCGGGTTGAAGTAGTGCCCGGTCTCGAGGTGGCTCGAGAGCAGCAGCATGAACTTCGTCTCCGAGTAGTCCGGCGAGGGCCGGTCCGCGCCCATCCACAGCGTGTACCCGAGGCGCGCCGAGGCGCTGCACACGTTGGTGTGGCTGTTGTGCCCGTCCACGCCCCAGGCCTGCAGCATGCGCAGGACGAAGTGGTCCTCGCCCGGCCGCCCGACGTGGTACATGACTTCCTCGTTGCGCTGCTCGAGGATGGCCTTGCGGATGCGCCCGCCGATGTCGGTGAGCGCTTCCTCCCAGCTCACTTCCACGAACTCGCCCGAGCCGCGCTTCCCCTGCCGTTTCAACGGCTTCAGGATCCGCTCGGTGTCGTTCACCTGGTTGATCGTCGCCGGGCCCTTCGCGCACGTGCGCCCGCGCGAGCCGGGGTGCACCGGGTTGCCCTCGAACTTGGTGATGCGCTCGGTCTCCTTGTCGACGTACGCCACCAGCCCGCAGGCCGACTCGCAGTTGAAGCAGATCGTCGGGACGAGCGCGTAGTGCTTCTCGACGCGCTCGGGCCACGCGGCCGGGTCGAGCTCCGTCCAGTCGTCCCACCGCTCGGGCGGCGGCGCGACGGCGAGTTCCCAGGGAGACGTGCGGGACTTCGGGCCGGTGTCGAGGGTCATGTGTCCGGGGATCCTACTCACCGGACGCCCGCGGCTCCGAGTGCTACATACCGGTCCTCCCGGCCCCCTCGGTGCCTTCACCCTGTCTCCAACCTGGGGAGAGCGCGGCGTTGTACCCTGATTGGCCGGGAATCGCCGGAAACGGCTCGGTTCCGGAAGAACGAGAGGGAGCAAGATGTCGAAGCACTCAGCGCTCCGCGGCGCGGCGATCCTCGGCTTGGCCGTGTCCTGCAACGACGCCGTTGGCACTGTCTTCGCGAGCCCGGACGCCGTTCCTCCGGCGGTCGCGATCACCTTTCCTCCGCCCACGTCGGCGACCGAGGCCGCGGCGATCACGGTGACGGGCACCGCGTCCGACGCGAGCGGCGTGGCGGAGGTTCGCGTGAACGGCGTGCGCGCGGCCACGAGCGACGGCTTCGCCAACTGGCAGGCGAGCGTTCGCCTGCTGCCGGGAACGAACGCGCTCACGATCACGGCCAAGGACAGGCGCGGGAACACCCAGGCCGCAGCGGCCGCGATCGAGTCCCAGGGGTTCCTGTTCGGACCCTCCGGAATCGTGACGGATCCCCTGGGCCAGCGTGCCCTGGTGCTCGACACCGAGCGGGTCCTGACCGTGGACCTCGTGAGCGGCGTGCGCACGATCCTTTCGGACGAGTCGCACGGTACCGGACCGGGCCTCACCAATTCGTTCTCGATCGCTCTCGACGGCAACCGCGCCTTGGTCGTCGAGCGAGGGTTCCCGGCCGCGGTGCTCGCGGTCGACCTGACGACCGGAGATCGCTCGATCCTCTCGGACAACTCTCACGGTGCCGGGCAGGCCCTCGGTGCCCTTCTCGCGCTCGTCGTGGACGGGAACCGTGCGCTGGTGGCCTCCGACATCGACTCGGGAGGCCAGCTCAACTCCTCCCTGATCGCCGTGGATCTCTCGACCGGTGATCGAACGTTCGTCTCGAAAGCCGGCCTCGGGATCGGCCCCGCCTTCAGCTGTCCGGAAGGCCTGGCCCTGGACGGGGGTCGTGCGCTCGTGGTGGACCGGTGCCGGCGTGCGCTGATGGCCGTCGACCTCACGACCGGTGACCGGAGCTTCGTGTCGGATCAGGACAACGGCTTCGGGCCGCTGTTCGATCAACCGCGGGGAATCGTGGTGGACGGAGGCCGAGCTCTGGTGGCGGACGTATCCCTCCCCGGCATTCTCGCCGTGGAGCTCACCAGCGGCGACCGCGAGATCCTCTCGGACGCCTCGACCGGAATGGGTCCGGCACTCTCGGGTCCGTCGGCGCTGTCGCTGGACGGGAACAGGGCCCTCGTCGGCGACTTCGACGGAGTTCTCGCGCTGGATCTGGTGAGCGGCGATCGTTCGGTACTCTCTCCTCCCGTGCGGGTCGGCACGGGCGTCGGTTTCCAGTTTCCGCAGACAGTCGCGCTGGTCGCTGGTCGTGCTCTCGTCGTGGACAACTCCAGGATCTACGCCGTGGACCTCGCGAGCGGAGATCGCACGATCGTCACGGACGCCTCCAGCCTCCCCCCGGTCGGGACGGGGCCGGCGCTCAGCGGTATGGATGGAATCGTCGCGGACGGAAATCGCGCCCTCGTGACGGCCAACGGTCCGGTCGAGGCCGGCATCTACGCGGTGGATCTGGCGAGCGGGGATCGCACGATCGTCTCCGACTCCTCCAGGGGCACGGGGCCCGCGTTCTTCCGCATCCATGGCATCGCCCTGGACGGTGGCCGTGTCCTCGTGACGGCCGAGGTGCACGGCGCGGGCGGTGTGTTCGCCGTGGATCTGGCGAGCGGGAACCGCACCGTCGTCTCGGACGCCTCCACCGGAGTCGGACCGCCTCTGTCCGGAGACTTCGGAATCGTGCTGGATGGCCAGCGCGCTCTGGTCGTCGAGCTGGTCCGTCCCTGCTTCTCGCTCGGGATCCTCGCGGTGGACCTCGCGAGCGGAGATCGCACTCCCGTCTCGAATTGCAGCACCGGTTCCGGACCGGAATTCAGCTTCCCGTCGGGCCTCGTGCTGGACGGCGATCGCCTCCTCTTTTCTGCCCTCGGCCCCCTCGGTTCCGCTGTGTTCGCGGTGGACCTGGCGAGCGGAGACCGCACGATTCTCTCGGACTCCTCCACCGGCGCGGGGGTCCGCGCCAGCTTCGGCGGCCTCGCCCTGCACGGCACACTCGTGATCGCGGCGAGTCAGCCGCTGCGAGCCCTGGTGGCAGTGGATCCGCGCTCGGGAGACCGGGTGGTCATCTCCCGGTGAGCCACGGGTCGTCCTCGTTCGCGCCTCACGCCGATCGCCGCGACCGGAGCGTCAGCGCCAGCAAGCCCGGCGCCCAGGCCACGGCCCAGGCGGCGAACTGCAGCGCGTAGTTGCGGCCCTCCGGGGGCGGCTCGCCCCACAACACGGCGAGCACGAGGAAGAAGGAGATCCCGCTCAGCAGGGCCGCGGCCGTGCCCCGCTTGGCGATCGCGAGCCACGAGCGCCGCGTGGAAGAGATCCAGCGTCCCTCGAGGGTGGCCATCAGGAGCCAGGTGACGACCCACGCCGCCGGGATCGCGAAGTCGTACGCTCGCTCGCCGAACACGGCCATGAGGGCATAGAAGACCAGCGCACCCCCGACCCCGGCGAGCGTGCCGATCGGCAACCCGCGCAGCAGGCGGCCCGAGGCCGCGCCGATCGCCCCGCCGACGGCCGTCAGCAACACGGCTCCGTGGAGCACGCCGGCGACCATGCCGCGGCACACCTCGAAGGTGTACCAGACCCAATCCCCGAGCGTGGCCAGCCCGGCCACGAGCAGGACTCCCGTGATGATCTTCAGCGGCATGCTCGCTTCCCAGGCGCCATCGGCTCGGCGGGCGACCCTCGGTCACGCTCCTGGGCTCATGGTGGCACTGGAGCGGGGTGCGCGACAACGCCTCGGCCCGCGCAGCGGCCGTCATGAGAGTGGGAGTTCGCAGAGCGAAGGAGTTCCCATCGCGCGCGTCGCGGCGAAAGCCCGCAACGGATCCGCGCGAGCCGAGCACGCGCTCGGCCGGTACGAACCGCGCGGCGGTGGCTGTAAGGAACCCGTTGTCCGTCGAGATTCAGCGCGATTCCGCCAGCCGGAGCAGGCCCCGGCATCACCGACAAGAAGCGTGCACTCGACTCTCTTGGCGCGGTCCGCGAGTGCTGGTACCGTCCCGCCCGCTCGCTCCAGCGACGCACTCGGCACGCGCACCAGCAGATTCCGTGCGGTCGTGGCCGCGCCGCGCGCGTGCGGACGGGCATACGACCACCGAAACCATCCAACAGCACGAGCAGAGTAGGACCATGATCATGAGCCCGAATGGAATGAAGCGTTCGACTGCGATCACGACGGGGCGCTCGATGATGACCTGCGCGGCCCTCGTCGGGCTCGCGGCGGCAAGCTCGGCCCAGTTGACGCATGCCCGCCCCATCTCGATCGTGACCAGCGAGAACCCCGCTCAACCCGGGGCGTTCACGCTGGACTTCGGCGAGCTGGGTGGCGTGGCCCGGAGCAGCATCACGAGCACGACCTACGAGTTGAACATCGACACGGCCCACGGAACGGCGCGCTTCGTGAGCTACCTCCAGCACGTCGAGCCGCTGACCCTGCCCGGCGGCCTCAGCACGGGCAACATCACGGTCGAGATCGTGCCCGACTCGTCTTCCGGCTTCTACGACGCCTCCACTTCCACGTTCACCACGACGGAGGTGTACGCCATCCACTTCACCGGCGACCTGAGCGCCTTCGGGCTGACCTCGCCGGTGCTGCTGCCCAGCAGCTCGGTCGGTGCGGTGGCGATCGACCCGGTCGAGGGCGGTGAGGTGACGATGGACTGGGATGGCATCGGCCAGCTGGCCAACCCGTTCGACCCCTCGAGCCCGCTCACGTTCACCTATCGCTGCGCGGTGGACACGGTGTTCCCGGCGACCCCGACCAACGTGGTCGTCCTGGCCATCACCCCGGAGGTCGTGAATCTTCCGCTTTCCCCCGAGATCGAGGGCGGTCTGATCGCCTCGCTCGATCAGGCATTGGCCGGGATCCAGCGCGGGAAGAGGTCCAGGGCGGTCCAGGCTCTGCGGGCGTTCATCGAGAAGGTGGATGGGCTGAGCGGCTGGCTCATCGACACGGCCGACGCCACCCGCCTCATCTCCCTGGCCACGCAGACGATCGATCTGATCGGCCTCGGCAAGATCTCCACTCCCGCTGGGACTCCCAAGGGCGTCTAGTCAGCTGCGTGGCGAAGGACCAGCGATCCCCTGCCGCGGCAAGGGAGTGCTGACCTTCTCGCGAGCGAGGAGCGCCCGCTCCCGATTGCATCACCAGCGCGGCTCGAGCTTCCAGTTCCGCACCGGGGCGCTCGGGGCGAACAGGAACAGCGCGGCCAGTCCACCGTGCGTGCCGCTGCCCGCGACCAAGCCGGCGTCGTTCACGGCGGCCGCCTCCCGGCACACCCAGCTCGGGTCCCCGGCCAGCGAGGCCACGGTCGCTTCGCGCCATCCGCCCGGATGGGTGGGCAGCCACAGCACGGCCTGGCCGTCGTCGTAGCCGGCGATCACGCCGTGGTTGTTCACGCTCAGCGCGGCGGCCGTGAAGCCGGCCGACAGGTTGGTCGTCTGGCCCCGGTAGCCCACGAAGGCGTGCTGCCGGCCGTAACTCGAGTACCAGGGGTTGTCGCGATCGCCGCCCACGGCCATCGCCTCGGCGATCGTGGCGCCGTCGTTGATGTCGGTGACGAAGTCGAAGCCCGTGTTGTAGCCCGTCATGCACTCGTAGTCGGGCGAGACCGTGGCGCAGCTCAGGTCGTCGAGCGGGAGCGAGCCGATGAACTTGAAGGCGTGGTTGCCGTGCTCGCCGTCGCTCTCCATCGCGGCCTGGAAGCCCCAGTCGTTGAGGGCCGGGAGGTACGACACCTCGCCCAGGTTGTTGATGTCCTGCACGCTGCCCGAGGTGGCCGAGAGCGGGATGAGCACGCCGCCGCGCACCAGGAACGGATACAGCAGCGCGTCCATCGGATTGCGCAGGTTGCCCACGATGTCGCCGAGGTCGTTGCTGGCCGTGATCGTGAACCCGTCGGGACCGATCTGCGTCGCGACCCCGTTCGAGACCAGGAACGAACGCGTGATCGTCTGGGTCGGGCAGCTCGAGCACGGCTTGCGCGTGAAGTAGATCGTGCCGACGACCTCGCCCACGGCGTTGATGTGCGCGACGTGGGGATTGACGGAGAAGCCGGCGGGCGTCGGCAACAGCGGCAGCTCGAGCAGGACCCCGTTCTGGGCGCCGACCGGGAGGGCGAGTGCGACGAGCAGGACGGCGAAGGTCGGGCTGGGCAACTTCATGGTTCTCTCCGTTGGCGAGCGCGGCGCCCGTTCGTGCCTTGGGGAATTCGTGGCAGGGGCCTGGCCCCGGGTGGATGCTAGGGACCACCCCTCGGGCCGAACCGTGACAGCGTGGCAACCCGCCAGCGCCTGTCGGGCCCGGCGTCATCGCCCTCGCGGCCCGGCTTCGAGTAGGCTCCGCGCGGTGTTCGCGCCGTCCCTTCCCGACCGCGGCCTCGACGGAACCGACCCGCGCGCTCACGTTCCGCATCATCGCGGCGCGAGCGAAGGCTGGCGCGGCGCGCGACGCGTGCGACCCCGCACGGAACCCTCGTGAGTCGCGCGCTCGCGTTCGGCGTGCTCGCGCTGCTGGTGGCCGCGCTCTTCGCCCCGATCCTGGCGCGCGGCCAGGTGCTCTTCCCGCGCGACAACCGGGCCGAGCTGGGCCTCCAGCCGCCGGATCCGGACGCGACCGCCAGCCGCTTCGACGACGAGGCGAACTATTTCGTCCCCGAGCTGCAGCATCACCTCCAGGGCGACCACAGCGGCTGGCTCTCGGTCTGGAACCCGCACGTCCAGCTCGGACGCCCCTCCTCGCACCTGTCGGGCCTCAGCCCGGCCTTCGTGCTGACGCGCGCGATCTCGTGGTTCACGCACGATCCCTTCGTCGTCTATTCGTGGCTGGCGAGCCTGACGCTGCTGCTCACCTGCCTCTTCGCCTACCTGTTCCTCGAGGCACTGGGCCTCGCTCCGTGGGCGAGCGTTTGTGGCGCGGCCGGCCTGGGCCTCGGCGTCTTCGCGCTGTACTGGGTCTCGTTCGTGATGTTCCTGGGCGGGCTGTGCTGGACGTGCGCCGGCCTGTGGCTCACGGCGCGCTTCGTGCAGCGACCGAGCTTCGCGCGCGGCCTGGGGATCGCCTTCGCGGTCCACGCCCTGCTCCTCGCCGCCTACCCGCAGCAGATCGTGTGGAGCGCCTACCTCCTGGCCGGATTCGGACTCGCGACCTGGTGGCGCAGCCCCGCGCGGCGGCCGCGGCGTCTCGTCGGCCTCGGCATCAGCGCGGTGTTCGGCGTGCTCGCCGCCCTGCCCGTCTACGGGGATCTGTGGGTGCAGTTCGCGCGCTCCGCGCGCATCGACACCGACCCGGAGTTCTTCCTGGCCTCGCTGCCGCCGAGTGGCTCGCTGCGCGACGTCGGCGTCTTCCTCGGCGGGCTGTTCGACATGTTCTGGCAGGGGAACCCGCTCGCGCCGGGCCCGACCAGGGGCTTCGCCGGGCTGTGCTTGACGCCCTTGTTCGCGAGCCTGGTGCTCGTCTCGTGGATGGACGGCCTGTGGCGGCGCACCTGGCCCTGGCTGGCCTTCAGCGCGGCGACGCTGCTCATCACGCTGGTCCCGTCCGCCTACCTCTTCGCGGTCGAGCACCTGGGGCTGTCGCTCTCGCGCTTCGTCCCGCTGGCCGCGGCGCTCGTGCCGCTGACCGTGGCCGGGGCCGTGGCGCTGGACCACCTGCTCGCGCGGGGCTTCGCGCATCCGTGGCGCGCGGTGGCCTGCGCGGCGCTCGCCCCGACCGTGGCGCTGCTCGGCGCGCGCGGAGCCGCGCTGGACGGCGCGCGCGTGGCCCTGGGACTGCTGCTGTTCGCCGGCTTCGCCCGGCTGGTCTTCGCGCGCCGCGGGTTGCTGGCCCTCGGTTTGGTCGTGGTCTCGGTGTTCGCCTATGGCTCGGAACTCCTGCTGGCGCGTCCGCGCGACTCGATCGCCACGACCTCGCCGCTCGTCGAGCGGCTGCGCGAGCTGACGCCGGCGGGAGAACGCTATGCCCTGCTGGGCAACGAGGCCGGGACGCTGCTGCCGCCGAACATGGAGGCACTGCTCGGGCTCACCAGCCTGCACAGCTACGACTCGCTGTCCTCGCGCGCCTACCAGCGCTGGGTGCTCGGATTCTCCGAACAGGGCGCGCGGATCCGCGGGCGCTCCTTCAAGCGCATCGTCGGCGAGTCGAAGCTCGACGACGAGGGCTTCGAGCTGAGCGACGTGTCCGTCGTGGCCAGCGGCAGACCGCTGCAATCCCCCGAGCTGCGCTACCTCGGAACCGCGGGCACGCTGTTCCTGTTCGCGCCGAAGCGCGCGCCGCGCTTCGCTTCGCGCTTCCTGGAGGACGCGGGCGAACGCCCCGCGGGCGAGAACCTGCGCCTCGAGGGGCTGGCGCGGCGCGCCTCGGCGCCGGTCTCCGTCGTGGCGCGGCGCGACGACGCACTCGAGCTCGAGTTCGAGCCCTCGGCGCGGGCCTCGTTCGTGCTCCTGAGCCTGCAGCACCATCCCCACTGGACGGTAGCTGCGGACGCGGAGGTCCAGCGCCTGCGCCTGAACGGGTTCTACCTGGGGGCCTGGCTCGGCCCCGGAGCCACGCGCGTGCGCTTCTCGTTCCGCCCGTATGCGCGCTGGATGTGGATCGTCCACGCCGGCTTCGCGCTGGCTGCGCTGGTCGCGCTCGGCGCGGCCCTGCTGCCGCTCAACGCGTCAGCGCGAGCTCCAGGGCGTCCGTGAATTCGCGCTGGCGGCCGAGGCGCCACACGGCCTGGAAGGTCAAGCCCTCCAGCCGGGTGGCGGGCGGAACGTGCAGCGTGATCTCGACCTCGGTGTGCGCCGGCGCGGCGACGGCCGTCCACGCACCGAGCAAGGTGCGCGGGTCGAGCAGCAGTCCGGTGCGTTCGGCCAGGAGCGGATCGTCGGCGCGCCGCGTGGACACGAGCAGACGGGCTTCCGCGCCCTTGCCAGCGAAGGCCGCGGGCACGGGCAACCGGAAGGTCAGGTCCGTGCCCGGACTGCCGTCGCCCTCGATGAGCTCGAGGCTCCCCTCCGGCTCCGGCCCATGGCCGAAGGACTGGGTCGCCGCGACGGTCGCGCGCGTGCTCGCGTCGTCGCTGCTGTCCGCGAGGGCGACAGCCCCGAGGTCGACGGACGGCGAGTCGCTCCCCGGCCCGGGTCCGGCCATCCTGGCCGGCGCGCTCCCGCTCAGGAACGTGAGGTACAGCGCCCCGCTGTTCGATCCTCCGTCGTCGTCGTTGCGCGCGCCGATGACCACGTCGCGCACACCGTCGCGGTCGAAATCGCCGAGCGGCGCGAGCGAGGAGCCCAGCCAGTCCCAGGTGTTGAGCGCCCGGCGCGGGAAGTTCCCCTCCAGGGCGCTGATCTTCTGGTGGAAGGCCACCGTCCCCTGCGCCGTCAGGAAGAGCACGTAGACCGCGCCCTTCTCCGCGCCGCCGTCTCCGTCCTTGACGGTGCCGACGGCGAGCTCGGTGATGCCATCCCCGTTCAGATCGCCCAGCGCGGCCACCGACGTGCCGAACTGGTCCGGCGATTCGAGCAGGCCCGTGAAGCCGCCCGAGCGCGAGCTGATCTTGCGGTGGTCCTTCACGGTTCCGTCGGAGCGCAGGTAGAGCAGCCACACGGCCCCCGCGTTCACGGCGCCGTCGTCGTCCAGCGCGGCTCCGACGGCCAGGTCGACGACGCCGTCGCCGTCGAAGTCCCCCAGGTTCGCCAGCGAGAACGCGAACCAGTCGAGGTTCTTGAGGCGTCCCGTGAAGCCGCCCATGCCGCTCGCGATCTTCACGTGGCGCTTGACGGTGCCGTCGGTGCGCAGGAACAGGATCCAGATGGCCCCCCGCCGCGTCCCTCCCGTGCCATCGGTCGGCGCGCCCACGGCGAGGTCGATGACGCCGTCGCCGTCCAGGTCACCGAGCGAGGCCACCGAGCGGCCGAACTCGTCGTTGGCGCGCAGCGGACCGGTGAAGCCCCCCTGGGTGCTCGAGATCTTGGAGGTGCGCTTGACGGTGCCGTCGGGGTTGAGCAGCAAGATGTAGAGGGCACCGCGGTTCGTGCCGCCATCGTCGTCGTAGTTCGCGCCCACCGCCAGGTCGCCCACGCCGTCGCCGTCCAGGTCGCCGATGCCGGCGAGCGAGCGGCCAAGCTGGTCCCCCTCGTCGAGCACCCCCGTGAAGCCACCGGCCAGCGCGCTGATCTTCTGCGCCCGGAGCACCGTCCCGTTCGGGCGCAGGAAGATCACGTAGGCCGCGCCCTTGTCGAGCCCCCCGTCGTCGTCCCCGAGGGCGCCGCTGGCGAGATCGAGCACGCCGTTGCCATCCAGGTCGCCCAGGACCGCCACGGACCGGCCGAGCTGATCGTTGATGTGCAGGTAGGGCGCGAATCCACCCTGGGTGTTGCTGATCTTCTGGAGGCGCGCCACCGTGCCCGGCCCGAGCTGGGCCGAAGGGCTCGCCTCCAGCGCCCAGAGGGTCAGCGCGAGCGCGGCGAGGGACGGCCGAAGCGACATGTGGGGGACTCCTAATTTCTGGCCCTGGAAGCCGTTTCCGAGGCCGGAAACTTCTTCTCCATAGGATCGCCCAAATTGCGCTGCTGCCAAGCCCCGGCGTCGGGATTCTGGCCAGGTCCTGGAGCGCGGAGCCCGGCCCGCTCAGTGGGCCACGAGCTCCAGGTCGAAGGAGAGGTCGTCGCTGGTCGCGCTCGCCTGGTGGAGCTCGACGGCGATCGTGTTGGTGCCGTCCACCAGCAGGCGCGGGTCGAGGCTGGTGGTCTGGAACAGGTTCTCGTCCGCGCCCGCGACGTCGAAGCCGGCCAGCGTGCTGGCGCCGACGCCGGTGCGGGGCAGGTTGAAGCGCGCGGCTTCGGTGCCGTTCACGTAGACGAGCACGCCGTCGTCGCGCAGCAGCCGGCAGGCGAGCCAGTCGATGCTGGCGGCCTGGGTCACGCTGAAGGTCGTGCGCAGCCAGGTGGTCGGGTGCTTGGCCTGCGGATCGCCCCCGAAGCTCGCGACCGTCGCCTCGTCGCCCTCGCCGTAGCCGACCTGCGCGGGTCCGACGGCCCAGCCCGAGTCGTCGAAGCCCGGGTCCTTCCAGGTCGCCCCGGGCTCGAGGCCGGTGTCGAGGTAGCTCCAGTTCGAGCCGCGCGCGAGCAGGGTCGTGCCCGCCCCCAGCCCCACGAGCTCCAGCGCGAAGCTGATGTCGCTCGAGTTGGCCGCGGACTGGTGCACCTCGACCGCGATGACGTTCGTGCCCGCGACCAGCAGGCTCGGGTCGAAGGTGAAGGGGAAGAAGGTGGACTCCTCGTCGCCGCTGACGGCGGCCGAGGCCAGCGTACTGGCCGTGATCGCGCCGCCTGGCAGGTTCACGCGCGCCACCTCGGTGCCGTTCACGTGCACCACGGCGCCGTCGTCGTAGAGCAGGCGGAACTGCAGCTGGCCGAAGGCGCTCGGGTCGGCCACGGTGAACGAGCTCCGGAACCAGGTGGTGATGTACTTGTCAGCCGCGACCCCGCCGAAGCCCACCGTGGTGACCTCGTCCCCGTCGCCGTAGCCGAGCTCGGCATTGCCCGTACCCCAGGCGGAATCGTCGAAGCCCGGCGTGGTCCAGCTCGGGCCCGGATCGATGCCCGTGTCCAGGAACCTCCAGCTGCCGCCCGCGCCGATCAGCAGGGTCTGGCCGGGATCGATGCCGCCCTTCGGGAGCGTGAAGCTGTCCACCACCACGTCGTCCGTGGTGACGAACTGGATGCGCGCGAGCTGACCGTCGGCCCGGATGTCCAGCGCTCCATCCGCCGCGTTGAAGCGCAGCTCGCTGCCTCCGATCGGCGTGCCGAAGGCGTAGCGCGCGTTGCCGCCGAGGCCGTTCACGAAGTACGGGAAGCCCGAGACGCTCATGCGCTCGTACAGGTGGTCGTGACCCGTGAGCACGAGCGAGGCGCCCCACTCCCGGAACGGCCACTGCAGTTCACCGTGGGAGCCGTGCACCGAGCTCGAGCAGTAGGGCGCGTGGTGCAAGTACACGACCTTGAAGGCCGCGCGCGAGGCGGCCAGGCGCTGCTCGAGCCATTGGGCCTGGATCGAGTCCGGCCCGATGCCGTCGGGCTCGGCGGGGTCGCTGTCGAGCGCGAACAGGTGCACGGAGCCGCGCCGGAACTCGTAGTAGCGCTCGTTGCCGTTCAGCGCGAAGTAGCTCAGGTAGGGCAGCGCGCCGGCCGTCAGCCAGTCGTGGTTCCCGAGGCTCGGGAAGAAGCGCCTCGTCGCCGCGCCGGCGCCATAGGACCCGAGATAGGGATGGATGTAGTCGTGGTAGTGCTGCCCGATGTTCTGGTCGATCGTGGTCGCGCTCCCGCTGGGGTAGTTGTTGTCGCCCAGCGTGATCACGAAGCCCGGATCGAGCGCGTGCACCAGCGCCGCCACGGCGAAGGACCCGGGGTTGGTCGTGCCGTAGTCGCCGATGGCGACGAAGTGGACGGGCTCGCGCGGCAGGGGCCCCGGCTTCATGGGCTGGGTGGGCGCTGACTGGGCCGCGAGGAGCGGCGCGAGGATGAGGCCGAGGGTCGTGCCGAGGAAAGCGTTGCGCATGGAGAAGTGCGAGACGAGGGAACCGACCCCTGGATCATAGGGTGCGCGGACGTTCCGCGCTGGGCTGGCCAGAGCTCCTGCCCGACCAGAGCCGACGCCTGGCTGCCTGCGCGCGTCGCAGAGCGGCAACGTCGAGCTCGACGCCGAGCCCGTCCAGCTGATCCCGGGAGCAAGCCGCGTCGGGTGTGCCTACTTGCCGGTCGAGATCCGGAGCTGCGCCGTGCGTCCGTGGAACTCGAAGCGCACCTGGCCGAGCTCGAGCGGCGCGCGCGTGAGCTCGTGGCGCAGGCCCAGCTCCACGCCGACGATTCCGCCGGGTCGCGGCGCGGATCCGAGCGCGAGGCGCCACTGCGGCGCGTGCACGAGCCGTGGATCGCCGCCGTCCTCGGGTTCGTAGCCGAAGAGCGCGCAACTCGTCAGCACGCGTTCGCGCTGGGGGTCGTCGAGGGCGAGCTCGACCGCGCTCACGTCGGCGAAGGGAGCGCGTGCGTGGAGCTCGAGCGCGTCCAGGCTCGCGGCGTAGCGCGTCAGGACGTCGCTGCGCGTGATGCCCGGCTCGCGCGGCGCCAGCTCGGCATGCCAGCCGGCCAGGAAGCGCGCGTCGTACTCGAGCGTGAAGAGCTGCAGCGGGGCGCTGGGCATCTCCACGCCGAGCAGGCGGAACCAGGGCAGCGTCTCCGTTCCGAGCGCGCGCGTGACCGGCGCGTCGAAGACCTCCACCTGGCTGGCGCGCAGGCGCCGCGCGAGCTCGTCGCTGGCGCCGACGCTCTCCAGCCCGAGCGCCAGGCCGCTGCTGCCGGCCGCCAGACCCGCCGCGCCCGCCGGCAGGAACTCGAGGTAGGTGCGCTGGCCGTAGAGGTACAGGCCGGTGTACGCGCCGTCCTTGCGCACGGTCTCGCGCTCCTCGCTCACGGCGAACTCGCCGCGCAGGAACGGCGAGTGCACGAGTGCGTCATAGGTCTCCCGCTCGACCACGAAGAACACGTGGTTGAGCAGCACCGGCGCCGGTCGCTGGGCGCGCCAGCGCTCGGCCAGCGCCGCCAGCTCCCGCCATACCGGCGCCTCGCGATCGAGCGGCGAGGCCAGGCCCAGGACCTCGGTCGCGCGCGGCACGGGCCGACTCTCGAGCTCCAGCGCGAGCGCTAGCGGCTGACCCGTGACGAACGGATCGAACATCTCGACCACGGCCGTGAAGCGCGTGCCCGCTGGTCGCACAGACGCGCGGATCGAATCGAGATCGAGCGTGAGCCCGCGCTCCGCACCCACCGCGCGGCACAGACCGCGGTAGTAGCGCTCCAGGAAGGAGTCCAGGAACGCCTCGTCGACGACGACGTCGCCCTCGAGGCGCAGCGCCAGGGCATAGGAGAAGTACGAGTCCGAGTCGGCCACGAACATCCCCGGCGCGAAGGCCAGATCCTCGAACCCGGAGAGCTCGATCTCGGGCGCGAAGTCGAGCGGGAACTCGAGGCGCTCGCCGCGCCAGCCGCTGGGCGGCGTCAAGAGCGAGGGCTTCGCTCCGGACTGGGGCAGCGCGAGCAAGACGAGCGCGGCGAGGGCGAGCATGGGTCCTCGTCTAGCGCGCCGCCTGGCGCAGGAGGGCTGCGAAGGCCCGCTCGTCGATGTCCGCGACCTTGCGCACCTTGATGTGGCGCACGTACTGCGCCTTGCCCTCGAGGAGGCCGCGCGGGTCGGTCAGCGCGGAGCCGTGGAAGAAGCCGAACTGGACGAAGCCCCTGTCCGAGTAGACGTAGGCGACCGGGGCCTTCGCCTTCAGCCAGCAGCCGTTGCCCCACTTCACGGACTCCGTGAGCTTCGGGGCGACGCGCTGCACGAACCTGCGCAGCGCGCGGATGATCGCGCGGTTCTTCGGCGGCTGATCCGCGAGGTAGAGGTCGAACGTGGCGTAGGCCTTCATCTTCGGCATGGCGGTCACTCCCGACTCGGGCCCGGGCTACGGCCGCGGCCCGCCGAGCTCGCGCCACAGGAAGCGGTACGCCAGCGACGACATGAAGGCGCGCTGCCCGTTGTCCGCCGCGCCGCCGTGGCCGCCCTCGATGTTCTCGTAGTAGAGGACGTCGTGGCCCTGCTCCTCCATGCGCGCGACCATCTTGCGCGCGTGGCCGGGGTGGACGCGGTCGTCCTTGGTGGAGGTCATGAAGAGCGTGCGTGGATAGGCCACGCCGGCCTCTACGTTGTGGTAGGGCGAGAAGCCGCGGATGTAGCTCCACTGGGCGGGGTCGTCGGGGTCGCCGTACTCCCCCATCCAGGAGGCGCCGGCCAGGAGCTCGTGGTAGCGGCGCATGTCGAGCAGCGGGACCTGACACACGGCGGCGCCGAAGAGTTCGGGGTAGAGCGTGATCATGTTGCCGACCATCAGGCCGCCGTTCGAGCCGCCCATGACACCGAGGTGCGCGGCGCTCGTGACCTTGCGCGCGACGAGATCGCGCGCGACGGCCGCCAGGTCCTCGTAGCAACGCGTGCGGTGCTCTTTGAGCGCGGCCTGGTGCCACTTCGGGCCGAACTCGCCGCCGCCGCGGATGTTGGCCAGCACGTAGGTGCCGCCCTGCTCGAGCCAGCCCGCTCCGACCAGCGAGTTGTAGCCGGGCGTCAGCGAGACCTCGAAGCCGCCGTAGGCATAGAGCAACGTCGGCGTCGTGCCGTCGAGCGGCCGGTCGGCGCGGCGCACCTCGAAGTACGGGATCTTCGTTCCGTCCTTGGAGGTCGCCTCGTGCTGACCAACGGAGAGGTTCGCCGTGTCGAAGTAGCCGGGCGTCGACTTCAGGAGTCGCGGCGCGCCCTTGCCGATCTCGCCGACGTGCAGGCTCGGCGGGGTGAGGAAGCCCGTCACGCTCAGGAAGTACTCGTCCGACTCGTCGGCATCGATCGGGCTGGCCCCGACCTCGCCGATCTCGGGCAGGCCCGCCAATGCCTCGCGCGACCAGCCCTGCGGGCCGGGCGTGAGCACGTGGATGCGGCTCTTGATGTTGTCGAGCGTCGCGAGCAGCACGTGGTGCCGCGTCGGCTGGTGACCCGCCAGCGACACGCGCTCGCTCGGCGCGAACAGGACCTCGTAGGCGGCCTTGCCGGCCAGGTTGTCCTCGAGCCGGGTCGCCAGCAGCGAGCCCGCCACGAAGCTCTGCCCGCCGACCTGCCAGTCGCTGCGCAGCTCGAGGAACAGCCACTCGCGCCAGAGACTCGCGTTGGCGTCCTCCTGCTTGGCGATCGGGAGCCACTTCCCGTGGCGCAGGATCGCCATCTCGTTCGTCCAGAAGGTCATGCCGCGCCCGGCGATGTCGCGCTCGAAGCCCGGCGTCGAGTCGTGCCCGACCGAGGCCGACACGTCGGTGGGCTGGCCCTCGTAGACGAGCTCGGCCGCCGCGAGCGGCGTCCCGCGCGTCCACAGCTTCGCCTGGCGTGGATAGCCCGACTCGGTCATCGAGCCCGGCCCGAAGTCGGTGCCGATCCAGAGGTGGTCCCGGTCGCGCCAGGCGACGTTGCTCTTCGCCTCGGGCACGTGGAAGCCGCCCTCGACGAACGACTTCGTGGTCAGGTCGAACTCGCGCACGACCTCGGCGTCCGAGCCGCCCGGCGACAGCGACAGGAGGCACAGCCGGTCCTCCGGCTCGAGCACGTCGGCGCCGTGCCAGACCCAGCTCACGCCCTCGGCCCGGCCGAGCGCATCGAGGTCGAGCACCGTCTCCCAGGCGGGCTTCGCCTTGGCGTACTCCTCGGGCGTCGTGCGTCGCCACAGGCCGCGCGGGTTCTCCGCGTCCTGCCAGAGGTTGTAGTAGAGCGCGCCGATCTTCCGGACGTAGGGGATCTTCTCGTTCGAGTCGAGGATCGCCTTGAGGCGCGCCTCGAGCGCATGGAACTCGTCGTCGACGAGTTCGCCGGCGCTCTTCGCATTGTGTGCGCGCGCCCAGGCGAGCGCGCGCTCGGCGCTCACGTCCTCGAGCCAGAGGTATGGATCGTCGGACGCGGTTGCACTCGAGACCCTCTGGGGCGCGGCGGGTGCCGCGCAGGCGGTGGGGAGGACGGCGAGGAAGACGGGAAGGAAGCGACGCATGGGGCTGGACCTCGGTCGGGGTGTACTCGGGGGCCAGCAGAGTAGCGGAGGTCTTCGGCGGCTGGTCGGCGAGTACTGGTCGAACGTGGCGTGGGCCTTCATCTTCGACATAGAGATCACTTCTCGGGCCCGGGGGCGACGAGCGGGTCCATGACGCGGCGGAGAACCGTGCGCGCGCATTCTCGCGCAAGGCGCGGGGCAAAGCCCGAATCCCGCCCTCATCGACTCGCCTGGACGGGGACGGGCGCCCTCGGCCGCCGGTAGACCAGGGTGTCCAGCGCGCCGGGGCCGGAGAGCTCCACCGTCATCCCGACCACGCGCATCGGATCGAAGCCGCGTGTTTCCGTGGCCGTCGCGCTGGCGGCGAAGCCGGGCTGGGGCGTGAGCACCGTCAGGTCGAGCCGGCCGAATCCCGGCGGCCCGTGGACGGCGACGTCGCGCGTCCAGCCGGCGGGCACGAGGAAGGTGCGCGTGCGGCCGAGTGGATCGAAGAGCGTCAGGACGGCGCTCCCCGAACCCAGGTCCACCAGGTCGATCGAGCGCGGCGCGACCGCCTCGCCCCCGAGCTCGAGCGTCAAGCGCCCGCCACCCGAGTCGGCGTGGGGGTGGTCGTAGACCCCGGGCACGCTCTCACCCGGAGTCCCCTGCAGGATCAGGACGTTCCCGCGCCCGACGAGCAGGCCCGGGTCCGAGCCGGGGTCGTTGGGGCCGCCGCGGGTCGAGTCGAACACGGCCGCGCTCAGACCGGAGGCCGACAGACCCTTGACCTGCAGGCGCGCCCCGAAGCCGGGGTCCGGCGAAAGCGCGCGCCCGTTCTCCAGCGCGGCGAGCGCGTCGTTCTCGCGCTCGAAGTCGATGGTCACGGCCGTGTCGAGGAACAGCAGCCACACGGCGCCGACGTCCGAGAAGTAGCTCTGCCCACCGTCGTCGTCCCCGACGGCGCCCACCGCCAGCTCGAGACGCCCGTCGCCGTCCAGGTCGCCCAGCCCGGCCACGCCCGAGCCGAAATTGTCCTCCTGCGTCCAATCGCCGCCGCGCGCGCGCTTGGCGGAGATGCGCTGCGCGTCGTGGACGGTGCCGTCGGTCTTCAGGAAGAGCAGCCACACCGCGCCGGCCCCGTACCCCCCGCCGTCGTCCTGCGGAGCGCCGACGGCCAGGTCCACGACTCCGTCGCCGTCGCAGTCGCCGACGTTCGCCACCGAGGCGCCGAAGAGGTCGACGTCCCCGAGGACGCCCGTGAAGCCGCCCGAGCCGGGGGAGATGTTCTGCTGCGCCTTCACCGTGCCGTCCGCGTTCAGGAACAGGACGTAGACCGCACCGGTCGCATAGCCGACCTCGGTGTAGTACTGGTCGCCCGCGGCCAGATCGGGCACGCCGTCGCCGTCCAGGTCGCCCAGCGGCGCGAGCGCGCCTCCGAAGTAGCTGAAGACGCTCGACGAGCCGTCGAAGCCGCCCACCGTCGAGCTGATCTTCTGGTGCTCCCGGACGGAGCCGTCGGCGTTCAGGAAGAGGATCCAGATCGCCCCGCGCCCGCCGATGCCGTCGCCGCCGTCGTCGTCGCCGATCGCGCCCACCGCGAGCTCGGGGAGGCCGTCGCCGTCGAGGTCGCCGACGCGGGCGAGCGCGCGCCCGAAGGAATCGCCGGCCTCGAGCTCGCCGCTGAAGTTCCCGGCGATGGCGCTGATCTTGCGCTGCGACGCGACGGTGCCGTTCGGGTTCAGCGAGAGGACGTAGACCGAGCCCGCGGCGCTGCCGCCGTCGTCCTCCTCCGAGCCGACGGCGAGCTCGGGCCGGCCGTCGTGGTCGAGGTCGCCGAGGAACGCGAGGCTGATGCCGAAGAAGGCCCAGATGCTCGGGACGGCGCTGAGGCCGCCCTCGAAGTGCCCGATCTTCTGCTTGGCGCGCACGGCGCCGCGGCCGTCGAGGAACAGGATCCACAGCGAGCCGGCGTCCAGCGCGCCGTCGTCGTCCCCGAACGCTCCGACGGCCAGGTCGCCGTGCCCGTCGCCGTCGAGGTCGCCCAGCCAGGCGATCGATTGGCCCCAGAAGTCGCGCTCCTGGAGGCCGCTGCCGAATCCGCCGAACTTGGCGCTGATCTTCCTGCCGAGGAGCAGGCTCGGAGCCTGCGCGTTCAGGCTGGCCGCGAGCGCGACGATCACGGGCACCAGGGAAACACGGATCGCTCTCATCGGAACCTCCTCGCTCGGCCCCCGAGCTCGGATCTAGCCGCTCCACCTGGGGATGCAGGACGCACCTGCGAACCTCCATACCCGCAACTTGACCAGGACGGAGCCAGGTTCTCACGAGCCACGCCAGGTCGCAAGAATGGTGATGGCTCGTCGGGAGGCCTGGGTCATGTCCGCTCGAGGGGGAGGGAGCGAACGGATCCCGGCGAGCCCGCGGGCGGCGGCTTGGCGCTACTCCTCGGCGACCCTCGTGCGCTTGGTGGGCTCGATCTTCGCCTGGCGGCCGAGCTCGCGGTGGATGCGCGCGACGCGCTCGACCTGGCCCTTGGCCGGGAAGCGCTCGTAGAAGCCGTCGGCGCGCAGCTCGCGCACGAGCCCGCTCCAGGGCGCCAGGCGGCGCGTCCAGCGCGCGAGGCGCCCGTCGGCCGGCTCGGCGTCGGCCACCGCGAGGTCGAAGCACACGCGCAGCATGGCCTTGAGCGTCACCGGGCGCGTCACCATGTGGTTGGCGCTGCCCCAGGCCTCGCCCCAGACCTTCTCGGCGGCCTTCAGGAAGTCGCGCACGACCTCGTAGCGGCGTTTGGCGGCGGCCATCGAGGCGTCGACCTTCCTCTTGCCGCTCACCCAGCGGTGGACCTCGTTGAACAGCTCGGCCTGCAGGATCCACTTCTCCTGCTTGGAGCGGCCGCCCAGGCGGTTGATCTTGTAGCGCAGCGGGCTGTCGGACTCGGAGTACAGCTTCTGCACGATGCGCGCGGCCAGCTTCTTGTCCGGCGCGGCCCAGGACACGCGCTCGTACAGGTCCACCAGGTGGCTCTTGTTGATGCGCGTCGGCGTCGAGTTGATGATCACGAACATCTCGGCCGCGAAGTCCTCGCTCTTGCCGTCGAACACGATGCAGGGCACGTGCATCGTCTTGGCCTCGTCCGGGCGGTGCTTCTGGAAGAAGTGCAGCGCCGCCAGGCGGTGCTGGCCGTCGATCACGAGGTAGCGCTCGCGCGGCTGCTCCAGGTCGCCCACGTTCTCGAGTTTGCCGAGCGGCTCGAAGCGCAGTTTCTCGGACGTGAACAGGAGCACCGTGCCCGGGATGGGCGGCTGGCTCACGGCCGTCTCGTAGAAGTTCTCGATGGCCGCCACCTTCGCGCGCGAGATCTGGCGCTGGAAGGCCGCGTCGCTCTTCTCGATGCGCTGGATGAAGGAGGCCACCTCGTCGTCGCCCGCGACGACCTCGGCCTCGATCTTCTCGTCGTCGGCGTAGAAGCGACTGATGAAGCGGACCTTGGTGAGCAGGTCCTGGGCCGGATACGAGACGAAGTAGAAGACGCCGTCCTTCTGCCGGATCTGGGTCGCGATCATCGGGCTCTCCTGGTGCGGTAGCCCGGAAGCTACCCGCCGGAGGCGTGGCCGTCACGGGCGCCTCGAGTCTCCCCGAACCGGACCGGGGGCCGGGTGGACCCCGGTCGGCCTGCCCCGACCCATCGGCACGCAGGGGGCGAGTGAAGGCGACCCGGGGGGGACTCCGATAGGCACCGGTCTCGAGCCTGTTCCTGATGCTCGTCTTCCTGCGCTGGCGACCGATCCCGTTCGCGCTGTGGTCGCTCGAGCTGCACCCGCTGGGGCTGGTGCTCGAGATCCTGTCCTTCGCGGGCTGGGCCCTGGCGCTGGTGGGGACGCTGCAGGTCGGCCACCTCGAACTGTTCGGGCTGGCCCAGGTGCTGGCGCACGCCAACGGGAAGAGCCTGGAGCCGACGCGCTTCGAGCTCCGCTTCCTGCACCGCTGGGTGCGCCATCCGATCTACTTCGGGGTCCTCGTGGCGCTGTGGTGCACGCCGGTGATGACCCTCGGGCATCTCCTGTTCGCCGCCATGGGCACGGCCTTGATCGTGCTCCAGGCGCGCCTGGAGGAGCGCGACCTCGTGCTCGAGCAGCGCTGGTACGGCGAGTACCAGGCGCGCGTCCCCATGTTGCTGCCGAGGACGAGTCCGCTCCCGCTGCGCAAGCGGGCCGGGTAGGCCCCTACAGCTCGCTCTCGATCTTCTCCAGGATCAGCCCCGCGCGCCGGGCGTGTTCCTCGGTGTGGAACGTGCCGACCCGAACGGTCACGCGCGTCGTGTTGCCGGGGTGGCGTGCGACGCGGACCCAGAGGTCATCGAACTGCAACGTGCCGGAATCCAGCGCGTGCGCGGGCTCCTTCGGCAGCTCGTACTTCAGGCTGCGCAGGGCCTCGAGCGTGGCCTTCCAGGTCTTGTCGAAGGACGCGCCGAAGTCCTGCTCGAGCTCGTTCTTGTCGTAGTAGACGTAGCCGACGACGCTGGCGGCGCCCGCGACGCCCGCCATGGCGAGACAGCCGCTGCCGAGCGGCACGAAGCAAAGGATCGCGATCAGGCTCCACTTGCACATGATTGTTCTGCTCCTCCTGGTCCGACTGGTCCGACTCGATCGTTCCGAAACGGGCTCTGGCCCCGCTGCGCCACTGGATCGGACGCGGAACACTCGCGGCGAGAGGGCATGTGCTTCCGAGCTGCACTCGCGTCAGGATCTTCCGACTCGGTATGCGAAGCTCTGGTGTCCGTGTCAGCGCCCGGTTCGAGCGCGGTGCACGAGCCCGAGGTTCAGCGCCAGCCGCACAGGCTGAAGATCCACCAGGTCAGCGCCGACACGCCCGCCGCGGCCGGGATCGTCAGCACCCAGGCCCACAGGACCTGCGTCGCCACGCCCCACTTGACCGCGTGGAGTCCGCGCGTCGAGCCGACCCCGACGATGGCGCCCGTGATCGTGTGCGTGGTCGAGACCGGGATGCCGAGCCAGGTCGCGCCGTAGAGCGTGAGCGCTCCCGCGGTCTCGGCCGAGAAACCGTGCACGGGTTGCAGCTTGCAGATCTTCTGGCCCATCGTGCGCACGATGCGCCAACCGCCGAAGAGCGTGCCCAGCCCCATGGCCGCGTGACAGGCGATCACGACCCAGAAGGGCGGGACGGTCGCGTCGCTCGAGATGCGGCCCGAGGCGAGCAGCACGGCGAAGATGATGCCCATGGTCTTCTGCGCGTCGTTGCCGCCGTGCCCGAGGCTGTAGGCCGCGGCCGAGACGAGCTGCAGGCGCCGGAAGAGCTTGCTGACGCGGGTCGGCGACGAACGCCGGAAGGTCCAGTAGGTCGCGATCATCAGGACCCAGCCCATGACCAGGCCGAAGAGCGGCGCGAGGAAGATGAAGATGCCGATCTGCAGCAGGCCCCTCTCGTGCAGGCTGCCGAGGACCAGCGCGTCCGGGCCGGCGGCCACCAGCGCGGCGCCCGCGAAGCCGCCGACCAGGGCGTGGGACGAGCTCGAGGGCAGGCCCCACCACCAGGTCAGCAGGTCCCAGACGATGGCGCCGATGAGGCCCGCCGTCACCACCGCCAGCGTGGCGGCCTGCGGCTCGATCGTGCCCTTGCCGATCGTGGTGGCGACGTGCAGCCCGAAGAAGAGGAAGGCGATGAAGTTGAAGAACGCGGCCCAGATCACGGCCCAGCGCGGCGAGAGCACGCGCGTCGAGACGACCGTCGCGATCGAGTTCGCGGCGTCGTGGAAGCCGTTGACGTAATCGAAGGCCAGCGCCAGGGCGATGATCGACCAGACCAGCAGATCAGGCATTTTTGAGGACGATCCCCTCGATCACGTTGGCGACGTCCTCGCAGCGGTCGGTCGCCGACTCCAGGGCCTCGATGATCTGGATCCACTTGATCGCCGTCATCGGGTCGGCCGAGTTCTCGCACAGCGCCGCCAGGGCGTGACGCTCGATGCGGTCGGCCTCGCTCTCCAGGCGGTGCACCTCGAGCACGCGCTGGCGCACGAGATCCGTGTTGCCGGTGTGGCGCAGCAGCGGCATCAGTCCGCAGAGCAGCGCGGTGGCGCGCACCAGACACTCGCCCAGCTGGCGCGAGTCGTCGATGGGCTTCTGGATCTTGAACAGCACCAGGCGGTCGGCCGCCGTGTCGACCAGGTCGAGCACGTCGTCCATGCGGCAGGCGAGCTCGTGGATGTCCTCCCGATCCAGGGGCGTGATGAAGGTGCGATTCAGGCGCTCGATGATCTGGTGCGTGAGCTCGTCCCCGACGTGCTCGAACTCCTTGATGCGCCGGGCATGGCGCGGCGGATCATCGAAGCGCTCCAGCAACTCGACCAGGGCTTGCGTCGCCTCGTGGGCGTTCTGGGCCGCCTTCTCGAAGAGATCGAAAAAGGCCTGCTCCTTGGGGATGAGCTGGAACATGGGTCCTCGGGGTGCGGGCGCTGAGTCGGCGGGATCCTACGGGTTCCCAGCACTCGGCTCCACCCCGCGGGCCGGCCCGGGATCGCGCTCGCCGCCGTCCGCTCCGGTCCAAGCCGTGGCTCGATCGCTCCGTGATCCCTGACCGGACGAAGCGCCCGTCCGAGGCGCCCCGAACACAGCGATCCGTGCTAGGTTTCTCCGCGGGAGGAAGGGCGCCGGTGGCCCGAGTGGGAGACGTGGGTCCGCGGACGGACATGACTCGACTCGAGCCCGACGAACTCAGGAGCTTCCTCCACTACGGCTTCGTTCCCCGGGTGCCATCCGACCTGGGGTCGAAGCCCTGGTTCACGGCCGCGCCCGCGCTGCCAGCGGCACGCGAGGCCGTCGACGAGCAGGCCCTGCTCTCGCGCGGAGCCGAGGCCTTCCGCGCCGCCTGCGCCGACACCCACGGCGAGCTGCACATCGTGCCCCTGAGCGGCGGGCTCGACTCGCGCCTGATCCTGGGCACGCTGCTGCAGCTGGGCCTCGGCCGCCGCATGCTCGCGGTCACCTTCGGCACCCCGGGGACCCTGGACTTCGAGCTCGGCCGCGCGGTCGCACGCGCGGCGGGCGTGCGCCATGAAGCGCTCGACCTCGCGACGCTCGAGCTGAGCGCGGAAGGCCTGGCCGGTTCCGTCGGGCCGGAGCCGTACTGGGTCCCGGTGTTCGAGGCCCACTACAACGCCCAGGTCCCGCGTCGCTACGGCTCCGGTGCCGTGTACTGGAGCGGCATCATGGCCAACACCCTGAATGGCTCGCGCTACTGGCCCGAGCGCGAGGGCTCCTGGGAGGACGTGCGCGCGCAGTTCGCCGCGAGCAACCGCCTGGTTCGCTCCGTCGACCTCTGTCCCGGCTTCCGCGCCGAGTCCGTGCTGCCGCGCGCGCCGCTCGTCACGGGCGCGCGCCTGACCCTGACGGAGCAGATCGCCCTGGGAGTGCGCTACCCCTCCTGGTACGAGCCGTGCCTGCTGACGCCGGGCTTCGAGTACCGCACGCCCTTTCGCCACCCGAACTGGGTGGAGTTCACCCTGTCCCTGCCCGGACACCTGCGCCGCGGAGAGCGCTTCTTCCGGCGTGTGGCTCGGCACATGTGCCCCGAGCTCATGCGGCTGCCGGCCAAGAACCAGCTCGGCCTCGCGCTCGACGCACCGCCCTGGCGAGTCACCCTGAAGCGCACCTGGCAACGCGCCGAGCGGCTGGCGCGGCGGACGTTCCCGCGGCTCGTCCCGGGGCCCCCGTGCCTCACCAACTACGTCGACTTCGACGGCCAGCTGCGCCGCGAGACCGCGCTGCGCGCAGTCGTGCAGCGCCTGCTCGTGGACCTCGAGCGTCGCGCGCTCGTGAGCTGGATCGACCTGCCGGCGCTGTGGAACAGCCACGTGGGCTGGCGCGCGAACCACGGCCAGGCGCTGGCCCTGCTCGCCTCGCTGGAGATCCAGCTGCAGGTGCGCGAGGCGCCGGCGAGTCCCTTCGATGCTTCACGAGGCCCGTGACCTCCCGAGGCGTCTCATCCGCAGAGTTCCGGGTGACAAACGCGTAGCCCGGACGAGCTTCGCGCCCGCCAGGGTTATCCTCGTACGTCCGCACCCCCTAGCTCCCTTCCACATGCAACACCGCTCCTTCCTCCTCGCCGCCCTGACCTCGCTGTTCCTCTTCTCGGCCTGCGGTGGCGGCGGAGGCGGCGGGAGCGGCGCGACGGCCGACGTGTTGATCGGCGACGCGCCGCGCGACGACCTGCTGTCCTTCTCGGCGGTGATCCAGTCGGTGCGGTTGCAGCGCGATGACCTGAGCTTCACCAGCGACCTGGTCGGCACGGTCGAGGTCGAGTTCCTCGGTCTGAACGGCGCGCTCGCCTTCCTCGTCAAGGGCCGCATCCCGGCCGGGACCTACGTGGCGGTCGAGATCGGCTTCGTCCCGGGGCAGTACCGTGCCCGGGCCGACGACAGCTCGCCGGTCACGATCGTGGCCGCGCAGGACACCTACCTGGCGGCCCTGGCGGCGCCGCTCGTCGTGGTCGCCGGCCAGTACGTGCGCTTCTCGGTCGACCTCGACCTCCTGAACTCCCTCAGCGGCGTGGTCGCGAACGGCTCGATCGACTTCAGCCCGGGCGGTTCGTGCCACTCGAGCGACGGTTCGGACGATGCGCTGATCGACGAGCTCAAGGGCAAGGTCGTGAGCTCGAGCCAGGTCGACGGCACGGTGCTCGTGGACGGCTTCATCAACGACCCGCCCGTCTCCGTCGGGCGCGTCAGCGTGCACGTGGATGGCAGCGCGGTGCTGCTCGACAACGACAACCAGGTGCTGACGCTGGCGGCCTTCTTCGCGGCGCTCGTGCCCAACGTCACGCGCCTCGAGGTGCACGGCAACCTGAGCACGGGCGGTCGAGTCGAGGCCACGCGCATCGAGATCGAGGACGCGACCGGCTCGGGCGGCGACGCCATCGTACGCATCCGCGGGATCGTCACCGCGCTCGCGCCGCCGGAGCTGTCGCTGCAGGTCGCGCAGATCAAGGACGGCGCGAGCGTGGCCGAGCCCGTGCTCGCGACGCTGCCGGACCCGGACGTGATCCAGGTGGCCTTCGGCGCGGGCACGACCTTCAAGTTCGACTCGGGCGCGCTCACGAACGCGGGTTCGCTCGCGATCGGGCAGGAGGTGAAGGTGCGCTTCAGCGACTTCGTCGCGCCGCCCTTCCCGGCCAGCGAGATCGAGATCGACGACACGCCGGGCTTCCACGGCACGCTGACGGGCGTCGGCCCGCGCACGGAGACGCTGACCGTGCACCTCGATGCGAGCGACCCGGCCGTGCGCGAGGGGCTCGTCGCCAGCGCGAGCACCGAGGTGCGCGTGACCCTGGGCGCCGCGGCGCTGGTGCTCGGCGTGCCGGCTGCGCCGCACCTGGCCCTGCCCGAGCTCGTCGCGGGCCTCGAGCTCGAACTCCATGGCCGGCTCTCCGGTCCGCCCTCCGCGCCGGTGATCGCCGCCGAGCGCGTGCTCCTGCGCCCCGGCTACCTGCGCCACTCGCTGCTCACCAACGTCGCCGCCGGCGGCGGCAACCTGGTGGTCGACGGGGGCGAGCACGTCGACTCCTTCGGCACCACCGTCAAGCCCGGCCCGCTGCAGGTCTGGCTCGAGGACGGCTGCACCTTCACGGGCGACGTGGGCTCGCGCGCGGAGTTCGAGGCGCTCTTCGGCGGACAGGCCTCGGGTCGCGCCCAGCTCGACGTGCTCGGCCTGGGCAACGGCTACGAGAACGAGGTGCGCGCCTTCGCGCTGCGCGTGACGCGGCTGTAGCGGCACCGAGCGCGACGACATGGCCGCCCCTCAGGCTCGCGGGCCTCTCTGGCCGATCTGAGGCACGTCGAGCGGTCGCCAGCGTCCGTGGCGTGGCCGCCGCTGGCTCCACCCATGGGGAATCGATTCGAACGACTCGGCTCCTGGTCGTGCGCACTCCTCTTCGTCGCCATGATCGCCCAGGCCCTGTCCGGCTGGAGCCCCTGGGCTGCCGGGGCGTTCCTCGCGTCGGCCGCGGTCGGGCTCGCTGCCGTCTGGCTCACCGGGCGTCGCCGGCGCGCGCTCGGCTACTGGGTCGAGTACCTGTCGCCTGCGCAGGTGCGCGGCGAAGCCGGGGCATTCTGCGTCGTCTACCATGAGCGCGGGCTCAGCCTGTGGCTCTCCGGGCGCGAGCTCTCGCCCCCGGCGAGGTGGAAGCTGCGGGTGCCGGACGCGGCGGGGTGGCGGCGCGAGACAGCCGAGTGGGCGCACGACCGCCGGGACGAGATCCTGGAGCGCGTCCGGGCCAATGCCATCGTCGCGAGGCGCTGTGAGCTCGAGGAAGCCAGCGCGGCCTGAGGCCTCGTCGAGCCCCCGGCCCGGCGAAGTCGCTGCAGGTGTGACCGCCTCGGACGACGGGCACTACCCCTGGACGGCGCATCGGCCGTGCACGGGCGCGTGGCCGAGGCTGGCGCCGACCGCGGGGATCCCGGATCGGCCCGCCGGCCGGCGACCGATTCGCTAGTCTGGGACCCGTCCGGGCTCACGCCCCTTGCAGAGGAGTTCTTCGATGAAACAGCGGACCCTCCTGGTTCCGACGCTCACGACCCTGCTCTTGGCCTGGTTGTCGTCGAGCTCGGACGCGATGTGATGACGAGGCGGCTCCTCCGGTCGCGGAGGAGGAGGCGGCTCCGTGGGAGCCCCTAGCGGCGGTACGGGATCCGGCGCACCGAGTGCGCGTGGCCCTGGAGCGAACCCTGCGGCCCCCGGGGCCCCGACCGGACCGGCTGTGCCCGGGACTCCGGCGACGGGCGCCCAGGGCTCCGGCCTGATGCCGAAGACGCGCGGCCCGACGAGCCGCGAGACCCTGAGGATCCACTGGGAGCACGCCACCGCGCCCGGCTCGGCGGCGAACGCTGCCGATGGGCGCACGGCCGCCGTGCTGCAGCGCAGCGCGCTGTCGCCCGACGAAGCCATGGCGGCCCTGCGCGGCGAGGATCGGCGTCCGCTGCTGGTGCTGCGCGAATGCCTGCAGTGCTCGGGCACCGAGGACGCGCTCATGAGCAGCAAGGAGGACAACGAACGCACCTACCTGCTCACGCGCTGGTTCCATTGCGTCAAGCTCTCGCCGGACGTGCTCGAGGCGGACCATCCGTTCCGCAACCTGTTCCCCGGCGACAAGCCCGCGCACCTGTTCCTCGCCAACTGGGACGGGAGCGGACGTCACGACCTCGAGGGCGAGCACTCCCGGCGCGAGCTGTGGGGCGCGATGGAGAAGGCCATCGCGGCCAACTACCGGCTGGAGCACGAGCCCGCGCTGCGCGAGCTGACGAAGCGTCTGGACTCGCTCGACGAGCTCGACTCGGCGATCGCGGACAAGGAAACGCGCTTCGAGCTGGCGGTCGCCGCGGGCGAACGACCGGCCAAGGTCGAGAAGCTGCGCGCCTCCTTGGACGAGGACCGCAAGCGACGGAGCGAGATCCTGGCGCAGGCCGTGCGTCTCTCGCAGCTGGAGCTGACCCCGATCGAGCCCGCGCCGGCCCGCTGATGCCCGCGCGCATCGGCGCGATCGCCCTGGTGCTGCTCGTGCTCGGACACGTTCCGGGCGCGGCAGCCCAGGGCAAGCCGCCCGAGCCGCCGCCCGAGATCGATCCCTACACCAAGGGCGTCCCAGAACGCCTCGAGCAGGCGGGCTATCGCTCGTTCGGCCCGTTCCTGTTCGGGAAGGAACCGAGCGACACCGTCCGCGCGCGGCTCGGTGGCCTGCCCATCCTGTGGGTCGAGACCGCGCACTTCCGCCTGGGCTCGACGCTCGCGGAGTACCTGCCGCAGCCGGAGGAGACCGAGCAGCTGCGCGGCGAGCTGGCGCGCCTGCGCGAGCGCGTGCCGGGCGTGCCGGCGAAGGCCAGGCGCCTGGATCCGTGGCTGCGGCTGCACCTCTATGCGCAGCGCCTGGAAGAGCTGCACGCCGCGGTCGCGCAGCGCCTCGGGCTGACGCTCGCGCCCGGCGGCGCGGGCGCCAAGGGTCCGGGCCCGAGCCTGGGCTTGCGCGAGAAGTTCAGCGTGCTCCTCGCCCAGAAGGAGAGCACGCTGGCGCGCTTCACGCGCGAGTACGTCGGCAGCGAGCAGCCCGGCTCGTGCTTCCACCACTTCCGCGAGCAGGACACGCTCTTCTTCGGGATCAGCGAGGAGAGCCTGAAGCTCTTCGACTCGGACCTGCACTTCGCCGTCGCGCACGGCGTCACGCAGCTCCTGGTGCTCAGCCTGGACGGGTTCGCGCGCCTGCCGCCCGACTGGTGGCTGCAGGGGCTCGCGCTGTGGTTCGCGCGCGAGCGTCAGCCGCGCAGCCTGATCTACGCGCGTCCCGGCGGCGAGGTGCAACCCGGCGAGCGCCTGACGGACTGGGAGCCGATCGTGCGCGGTCGCGTGGAGTACTCGGCCACCATGGGCTGGGCGGACATGCTCGCGCGCCCGAGCTGGCGCGAGCAGGCCTTCGGCGACAACGTCGTGCTGTGGTCGCGCATCGACTTCCTGCTGCGCGAGGACCTGGCCCGCGGGCTCGTGCCCCTGCTGCACGGGCCGCCGGGACCGCTCTCCGACAGCGCCACGGCCCTGGCGCGCGTCTCGGGAGGCGACCTCGAAGCCCTCGAGCGCCGCTGGTGCGCGTGGGTCCGCGCGCACTATCGCGCGAAGTGAGCCCGGAGCAGCGCAAGAGCGCCCAGGCCGAATCCCCCTTGTCGGGCAGCCGTGACCCGGCCGACCGACCGTGCGGGTCCCTACTAGAGCGCAGCCTAGCGATCGCGCTCCCCGAGCACGGTCACGCTGACGCGGCGCTCGTGGGGCCGGTGGCGGTGCTCGTAGAGGTAGAGCCCCTGCCAGGTGCCGAGGTCCAGGCGTCCGTCGCGCACCGGCAGGACCAGCGAGGTCTGGGTCAGAGCGCTGCGCACGTGGGCGGGCATGTCGTCCGGGCCCTCGGCCGTGTGCTCGAACAGCGGATCCCCGTCCGGCACGGCGCGCGCGAGCCAGGCCTCGAGGTCGCGCCGCACGGCGGGATCGGCGTTCTCGCACACGAGCAAGGCCGCGCTGGTGTGATGCACGAACACGGTCGCCACGCCGCGCGTCATGCCCGCCGCCGCCACGATCGCGTCGACCTCGCGCGTGAGCTCGAAGGTCCCGCGGCCCCGGGTGGTGAGCCGGATAGAATCCTGGTGCACGGGCACGCCGCGAGCGTAACCGACGGCGCTGGTCGCAGCGCTGCGCGGCCTACGTCTTCGAGGCCTGGAAGATGCTCTCGATCGCGGTGTCGAGGGCCTTGTCGAACTCGGCCGCGGACTGCTGCGCGCTCAGGCCCTCGGTCAGGGCGCGCGAGAAGCTCGCGATCATGCCGTGGTTCCTGGCCAGCTTCTTGTTCGCCTCCTCGCGCGAGTAGCCGCCCGAGAGGGCCACGACGCGCAGCACGTTGCGGTGCTGGATGCAGTCCGTGTAGAAGTCGTCCTGGCTGGGCAGGGTCAGCTTGAGCATGACCTTCTGGTCGGGAGCCAGCTTGCCGAGCTGCGCCAGCAGTTGCTGCTTCAGGAGCACCTCGGCCTCGGCCTTCTGCGGGCTCTTGATGTCCACCTCGGGCTCGATGATCGGCACCAGGCCGGCGGCCAGGATCTGGCGGGCGACCTGGAACTGCTGCTCGACCACGGCCTTGATGCCGGCGGGGTTGGCCAGCTTGACGACCGAGCGCATCTTGGTGCCGAAGACCTCGTGCTCCTTCGCGCGCGCGAGCAGCTTGCCCAGCTCCGGCATGGCCTTCATGACCTGCACGCCGTCCTTCTCGTCGGCCAGCCCCTTGTCCACCTTCAGGAACGGCACGACCTGCTTCACGTCCCACAGGTAGCGCGAGGTGGGCTTGCCGAGGATCGAGCGGTCCATCGTGTCCTCGAACAGGATCGCGCCCAGGATGCGCTTCCCGCTGAAGCTCGGGCTGGTGATGATGCGCGTGCGCATCTCGTGCACCTTGTCGAACATCTGCGCATCGCCCGAGTACGCGCTCTCCGGGACGCCGTACAGCTTCAACGCCTTGGGCGTGCTGCCGCCGCTCTGGTCCAGGGCCGCGATGAAACCGGGCTGGGTCTTCGCCTTCTCGAATTGCTTGTCGAACGTGCTCATGGGACTCGTGGCTTCGTGGGGCGCGCGGACCCGGACGCGATCCTCGCGCCGGAGTCTCCGGATCGGGACAGGGACGGTCCGAGAGGATAGCGCCCCGAGCGCCGCCATCCACTCTCTCGGACCCTGGCGCCGAAGGCGGCGCTCGCGCTCGACCAGGTCGAGTTCCTGGTTCCTCGGAGCACGAAGCGCGATGCTGTAGCGCAGTCTCCCATGCTCGCACGACTGTCGAGGGCGTCGCGCTTCCTCCTGGAGCGCTGGATCCAGCAGGGGGTCCCGAGCCAGCTGCTCTTGATGGCGGCCCTGATCGCGCTGGTGTCGCTGGTCGGGGGCCTCGTGGCCTGGGCCGCGACCCCGGGCTTCGCGAGCCCGTCGGAGGCGATCTGGTGGGCGTTCCTGCGACTCACCGATCCGGGCTATCTGGGCGACGACGCGGGCGCGGTCCTGCGCGTGATCTCGACCATGATCACGATCCTGGGCTACGTGATCTTCATGGGGTCGCTGATCGCCATCATGACCCAGTGGCTGGCGCTGACCCTGCGCAAGCTCGAGAGCGGCCTGACGCCGATCTCGATGAAGCACCACGTCGTGATCCTGGGCTGGACGAACCGCACTCCGGAGATCGTCCTCAAGCTGCTGGCCGCGCGCGGCAGGCTGCAGCGCTTCCTGGCCCGGCGCGCGACCGGCAAGCTGCGCATCGTCATCCTCTCCGATCAGGTCGGGGCCGAGCGCCGGCTCGAGCTGCGCGATCACCTGGGCGTCCACTGGAACGAGAGCCAGGTCTTCCTGCGCTCGGGTTCCTCCCAGCAGCTCGACCACCTGAAACGGCTCGACCTGGGCCGGGCCGCGGCCGTGCTCGTGCCCGGGGCCGACTTCGAGCTGGGCGGGGCCGAGTCGACCGACACGCGCGTGATCAAGACGCTGCTGACGGTCGCCAGCCTGCTGCGGGCGCAGGAGCAGGGCGAGCGACCGCACGTCGTGGCCGAGATCTTCGACCCGCTCAAGGTGTCGCTGGCGCGCAGCGCGGTCGGCGAGCGCATCGAGGTGATCTCGAGCGACCACGTGATCAGCCGCCTGCTCTCGCAGAGCCTGCGCCACCGCGGCCTGGCGCAGGTGCTGCTGGGCATCCTGTCCCACCGCCAGGGAAACTCGCTCTACCTGCGCAAGTTCCCGGAGTTCGCGGGGCTCGTGCCGCACGCGCTGCACGGCGCGTTCCCGCGGGCGATCGTGCTCGGGTTCGTGCGCGCCGACGACGAGAACCGCAGGATCGACCTGGATCCCCACAGCCAGACGACCCTCGAGCAGGGCGACTTCCTGGTGCTGCTGGCCGAGAGCTTCGAGCGCTGCGCCCCGCTCGCGCTGCGGCCGCAGACGCCTCCACCCGCGCGCCTGGCGCTCCCGCCCAGGCGGGCCCAGGCGCGCGTGCACCGCATCCTGGCCCTCGGCTGGAGCTACAAGATCGGAGCACTGGCGGTCGAGCTCGATGAGTCTCTGGCCGGCCGCTTCGAGCTCACCGTCATGTCCCGGGTCGCGACCGCGGAGCGCGAGCGCTGGCTCGAACGCGTCGTTTTCTCCCGGGAGCGCGTGCGCATCGAGCACCTCGAAGGCGACTACGGGATGGAGCGTGACCTCGCCAAGCTGGACCTGTCGAGCTTCGACAACGTCGTCTTCCTGGCCGGCGGCCTGGCGGCCTCTGGCGAGGAGGCCGATGCGCGCACGATCCTGGGCTACGTGCTGCTGCGGGCAGCCCTGAAGGGCGTGCCCAGGCCGCCGGAGATCCTGGTCGAGCTGCTCGATCCCGACAACTCGCACCTCTTCGACGAGAGTCAGGACGTGTGCCTCGTGACCCCGCGCGTCCTGAGCCACCTCCTGGCCCACGTCACCCTGCGACCGGAGCTGAACGCCGTCTTCGACGAGCTGTTCTGCGCGGGTGGCTACGAGATCGAGCTGTGGGCGGCGAGCGAGCTGGAGCTCTCCGGAACGAACGTCACCTTCCCGGAGATCCAGGCCCGAGCCCTCGAGCACGGCGTGATCGCGCTCGGGGTGGTGCGCGCGACGCACGGGGTCGAGCTCAACCCCGAGCGTGAGAAGAGCTTCGCGCTGGGCGAGGCCGACCAGCTCGTCGTGCTCGCCGGGTAGGCGAGCTGCGGGCCTTGCCGCGAGAAGCGGCTTGGATGGCGGCGATCAGGGTCGGCCCGCGCCACGACGCGCGCAGTGCGAGCCGACCCTTGCGTCCGGAGTGACGCGTTCTCGGGCCATGGTGTCCTGGGACCGCAGTTCGCACGCGGATCCCGCTCGCACTATGGCCGGCTGTCCGCGAGAGTCGTCTGGCCGCAGCAGTCGCCACTGTGCCCGATCGAGAGGCCGGCCTGCAGGATCGTGCCGTCGATGAGGTCATCGTCGTACTGGGAGGCGTTGACCTGCCACTTCACGGCATGCCCCTGGACGTAGTAGTTGAGTCCGACGCCGACGATGCTCGCGTCGGCCTCGTTGTCGAGGTCCTGGAAGCGTCCGAAGACTTCGAACTGATCGTTGATGAGGTAGCCCAGGGTCGCCGAGAAGGGCGTGGCGTCCTCGGTGACGTTGCCGAGCGCGCGGCTGGCCAGCTCCTCGTCCGCGTCCAGGATCTCGGCATGCAGGCTGAACTGGTCGAGCGTGGTGTAGGCATCGAGCGCGACCGCCGAGCCGAAGTCCGAGCCGGCGATGTCGCTGTCGTCCTTGAAGTAGCCGACTCCGAAGGTTCCGTTGAAGCCCTGGGCGCCCAGCGCGCCTTCGTGCTGCTTGGCACCTTGGCCGACCTTGAACTCTCCGCGCGCGACGATGCCCAGGCCGTCGGTCTTGCTGTCGGCCCCGTTCTGCACCGCGATCTTGCCGTGGAAGGCACCGAAATCACCCGTGATGGCCACGCCGGGCTGGTACGCACCCGGGAAGGAGAACAGGTAGCCGATGCGCGTGCGGTCGATCATTGCCAGACCGCCGTCGCCCACGTTCCCGCTGGCGACCAGCGGACACTTGTACTGCCCGACGTACAGGTAGACCTGATCGGCGAGCGCCTTGCGGATCCACGCGTCGCGTAGCTCGATCGTCTGGACGCCGTCGTCGGGGATGAGCGGGAAGGCCGTGGCCTCGCCGGCGTCGAGCTTGATGAACGCCTCGTAGCCCGCCACCTCGGCCGAGAACCAGAGCTGTGCGTCGTAGATGCGGAAGGCCTGGACGTCCTCGTTGGGCACCGCCGACAGCTCATCGTCCGCGATGTCGAGATAGGCCCGCAGGAGGCCGCCCACGCGCATCGATCCGAGCACGTCGAAGGATTGGGCCAGGGCGGAGAGCGGCACGCCGGGCGCCGGGTCCTCCGCGCCGTTGCCGGAGCTGGGTGCGAACAGGAAGAGCAGCGGGATCATGGGCAGAGTCATGGGTTGGCCCGGGGTGGCAGGGTGGCTGGGGAACGAACCGAGAGCTCGGCGTCGTTGGGCTGGGCTCGTGAGCGAGCGGCCTGCAGGTGGAACGCAAGCCTCATCCCCGAACCCCGCCGGATAGTGGTGGTTTTTCGGAGTGCGCGGCGCTCCGAGCTCAGTCCCGGAAGTCGACGTTCTGGAGGATCGTCTGGCCGATGCAGCGGCCCTGCTCCAGCCCACGCTCGATGGCGGCGCGGTAGTGGATGCCGCCATAGAGGCGCGAGATCGCGGCTTCGTTGGCCGCCTCGTCGATGCTCGTGAACGGGCGCGCCGGCAGCCCGGCGCCGTCGTGGGTGTGGTCGGTGAATGCCACGGTCCCGAGCAGGTCCTCCAGCACGAAGGCCGCGGCGCCGGACTGCGTGGAATGGCCCGAGGTGAACTCGGCGAAGGGCGGCGTGCCGATGAAGCTCGTCCAGGCGGGGTCGTTGATCGGTCCGGCCGCGTCACGGATGTAGGTGACCGGACGCAGCAGGTTGTAGGTGAACTTGATCTCCCAGCAGGAGATGAAGGCATCCGCCACGGCGAGGCCGAGCTTGGCATAGGCCTCGGCGGCCACGTCCAGGGCGAGGTCCTCCTGGGCCAGGATCTGACCCAGGATGCTGACCCAGTGCCCGGGCGGCGTCAGAGTGCCGCCGCCATCCGCCCAGAAGAGCGCGATCGCCTGCTGATCCGCCGTCAGATTGTTGCCCACGTCGTAGACCTCCTGGGCCTCGAGCGCGAAGGCGGATCCGGCCGCGAGCGAGAAGCTCGGGTGCGGCAACGGCGCGCACTCCGCGCCGAACAGCAGCACGAACGGCCGCAGGTTCCCCCAGCAGGGCTCGAGCGGAGTGGCCACGAAGCCCGGCGGGGTCGGCACCCACAAACCCGTGCCCGTGGGCGGGGTGAAGGCGCAGTCGTTCCACTGCGCGTATCCGTCGTCGTCCGCCCAGGCGAGGAGCGCCGCCGCCAAGGCCTGCCCGTCCAGGATCGAACGCTGTAGCGTGGCCGCATCGACCTGCAGCGCGAACTCGTCCTCGAGCTCCTGCTCCTTGTCGAGGATCGCCTGCAGCGTGGGCGCCGAGGCTCCGGCGAAGACGCCCGTCAGCACGGCGGACATCGCGGCGTTCGCGAGTGCTGGCCAGTGCTGCCTGCCCGGGGTCCGGGCCGGCAACGCGGCAAGCCCGTTGAGCTGGCCCACGAGCGAGCGGTGGTCCGGCATGCCCCCGACCACGGCCTCGTAGAAGGTCACGCCGGCATAGCCGATGCGGCGCGAGGCCTCGGGCGGGTTCAAGTTCTCGGCGTCGATCGCATCCCTGAGCTGGTCGAACCAGCGCTTGGCCAGCGTGTGGTCGAAGGTCGCGGTCGCGACCGATCCCCCGCCGCCGCTGCTGTCATGGCAGGCCCCGACGATGAGCAGGAGAGCGAGGGCTGACGAGGAGGCTAGTTGACGTGATGAGCTCGACATATCTTCTCTTGGACGAGCGAGGGTTGCGTCCTCTGCGCTGCCTCGGTCAACGCAAACTCCCGCTCGTTTCCCGTGAAAAAGACCGAACTTGCCGATCCGGCCCGCTCGGGCCGCGCCACCGCATGGGGGTGGGCGGGGCTCGTGTTCGTGGCCGGTGGACTGCTGTGGCTCCGCTCCGTCGGACGCACGGCGCCCGGTTCCGTGGCGCGCATCCCGCTGGCTTCCGTGGACGAACCAGGGACGCCGCCCGCCGACGACCCGGGAACCCCGACTCGGGCGGCGGAGGAGTTCGCGAGCCCCGAACGCGTGGCAACGAGGGCCGAGCCGGAGATCGCGCGTCTGGCGCTGCGCATCGTGCACGACGGACGCGCGCCTGCGACGGGCCCGACGCTCGTCGTGCTGCGGAAGCACGCTGGCGAGCCCGTGGCCGAGCTCGAGCTCGTGGGCGAACGGCAGTGGGGCGAGCTCGAGTGCCCGCCGGGAGACTACGAAGTCCTGGCGGAGCACCCCGGTCCCCCGCCCCTCTCCACTGGACCGCTCGAGATCCGGTTGGGTCCAGGCGCGCGCGAGGAGCTCGAACTGCGCCTCCTTCCGGTGCGCTCGTTGCGCGGCTCGGTCGTGGACACGAATGGGAGCGAGGTGTCCGACCTGCCGCTCGCGCTCGAACTCGGCGGAAAGCCGCGCGCTCGAGCGAACTCGGGGCCCACGGGGCACTTCTCGTTCTCACCGCTCCCCGAGGGTGACTACGTGTTGATCGTCGGCGACCCGCGCGGCCCGATCGTCCCCCGCGTCCTCGTGCGGCTGGAGGCGGAGTCGTCCGAGCGCACCGTCGTCGTCCCACCGTTGCTCGAACTCGAGGTGCAGGTAGTGGACGAGCACGGTCTGGGGGTCGGCGCCGCAGCCGTCGAGGGCAAGGGCGAATCGGGCGGCCGGCTGAGCGGCGAGACCGACGCCACCGGGCGTCTGCGCGCGGGCCGCTTGCCGGCAGGCAAGTACCGGGTGTTCGCGAGCCAGCCGGACATCGGGCGCGGCAACGCGATCTTCGAACTGACCTCCGAATCGCGTGCGCCACTCGTGATCCGCCTGCTCACGGGTCGCCCGCCGCGCTAGACGTCGGCGTCCCGGCCTCGGTCGACGCAGAAAGGGGCAAAACGATCCGCGCCCACCGTCACCCGAAGGCGCGACTACCCCACCTTCGTCCGGCCGCGTTCCGTGCTGAACCGACCATCGCGGGCCCGCGGCCCCTTCTTCGAGCGGAGACCCGGGCCCGCGGCCTTCAGGCCGCGTCGGGAGGACTCGAGGTACTCGATCTCCCGGAGCGGCGCGCGCCACTCCCACGCTTGACACCATCTCGCCACGCCTCGACCATGGAACCCGCCCGAGGGGCGAACATGGCGACCGCCGTGCCCCAGGAGGAAGGACCAGCGACGGCCGCCGCGCGCTGCCCGTGGGTTCAGGCTTTCGTGTTGCTGGTCGCCAGCGCGGCCTGCTACGCGAACAGTCTCTCGGTCCCGTTCCTGTTCGACGACCCGCTGCCGGAGACTCGGCTCGAGTTCCGCTACCGTTCGCTGGTCTGGGGCTCATTCGCGCTGAACCGCATGGTGAGCGGGGCCGCGCCCTGGAGCTACCACGTCTTCAACGTGCTCGTGCACCTGGGCTGTGGGCTGCTGCTGCTCGGCGTGCTGCGGCGCGCCATCGCCAGCGTGGCTCCGCAGCTCGCAGCCCGGACGCGGGCCGGCCTCGCTTTCACCGCGACGCTGCTGTGGCTGTGTCATCCATTGCAGACCGAGTCGGTGACCTACCTCAGCCAGCGCGCCGAAGCGCTGGGAGCCCTGTGGTACCTGGCGACGCTGTACGCCTTCCTGCGCTACCGCTCCGCGCCGGACGGACGCGTTTGGGCCGGGCTGTGCTTTGCCAGCCTGGCGCTCGGCTTCGCCACCAAGGAGACCATCGCGACCGCGCCCGTGGTTCTGCTGCTCGCCGATCTGGTCTTGCTCGACGGACGGCCGCGCGAGAACTGGCGCCGGAGGCGCGCATTCTTCGGCGGAATGGCGCTCGTTTCGCTCGCGCTGTTCGGCGCGTTCATCCTGCCCGTGCTCTTCGCCTCGAAAACGAGTAGCGGATTCGACCTGCAGGCGAGCATCCGTCCTCTCGAGTACGCCCGCTCGCAGCCCGGGATCGTGCTGCACTACCTGCGCCTCGCTTTCTGGCCCCGGCCACTGGTCTTCGACTACGCCTGGCCGGTCGCGCGAGGAGCCGCGGCCATCGTGCCGTCGGCCCTGGTGATCCTGGCCCTGCTCCTGCTCGCGCTCGCGCTCCTGGCGCGACGCTCCTGGATCGGCTTCGCCCTGGCCTGGTTCTTCGTCCTGCTTGCGCCGACCTCGAGCATCGTCCCGATCGCCGACCTGGCCTTCGAGCACCGCACCTACCTGCCGCTGGCGAGCCCGGTCCTGCTCGCGGTGGTGGGCGCGTGGTGGGCCTGCTCGCGCTGGCTCCCCGGCTTGCCGCGCCTGCGCCCGGCGCTTGCCCTGTCGGCCGCGCTCGCGCTGGCGGTCGTGACCGTGCGTCGCAACCAGGAGTACGCCTCGGCCACGCGGCTCTGGCAGACCGTGGTCGAGCGCGCGCCGCACAACGCACGCGCCCTCGTCAACCTCGGCGATTGTCTCCTGAAGGAGGAGCGCTACGCCGATGCGCGCACGGTGCTCGAGGAGGCGCTGCGCCTGGATCCCGACAATGACGCTCCCTACGCCACGCTCGGCGCCTGTTACCTGGCCGAGGAACGCTTCGGTGAGGCGCGCGCGGCGCTGGAGAACGCCCTGCGCCTGAATCCACGCTCCTACTGGGCCTACAACAACCTCGGCGCCCTTTGCCTTCGCCTGCACGAGCTGGACCAGGCAGAGCAGTACCTGCAGCAGGCCCTGAGCCTCACCGATCAGGGCTTCCTCCACACCACGCTCGGCCACATTCTGTTCGCGAAGGGCGAGTTCGACCAGGCCGAGACGCACCTACGCCTGGCGCTCGGGCGTAACGAGCAGGACGCTCAGGCGCACCTGTGGTTGGCGAACACGCTCCAGGTGTCGAAGCAGCCGGCCGAAGCCGAGCGGCACTTCTTGCGCTGCCTGCAGCTCGACCCTGGGCTGCAGGACGCGCACATCAACCTGGCCGCGCTGCTGGCGGCCCAGGGCAGGCACACCGAAGCGCTCCTGCACGACGAACGAGCGCTGGCCATCCAGCCGAACATGGCGCTCGAGTTCGTCAACCTCGGATCGCAACTGGCGGCCCTCGGCCGGCACGCCAAGGCGCTGGACGCCTATCGCCAGGCCCTGGCTCTGGACCCCGATTTCGCCGAGGCGCACATCGGTTTCGCGCGGACGGTGGTCGCGAAGGCGGACGCCAGTCCGGCGGAGCGCTCCGACGCCGTGCACCAGGCAGAGCAGGCCAACGTGCTGGCGGGCGGCCGGCGCGCGGACGTGCTCGAGACGCTCGCCAAGGCCTGCGCCGCCACGGGTGACTTCGACCGCGCCCGCATGGTCCTGCGCGAGGCCCTCGCGCTTCCAGGTCCAAGCAAGAACCCCATCCTCGGAGCCCGTCTGCGCGAGCTCCTGGGAGAGTACGAAGCTCAGGGCGAGAACTAGGGCAGCGGAGCGGGCCTGGCTGGACTCGGGAGGCGCGTGGGCGTAGTTTCGAACGCTCCGACACCCTCTGACACGGAGATCGAGAGCCATGGGCGAGAAGAAGCAGAAGAAGGAAGTCAAGAAGCCGAAGACGGCCAAGAAGATCAAACCCGAGAACCTCCCGCCGCACCTCAAGCAGCCGCCCAAGTAGTCCGCCTTCGATGGCGGCGAGCCAGGATGGCTGCGGAGCTTTCGCCGTCGCGGGACGACGGGCCTACTGCGGATAGCGCTCGGCGCGCTGGGGGACCACGAGGATCGGCCCGCGGGCGTGGCGCAGGACCGAATGGGCGCAGCTGCCCAGCACGGCGCGCGAGAAGCCCGTGTGTCCGTGGGTTCCCATGACGATCAGGTCGGTCGTGCCGGCCTGCGCCACGATCCGCTCGGGCGGGTCGCCCTCGTCGAACTCGGTCTCGATCGGGAGCGCGCCCCAGTCGAAGGCGGCGACCAGCGCGCGCGTGGCGGCGCGCTCGTGCTCGCGCAGGCTGTCGACCACGTAGGTCGGTCCCGCGGCCACGCCGCCGAGCGGGTCGTAGGCGAAGGCCGGCGGCACGAAGACGTGCAGCACGCGCACCGGGACCTCGAAGCGCGTCGCGAGGCTGCGCGCCGCGCGCAGCACGAGCTCGGTCGAGGGCGAGAGGTCGATCGGCGCGAGCACGCGCTCGAAGCGCCGGCCCTCGGCCGGTTCCACCCAGACGGGACAGGCGCTCTTCGCCAGCACGGCCCGGCCCGTCCCGCCGAAGTCGAAGGGCCGGCGGTGTCGGTGCGCGCCGATCACGATCAGATCGGCCGCGTGCGCCTGAGCGAAGGAGAGCAGCGCCTGCGCCCCGCTGCCGGGCTCCACGTGCAGGTACTCGTCCAGCGGCATCTCGGCGTAGACGGGGTCCTCGACCAGCAGCTCGAGCTTGCCGCGCGCCGCCTCGAGCGCGCGCTCGTGGGCGCGGGTCGCGTACTCGGCGAAGAACGCCCGGCGCGCGTCGCCGAGGTTGGGCTCCTGCACGCCCACGCCGTGCACGACGTCGAGCCGCGCCCCGAACTCGCGCGCGAGCCCCATGGCGCGGACGACGGCCCGGTCGGACAGCTTGCCGAGCTCCAGCCCGACCACGATACGGCGCACCTGCATCGGGAACCTCGCGCGAAGGCGACCTCGGGGAGGACCTCTCGCACCCCGAGCCTCGCCGCGCGCGCCCGTTCCATCCATACGCCCTTGGGCCCGGTACGGCGTAGCGCCCGCACGGGCGGCGCTCGTCTATCGTGGTCAGGGACGATGGACGATCCCCGCGCTCCCGGCTCGCGCACGGCCACCGCGCTCGGCGAGCGCGTGCACGAGCGCCTGGCCTCGCTGCACGTCCTGATCGGCGACACCCCGCTGGTCGAGCTCGATTGCGCCCTGGACGGGGTGCGCGTGCGCGTGTTCGCGAAGCACGAGATCGTGAACATGACCGGCAGCATCAAGGACCGCATGGCGCTGCGCATCCTCGAGGAGGCCTGGCGCGCGGGCGAGCTGCGCGCGGGCAGCGTGATCGCCGAGGCCACCAGCGGCAACACGGGCATCGCCTTCGCGGCGCTCGGCCAGGCGCTCGGACACCCCGTGCGCATCTTCATGCCCGACTGGATGAGCCGCGAGCGCGCGCTCCTGATCCAGAGCCTGGGCGCCGTGGTCGTGCCGGTCTCGGCCAGCGAGGGCGGCTTCCTCGGCAGCATCGCGCGCGCCGACGAGTTCGCGCGCACGAGCGGCGAGCACGTGTTCCTGCCGCACCAGTTCGCCAACGACGCCAACGCGCGCGCCCACGCCGAGGGCACGGGGCCCGAGCTGCTGACACAGCTGCGCCGCGCGGGCGTCGAACCGCGGGCCTTCGTGGCCGGCGTGGGCACCGGCGGGACGGTGATGGGCGTCGGCGCCTACCTGCGGGCCGAGGTGCCGGGCCTGTGCGTGCACCCGCTCGAGCCCGCCAACTCGCCCACCCTGCGGACGGGCTGCAAGCGCGGCCAGCACCGCATCCAGGGCATCAGCGACGAGTTCGTGCCCGCGCTGGTGCGCCTCGCCGAGCTCGACGCGATCGTCGACGTGCGCGACGGCGACGCCATCCTGGCGGCGCAACGACTGGCGCGCGAGCTCGGCCTGGGCGTCGGCATCAGCTCGGGCGCGAACCTGCTCGGCGCGCTCCAGGTCGGCCGCACCCTGGGCCCGGATTGCGCGGTCGCCACGGTCTTCCCCGACAGCAACAAGAAGTACCTCTCGACCGATCTCCTGCGCGCGGAACCGGCCCAGGAGCACGACCTCGCCCCGCGCATCGAGTTCCGCGCCGTGCGCGTGCACCCCCGCGCCGGGCTCGGATGGCACGCGGCGCAGACGCGCGGCGTTCCCGGCGCGTAAGGAGCGGAGCCGCGCGGGTCGAAGCTCGTCCGCTCGGCTACTCGCTCGCGCGCGGCGCCGGCCGGGTCGGCACGAGCGGCTCGATCCAGCGCGTGGCCGGGCGCGTGTTCCATTCGCGCCGGTAGGCGCGGTGGACCTCGTCGTCGGGGTAGCCCTCATCCGCGCCGTAGGGGTAGGCGCTCATGCCGTGGAACGGCAGCGGCTCGACGTACAGTGCCTCGAGCGTGTTCGGGTCGCGGTCCTTGGCCCAGCCGTCGAGGAACACCAGGAAGTCGCGGCGCCAGCCGTCCGCGAGCGGCGGCAGCCCGCGCGCGTCGAAGCGCACGGTCAACGCGTCGCCCGCGCCCAGGATCGCGAAGCAGTCGTCGATCGCGCCCACGAGCGCCACGGTGTCGCCGAGGCGCGTGTACAGGCCGGGGTGCTGGTTCCAGCGCGGGACGGGCGCGCGCTCGTCCCAGGTGAACCACTCGCCCGCGTGCGGACCGAAGGGCAGGAACGAGCGCGAGAAGCCGCGCTGCCAGAGCTCGGCCGAGACGGGCTCGAGCGGCGTCGTGACGGTCGGCGCATCCTGCGTCTCGGTCCCGAGCCGGATCGAGTCCCAGTAGAGCCGCAGGGTCGAGGTGAGTCGGAGGCGCGGGTCGTCGCGGTTCAGGAGCGCGCTCACGTCGACCACCATCGTCTTGAGCTTCCCGGCCGGGAAGCCGAGCGGGCCGAGCTCCCTCCAGCCCCCCGTTCCGTCCGGGACCGACAGGAGCGGCGGCACGAACTCCAGGTCGGGGTGGGGCGCGACCGCCATGTTGACGCTCGCATCGGTCCAGTAGAACCAGCCGTTCAGGAACAGCCTCAGCCGCGCGGCGTCGCGCACGCGCGCGGCGTCGAAGGCGAGCTCGAGACGGTACGCGCTCGCGAGCCCGAGGTAGGGCCCCGGCTGCTCCTCGAACGGGACGGCGAAGGCGCGGTCGTCGCGCGCCAGCTCGCGCGCCCAGTCGCGCCCGACCTGGTCGATGGCCGTGAGCGGCACGAGCGGGTCCGCGACGGTGTGCGTGCGCGCCTCCGGGAAGGGCGGGAACGAGAAGCGCTCGTTCGGGAAGACCTCGACCCCCGCCGGGTGATCCAGCACGTCGAGGCGGATGCGATCGAGGTAGGTGACCTCGCGCAGCTCCTCGGTGAACTGCAGCTCGTAGAACCCGTCCTTCGGCACGAGCTGCTCGCCCTTCACCAGCACGTACTCGTCGTGGTCGGGCGGCACCATCATGGGCGGCGCGCCCGGCATGCCGGGCGCCATCGGCAGTCCGAGCGGCGTGATGCCGAGCACGTCCGTGACGAACTCGTAGGTCGTGCCGTTCCAGGTGTAGAGGAACGGGCACGAGCCGATCAGGCCCACGCGCTGCGCGACCAGGCGCTCGAGCGCGGGCTGCAGGCCGAACAGGCCCTGCACCACGCCGTTCGGCCAGGTCACGCGCAGCACGTCGATCGGATCGCCGCCGAAGCCGACCAGCTCCGGCTGGCCGCGGTAGTAGAGCCGGCGGTAGGCGAGTCCCGCGCGCAGCTCGACGATCGCGCCCACGCCGCGCGCGTTGTCCTTGTGGCCCTGCAGGGCCAGCACGAGTCCGGCGCCGGTGCCCTCGGCGAGGTACGCGAAGAGTCCACGCTCGTCGAGGCGCACGAGGTCCTGGTCGTGGTCGCGGTCGAGATCGGCCACGCGCACGCTCGCCCGCCCCGCGTGCGGGCTCGCGAAGGGCTCGCCCAGCGTGAAGGCCACGCCGCCGTCGGCGAAACCCGGCGCGAACAGGCCGCTGGCCGGGGCCTGCGCGCTCGGCCACAGGAGGTCGAAGGTCCCGTCGAGGTCCCAGTCGACCGCGCGCGGCTCGCCGGTCGGGGCGCTGGCGATGGCGATGCGCCGAGGCGTGCTCGTCCAGCCGCCGAGCACGGTGCGGGTGTGCAGCACGACCTCGCTCGCCGTCACCAGCGCGAGATCGGGCCAGGAGTCGCCGTCGAAGTCGGCCGCCACGATCCAGCCGCCCGTGAGCCCGGCGGGCAGGTCCGCGCTCGCGTCCGCGAAGCGTCCGCCGCGCTCGTTGCTCGCCAGCTTCGCGCCGCCGCCCTCCGGCGCGAGGAACAGCACGTCGACGTCGTTGTCACGATCGAAGTCCTCGGCCAGCGCGCGCCAGTCGGCGCCGATGCCGGCCGGGAGGCCGGCGTGCGCGCTCGCGTCCGTGAGCCCGCCCGTGCCGTCCAGGCCGTCGTTGCGCAGGATGCGCGGGCCGCCCGCGGTGCAGGCCAGGACGTCGACGTCGCCATCGTGGTCGAAGTCGAGCTCGAGCAGCGTCGCGCCGCCCGCCAGGGACGCCAGCGGCGTCGTCGCCGCGTCTCCGGAGGCGCCGACGTTCTCCAGCATCCGCAGACCCTCGGCGTCCGCGAGCACGAGATCGAGCTGGCGGTCGCTCTGCTCCTTCTGCTTGCCGTCGGTGCCCTTGACCGCGCCCGCGTTCATGCGATCGAGCGGCACGAGATCGGCCACGGCACCCGTGTACACGCTGTGCGGCACCTCCGTGGCCGAGCCGATGCGCACGCCGCCGGGTCCGAAGGCGAGCAGCGTCGCGCGCGGCTCGAAGGCATACAGCTCCTCGCGGTCGACGCCGCTCTCGGCGCCGACGTCGCGCGTCACGTTCGGCTCGAGCTGCAGCACGCACACGTCCACCAGGCCCGCGGCCGGGCCGAGCGCGAGCGTGCGCAGCTTCGCCGTCCGGAACTCGCGGGTCGGCAGCGCGAACAGGCCGGGCGTGTGCGGCTGCACGGCTCCCAGCGTGTCGGGCTCGTGCGCCGGCACGCCCGGCCGCGACACGCCGCGCGCCTCCAGCACGCTCATCTCGTCGAACAGCGCCTGGCCCTCGGCGGCCTTGTCCTGGCGGATCAGCGACTGCCCCAGGCGGTACAGCACCGTCATGCGCCAGCCCCCCATCTGCTCGGCCGGGATCGCCAGCAGCTCACGGTAGAGGCGCTGGGACTCCTGCTCGAGCTCGGGTTCGTCGAGGTCGTCGAGGGTCGAGGCCAGCGCCAGGGTGACGGTGTGGTCCCCCGGGACCCGCGCGTGCAGGCGGCGCAGCACCGCCAGCGCCGCGCGCGAGTCGTAGTCGACCGCCGCCAGGCGGTACTCGCACCACAGCACGCGCGGATCCTCGGGGGCCAGCGCGCGGGCCCGCTCGACCAGGGGCCGGGCCTTGGCCGCGCGGTCGTCGGCCTCGTTGATCGCGAGCTGGACGTTGGCCGCGCGCAGCAGGTCCTCGAGCGTCGCCTGCTTGCCGCTGACGAGGGGCTGCAGGATCTCGAGGGCCTCGCTCCAGCGCGCTCGGGCGGCGAGATCCGCGGCCCGGTCCCGCGCCAGCACGGTTTCGGGTAGAACAGGGCCGTCCTCGGATCCGTGGCGGCACGCGGAGCCCAGGGCGCTCCAGGAACATGCGATCACGAACGCGAACCAGCGGGAACTCGAATGCGACATAGCGATGGGAAGGGGCTCGCCCCGGAGCGGGGCGTGGCCACTGTACGCAAGCTCGGCGCTCGGCGTGGGCGCTGGGCCGGACTCGCCGCGACGGCGCTGCTGGCGGCCTGCTCGCGCGCGCCCGAGGAGGCCGCGCCCGCGGCCCCGGCTCCGCTGGCGCTCGCGCTGCCCACGCCCTCGGCCCCCGAGCGCAGCGCGCTGCCCGCGACGATCGAGATCCCGAGTCCCGACAACCCCGTCGTCAACCTCGACGTGGTCGAGGACTCGTCCGAGGCCGTCGCCAACACCCTGATCGACCTGGCCGACAAGCTGCGCCGGCGCGACTTCACCGCGGCCGAGGCCTGGTTCCAGGCGGGTTTCGTGGGGCACGCGCTGGCGCCGCTCTCCACCGCGAAGGTCGAGACGCTGCCCGCGGGCGCCAGGAAGACCGGCTACGACGTCTCCAAGCCCACGGTCGTCGATCGCGCCGGCTTCCTCGCGGCCGTGAAGGAGCTCATCGGCCCCTGGAAGCAGGTCGAGTGGGTCACGCCCAAGGTCAAGGCGGCCGAGTTCCAGACGGGCCTGCCGGCCTGGGGTCGCGTGCGCCAGCAGTGGAGCTTCTACGGCACGGGCGCCGATGGCGGCCCGCGCTCGCTGGTGATCTGGGCCTGGACGCGCGTCGAGAGCGTCGAGGGTCGCTGGCAGCTCAGCCACTTCGCGCTCGAGTCCTTCGACGAGATGAGCCGCGCGCGCGCGCTGTTCACCGACGTGGCCACCTCGAGCGGCCTGGCCCATGCCGGCATCCGCTTCGGCCGCCCGGGCAACCAGAGCTTCGCCTGGAACGGCGCGGCCGCGGGCGACGCCAACGGCGACGGGCTGTTCGACCTCTTCGTGCCCTCCTACCCGAACAACTTCCTGTACCTGGCGCAGCCGGCCGGCGGCTTCGCCGACGAGGGCGAGAGCCGCGGCGTGGCCACCAAGCCGGGCGGCACGGGCGCGGTCTTCTTCGATTTCGACGACGACCAGGACCAGGACCTGGCGGTGGCCGACGTGGGCTGGAAGCAGGGCGACGAGATCGGCGGGAACCCGCTGCGGCTGTTCGTCAACGACGGCCAGGGGCACTTCGTCGAGCGCGGACTCGAGCTCGGCTTCGGCGACTTCACCCACGCCTTCTCGCTCACGGCCCTGGACGCCGACCGCGACGGCTGGCTCGATCTGTACGTCTGCAACTACGGACGGGTCGAGGTCGAGCCCAACAACTCCTGGGTGCAGGCCACCAATGGCACGCCCGACCGCTTCTACCTCAACCTGGGCGGCCAGGGCTTCCACGAGGAGGCCCGCGAGCGCGGCCTGATCGACACCAGCTGGTCCTATGCCGCCGCCGCGGCCGACTTCGACCAGGACGGCGACTCCGATCTCTATGTCGCCAACGACTACGGCGTGAACGCGCTGTACGTGAACGACGGTGCGGGCCACTTCGGCGACCGGGCCAAGGAGCTCGGCGTCGAGGACCTCGGCAACGGCATGGGCGTGACCTGGGGCGACCTCGACACGGACGGACGGCTCGACCTGTACGTCTCGAACATGTCCTCGACGGCCGGCAAGCGCATCCTCGAGCGCATGCAGAAGAAGGACGACTCCTGGAAGAACCTCGCCAAGCTGGCCGCCGGGAACTCGATCTTCCTGGCCAAGGGCGCCGGGTTCGAGCGCGTGCCGAGCGCGCAGGGCGGGATCGGCGCGAGCTGGGCCTGGGCGCCCGCGCTGTTCGACATCGACCTGGACGGCAGGCTCGACGCGTACTGCTCGAGCGGTTACGTGACCGGCGACACGGCCGCCGACACATGAAGCACCTACTGGCGCCACGTGGTGGCGTCGACCTTCGAGAAGGGCTGTGAGCAGAGCATCGCCAAGCCGGACGTGGTCAACAGCTCGTCCTACCGCGGCTTCCACAGCGCGCAGATGTTCGAGCAGGGCCTCTCCTTCAGCGGCTTCGAGCGCAACAAGGTGTGGCTGAACGCGGGCGGGAAGTACGTCGACCTCTCGGACGTGTCCGGGGCGGACAATCCGAACGACTCGCGCGCCGCGGTCAGCGCCGACTTCGACGACGACGGCGACGTCGATCTGTTCGTGCACAACATCCAGCGCGAGCGCCACGACCTGTACCGCAACGACGCGGTCGAGCCCGGCGTGCACGGCTTCCTGAAGCTGCGCCTGCGCGCGACCACCTCGCAGTACGAGGCGATCGGCGCGACCGTGATCGTGAAGGGCCCGGCCGGGCCCGTGGCGCGCGCCCTGATGCGCGGCGACGGCTTCCTGTCGTGCTCCGCGCCCGAGCTCGTGTTCGGCCTCGGGACGGCGCGCGAGGCGGAGGTCGAGGTGCTGTGGCCGGGCGGCGCGCGCGAGTCCTTCGGCGCGCTGGCGGCCGGCACGCGCGCCTGGCTGGTCGAGAAGAGCGGCAAGCCCGAGCCCTATGCCGCCCGGCCGCGCCCGCTGCCGGACCCGCCCTCGCCGGGCCTGCGCCTCGGCGTGGGCGATCCGTTCCCGACGCTGCTGCTGGCCGACGCGGACGGCCGGCCGCAGGAGCTCGACGTGCGCGCGCTCGCGCGCGGCAAGCCGGCGCTGGTGAACTTCTGGGCGAGCTACTGCGCGCCCTGCGTGGCCGAGCTGCCGCTGCTCCAGTCGCGCCACGTCGGCGGCGCCGAGACGGTCGTCGCGATCAGCCTGGACGTCGCCGCCGACGTGCCCAAGGCGCGGGCGGCCCTCGCGCGCGGCTCGACCTCGTTCCCGAGCTACTACCTCGCCGGCGCACCCGAGAAGGGCGCCGACGGCCGCAAGGCCCTTGTCGAGGTGATCGATCTCGAGCGCCTCTCCCTGCCGACCTCGATCCTGCTCTCGAAGGAGGGCCGCATCGTGCAGGTGCTGCACGGCCCGCTGACCGACGGACGCTAGCCCGCCTGGCTCGCCACGACCACGCGGATGCACGCTGGCGAGCTGATCTCCGACCTGCGCCTCCTGCCGCACTTCCGTGCGCTGCCGCTCGACCTGATGGAGGCCATCGCCGGCGTGTCCAGGCGCGTCGCCTGCAAGGCCGGACAGACGATCTTCAGCGAGGGCGAAGCGGTACGCGCCTTCTACTCGGTGTGCCGCGGAGCCGTGAAGATCTACCGCCTGTCCCCCGACGGGCGTGAGCAGGTGCTGCACCACCGGCGCGAGGGGCACACCTTCGCCGAGGCCGCCGTGCTCTCCATGCCGCGCTATCCGGCGCACGCGGTGGCGGTCGAGGACAGCGAGCTGATCGAGATCGGGGCCGAGCGTTTCCTGGCACTGTTCCGGGCCGAACCGCGCCTGGCGGCGGCCATGGTCAGCTCGCTCTCGATGTGGCTGATCAGCCTGACCGAGCGGGTCGAGGAGCTCTCGCTGGCCAGCGCCAGCGCGCGCTTCGCGCACTACCTGCTGCGCTTGCCGTCGCGGGTCGAGGGCGGGCTGGTGGTGCTCGAGTTGCCGCTGGCCAAGAAGGAACTGGCCGCGCACCTGGCGATCACGCCCGAGACGATCTCGCGCCTGCTGCGGCGCTGGCAGGACGCCCGGCTCCTGCGCAGCGACGGCCGGCGCCTGGAGATCCTCGACGAGCGCCTGCTGGTGGCCATCGCCGATCGCGACGACCCGGCCTGACGACCCGCCCTGAGGAGCCGCGTGGGCCGTCCGGCGGCTTGACATCGGTCAAGGAGCGGCGCGGGCCCGGAGTCGAGGATCCCTCCCGAGACGCCCGTCCCGGCGAAGCGCGCCGGGACCGCGCGCCTGCCCGAGGAAGAACCATGCGCCCGACCGAGATCCTCAGCTCCGAACACCGCGTCATCGAACAGGTCCTGGACTGCCTCGAGGCCCTGGCCAGGGAGGCCCGCGACGGGGGCCGGCTCGACGTCGAGCGCGCCGGGACCGTGCTCGAGATCCTGCGCACCTTCGCCGACCGCTGTCACCACGGCAAGGAAGAGGATCGCCTGTTCCCCATGCTGGTCGCGCGCGGCATGTCCACGCACGTCGGTCCGATCGCGGTCATGCTCGACGACCACCGCGCCAGCCGCGAGCACATCCGTCGCATGGGCGCGGCTCGCGACGCGGCGGACGCGGCGCGCTTCGTGCCGGCCGCCCTCGACTACGTCGGCCTGTTGCGCGACCACATCGCCAAGGAGGACAGCGTGCTCTTCCCGCTGGCGGAGTCGATGCTCGACGAGACCGCGCGCGGGGTCCTGCTGGACTCCTTCCGCTCCTTCGAGCACCACGACCTCGGGGCCGGCACGCACGAGCGCATGCTGGCCATGGCCGACGAGCTCGCACGGCACTACGGCGTGCCGCTCGCCGCCGAACGCGGTCCGGCGCACCTGGCCCAGGGGCGCTGCGGCCACGGCTATCCCTGTCACTGAGCTGGGGCCCTGATCAGCGCTTGCCGGAGGCGCGCTTCGTCGCGCCGCCGCGCTCGTCGCGCTCGTCGCGCATCCAGGTGAGAGCCGCGACCGTCGCCGGAAGACCGATGGTGGATGCGCACAGCAGCAGGACCTGCTGTTGCTCCGCCAGGCACCCCCACGGCTTGACATCGGTCAAGGAGTGCCAGCGCGCTTGCGGCGATGTTGCCGAGGTGAGCTACCGCGTCACGATCCCCGACGAGGGCTACTTCCGCGAGCTCGTCAAGTGCCAGAGCGCGTGCCCGGTCGGGACCGACGCGCGCGGCTACGTGCGCGCGATCGCGGAGGGTGACTACGAGAAGGCGTACCTGATCGCGCGCGGGCCGAACCCGCTGGCCTCGATCTGCGGGCGCGTGTGCGGGGCGCCGTGCGAGGCGGCCTGCCGGCGCGGCGCGCTCGATCGGCCGGTGTCGATCCGCGCGCTCAAGCGCACGGCCACCGAGCGCTTCGGCAGCGAGAGCGGGCGCTTCGAGCCGCTGGCGATCCTGGAGCGCGTGCTCGGGCTGCCGGCGGCCGAGCACGCCTGCGAAGGTGGCGAGGAGCTGCGCTCGCTGCGCGAACGCCTGGGGCTCCTGAGGCCGGGCGAGCAGCGCGGCGAGCGCGCGCGGCGCGTCGCCATCATCGGCTCGGGCCCGGCGGGCCTGGCCTGCGCCCACGACCTCGCGCTGCTCGGCCACGCCGTCACGGTGCTCGAGTGCGAGCGCGAGCCCGCCGGCATGCTGATCTGGGGCATCCCCGAGTACCGCCTGCCGCGCGACCTGATCCGCGCCGAGGTCGAGGTCATCCGCCGTCTGGGCGTCGAGTTCCGCTGCGGCACGCGCGTCGGCGTCGACGTCGGCTTCGACCAGCTCACACGCGACTTCGAGGCCGTGGTGATCGCGGTCGGCGCCAAGAACTCGCGCAAGCTGCGCCTGCCGGGCGTGGACGGACCGGGGGTCCTGGGCGGGGTCGAGTTCCTGCGCGAGGTCGCGCTGGGCGAACGGCCCACGGGGCTCGGCGAGCGCGTGGTCGTGATCGGCGGCGGCAACGTGGCCTACGACGTGGCGCGCACGGCCGTGCGCCAGGTCGGGCTCGACGTGTCGCGCACGGCGCTGCGCCAGGCCGCGGTCCGCTCGGTCACGCTGGTGTCGCTCGAGAGCCTGGAGGAGATGCCGGCCGACGACGTCGAGATCTTGGAGGGCGACGAGGAGGGCGTGCAGCGCCTCAATTCGCTCGGGCCGGTGCGGATCGAGCGCGACGCCGAGGGCCGGGTCACGGGCGTCCTGTTCAAGCGCTGCAAGCGCGTGTTCGACGAGCAGAAGCGCTTCGCGCCGCTGTTCGACGAGCAGGACACCACGCTGGTGCCCTGCGACACGGTGGCCTTCTCGGTCGGGCAGGCGCTGGACCTGTCGTTCCTGGATCCCGCGCGCGACGGGGTGCAGCTGAACGAGCGCGGCAACGTGCTGCTGGCGGACGTCGACGGCCCCAGCACGCGCGACAGCGTGTTCGTGGCCGGCGATGCGGCCTACGGGCCGAAGCTCCTGATCCACGCGGTCAAGAGCGGCAAGCGCGTGGCGCGCGCCGTGCACCGACGCTTGACGGGCATCGACGTGGCGCCCGAGTCGCTCGGCCTGCACCGCGTGCTCGCGGGTTACCGGCGCGAGCCCGACTACGAGAAGCTCGCGCGCGTCGAGCTGCCGACCACGCCCGTGGCCGAGCGGCTGCGCGCGCCGGGCGTGCAGGTCGAGCGCGTGCTGGACGACGCGGCGGCCCGGCGCGAGGCGGCGCGCTGCTTCGACTGTGGCGTCAACCCGATCTTCGACGGCGCCAAGTGCATCCTGTGCGGTGGCTGCGTCGAGGTCTGCCCCGAGAGTTGCCTCAAGATCGTGGCCCTGGAGCGGGTCGAGCCGAGCTCGTTGCTGGCGCGCCTGAAGGACGCCGTGTTCGGCGGCTACGACGGCCCGGTGTCCGCGATCCTCAAGGACGACGAGCTGTGCATCCGCTGCGCGCTGTGCGCGGAGCGCTGTCCGAACGCGGCCATCACGATGGAACGGTTCTGCTTCAAGACGGTGACGGCATGAACGACGCGCGCAACCATCAGCCGCTGCACGGCAGCGAGCGCTTCGCCCCCCCGGTCCGGCGCCGCGATTTCCTCGGCCTGGCGGCGCTGTGGTCGTTCCTCTCGACCGGCGTGGTGATGCTGGCCGGCGCGCTGCGGCTGCCGATGCCCTCGGTGTTCCCCGAGACCGGCTCGAAGTTCCGCATCGGACCGCCCGACCGCTATCCGCTCGGCTCGGTGGTGAAGATCGCCGAGCGCAACGTGCTGGTCTCGCGCGACGAGCGCGGCTTCCGCGCGCTCAGCCTGATCTGCACGCACCTCGGCTGCATCACGAGCCGCGAGGCCGACGGTCAGTTCGTGTGTCCGTGTCACGGCTCGCGCTTCGACGCCGAGGGCAAGGTGACCAAGGGCCCGGCGCCCTCGCGCCTGCGTTACCTGGAGGTCAGTCGCGCGCCCAGCGGCGACCTGATGATCGACCGCGAGCGACCCGTGGACGCCGAGCGGCGCCTGAGCGTCTAGGGAGCCCATGAAAGGCCTGCGCGAGATCCAGTCGAACCTGCGGGCGCTGCCGCGCAACGCGCGCGACTCGCTGGTGCGACACGGACGCGTGGACTCCGAACGCACGCGCTCGCAGGCGGTGTTCACGAACTTCTTCCTGCACGTGCAGTCCACGCGCGTGCACCGCCACAGCCTGCGGCCGAGCACGACCTTCGGGCTCGGCGTCATCGCCCTGATCCTGTTCGGGATCCTGTGCGTGAGCGGGGCGCTCCTGATGGTCTATTACAAGCCCTCGGTCGAGCAGGCCTACGACTCGGTCAAGGACATCGGCTTCGTCGTGCCGACCGGGCGCATGATGCGCAACGTGCACCGCTGGGCGGCACACGGGATGGTCTTCGTCGTGCTGCTGCACATGGCGCGCGTGTTCTACACGGGCTCCTACGCCGGACCGCGCGCGTTCAACTGGGTGCTGGGCCTGGTGGCCCTGGTCCTGACGCTGGGGCTCTCGTTCACGGGCTACCTCTTGCCCTGGGACCAGCTCGCCTACTGGGCCATCACGATCGGCGCCAACATCGCGCAGTCGCCGCGCGAGGTGACCGACGCGCTGGGCGCGACCGAGCTCTTCGACGCCGGCGGGCTCTCGAAGAACCTGCTGCTGGGCTCGAGCACGGTCGGACAGGAGGCGCTGACGCGCTTCTACGTGCTGCACATCATCGTGCTGCCGCTCGCGCTCGCGCTGGTGTGCGCCGTGCACCTGTGGCGCATCCGCAAGGACGGCGGGCTCAACCGGCCGCTGGACGTCGATCGCGACCTGGGCCCGGACGTGCGCAACGGCCGCGCGATCTTCCCCGAGGGCGGCGCCAAGACCTACGCCCTGGCGGCGCTGGTGCAGGGCCGCTCGCACGCCGTCGAGCGCGGCCCCGAGCACACCGTCCCGTCCTGGCCGCACCTCTTCAACGCCGAGATGTTGCTCCTGGTGCTGACCACGCTGGCCGTGCTCGCGCTGGGCTACTTCTTCGACGCGCCGCTCAAGGAGATGGCCAACGCGGCCGTGCCCGAGAACCCGGCCAAGGCGCCGTGGTACTTCCTCGGCTTGCAGGAGCTCGTCAGCTACAGCGCCTTCGCGGGCGGGATCCTGATCCCGACCATCGTGCTGGTGGGCTTGATGCTGATCCCGTTCCTCGATCGCGAGACGGAGGGCAGCGGGCGCTGGTTCGCGGGCGTGCAGGGCAAGCGCGTGGCCCTGCGTTCGGCGCTGTTCGCGACGGTCTTCATCGTCGGACTGCTGTGGTTCACGGTGCAGCAGGGCTGGCTGCGCACCTGGTTCCCCGCCATCCCGCAGCTCGCGATCACGGTCCTGAACCCCGGCTCGGTGATCGTCGTCGCCTTCGCGCTGTGGTCGCTCGGCACGGTGCGGCGCTCGGGCTCGACGCGCCTGGGCGCGATCGCGCTGTTCACCTGCTTCCTGGTGGGCTTCACGATCCTGACCTACTTCGCGACCGTGCACCGCGGACCCAACTGGGACTTCTACTGGTCGCAGGCGTCCTGGCCGGGAGGGCACTAGTGGACGGCGATCCGGGCCCGCTCGATTTCGGCTCCTCGGCCGCGTCGCGCGCCTTCAAGTGGCTGACGATCCTCGGCTGCGCCGGGACGCTGGCCTTCCTGGTGGCCGAGATGCGGCGCGAGAACTTCCAGGGCGAGTGGCGCGAGGCCCAGGCGCGCTACGCCCGGCGCCTGGCGCCCGAGCTCGCGGCCAGCTACGAGATCGGCCTGAAGCAGGCCTTCGTGCCGGCGCTCGAGCGCGTCGATCGCTGCCAGACCTGTCACGCGGCCATCGACGACCCGAGCATGGGCGCCGAGGCCCAGCCGCTGCGCGCGCACTCCGGCGAGCTGCTCGCGCTGCACCCGCCCGAGGACTTCGGCTGCACGATCTGCCACCAGGGCCAGGGTCGCGCCGTCGCCAAGCTCGAGGCCCACGGCGAGGTGCCGCACTGGGAGGAGCCGCTCTTGCGCGGCGAGCTGGTCTACACCAGCTGCAGTCGCTGCCACGCCGAGAGCGGGCTCTACGGCTTCGAGGCCGAGCTGTACGCGCCCGGCGCGCCGGGTCGGGTCCAGCACGAGATCTCGAGCGGCGAGCTCGCGGCCGGGATCCCCGGCGCCGACGTCCTGCACCGCGGCAAGGAGCTCGTGGCGAGCTCGGGCTGCCTCGGCTGCCACGTCTATCGCGGCCTGGGTGGCGCGAAGGGCCCCGAGCTCACCTACGTGGGCGACAAGGGTCTGCACGGCTACGACTACACGCACCTGCCGCCCGGCGTCGCGCGCACGCCGCTCGAATGGCTGCGCGCGCACTTCATGGATCCGGGCGCGCTCAGCCCCGGCACGGTCATGCCCGGGATCGGTTCCTCGCCCGACGACGCCAGCGCGCTGGCGGCCTACATGCTCTCGCTGCGCGCCTCGGACGTGCCGCCGCGCTATCGGCCGAAGCCCGTGCTCGCCGACACGCCGGCGCTGGCGGGCCGTGAGCTGTACCAGCTCTATTGCGTGGCCTGTCACGGGCGCGACCTCGCCGGCAGCACGGTGCCGGAGATCCGCACGCCCTCGCTCTCGAACGAGGACTTCCTGGCGGTCGCCGACCGACCGTACCTCGGCTACATCATCGAGCACGGCCGCAGCGGCACGAACATGCCGGCCTGGGGCGCGGGCCACGGCGGGCTCGGCGCCGAGCAGGTGCAGGGCCTCGTCGACTACATCCTCTCGTTCAAGCCCGAGCGCGCCGACGCGGCTTCGGTCGTGCGCGCGGCGGGCGACGCCCACTTCGGGCGCGCGCTCTACCGCGGCAACTGCGCCGCGTGTCACGGCCTGGAGGGCGAGGGCGGGCTCGGCACGCGTTTGAACTCGCCGGACTTCCTGGCGCTGGCCTCGGACTCGTTCCTGATCGACACGATCCTGGAAGGGCGAGCGGGCACGGGCATGCCCTCGTGGGCCGATCTGCCCGCGCAGCAGGTCGGCGACCTGCTCGCCTACCTGCGCACCTGGGGCGACGCCGGCACGGACGTGCAGTCGGTGCTGGACTACGTCGCGGCCGGCCAGGCCGACGCGCACATGGGCGCGCGGCTCTTCCGCGCGCGTTGCGCGGACTGCCACGGCCGCCAGGGCGAGGGCGGGGTCGGGCCCTCGCTGGACAACGACGCGTTCCTGGCGCGCGTCGGCGACGATTACCTCGCGTACGCGATCCAGGGCGGCCGGCCCGGCACCGCGATGCCGGCCTGGCGCGACCTCGCGGCGGACGACGTGGGCGACTTGATCGCGCACCTGCGCAGCTTCTCGAGCGCGCCGCGCGCGCTGCCGCCCGCGCGCATCGCCCAGGGCGACCCGGAGAACGGCGCGTTGCTCTTCGAGCACACCTGCGCCGCCTGCCACGGTCACGAGGCCGTGGGCGGCGTCGGGCCACAGCTGCGCAACCCGCGCTTCCTCGCGCACGCCTCCGACGGCTATCTCTTCGAGACCATCGCCCACGGCCGTCCCGGCACGCCCATGACGGGCTTCCTGAGGGGCGGCGCGCAGGGCGGAGTGCGCTCGCCGGGTGCGGCGGGCATCGCCGAGTTCACCGCGGCCCAGATCGCCGACCTGGTCGCCTGGCTGCGCTTGCAGGAGCACGCCGAGCCCGCCCTCGCGCCGCGTCTGGCCGTGCTCGGCAGTCCCGCGCGCGGCCGCGAGCTCTACGAGGGCTCGGCCGGCTGCGCGAGCTGCCACGGCTTCGATGGCCAGGGCGGCGTCGGCCCCGCGCTCGGCAACCGCGAGTTCCTGGCCAACGCCCCCGAGGGCTTCCTGATCGGCACGATGGTGCTCGGCCGCCACGGCACCGAGATGCGCCGGTTCAGCTCGGGCGGCATCGCCGAGCTGGCCACGGAGGAGTTCATGGACGTCGCCGCCTACGTGCGCACGCTGGCCGAGCGCAAACCCGAGGGCCGCGCCGGCTGGCGCCAGTTCCCCTCGACCGCGGACCAGGTCGCGCTGGGCGCCGAGCTCTTCGCCCAGAACTGCGCCTCCTGCCACGGCCCCGACGGCAAGAGCGGCTACGCCCCCGCCCTCAACAACCCCGAGTTCCTGCACGCCGCCTCGGACGGCTTCCTGATCGCGACCATCGCGCGCGGCCGCAAGGGCACGCCGATGCGCCCGTTCGGGCCGGGGCCGGCGAGCCTGGCCAATCTGGGCCAAGCCGAGCTCCGCGCCATCGTCGGATTCCTGCGCTCGTGGGAGACGCCGGAGG
>CAZWAY010000002.1:0-131485 GCA_964631945.1 uncultured Planctomycetaceae bacterium
CAGGCGGGGTGGCTGCGATCAAGATCGCGAAGTGGGACGGCTCGAGCTGGACGGCACTCGGCAGTGGCGTGAACACCACAGCCCGCACCCTGACCGTGTTCGACGATGGCGGCGGGGCGGCGCTCTACGTCGGAGGCGACTTCACGATCGCAGGCGGAGTGGCAGCGAAGAAGATCGCGAGGTGGGACGGCTCGAGCTGGACGGCGCTCGGAGGCGGCATGAACATCCGTGTCCGTGCCCTGACCGTGTTCGATGACGGCGGCGGCTCGGCGCTCTACGCTGGAGGCGACTTCTCGATCGCGGGCGGGGCTCTGGCGAGCGGGATCGCGAAATGGGACGACTCGAAATGGACGACGCTCGGAAGCGGCACGCTCGGAACAGGCCGTGCATTGGCGGTGTTCGACGACGGCGGCGGTCCGGCGCTCTACGCCGGAGGCGACTTCTCGAGCGCGGGGGGGGTGGACGCGAACCGGATCGCGAAGTGGGACGGCTCGAACTGGACGGCGCTGACCAACGGTGGAATCAACTCCAGCGTCTTGGCCGTGACCGTGTTCGATGAAGGCAGCGGCCCGGCGCTCTACGCCGGAGGCGAGTTCTCGAGCGCGGGCGGAGCGGCGAAGCGGATCGCGAAGTGGGACGGCTCCAGCTGGACGGCGCTCGGAAGTGGCATGAACATCCGTGTCCGTGCCCTGGCCGTGTTCGACGACGGCGGTGGTGCGGCGCTCTACGCTGGAGGCGACTTCACGACCGCAGGCGGGGTGCCCGTGTTCAATGTCGCGAAATGGGACGGCTCGAGCTGGGCGGCGCTCGGCAGCGGGATGAGCGGGGGCGCTCCTTCCGTCCGAGCCCTGACCGTGTTCGACGACGGCGGCGGCCCGGAGCTCTACGCCGGAGGCGACTTCACGAGCGCCGGCGGGGTGGCGGCGAACCGGATCGCCAAGTGGAACGGCTCGAGCTGGGCGAGCCTCGGCAGCGGTGTCGATGGCACGGGTCCCCAGGCGCTTGCTGTTTTCGACGACGGCGGTGGCCCGGCGCTATACGTCGGAGGCGACTTCACGAGCGCGGGCGGAGTGGCGGCGAGCCGGATCGCGAAGTGGAACGGCTCGAGCTGGACGGCCCTCGCCGGCGGCGTGGACGCCTTCGTCACTGCCCTGGCGGTGTTCGACGACGGCGGCGGTCCGGCGCTCTACGTCGGAGGCGACTTCGGGATCGCGGGCGGCGTGGCCGCGAGCCGGATCGCGAAGTGGGACGGCTCGAGCTGGACGGCGCTCGGCAGCGGCGTGAACACCGTCGTCTCTGCCCTGACGGCGTTCGACGACGGCGGCGGCGTGGCGCTCTACGCCGGAGGCCAATTCACGGTCGCGGGCGGGGTTGCGGCGAACAGGATCGCGAAGTGGGACGGCTCGAGCTGGACGGCGCTCGGCAGCGGCATGAACGGCGCAGTCGTCGCCCTGACGGTGTTCGACGACGGCGGCGGTTCGGCGCTCTACGCCGGCGGATCGTTCGGCAGCGCCATCGACTCCGGCGACAGCTACCTCGCCACGTGGGGCTGCGACTCCACCGCGCCCACGCTGTTCTGCCCCTCGTCGGTGACCGTCCGCGACCCCTTCGGGGGCCCGCCAGGCGAGTCAGTGAGCTTCACGGTCACGGCGACCGACAATCTGGACCCTTCGCCCGACATCGTGTGCACGCCACCCTCGGGCAGCTTCTTCCCGCGCGGCACGACGATCGTGCACTGCACGGCGACCGATGACCGGGGGAACCAGTCCAGCTGCCAGTTCCCGGTCCACGTCGGCCTGAAGACGAGCACGCGCTGACGAGGAGCCCGGCTCCGCCCGCGCCCAGTCGCGCTGGCGAACATCCCGCGCAGCTCGGGGATCCCCCGGGCTGGCGGGCAAATCGGGCCAGATCTAGAATCGCTGGGGTCCTTGACTCCGTCCTCTACACAGGAGGCTTCCGATGCATCTTGGGTCGAGACTGTCTTTTGTGTTCCTGCTTTCCATCGGGGCTCTCACGCCGAGCCCCTGGGCCTCGGCGCAGACCAGCCGACCCGACGAACGCGCTCGGGTCGCACCGACCGGGAACGTCGATCTCCGCCGGCAGCTCGAGCTCGAGGGCGTCGTGCTCGGCCCCGACGGGAATCCGGTCGAGGGCGCGGTAGTCGTCAGCAGCGCCGGCGGCAAGGCCGTGACGGATGCGAGCGGGAACTACCGCATCACGGTGGAGGTGCCTTCCGAGGCCTCGAGCGTGCAGGTCACGGCCGTGGGCGGCACGGGCGGGAGCCTCGTCGCGAGCCAGCAGGTCGCGCTGTCCGCGGTGTCCAGGAGCGTGTGGGCCGGAGCGCTCGTGCTCGCGCGCGGGAGCCCCTGTCCTCCGAACTGGCTGCCGACCTTCGGGCCACAGCCGGGCACGAACGCCGCCGTCCGCACCTTGACGGTGTTCGACGATGGCAGCGGCCCGGCGCTCTACGCCGGCGGCGAGTTCAGTAGCGCCGGTGGAGTGGCGGCGTGGATCGCGAAGTGGGACGGCTCGAGCTGGACAGCCCTCGCCGGCGGCGACGTGGACTTCGCGGTCCATGCCCTGACGGTGTTCGATGACGGCGGAGGCGCAGCGCTCTACGCCGGCGGCGATTTCACCAGCGCGGGCGGCGTGAGCGCGAACCGGATCGCGAAATGGAACGGCTCGAGCTGGGCGGCCCTCGGCAGCGGCTTGGACATGAACGGCACCGTCTGGGCCCTGACCGTGTTCGACGACGGCGGCGGTCCGGCGCTCTATGTCGGCGGCTTCTTCAATAGCGTGGGCGGGGTGCCTGCGAACCATATCGCAAGGTGGGACGGTTCGAGCTGGGCGGCGCTCGGCAGCGGCATGAACTCCACCGTCCTTGCCCTGACGGTGTTCGACGACGGCGGTGGCCCGGTGCTCTACGCCGGGGGATCTTTCTTGATCGCGGGCGGGGCGGCGGCGAACCGGATCGCGAAGTGGGACGGCTCGAGCTGGACGGCACCAGGCAGCGGCGTGAACGCAGCCGTCAGTGCCCTGACGGTGTTCGACGACGGCGGTGGTGCGGAGCTCTACGCCGGAGGCGAGTTCACGAACGCGGGCGGGGTGGGGGCGAACCGGATCGCGAAGTGGGACGGCTCGAGCTGGGCAGCGCTCGGCACCGGCATGAGCGCCGACGTCCGTGCTCTGACGGTGTTCGACGACGGCGGCGGTGCGGCGCTCTACGCCGGTGGCGGCTCGAACGTGGACGGGGTGGTCGCAAGGTGGAACGGCGTGAGCTGGTCGCAGATCGGCAGCGCCATGAACAGCAGTGTCTACGCCCTGACGGTGTTCGACGACGGCGGCGGTGCGGCGCTCCACGCCGGAGGCGAGTTCACGAGCACGGGCGGGGTGTTCGCGAACCGGATCGCGGAGTGGAGCGGCTCGAGCTGGATGGCGCTCACCACCGGCAGCGTGAACTGCGAGGTCAGGACCCTGACGGTGTTCGACGACGGCGGCGGTGCGGCGCTCTACGTCGGAGGCGACTTCACCAGCGCGGGCGGGGCTGCGGCGGACCGTGTCGCGAAGTGGGACGGCTCGAGCTGGACGACCCTCGGCAGCGGCATGAACGGCACGGTCCATACCCTGACGGTGTACGACGACGGTGGCGGTGCGGCGCTCTACGCCGGAGGCGATTTCACCAGCGCGGGCGGGGTAGCGGCGAACCGCGTCGCGCAGTGGGACGGCTCGAGCTGGACGGCGCTCGGCAGCGGCGTGAACTCCCGAGTCCGTGCCCTGATCGTGTTCGACGACGGCGGCGGGGCAGCGCTCTACGCCGGAGGCGGCTTCACCAGCGCGGGCGGGGTGGCGGCGAACCGGATCGCGAAGTGGAACGGCGCGAATTGGACGGCGCTCGGCTCCGGTCTCCAGGTCGGCACGGGTCCCAATGCTCTGGCGGTGTACGACGACGGTGGCGGACCGGCGCTCTACGCCGCGGGCAACTTCGGAATCGCGGGCGGGGTGGCGGCGAGCCGGATCGCGAAGTGGAACGGCTCCAGCTGGACGGCGCTCGCCGGCGGCGGCATGGACGCCTTCGTCTCTGCCCTGGCGGTGTACGACGACGGCGGCGGTTCGGCGCTCTACGCCGGAGGTGGCTTCTCGAGCGCGGGCGGTGTGGCGGTGAGGCAGGTCGCGAAGTGGGACGGCTCGGGCTGGACGGCGCTCGCCGGCGGCGTGACCTCCGTGGACGCCGACGTCTCTACCCTGGCGGTGTTCGACGACGGCGGTGGCGCGGCGCTCTACGCCGGAGGATTCTTCACTAGCATGGACGGAGTGGCGGCGAACCGGATCGCGAAGTGGGACGGCTCGAGCTGGACGGCGCTCGGCAGCGGCTTGAACGACAGAGTCCGTGACCTGACGGTGTTCGACGACGGCAACGGCGCGGCGCTCTACGCCGGCGGATCCTTCGGCAGCGCCATCGACTCCGGCGACAGCTACCTCGCCAGGTGGGGCTGCCCGGACTCCACCGCGCCGACGCTCTTCTGCCCCTCGTCGGTGACCGTCCGCGACCCTTTCGGGGGCCCGCCAGGCGAGTCAGTGAGCTTCACGGTCACCGCGACCGACAATCTGGACCCTTCGCCCGACATCGTGTGCACGCCACCCTCGGGCAGCTTCTTCCCGCGCGGCACGACGATCGTGCACTGCACGGCGACCGATGACCGGGGGAACCAGTCCAGCTGCCAGTTCCCGGTCCACGTCGGCTTGAAGGCGAGCACGCGCTGAGGAGGAGGCAACGGCGTCGCTGGACGAGCGCCTGCGCCAGGACGGACGCCCGGTCCGGTCGACGGACCGGAGCCGTTTTGGGTAGCCTGCCGGCGCCTCCGAGCCGGAGGCAGAGCTGGCTCGTGCCGGAACGCGTCCACAAGTGTCCGAACTGCGGCGCCGTCGTCAGCGCCAGCCCCTTCGCGCGCGTCGCGAGCTGCGCCTACTGCAACGCGACGGTCCAGCTGGACGAGGGGATCGTGTCGGTGGCGCGCTTTCGCGCGGCCCGCGAGGCGTGGCGGAACTCCGAGCCGCCGCTCGGGGCCGAGACGGTCGAGGTGGGTGGCGAGGCCTGGATCCTCCTCGCGCCCGTCGCGCGCGGCGAGATCTCGGACGTGTTCCAGGTCGTGCGCCAGCGCTGGCCGGGCGAGCGCGCGCTGCTCAAGGTCCTGCGGGAGCGCGCCGATGCGCCCCTGTTCGAGCAGGAGTGGCGCGCCCTGACGCAGCTCGCCGCAAGCGACGGGCCGGGCCTGGCGATCCTGCGCAGCCGGCTGCCGCAGCCGATCCGGTGCGAGCCGCAGCCGAGCTCGGGCTCGCCCCGCCTGCTGCTCGGCTGGGCGCCCGGGTTCGAGCACACCTTCGAGCACGTGCGCGCCGCGCTTCCCGCCGGCGTCGAGGCGCGCGCCGCGGTGTGGATGTGGCGGCGCGTGCTGGAGATCCTGTCGGCGCTGCACGAGAACGGACTGGTGCACGGCGCGGTCCTGCCGCAGCACCTCCTGGTCGAGCGCGGCGAGCACGGCGTGCGCCTGGTCGGATTCTCGTGCGCGGGCGCGCCCGGCGCGGCGCTGCTCGCGCTGTGTCAGGCGTACGAGCGCTGCTATCCGCGCGCCTTGTTGGACGGCGGGCAGCTCCTGCCCCAGCACGACGTGAGCATGAGCGCTCGCGCGATCCAGTTCGTCCTCGGCGCCGACGCCGGCGGACGCGTCCCGTCCGGCGTCCCGGCGCCGCTGGCGGAACTCCTCGAGTCGGTCGCGAACGGCCGCGGCGAGCTCGAGGCCTGGGCCCTGCGCGAGCGCCTCGGCGCGCTCGCACAGCAGCTCTTCGGCCGACCGACGTTCTGTCCACTGGAGCTCGCCTAGAGCGAGGAAGCGACATGGGATACGGCAGCTACAGCAGCGAAGCCCACGACGCCATCGTGCGCACCCGCGCGGCGACCCCGGGGGAAGAGGTCTTCCGGCAGCGCAGGTGTCATCCGCTGATGGATCCGAAGGGCGTCAAGCTGCGCGAGAGCCGCGACTCGGAGGCGCACCCGCAGTCGCTGAGCATCGTCTTCGCGCTCGACGTCACGGGCTCGATGGACCAGATCCCGCGGCTCCTGGCCCAGCGCGAGCTGCCGCGCTTCATGAAGATGCTCGGCGATTGCCGCGTGCGCGATCCGCAGCTCCTGTTCTGCGCCGTCGGCGATGCGACCTCCGACCGGGCGCCGCTGCAGGTGGGCCAGTTCGAGTCGACCGCCGAGCTCATGGACCAGTGGCTCACCTGGAGTTTCCTCGAGGGCGGCGGCGGGGGCACGGGGCAGGAATCGTACGAGCTGGCCATGTACTTCCTGGCGCTGCACACCGAGATGGACTGCGTGGCCAAGCGTGGGAAGCGCGGCTATCTGGTGATGACCGGGGACGAGCTCCCGTATCCGACGCTCTCGCGCCACGTGGTCGAGACGGTGGTCGGCGATCGCCTGGACGGCGACCTCGAGGTGGAGGAGATCGTGGCCGAGCTGCACAAGAGCTACGCGCCGTTCTTCATCATCCCGGACCCGGCGCGGGCCAAGAAGTGCGAGCGGCGCTGGCGCGATCTGCTCGGCGACCACGTGATCTGCACCCAGCGGCCCGAGGACGTGTGCCACGCCGCGGCCGGCGCGATCTCGCTGTGCGAGGGCGCGCTCGCCAACCTCGACGAGCTCGAGCGCGTGCTGCGCGGCGCGGGCGTCGAGCCCGACGGCGTGTCGCGCACGCTGCGGGCCCTGCGTCCGCTGGCCGAGGCGCGCGGCCGCGCACCGGCGGGCGGCGCCGCGCCCGCGGCAGGCGGGATTCCGCACGCGATCAAGCGGCTGTTCGGGAGATGACGGCCGCGCCGCGGGCGTTCGCAGCCCTCGATCTCGGCTTCGGCGACTGCGGCAAGGGGCTCGTGACGGACTACCTGGCGCGGCGCACGGGCGCCGGCGTGGTCGTGCGCTTCAACGGCGGCGCGCAGGCGGGCCACAACGTCGTCACGCCCGAGGGCCGGCACCACACCTTCGCCCAGCTCGGCGCGGCGAGCTTCCTGCCCGGCGTGCGCACCTTCCTGTCGCGCCACGTGCTCGTGCACCCGACGGCGCTGGTGCTCGAGACCGGCGTGCTGGCCACGAAGGGCGTTCCCGCGCCGCTCGAGCGCGTGTGCATCAGCGAGCGCGCGCGCATCGTCACGCCCTTCCACCAGGCGGCCAACCGCCTGCGCGAGCTCGCCCGCGGCGCCGCACGCCACGGGAGCTGCGGGGTCGGCGTCGGCGAGACGGTCGCGCACGCGCACGCCTACCCGGACGAGGCCGTGGCCGCCGCGGACTTGCGCGATCCGCCGCGCCTGCGCCGCAAGCTGGCCTCGATCCGCGAGCGCCTGTACGCCGAGCTCGGCGAACGGTCCGAGGGCCCGGCGGCGGAGCGCGAACGAGCCGTCTTCCAGGACGAAGGCGTGGTCGAGCGCTGGGTCGCGGCGGTCACGCCGCTCGCACGCACCGTTGCGCCGGACGCGTTGCTGGCCGCCTGGCTGCGCGCGACTCCGGCGGTGATCTTCGAGGGCGCGCAGGGGCTGCTGCTGGACGAGACGCTGGGCTTCCTCCCGCACTGCACCTGGTCGGACTGCACCGCCCGGAACGCGCGCGAGCTCTTGGCCGAGGCCGCGCCCGGGCTGGAGCTCGGCGTGTGGGGCGTGCTGCGCACGCACGCGCTGCGGCACGGCCCCGGCCCGCTGCCGTCCGAATCGAGCGAGGTCCGCCCGCGCGGCGACCACAACGCCCCGAATCCGTGGCAAGGGCCGGTGCGCTACGGCTGGTTCGACGCCGTGCTCGCGCGCCTCGCGCTGGCGCTGGCCGGCGAGCTCGAGGCGCTGGTGCTCACGCACGTCGACCTGCTCCGTGCCCGTCCGTACTGGCCGGTCGCGACGCGCTATCGACCCGAGACGCCCGCGCCGGATCTGGTCGACGCCGCCGGCCAGCTCGTCGCGCACGCGTCCCCGCCGCTCGAGCGCCAGCTGCGCCTGACCGAGCTCATCGCGCGTTGCGCCGTGGAGCTCGAGGACCTTCCCGCCGACGAGGGCGCCTTCCTGGCGCGCCTCGAGGCCCGGCTCGGCCGCCCGATCGACGGCGTCTCGCGCGGCCCGCGCGCCACCGATCTCGTGCTGCGATCCGCTCCAGAGCCGCGCTCGCTCCCTGGGCTTTGAGCTCGGATCCGGCGGCCCGGGGAGCTCGCCCTACTTCCCGTATTGCAGGACGACGGCGGTTCCGACGGTGCTGACGACGTCCAGCGAGCCGTCCAGGTCGACGTCGCCGAGCACGAAGGGCGTCGCCTGGCCTCCGCGCGCCGCCGAGCCGAGGAAACCCAGGCGCCGATGCGCGGTCCAGGGGAACGCGAAGAGGCCGGCAAAGCCGTTGCCCGCGGGGGGACGGACCGACTGGCCGAGGATGTCGAGGTCGCCGTCACCCTCGAGGTCCCCGGTCCCGAGAGCGACCACGTCGGTCAGGGGGAGCAGGAGATCGGCTGAGGCGGAGAAGCCGCCCGCGCCCTGGAAGAAGACCGCGAGCGCGCCCTCGAGGCCGAAGATCAGGTCGGGCAGGCCGTCGCGGTCCAGATCGTCCACCGTCAGGGTGCGCAGGCTGAATCCGACGGGATCGGCGATCGTGTAGCGAGGGTCGCTCGCGATGAGCTGACCCTCGACGCCGAGGAACACCTGCAGGACGAGGCCCGTCCCGCTCAGGAGCAGGTCCGCTCGTCCGTCCGCGTTCACGTCGGCGAGCTGCGCCCTGAAGACGTCTTGGCCCGCGATGGGGATCACGAGGTCGGGGGACTCCGGGAACGCTCCGCCGGGCTGGCCGAGATGGATCGACACGGCCATCGTGGTCGTCACGTTCAGGAAGGCGAGGTCGAAGCGCCCGTCGCCGTCGAAGTCCTCGATCCCGACGAGACTGGCGTCCGCGTCGGAGAGGCGCGGTCCCGGCTCGAAGCTCGGCGCACCGGTGCTGCCCCGGCCATATTGCACGCGGTATCCGCTCGCGATCCTGGTGACGAGGTCGAGGCGGCCGTCTCCGTCCAGGTCCGCGGAGAGGGGCGATAGTGGACTCTCGAGCTCCGACGGGATCGAGACGCTCGGCTGGGCCTCGAACAGCCGCGGGCTCTCCTGTCGCCGGATGCGCAGGAGTGCATCCCCTGGAGAAGAACTGGGCTGCGAGTGTTCCAGGAGATCGATCAGGCCGTCGCCGTCGAAGTCTCCCGATCCGACGAGCCTGCACACGCTGACGAAGGGGACGCACGGCGTGGCCAGGAGGGCATCGGGCGTCTCGAAGTCGAGCCCGCCGCCGCCAGCCTGCCAGACCCGGACGTTGCCCGGGGTCCCGAGCGTGACGATCTCGAGGGAGCCGTCCGCTCCCACGTCGTCGACGATCACGCGCGAGTAGTAGCGCGCGTCGTCGAGCAGCAGATGGTGCTCGAACGCGCCGTCACGCTGCAGGTAGATCCGCAGGCCGCCGATCGGGCCGAAGATGAAGCCCAGCTGCGCGACCACGATGTCGCGCTCGCCGTTGCCGTCGAGGTCGCGGATCGCGACTTCCCGTCCGAACTGGATCGGGATCACCACGTCGGGCGCGTGGGGTTCCGGCGGCAGCTCGCCCGCGCCCAGGTAGAACAGCGAGACGGCCCCGAGGCCGCCTCCGCCGAAGAGGTCGAGCGCGCCGTTCGAGACGCACACGAGATCGCTGGTCCCGTCGCCGTTCATGTCCTCGAGCAGGAGCTGCGTGTTCACCTTGTCGACGGCGTCGAAGACGTGCGTCCTGACCGCCGGGTAGCTGCCGTCCGGCCGGCGCTCGAAGAGCCAGGCCGCGCCCGTGTCGGCGCGACCACCGACGATGTCCACGTCGCCATCGCCGTCGACGTCGCCCGCGACGACGTCGCTGGGCTCGGCCGTGAAGAAACGCAGGCGATCGGGGGCCAGCACGAAGGCGCCGCCCGCGCCACGGACGAACGTGCGGATGTCGTTCGTCCCGGTCGACGCGACCAGGACGTCGGTCTGGCCGTCGAGGTCCAGGTCGGCCAGGGCCAGCCGGCGGGGGCTGCCGTCGAGCTCCAGGAACAGGCTCGGCTCGTCCGGCAGGCCGAGGGGGCCCTGCAGGAAGACCGCGACGGAGTGGATGCCGCCGCAGGCCACGAGCACGTCCTCCCGGCCGTCCTGGTCGAGGTCGCCGCAGGCGATGTCCTGCGGGAACGCGCCGCTCGGCAGGGGCAGGATCCGATCGGGGGTGGCCGGGAACGTCCCCTGCGCCTGGTGGAACAGGACGATCGCGTGCATGCGCGAGGACGACGCCACCAGGTCCGCGAGTCCGTCGCCGTCGAGATCCGCGAGCGCGAGGGCCGTCTCGTCGGTGCTCCCCACCACGAAGGGCGTCGCGAGCTCGCGCGGCTCGCTCTCGGCGTCGAAGCCGAACACGCTGGCGTGCTTGCTGACGATGCTCTCGTCGAGCGTGCCGACGTCGCGGTCCAGTGGGATCGCGCGGATCACGACGTCGGCATCGGTCTCGAAGTCCGCGGGCAGGTCCCACAGCAGCAGATTGAGCACGCCCTCCGGGCTGGACCGCGCGGCGCCGAGCGTTCCCGCCAGGCGCCAGGGCGATCCCGGCGGAATCGGCGCGACGAGCGGCGGCTCCACCGTGGCGACCTGGCGCGCGCTCTCGTAGGGCGCCGGGTCGGGGCCCTCCACGATCGTGCGGCGCACGCCCACCCCGCCGCCGGCCGCGAGCTCGTCCGTCTCGGGTAGCGCGAGGAGGCGCAGGTCGCGCGCGCCGAAGGCCAGCGAGGTCGCTCCGGCGGGGAGCTCGTCGGCGACGGTGAACGGCTCGTAGGCGCGCAGGCCGCCGAGATGGACGCCGCGCAGCTCGAGGAGCGCGTCGCTCGGGTCCGCGTCCGTCAGCGCGTAGAGCTGACGCCGTTTCTCGTCGAGCACCAGGGCCGTCGGACGCGGCAGCCCGGGATCCTCGGCGCGCAGCGGCCGCAGGACGCGCGCGACCAGGTCCACCACGCTCACGCGGCCCGGCACGCCGCCCTGGACGGAATCGTGTTCAGCCAGGAAGGCGCGCTCGGGGTGGTCCGGATCGAGCGCGATACCCCAGGGCTCGTCCAGCCCGTCGAGGACGGGCGTGATGCGCCCCTCGGGACCTGCGAAGCGCCCTTCGAGCAGCGCGCGGTCCGCGCTCGCGAGCCACAGCCCGCTCGCGCGCGCGGCCAGTCCGCGCAGCGGGCCCGCCAGTCCGTGCTCGGAGGCGCGCAGCGAATCGCGCAGCGTGCCGTCCTCGGCGATCCAGCGCACCTCGAAGTCGGTGCCGTGCTCGAGGCCGACCAGCCAGCCATCGCCCGGGTCCGCCGCCAGGACGCGCGGTCGGCCCACACCGCTCGCCACGACCCGCTGCGGCGCGCCGCTCTCGAGCTCGAGCGCGAGCAGACGCCAGCGGCCGGGCGTGGGCTCGTCCAGGACCCACGCGCCGAGCTCGTCCTCCGTGGGCAGCGCGGCCACCGGGCGCCGCACGGCGTGCTCGGTCCACGCCGCGCCGAGCGGACGCGGGACGAGCGCGCGCGGGAACTCGAGCACCCGGCCCGGGAGCCCGCGCGCCAGCGCATGGATCTCCTGGCGCCCGAGCTCAGGCAGGCGCACGTGTCGAAGCGGGTCGAGCCCTTCCGGCAGGCGCGCGACGCGTCCGCGGTGCACGAGCGCTCGTTCGCTGACGATCTGCAGCTCGCGGCGGCGCAGCGGATCGGCCAGGACGGCCCGCAGGGCCTCGGGTTCGAGCTCGAGCGCCGGAAACTCGGTGCCCGCGAGCTTCCACTGCAGCACGACGTCGAGCGGGTCGGACTCCGCGTCCGTCACCACGAAAGGCAGGCTGAGGCCCTCGCGTTCGTCCTCGCTGACCACGAGCGAGGCGTCGAGCAGGCGCAGGCTGGGCCGCGCGTTGTTGTCGACGTGGAAGGCGTCGGTCGCGAGGAATTCCGACCTCTCGAGCCCGTCGTCGGCCGCGATCCGCAGGCGGACCAGGGCGTCCGCGCCGGGCAGATCGGCGCTGCTGTCCCACACGAAGCTGGCGAGCTGCCCGTCGGCGTCGCTCGGCACGCCCGCCAGCGCGACGGCCGGCGTCGGCGTGCCCGGCGCCAGACCGGCGGGTCGGGCCGGGGACCAGGCTCCGCCCGGACCCTCGAACTGGATCACGAGGTCGAGCGGATCCGCGCCCGCATCGCGCACGAGGATCGGGATCACGAGGGGACCGCCGACCTCGACGGTGGGCCCCGGCACGGTCGCCGTCAGGATCTCGGGCGCGTCGTTGCCGACGTCGATGAGCGCGGCGTTGCCGAGCGAGACGAGCTCGTCCGCGCCGTTCACCGTGACGACGACGGTGAGACCCGGCGTGAAGGCCGTGCCGCCGAGCTGGGTCGCGAAGTCCCAGGCGACGGTCGTGATCTCGCCGAGCGGGCTGGTGCCGATCGGCCCGAGGGGCGGGCCGACCAAGAGGAGGTCGAGTCCCTGCGCGAGCGGCGCGCCCGGCGCCAGGTAGCGCAGGCGCACGCGCGCCGGGTCGGACTCGCGGTCGAACAGCGTGAAGCGCAGCAGCGCCGGTGAGGTGCGCGACTCGATCGCGACCAGCGACCCGACCGTGGTCGGGGCGTTGCCGGTGCCCGAATCGCTGGACGAGCCGCCGACGATCGCGGCCGTCCCGGCTCCGCAGCTCGCGAGCAGCGCGGCCAGGCCCGGGCCGAGTACACACCTCGCGCGCACGCGGCGGCATCCCGTCGCGGCTCGTTGTCCCGTCTGCTTCATCGCTTTTCTCCTCGATGCAAGCCTTCGCCCCGGGCTCCATCCGTGCTCCGGTCCATGACCCACGCCCTTCCACCGATTCCAGCAGCCGAACTGCAGGCTCGGGCCCCGCTGCCCAGCACGATTCCCCCTGGTCATGCTCCCCTCCGTTGCCGGCGATCCTAGCACGGGTCTCGAGCACGGGGCCGGCCTGCACGGGTCCTGGCCCACGGCCATAGGGCTCGGCCGCGAGCACGCTTCACGGCGAGCCACGGGCCACACTGGACGTGGACCTGACCGTACGCATGGGGTCCGGGGACGTGGGGCCTCGAGCTCGACGATCGCGGTCGGGCCGCGGCCGTCGATCAGCGCGGGGTCGTCGGCCGTCAGCTCGAGGGGTGGACCTCGTCGAACGGTGAGGGGGTGGGCGAGAGCGGGATCGGCGCGGAGCCCTGTGCGAGGAGCAGCGGAACGTGGAACGCGAGCGCGAGCATCACTCCGGATCCCCCGTCAGCACCCATGCCGCCCAGTCCCGCACCGGCGCGCCCTCGTCGCGCAGGACCTGCTTCGCCTCCCACAGCGCCCGGGCCTTCGGCGCGCGCTCCTCCCACAGCTTCGTGTAGAAGAGCTCCATCAGCCGCCGCGTCGCCGCGTCGTCGACCTTCCAGAGGCTCGTGATCGAGCTCCGCGCCCCCGCGGCGTACAGCGCCGCCTGCAGCGACTGGATCCCCTGGCCCGCGCGGCGGATGCCGACGTTCGTCTCGCAGGCCGAGAGCACCGCGAGGTCGCAGGCCGAGAGGTCGAGCGAGCACAGCTCCTCGGCGGTCAGGATCCCCGGCCGGCGGCCGAGGGAGTCCATCGGCCGGTTCGCGCCGGCCAGCGCCAGGCCGCAGAGCAGCATCGGCGCCATGCCGGTCACGCGTTGCTCGACGCTCATGGGGGTCCAGCCGCGTGAACCAGGCTCCTCGTCCAGGGTCGACTTCATCCCTTCGTCCGCGAACCAGCCGTGCGTCGCGAGATGGAGGTAGCGCTTGCCGGGCGCTTGCTCGAAGAGCGCCGCCTTCGTCGCGTCCTTGCGCGTCAGGACCAACGGCTCGATCTCGAGCAGGTCCTCGGCCAGCGCCCCCGTCGTCTCCACCTCGAAGCGCGTCTGCAAGAGCTTCGAGAACTCGTCCGGCATCGCGCTGCGCGTGGCGCCTGCGGCGTGGGGCGCCTCGCTGGCCTCCGCGCCTACGTCGTAATCGACGCCTCCCAGCGCCAGCAGCCCCTTCCCTTCCTTCTCCTCGCGGCCCGGCGCGACCAGCTGCGCGCATGAGACCTCGTTCACGAGGGTCCAGCGATCCCCGACGCGGCCCTCCTCGAACGGCAGCGCGTCCAGCGGCACCAGGTACACGAGATCGTCCGCGCACACGTGCAGCCGCTCCACGCCGTCATCGAGCACGGCCAGCACCGGATCGAGCAACCGCGCCCGAAGGGCCTCGCCCGCCGCCTCTTCTCGATCGCCTTCGTCTTCCTCCTCCGCGGCGAGCCCGCGTAACAGCGGCGCTCCGACGGCCGCACGCCAGGCGGTCACCCGATCCTCCAGCTCCGCCGCCTCGCCGAGGTCGATGCGCCGCAGCGTTCCGTCGGAGGCGAGCACGTGAGCGAGCAGGTGATCGCGGCCTACCACGATCGGCCCCCTCTCCTCCTCCTGCTCCCAGTGCGCGATCCGCCGGTAGGTGACCAGCGCCGCCCCCTCCTCGAGCGCTCGCGCCAGCGGGCCGATCTCGATAGCGCGTGTCACGACGTCGTGAGCCGCCACCTTCAGGCTGGCCTCCCGCTCCAGACGGTCGCGTTCCTGCAGGAGGCGCGTCAGCTCGGCCGACAGGACCGAGGGATCACGCTCCGACGAGCGCGACGCCAGGTCGCCCAGCGCGGCGCGGACTTGTCCTGCTTCCTCGAGCACGGCGCGGACCTCCGGATCCTCCGTCGCGCGCAGCGCGCGCGCCGACTCGCCGACCACCATCCGCATCGTCTCCTGGAGCTCGAAGGCGGGACCCTGCAGGTCCGGGTCGGCACCTCGGGTCAAGAAAAGAGCTCCCGCGAGGTGATTGGCCTCGCCCCCGACGGCCTCCCTCGCCTGGCGCGGCGCCAGGGCGAGCGAGCCCAGCACGAGCGCGCGCATCCCGGCGATCTGTGGCCCGACGAGCGCGCGGGCGCCGGGGAGGTCCCCCATGCTCGCCATCGTGACGGCCAGGTTCTGCCGGGCGCAGAGGAGGTCGGGATGGTCGGCGGGGAGGGTGCGATCGCGAGCCTGGAGCACCGCTTCCTCGAGCGCGCGGGCGCCGGCGAGGTCGCCCATCTCCCCCATGGTCTCGGCCAGGTTCAGGCGGACGAGAAGGAGGTCGGGGTGACCTTCGGGGAGTGACCGCTCGAAGCCCTCGAGCACCGCTTGCTCGAGCGTGCGGGCGCGGGGAAGGTCGCCCATCGACTGCATCGTGTTGGCCAGGTTCAGCCGGGCGCCCAGAAGATCGCGATGGTCCTCGGGGAGCGTCCGCTCGTAGACCTCGAGCACCGCTTCCTCGAGCGCGCGGGCGCCGGTGAGGTCGCCCTGCTGCTGCATCGTGCCGGCCAGGTTCAGACGGGCGCTCAGGAGGTCAGGGTGGTCCTCGGGGAGCGTCCGTTCGTAGGCCTCGAGCACCGCTTCCTCGAGCACGCGGGCGCCGGCGAGGTCGCCCATCGCCTTCATCGTGCTGGCCAGAATCCCCTGGGCGCTCAGGATGTCAGGCTGGTCCTCCGGGAGCGTGCGCTGGTAGGCCTCGAGCACCGCTTCCCCGAGCGCGCGGGCGCTGGGGAGGTCGCCCATCTCCCTCATCGTGATGGCCAGGTTCAGGCGGACGATGAGGAGGTTGGGGTGACCTTCGGGAAGTGTCCGCTCGTAGGCCTCGAGCACCGCTTCCTCGAGCGCACGGGCACCGGCGAGATCGCCCATGGCCGCCAGCGCCTCGGCCAGGTTCTGCCGGGTGGCGAGGAGATCGGGGTGGTCCTCGGGTAGCGATCGCTCGCGCGCCTCGAGCACCGCCTCGAAGAGCGCGCGGGCGCCAACGAGATCGCCCTGCTCGAACAGGGTGGCGGCCAGGTTCTGCCGGGTGGCGAGGAGATCGGGGTGGTCCTCGGGTAGCGTCCGCTCGCAGGCCGCGAGGACGGCTTCCTCGAGCGCGCGGGCGCCGGCGAGGTCGCCCTGCTTCTTCAGGAGGATGGCCAGCATGCGTCGGGCGGCGATGAGGGCGGCGTGGTCGGGGGGGAGAGTGCGCTCGCATTGATCCCGCATGACCCCCCGCGCCGTTCGTGCCGTGTCCAGGTCGTAGAGCTCCTCTGCGAGGGATCCGAGCCGCGAGCACGCTCGGGCCACCGCGTCACTCCGCTCGCCTCCCGGTGTGGAGAGGAGCTCCGTCAAGAGCTGCTCGATCCGGCTTCGGGCGCCGTCCGGATCGCCTTCCCGTCGTAGCCTCTCCACCTCGGCCAGTCCTTCCGTCGTGGCGCGGGCCGCCTCCAGCGTGGCCTCGGTCTCGGGAGCCGCGACGACGTGGAGCTCGAGCGGGCCGAGCGCGCCGGCGCTCGCGGAGGCGATGAGGACGGCGAGGTGGGCGCCCTTCTCCACAGCGAGGCGGACGTAGGGCACGCTCGTGCCGCCCGAGTCGTCGTCCTCGGCGAGGAGGCTGCCGTCGTCGGTGTCCTCGACGCGCAGGAAGAGATCCAGCTCCGAGCGCGTCCAGAGGTGCAGCGTGCCCGAGAAGCCGATCTCGAGCTCCACGATCGCCGTCGGGCCTCGGCCCTCGATCAGCGGCGGGTCGTCGGCGGTCAGCTCGAGGGCGTGGACCTCGTCGAAGGGCGAGGGAGCGGGCGACAGCGCGATCGCTGGGGAGTCCTGTGTCGCGAGTCGCGCGACCAGCAGCGGAACGAGGAGCACGAGTGACCGTGTCACCGCGGATCCCCCCTCGACACCCACCCCGCCCAGTCCCGCACCGGCGCGCCCTCCGCGCACAGGCTCCTTCTCGCCTCCCACGGCGCCCGGGCCTTCGGCGCGTGCTCCTCCCACAGCTTCGTGTTGAAGAGCTCCATCATCCGCCGCGTCGCCGCGTCGTCGACCTCGCACGCCAAGACCGAGCGAATCGCGCCCGCCACCTGCAGCGACCGGATCCGTGGTACGCCCCGGAACACATGGATCGTGAGCCTCCCTCCTCGGGAGACGAAGGACCAGGGTAAGAGCCAGGCGAGAATCGGGCGAACCAATCCAGGCGGCTCGCCCGGAATGGACCCTGACCGCTGCGAGGAGCGAGACCCGCTGCGGAACGCGCGTTCCCGGCCCTCCGGGCCCACCGCCGGCCGAACCAGGCCGGGGAGCGACGCGCCCCCCGGCCCGTGGCGTCTACTTGCAGAGCTCCTGGACCTTGCTCAGGAGCTGGCCCGGCACGCGCGCGCCGCCGGGGCCGACCGATTCGGACCACAGGACCTTGCCGTCCTTGCCGATCAGCACGGTCGCGCGGTCGGTGATGCCCTTGTCCTCGAGCATCAGGCCGTAGGACTTGGCCACCGCGCCCTTGGGATGGAAGTCGGCCAAGAGCGGGAACTGGATGCCGCCGAAGGTCTCGGCCCAGGCCTTGTGGCAGTACTTGCTATCGACGGAGACACCCAGGACCTGGGTGTTGGCCTGTTCGAACTTCGCGAGCAGCGAGTTCAGGCCGGGGATCTCGATGCTTCATGTGGGCGTGAAGTCGAGCGGGTAGAACACCAACAGGACGTTCTTCTTCCCCGCGAAGCTGGCCGAGCTCACCTTCGAATCGAGGTGGCTGTCGAGCTGGAAGGCGGGGGCCTTCGCTCCGGGTTGGATCATGGTCATGGGAATCTTCGAGGAGGGTGATGGATCAGGGAGTCCGCCTGAGATGCGCCTCGGCGGTCGCCCTCGGCTGATCCGGAACACCTCCTCCTACCACAGGTGCCCTCCGGTCCAGAAGGTGGAGCGCGGCAGAAAGGGCGGGGACGGCGCTCCGGGCGGCGCCCTTCGCGCTCAACCCGCGCGCGCATCCCGTCGATAGGCGGCGCGCGGAGGTCCGGCGCACTTGAATCAATCACCTGCCACGCGTGAGGTCGTTCCGATCGGCCAGTACCTGCTCCAGCGCGGGAAGATCAACGCCCAGCAGCTCGACCTGGCGCTCAAGCACCGCCAGGCGTTCGGGCTGAAGCTCGGGCAGTCGCTGGTCGAGCTCGGCTTCGTGGCCGAGGCCGACGTGCTCGAAGCCATGCAGCAGCAGGCGCGCCTGCCGTGCATCCGTCTCACGCGCGACGTCGTGGACGCGCGCGTGGCCGCGAAGCTCGGCCCGGAAGCCTCGCGCCGCCTGCACGCGCTGGCCGTCAACCGCGTGGCGGACTACGTCACGGTCGCGCTCGAGGATCCGGAGAACTTCCGGGTGGTCGAGGAGCTCACCAGCCTGCTGGAGGCCACCGTCTTCCCGCTCTACGCCGAGGCCTCGGTCATCAAGCGCGTCACCGAGGAGGTCTTCGCGCACGGCGGGCCGGCCGCGGCGGCGACAGCGGCGCCCGCGGCCGCCTCCGCTCCGGATGCCGGCCCGGGTGCGACCCCGAGCTCCGGCCCGAAGCGAGCGCCGACCCCGGCCAGCGACGCGGCTCCCAGCGAGAAGGCCGTGGTCGAGTTCGTGCGCACGATCCTGCAGGAGGCCTTCGCGCGCGGCGTGAGCGACATCCACCTCGAGCCGCGCCGCGAGGACCTGCGCGTGCGCATGCGCGTGCACGGCTCGCTGATCGAACACTCGATGCTGCCGCTCTCGTGGGCGCTGCCCACGATCCAGTGCCTGCGCGCGCTGGCTGGTCTGGACGGCTCCGACAAGAGCGCGCAGCGCCAGGGGACGATCCCGTTCCTGTTCAAGAAGCAGCGCGTCGAGGTGCGCGTGCTGACCACGGCCTCGATGTACGGCGACAGCGCGGTGTTGCACGTGCTCGGCGCGGAACGCCGGCGCCGCAGCGTGGCCGAGCTCGGGCTCTCGAGCGCGCAGCGCGGCGCGCTCGACGGGATGCTGGCCGAGCGCGGCGGGCTCCTGCTGGTCACCGGGCCCGCGGCCAGCGGCAAGATCACCACGCTGCACGCGTTGCTCGACCACATGGTGCGGCCCGACCGCAAGCTCATCGCGCTCGAGGAGCGCAACGAACAGTCCCTCGACGGCGTGCTGCAGGTCGAGATCGACCCCGAGTCGGGCGTGGCCGGCAGCCTGCGCGCGCTGATGGACCAGGATCCGGACGTGCTGCTGCTGGGCGTGATCGACGGGGCCGAGACGGCGCGCGCCGTGCTCGAGGCGGCCCGCTTCGGGTGCTTCGTGCTGGCCGGCATCCAGGCGCCCTCGGCGACCGCCGCGGTCGCGCGCTTCGTGGCGCTCGGCCTCGAGCCCTATCTCGCGGCCGAGACGCTGGTGGGCGTCGTCGCCCAGCGCCTCGCGGGCAAGATCTGCGCGGAGTGCAAGGAACCGCACGAACCCGAGCCGGCCCTCCTGCAGCGCCTCGAGCTGGTCGCGGACGGCACGCGCTGGTTCCGCGGAAAGGGCTGCGGCGCTTGTCGCCACACGGGCACCAAGGGCCGCCTGCCGCTGTTCGAGGTGCTGCCCACCACGCCCGCGCTCTGGCAGCGCATCGAGCAGGGAGCGCGTCCCGAAGCGCTCGAAGAGGCGCGCAGGTCGGCGGGCCACGCCAGCCTGCGCGACCATGCCCTGGAGCTGGCGCGCGCGGGCGTGATCGCCCTGTCCGAGGTCCTGGCCGCGACTTCCCGTAGCTGAGATCCCCATGAGCACGCCGCGCACGATCCTCTTCGCCCACGATCAGCAGGAGAACCCGGAGGCGCGCAAGCACTTCCTCGAGCTGGCCGGCTTCGAGGTCCGGCTGGCGAAGAACCACGCCGAGCTGCTGGCCGCCCTGGCGGGCGCGCCGCCGGCGCTCGCGCTGATCGACGTCCTGCTGGAGGGCAAGACCGGCTTCGACGCGGCGCGCGAGGTGCGCGAGCTCACGCGGGCGAACCCCTTCCCGATCGTCCTGTGCTCGCACGTCTACCGCCTGCGCGCGTTCCGCGACGAGGCCCTGCGCTGCGGCGCCCAGGACTACCTGCTCCTGCCGCTCCCCAACGAGGAGTTCGTGCGCCGGATCCAGAAGGTGCTGGCGACCTTCGTGCGCCCCGCCAGCAGCGGCGCGGCCGCGTAGGGCGCCCGAGCTGCGCCCCGGTGGGGGGGCGTGCCGGTGGAGCCGCGCGTTTTTCCGTCCGCCGCCGGGGCGGTCGGGTCTCGAGGAAGCAGCCCCACCCGCGTCCCATCGCCTTCGAGGAGCGCCCCGTGCACCTGCACTCGACTCGCCTGCTTCCGTTCCGTCCAGTGCGCCGTTCCGGCCGGGCCCCCGGCGGCGGGCTCGCGCTCTTGCGCCGGGCCGTCGCCCTCGGCGCGCTGGCGCTGCCGGCCGCGGGCCAGGGCCACCTCGGTCAGGACTTCTGGCTGGCCGATCCCTACACCTCGGAGCAGAACTTCACGATCGCGATCGGCAACCCGAACGCGGTGACGGCGAACGTGACGCTGTTCAACGTGATCGAGGGGACCACGTTCGGCTCGGTGAACCCGGGCGCGGTCAAGACCTTCACCTTCGCCGACCACGAGCTCGCCGTGCAGGGCTCGGTCGTCAGCGCCAATCCGGTCTACCACGTCACGAGCGACGTCGACGTGGCGGTGTTCGTCTTCGACCCCCTGGCCAACGCGGCCCACAACGACGCGTGCCTCGTGCTGCCGGTCCCGATCCTGGGGAAACGCCACCGGATCGCGAACTTCGTCAACCCGGAGAACAGCGCGGGACAGTTCGTGGGCGTCGTCGCGACCCTGGCGGGGGCCGTCACCAACGTCCGCGTCATCGACGACACCCAGACCGTGGTCGACAACGTGAACCTGCTGGTGGGCGAGTACTTCCAGCGCATCAACAGCATCAACGTGGGCGCGACTCCGGCCGACGACATGACCGGCTGGGAGGTGGTGGCCGATCAGCCCGTGGCCGTCTTCAGCGGCAGCAACATCACCTCGGTCGGGCTGCCGAGCTGCTGCGGCGACGCGCTGCTCGAGCAGCTGCTGCCCGAGACCATGCTCGCCCTGGGCTACGCGGTCGCGCCGCTGCGCACGCGCCCGCTGGGTTGCACCACGCCGGCGACGTGCGCGGCGGACCTGTTCCGCTTCGTCGCCACCCAGAACAACACGACGATCACCACGACGCCCAACGTGGGCGGCGGCACGCTGAACGAGGCCGACTACCTGGAGATCACGACCTCCACGCCGTTCATCGTCAAGGGCACCAAGCCGTTCTTCGGCTACCAGTACCTGCCCAGCATGGACGCCTTCTACGGCGCGACGCCCGCGGCGGGCACCGGCGACCCGGCGCTGCTCGACATCATCCCGGTGGAGCAGTTCCGGCGCGACTACATCGTCCACGTCGAGGGCTCGTTCCCCGACAATTTCCTCAACATCGTGGCGCCCACCGGGTCCACGCTGCTGCTCGACAACAACCCGATCACGGCCGCGTGCGACCTCATCGGCGCGCTGAACGGCACCAGCTACTGCTCCATGCGCGTGCCCGTCTCGAGCGGCGCGCACAAGGTGACCTCCTCCAACCGCTTCGGCCTGACCGTCTCGGGCTTCCAGGTCTTCGGCTCCTACGCCTATCCCGCGGGCCTCGGGATGCCGTGCGTGGCCGGGCCGGACGGCTGGATGCGGGACGTCCCCGGGGACGACGGGAGCGAGCCCGACCCCTCGACCGCCAACATGTGGGAGAGCCCGGACATCTGGGTGCGCAACCAGCAGGACACGAACCTCCAGTTCCTGCACCAGCACCAGAATCCGATCGCCTCCGCCACCAACTACGTGTACGTCAAGCTGCGCAACCGCGGCTGTGCTCCGCTCGAGCAAGGGAACGTGCTGACCTACTTCGCCAAGGCCTCCACCGGGCTCGCCTGGAGCGCCAACTGGATCGGCAGCGCGAGCAACGGCGACGTGATCGGGACCCAGCCGGTCGGGTTCCTGGCCGCGAACGGCGAGCTCGTCCTCGAATACCCCTGGACGCCTCCGGCCACCGGTCACTTCTGCCTGCTGGCGCGGCTGGTCTCCTCCGACGATCCGATGTCCTTCGCGGAAGGCACGATCGTCCACACCAACACCAAGAACAACAACAACGTCGCCTGGAAGAACGTCAACGTCGTGCCGCTCGAGCAGAGCCCGGCCGGCGGGCTGACGGACTACGAGGTCATCGTGCGCAACCTCGAGCCGGCCGCCGTGCTGCTGGACGTCGAGCTCGGCGAGCCGGGAGCGCCGCTCGCGCGCTCTTTCCTCGGGTACGGCGCGATCCAGCTGACGCTGCCGCCGGCGATGCTCCAGGCCTGGGAGCTCGCCAGCGGCTCCAGCGTGGGCCTGAGCCGCCTGCCCGGCACGGACACGTTCCGGGTCACCGCGACCTACGCCGCACTCACCGGCATCCCGCTGGGCGTGGGTGAGGAGCACGCCGTCGTCCTGAACTTCGCCCAGGCGCCGGGCCGGCCGCCACGCCTGCGCCCGCGCCTCGCGCTCGAGCCCTACGTCATCCGCCAGCGCTCCAACGGCTCGGCCACGCCCGATGGCGGCGTGACGTTCACCTTCCCGCCCACGAGTGGCGTTCCGGTCCCGCGCTGAGGCACTCGGTCGGGGCGACGCGCCAGGCGCCCAGGGCTTTGACCCGCGTTCCGCCGCCGGCTAGCGTTCTGGGTATGGCATCCAAACGAGGCAAGCGTGGCAAGCGCACGGGGAGCAAGGCGGCGACGGCCGCGGGCAGGGCGCTCCGGAATCCGAAGGCGCGACCCTCCACGCGGACCGCCGCGGCGAGCGCGCTGGCCCAGACCGGCCGCCGGGGTCACACCGGCCCCGCCGCCGCCTCCGCGGCGGGCCGCGCGCTCGCGCGCAAGGCCACCGTGCCCGCCGGGCGTCGCGCGGCCGCGAGCGCCCTGTCGCAGGCCGGTCGCAAGCGCCGCCGCAAGGCCTGAGGCGCCGGCCAGTCAGCCCTGGATCCGGCCGACACGCACGTCCTCGCTCCCGAGCGGGAGCGTGTAGAGGCTGCCGTCGTCGGCGATGGTCCAGTTTCCCGGACGCACCGCGTTCACGCCGCGCGCGAAGAGCTGGCGCGGCAACCAGCCATCGGGGGCCGGCAGCAGGTGGTAGAAGGCCAGGTGGCGCACGCGCGCATCGTTGGCGATGCGCGCCGCTTCCTCCGGCGAGATGTGGTAGTCCTGCACGTCGTGCATGATCGCCTCGGTGCGCTCGCGTCCGACCGTGTGGGCCGCGGACTCGAGCGACACGGTCATCGAGCGCGAGATCGCCTCGGAGACGAGCAGGTCGGCATTGGCCGCGCCACGGGCGAGCGGCGGGTGGTACTTGAGGTCGCCCGTGACGACCGCCGAACGGCCCTTGTAGTCGAAGCGGTAGGCGTACGCGGGCTCGATCGGCGCGTGATCGACCTCGATGGCCGTGATGCGCAGCTCGCCATCGTCGTAGACCAGGCCAGTGCGGTCCTTGCTCGGAGTCGCGGGGCCGTCGAGCACCACCGTGACGGCCTGCATACCCCAGCTCGCGGACGGCATCACCTTCTCGCCGTGGTGGGCCGTGCGATAGCCCTGGTCGAGCTCGTAGGCGCGGTTGAAGCCCTCGACCACCCGCTCGACGCCCGGGCCGCCGTAGACCGCGAGCGGGGCGGGACGACCGCCGGCCCAGGTCTGGAGCTGCAACTCGCCCAGATCGCCGATGTGGTCGGAGTGGTAGTGGGTGAGCAGCACACCCTGGATCTGCGCCAGCGGAATGCCCCACAGGACCAGGTTCTCCACGGACTCCGGGCCCGAGTCGACCACCCAGAACTTGCCGCCGGCGCAGACGACCACGCTCGCCTTGGCGCGGGACGCGCTCGGCAGCGGCGCCGAGGAGCCGGCGATCGCCACGCGCAGGGCATCGTCCTCCAGGAGCGCCGTGTTGGACCTGGCCGTCATCTGCAGCGCGGCCCGGTCGAAGATCGCCTGCTGGACGGAAGGCGTGAGCAGCGCCGCCGCCGAGGTCAGCGTGACCACGGCCACCGCCGCCAGGCCGATCTTCAGGGCCCGGTGCGGCCGTCTCTCCAGCGCGATTCGGGCGGCGCTCGAGCTCCAGAGCTGCAGGCCGAGGGCGAGCAGCGCGATCAGCTCGATCACCAGCTCGGTCGCGCCGAGCTCGACCCGGCCCGCGACCATCCAGCCGAGGGTCCGACCCACGACCACCACGGCCAGCACCGCCGCGGCCGCGGCCAGGGCCGCGCGGCGCCGCGTCCCGAGACCGAACGCGCACAGCAGGCCGAGGCCGATGAACAGGCCGCCCATGTCGGCGCGCACGTTGACGAGGCCCGCGCCCTGGGTCGGTTCGAGTCCGAACTGGATTGCGGCCTGTTCCGGCGCGATCCAGAACAGGAGGCCGACGGTCAGGAACGTCAGGGTGGTGAGCGAAACGAGGATTCGGCTGAGCGTCTGCATGATGAGTTCGGTCGGTTGGAGGAGAGAGGATCCGGGGACGAGGCTGGGATGGATTCGGGGTCGCACGGCGTTCACGCGGAGCAAGGAGTCCGCTGCGCGCTCGCGGGCGTCCGCCGAGCGAGCACGCGCTGCATCATCAGCCGCGCCACCATCGGCCCGGCGTTCTGGTTCTGGCCCGTGACGAGGTCGTCGTCGACCACCACGTGGTTGGCCAGGAAGTCGCGCAACGGGTGGTGCACGCACTCGAAGCGCGCGCCGGCCGCGCGCAGCGCGGACTCCGGGTGGAGTGGCGTGATCGAGACGCCGAGCTGGTGCACCTGACGGTCGGTCACCGCCGTCAGGCGCCGGCCCTCGACCAGCAACCCCCCGTCGGGGCGGCGGGCGCGCAAGAGCCCGAGGGGGCCGTGGCAGATGCCGCCCAGGACGCGCCCGGCGGCGTGCGCCCGGCTCACGCACGCGCCCAGCTCCTCGGACTGTCCGAGGTCGAAGGCCGCACCCCAGCCACCCGCGAGGTAGATCAGGTCGTAGGTCGCGAAGTCGAGCGCGCGGATCGCGAGCGAGTCGGCCAGCTTGCTGCCCAGCTCGTCGTCACCGAGCATGCGGTCGTCCTCGCGCGTGCGCAGCCCCGCCTTCACGGACAGCGGTTCGACCGGCACGACGCCGCCCTTGCAGCTGGCCACGTCCACGCGCATGCCGGCGTCGAGGAAGGCGTAGTAGGGCACCGTCAGCTCCGAGGCGAACACGCCGGTCGGCACGCCCAGATCGAGCACGCCGTGATTGGTCGCGATGCACAGCGCCGAGCGTCCGCGCAGGTCGAGCGGCGTTGCGTCGCGATCGTGCGGATGCACTCCGAGCCACCGCAGCAGGGCGCGACCTGCGCGGCTCGGGAAGGACGGGCGGGGATCCAGGATTCGGGCGGCCATGGGGAGTTCCTCGATGGAAGGGAGGGGACGGATCAGAGCGAGACGCGCACGCCGAACAGCGGCCCCGAGAGGCTCATCTCGCCGTCGAGATCGCCTTCCTCCTCGAAGGCGATCGTCATGTGGCGGTAGCCGGCGACGAGGGCGTAGCGGCCGCCGCCGAAGGAGTAGTTCAGCGACGGGAAGGCGCTCCAGGTGTAGTCGGTGCCTCCGCTCGACGCGTCGAGCTCGGTCTGGAAGCTCAGGTTCGAGGTGAGGTCCTCGCGGAAGCGCAGACCCACCAGCGCATCGATCAGGGTCTCGCCCGTCTCGTAGTGCTCGGCCGAGGAGCCGCTCGAGGTCGTGAAGTCGGCGTCGACCTGGACGCGCTGGTCGATGATCCGCGCGCCGTACAGGAACGAGATGCCGCGCCGGTCGCCCGCGGGGTCGTAGATGCCGGCGACGTCGGCGATCGTCATGTCGAGCCGCCAGTCGAGATCGGCCGTTCCCGCGCCCTTCGGCAGCGCGAGCCCGTTCACCTCGTCGGACATCGATACGTAGAAGAGGTCGAGCAGCACACCGTGGGCACCCCTCTGCGCCTCGACGCGGCCCTGGAAGGTCAGGTCGATGTCCTCGAGCAGGTCCTCGACCGGGATGGTCTCGCTGACCACCTGGCGGCCGCCGAGCTCGGCGTCGAAGGCCACGTCGGTGGCCCAGGCGTAGGGCGTGAGGTTCCAGTTCCACTCGTCGTCCTGGGCGGCGCCGAGTCCGGCGAAGGTCGTCAGGGCGAGCGCGCCGAGCGGCGTGCGCAGGAGCGAGGTGGCGTGAGGGTTCGTGGTTCTCATGGTTCGTTCTTCTTCAGTTGGCGGTGCGCCCGGGGAGTGGGGAGGCCTTGCACAGGCGCGCGTCGAGCGCGGCCGCGAGCGCGCCGAACGCCTCGGGATCGGTGGCCGCGAGGGCCGCCTGCTCGAGCTCGGTGAGCTCGAGCCCCTGCTCGCGCAGCGCCTCGATGGGCTGGTTCGCGAACCGGCGCCGGAGCTCCGAGTCCGTGCTCAGCCGACCGATCAGGAGCTCGACGTTCCTGTGCATGGCCGGCCGGGAAAGCAGCTCGGATGCCACTCCCGGCGCGAGCCCATGGACGACGCTCAAACCACTGCCAACAAACCGGTTGCGAGAGGGCAGCCGGGCCTGTGCGGGACCCGCCGAGGTGACCCGATCGGGACACCTGTCCGACTCCGGACAGGTTCCGCGCGGACAGCTATGCTTCGTTCCGGGATGCCTTCGGCGTCAGATCCGGTCGGCCCGGCGCGGCCTGGCGCGTCGTGGACGCCGCCCGATCCTTCGGGCGCGCTCGGCGAGCTGTTCGTGCGCACCCTGGCGGCGCTGGCGGGCTGGCTCGCCTTCGAGCGGGCCGAGCTGGTCTTGCTGCGGGACGGCGAGCGGGTCGAGGTCTTCACCTACCCGGCCGGAGCCGCCGGTGGACCCACGCGCTCGAGCGCGGCGCGCAGCGACTACTCCGAGCGCCTGTGGCCGAGCGGCGGGACCGAGCCGCGCTCCATCCCGGAGGCCGCGCGTGAACTCGACGCCGCTTGCGCGGCCGATCGTCGTCTGCTCGAGAGCGGCGTGCGAGCGCTGGTGAGCGCGCCGCTCCACGCCGGAGCACGCCCGCTCGGTCTCCTGGTCCTGGCGGGCGGGGATCCCGCCGCCTTCGATACCGCGCGCGCGCGGCTGCTGGCGCCAGCGAGCGAACTCCTGGCCCTCGCGGCCGAGCGCGAGCGGTCGTGGGCGCTCGAGCAGACGCGGCACCGCCGGCGCGTCCGGCTCGAGGCGGCGCTCCCGACCCTCGCCGGCTCGCTCGACGTGCGCAAGGTGTTCGTCGAGCTCTCGGGCCTGATCCAGGAGGTGATCCCGCACGACGTGCTGGCCTTCGCGCTGTTGTTGCCCGATCGCAGCGGCGTGCGCGTCCAGGCGGCGACGGACCGGGGCGTGCTCGAGCTCCCGGTGTACCGCTTCAGCAACCCGGAAGAAGCGCTCGACTCGAACTGGCAGTTCCTGCTGGCCCACGACCTCGTCCCCGTCGACGAGAGCTCGGTGCGCGCCCGCATCTCGCCGCGCTCGGCCGCCGAGGTGCGGGAAGTGGTCACCCGTCCCGGTCCCGAATGGATGCGCTTCATCGCCCAGGCGCGCGTGCGCTCGATCCTGCGCGTGCCGATCCGCTCCAAGGACCGTGCGATCGGCGGCGTGGTCTTCATGGCGCGCGCGCCGGACGCCTTCGACGAGGAGGACGGGGGCGTGGCCTCGCGCATCGCCGACCAGCTCGCCCTGGCGCTCGCGCACCAGGAACTGGCCGAGGAGGAACGGCGCATCGCCCTGGCGGAAGAGCGCGAGCGCCTGCTGGAGCGGCGCGTCGACCAGCTCTCGCGCGAGCTCGAGCGCTTCAGCGCCCATCGCGCGCTCGGCCAGGCCCCGCCGTGGAAGCGCGCTCTGGCCGAGGCCACCCAGGTCGCCGCGACCGACGCCACCGTGCTGATCACCGGCGAATCGGGCACGGGCAAGGAGGTGATCGCGCGCACGATCCAGCGCGGGTCCCAGCGCGCCAAGGGCCCGTTCGTGGCGCTCAACTGCGCCGCCCTGCCCGAGCAGCTCATGGAGTCCGAGCTCTTCGGCCACGAGCGTGGCGCGTTCACCGGCGCCAGCGAGGCGCGCGCCGGCAAGCTCGAGCAGGCGGCCGGTGGCGTGCTGTTCCTGGACGAGGTCGGCGAGATGTCGCCCCCCGTGCAGGCCAAGTTCCTGCGCGTGCTGCAGGAACGCGAGTTCCAGCGCGTGGGCGGCACCAGGGTCCTCAAGGCCGACGTGCGCATCGTCGCCGCCACCAACCGCGATCCACGCGCGGGCATCGCGGCCGGCACGTTCCGCGAGGACCTCTACTACCGCCTGAGCGTGTTCGAGATCCACCTGCCGCCGCTGCGCGAGCGACCCGAGGACATCCTGTTGCTGGCCGAGGCCTTCCGCGAGGAGATCGGGCGCAGCATCGGCCGGCCCGCCGCCGGCCTGTCGGAGAGCGCGCGCGAACAGCTGCTCGCCCACAGCTGGCCGGGCAACGTGCGCGAGCTGCGCAACGCCATCGAGCGCGCGGTGATCCTGTGCCAGGGCGGGCTCATCGCGCGCGAGCATCTGCCGCTGAGCGTCGCGCGCCCGCTGGCCGAGCGCGTCGCCCTGGCCGCGTCACCGGCGGCCGAGTTCCCGGTCGAGGGCGTGAAGCTCGAGCAGGTCGAGCGCGAACTGCTGGAGAAGGCCCTGGCCAAGGCTGCCCACAACAAGTCCCAGGCGGCTCGCCTGCTCGGCCTCTCGCGCGGCCAGCTGTACTCGCTGCTGCGACGGCACGGTCTCACACGGGCGCGACGCTGACCGGGACGGCTCCGAACCTCAGCGCGGCTCGCGTGGCGGGGGCTTGAAGGGGACGCGGTAGCGCGGGTCGCCGACGCGGCGCTCGGCCGGGGTGGCCACGCGCTCGTTGAGCCACTCGATGCAGGCGGCGTGGCCGAGGCTCTCGGGGTCGTGACGCAGGTAGCCGGGGATCGGTCCGAGCACGCGGAAGCCGCGTGCCAGCTGGAAGGTGAGGGTCGGGTCGTAGAGCTGTCCGCGCGCGACCCGTTCGAGGTAGTCCTCGACCGGCAGCTTGTCCGCGTGCCGGTGGTAGCCGCGCAGGCGCGCGCCGGCGCGGATGCGCAGCAGCCCGAGGCGCTCCGTCAGCTCCCGGCGCGCACCGTACAGACGGCTGCCGATGCCGCCGCCCTGGGCGGCCGGGTCCACCATGACCTCGGCCGCGTAGAGCGTGCGGCCGCGCGCGGGATCGTGGTTGGTGAACAGGCCGCTGTCGGTGAAGTCGCGCCACTCGGTGTGCATCGCGTAGTCGTCCCAGAGCACGATCAGGCTGGCGGCCATGCCCACGACGTCGCCGTCGCGCAGCGCCACGAACTGGCCCTCGGGGAAGACGTGCAGGTGGCTGGCGAGCTGCTCTTCCCGCCACGACGGACTGGTCGGGTAGACGCGCTTGCACAGGGCGATGACCGCCGCGAAGTCCTCCGGGCGGGTCGGGCGCACCTCGACGGTCATAGCGAGACGACCTCCAGTCGGTCGGCGACCTCGGCGCTGGACTGGCTGTCGCGCAGCGGCAGCACCGTGCCGCCGGCGCGGCCCTCGCGGATCAAGGCCAGGTTCAGGTCGCCGATGACCATGCTCTCCTGGTTGGGCACGCCCTCGGCCAGGATGCCGTCGCGCGAGAACGAGAAGTCGGACGGAGTCATGATCGCGGCCTGGCCCCAGTTCAGCGACACGGCCGGCACCATGGGCAGCGAGCCCACCGTGGAGGACTGCACCACGAAGAGCTGGTTCTCGATCGCGCGCGCCTGCGAGCAATAGCGCACGCGCAGGTAGCCCTGGCGCTCGTCGGTGCAGCTCGGCACCAGCAGCACCTCGGCCCCCTTGCGCGCGGCGGCGCGGGCCAGCTCGGGGAACTCGACGTCGTAGCAGATGGTGATGGCCAGGCGGCCCAGCTCCGTGTCGAAGACGCGCAAGCGCGTGCCCGGCGTCACCAGCCACTCTTCGTTCTCGAAGCGCGTCATGTGCAGCTTGCGCTGGTAGCCCGTGGCACCCGAGGGCGCGAAGAGCATGCACTCGTTGTGCACCTTCTCCGAGCCCTCGTCGATGACCGGCACGGTGCCGGCCGCGACGTACAGGCCGTGCTCGCTGGCGAGGCGCTTGAACAGCGCGTGGATGCGCGGCGCCTGGGCGGCGAGGTCGCGCACCTGCTCCGCGATCGGTCGGCGCACCTTGCCCAGCGTGAGCAACTGCACGCAGAACCACTCGGGGAACAGCAGCAGCTTGCAGCGATAATCCGCGGCGGTCTCCACCAGCGATTCGACCTGGTCCTGGAACTGCTCGAAGGTCTGGACAGGGCGGATGAAGTACTGCAGCGACGCGACGCGGAAGCGATCCAAAGGCTGGTCTCCGACGATGGGTTGAGTGAGTATGCGAGAACTCCATTTTAGCGACTCTCGGCCGCATCCGACAGGATTGCATGGACCTCACCGTCACGCCGCGCGGTCGTCGCGCGCTGTTCGCGCTGCTCTACCTCGCGGAGGGCGCGCCGATCGGATTCCTGTGGTGGGCGCTGCCGACGCTGCTGCGCGAAGCCGGTCAGGACGTGCAGCGCATCACGGCGCTCACGGCGCTCATCGCGCTGCCTTGGACGCTCAAGCTGCTGGGCGGACCGCTGGTGGATCTGGCGCGCGGCAGCGGCTGGCCGTTGCGACGCATGCTGGTCGTGGCGCAACTGGCCATGTTGGTCACGCTGCTGCCGCTCGCGCGCGCGGGCGCGCTGGACGACCTGGACGCGCTGACCACGCTGCTCCTGCTGCACGCCATCTTCGCGGCGCTGCAGGACGTGCTCGCGGATGCGCTGTGTCTCGCGGTCACGCCGCCCGAGGAGCGCGGGCGCGTCAACGGCTGGATGCAGGCCGGCATGCTGGTGGGACGCGGGGCCTTCGGCGCCGGCGCGCTGCTCCTGGCCGCGAGCTTCGGGCACGCCGCGCCGCCGCTGTGTCTGGCGGGCGTGGTGCTGGTCGTGCTGGTGCTCGTGTGGGTGGCGGTGCCCACGGGGGCGGGGGCCGCGCCCGTTGCGCAGCCGTTCGCCGAGCTGCGCAGCGCGCTCGGCGCGGTGCTGCGCCTGCGCGTCACCTGGCGCGCGCTCGCCTTCGCGCTGCTGGCCGCGGCCGGCTTCGAGGCCGCCGGCGCCGTGGCCGGCCCCTTCCTGGTGGACCACGGCTATTCCAGCGCCTCGATCGCGCGCGCCTTCGAGCTGCCCAAGGTGCTGGCGATGGCCGCCGGCGCGCTGCTCGGCGGGCGCCTGTGCGATCGCTGGGGTCCGAGCCGCGCGACGCTGCGCTTCCAGGCGGCCACGGCGGCGTGCGTGCTGGCCGTGGCGGGGCTGGAGTTCGCGGGGCTCGGCGGCAGCGTCGTGACGCTGGCCGTCCTGTGGTTGCTCTATCTCTCGATCGGCCTGTTCACCGCGGCCTCCTACACGCTGCTCATGGACCTCACGGCGCCGCGCCTCGCGGCCACGCAGTTCAGCGCCTACATGGGTGCGACCAACGGCTGCGAGGCCTGGTCCACACTGGTCGTCGGCCGCTTGCTGCCCGGCTGGGGCTACGGCGGCGCGCTCGCCGCGCTGGCGCTGGTCTCGCTGCTCGCATTGCCGCTCGTGCCGCGCGGCATCGGTCCGGGATCGGGGCCGCGCCGCCACGGCTCCGGCTGAGCGCCTGCGAACCGGAATTCGGTAGGCTACGCGCGGTCCACACGATCCCACGGATGTCGCGCTCCCACCCGCCCTGGAACGGATCGAGCCCCTGCGGGAGCGCATGAAGGGACGCGGGATCCTGCTGGCGGTCCTGAGCGCCGGGACGCTGGCGCTGGTCTGGTGGTGGCGGTCCGCGGGGCCCTCGTCCGCGCCCACAGCGGAACTCGATCCGGCGGCCGCGGCCCTGCCCAGGGAGGTCCAGGTCGGGCCGCGACCCGGCCGCTGGCGCCCGGCCCCGATGCCGGACGAGGTGGCCCGGGCGATCGCCGCGCTGAACGGCGTCGGCTACGCCGGCGGCGTCGAGCTCGCACCGGACAGCTCGGGCGTCACGCGCCACGTGCGCGAGCGCGCCTTCGCCGGCACCAACTTCTACACCTCGGGACACGCCTCGACCGCGGTGCTGATGGACATGGACGGCAAGGTGCTGCACACCTGGCACGCCGACGCGCGCGAGGTCTGGCCGGAGGAGCCGAGCTCGGCCTCGCTGCAGTTCTGGCGGCGCGCCTTCCTGCGCGAGAACGGCGAGGTGCTCGCGATCTGGGAGGGACACAGCCTGATCAAGCTCGACCGGCACTCGAACCTGCTCTGGAAGAGCCGTTGCAGCGCGCACCACGACCTCGAGGTGCTCGCGAACGGCGACATCCTGGTGCTGACGCGCAAGGCGCACGTGGTGCCCACCTTCGACGCCGAGCGGCCCGTGCTCGAGGACTTCGTCACGCTGCTCGACGCGAACGGGAAGGAGAAGAAGAGCTTCTCCCTGCTCGCGGCCCTGCAGCGCTCGGACTACCCGGCGCTCGAGAGGCACATGCGCAACCGCTTCGGCCAGGGGCGTGATCCGCTGGCGCAGAACGGCGACCTGATGCACACCAACTCGCTGGCCGTGCTCGACGGACAGCTGGCCGCGCAGGTGCCCGCCTTCCGCGCGGGCAACCTGCTGGTCTCGAGCCGGCCGCTGAGCTTCATCGCGGTCGTGGATCCCGAGCGCGAGGAGTTCGTGTGGACCCTGAGCGGGGCCTTCCGGGAGCAGCACGATCCGCGCTTCCTCGCGAACGGTAACCTGCTGCTGTTCGACAACACCGGCCGCGGAGGGTTCTCGTCCGTGCGCGAGCTCGACCCCGTGAGCGGCGCGACCCGCTGGGAGTACCACGGCACCCCGCAGGCGCCGTTCTTCTCACGCACCTGCGGCACGGCCCAGCGCCTGCCGAACGGCAACACGCTGATCACCGAGTCCGACGGCGGGCGCGCCTTCGAGGTGACGAGCGCGGGCGAGAGCGTGTGGGAGTTCTGGAACCCCGAGCGCGCCGGCGACCGGCGCGAGTTCATCGCGACCCTGCTCGAGATGGTGCGCCTCGCGCCGGATCAGGGGCTGGACTGGCTGCGCTGACGGGGACGGGGCGACGGTGCCCGTGGCCAGCTGCGCCGGGCCGGGATCATCGAAAGCAGTCCTCTCCGCGCAGCGCCGACGCCTGCCGAACCCAGCGCGCCACGAGTTCCTCGTCGAGTACGTCATCCTCGTGGATGTGGAAGTAGCGCGTCCCCTCGTTCTTGGACTCGACCGGAGGGACGGGCCGCAGCGACGTGCCGCGGAAGAACGCCACCTTGACGTAGCGCGTGAGGCAATGGATGCCGAGGAACCAGCCCTTGCCCTCGATGCCATAGAAGGGCGAGTTCCACCTCACCGCCTTGCGCACGCCGGGCACGGTGCGCCCGATGAGCGCGTCGAGGCGACGCCCGACGTCGCGCTTCCAGCCCGGCATGGCCGCGATGTACGCCTGCACGGGAGCATCGCCGTCGGCCTTCGCGATCCGAGGGTTGCCGCCCGCGAGGAGGACCGGCTTTCCGGCCTTGCGCGAGCGCGACTTCGGTGCCGCCGTGGGCCGGTGGGCCGCCTTGGCGCCAGCCCGCTTGGTCGGAGCTTTCGCCGCGCCCTTCGTCGACTTCTGGGATGCCTTGCCAGCCATAGTGTTCACTCCAGGACGGCGATCATGACCGACAGCACCCAACGTCCGAGTCGAAGAACACGGGCTGTCCTGCCGCCAGGCGGCCGCGTCGAGCGACGGTGCCGTAGACCCCGGCTTTGTTGTCCCTGACCTGGACGATCGCCTTCAGCACTTCGGCGGCGGGAGCCGCCGAATCGGGGTCGAAGTTCACCATCGAGCAGCGCTCGTCGCGGTTGGTGATGAAGATGGCGGCGGCCGCGGGGGCTTCTCCGAAGGAGAGGACGCCCCCTACCCACTCGTCCTCCTCGAACGACACCGAGCGCGATGAAGCGAGCACGATGTTCGCTCGGAATCTGCGGACGTCGGGGGGCTGGGCCGAGAGCCTGCCGATCTCGGCGACCGTGGTGGAGGTGATCAGCGAGACGCTCGCTTCGTCGAAGATGCCCCGGTCGAGGTGCACCATCTCGAGCGGCGAACCATGGCGGCCACCGACCTCCGCCGCCAGCTCCTGGCCGAAAACGGCCAGCTCCGCTCCTTCAGGCGTGCGGACGTGGGTGGGGAGGTTTCCAGGGGCGCCGGGCCCTCGCCGCCGGGGAGCAAAGAGGATCAGCTCCGGCAGCCTGGAGGCCGTCAGCCAGGGGAAGCCGCCCCGATCGTCCGCGCGACGGAAGGCCAGGCGCCGGTCGCCGTCGAGACCATGCCAGCCGAGGTCGGCGACCTCGAGGGGCTCACCGCTCATGGACTTCACCGGGTAGCGGAAGAGCGCCTCGACTACACCGATCTGGATCCGCATGTTCGCCGTCGCCCGCCAGTGGGGACTTGGACGGAGCGGCATGATAGCCGCGGACGCGCCAGGCGGTCTGCGGGGCAGGCGTGCTGCAGACGCCGGCTACTCCCGTGCGCGCTCCAGCTCGGCGATGCGGGCCTCCAGCTCCCGCACGAGCGCGTGCAAGCCCTGGATCGCCGCCAGGGCCACGCCGTCGGGATCGACGGTGTCGATCGTCTTCTCGCCGAGGCCCAGGCCGAAGGTCGCGTAGAAGTCCTGCGCCATCGGGCCCATGTGGCGGATGGAGTCGTCCTGGGCCTTGTAGTTCCAGGTCGAGATCGGCACGGCGCACACGAGCTCGAGCACCTTGCGTCCGTCGACCGCTGCCACGTTCTCCTTCGTCTCCCGGTCGCTGCACGTCGACCAGGATCCTCCGCCCGAGGCCAGACACACGCCCGTGGTCGCGCCGGGGTTGGAGTAGATGCGCGTTCCGCCGGCGGCTCGCACGCTGAACTGGTCCATGGCGGTGGAAGCGAAGGCCGTACCGGACCGATCGGACCAGACGAACGCGCCGTCATGCACGGCCTGTGCTTGCAAGCCCGCGGCGAAGCTGTGCAGCCCCCCGGCGACGTTGAGCTCGCCGCCCGGGATCGTGCCGTAGTCGCCGTTGACCTGGTTGTTCACGCCACCGCCGATGGCGCCGCCGCGCGGGAACACCAGGTTCAGCTCGCCGCCGGCCACGGTGGACCCGAAGCCGCCCGCCAGGTTGGAGTTCCCGCCGCCGACGACGGCATAGCCGAAGGTGGCCTGGTTGGCGTGCCCGCCGCACACGGTCGAATCGGCGCCGATGGCCGAGTTCTCGCGTCCGCCGGCCACGGTGTCGTAGGGCTGTCCGGCGGTGTTGACGAAGCCGCCGCCCACCGTGGAGCGCAGGCCGCTGGCCGTGTTCTGCAGGCCTCCGCCCACGACGGTGTATTCGTTGCTCGCCAGGTTGGACTTCCCGCCGCCGATGGTGGCGGTGTCGCCGCTGGCGGTGTTCTGGTCGCCGCCGGACACGGTCGCGTACTGGTTGCTCGCGGCGTTCAGGTTGCCGCCGCCGATCGTCGCCGCCGGGCCGGTGGCGGAGTTCTGGTTGCCGCCCGCGACCGTGTCGTGGGTGAGGAAGGCGTTGTTGCCGAGGCCGCCGCCCACGCTGGCGTAGTCGGCCGCGGCGTTGGCCTGATACCCACCGGCCACGGTCGCGGCCAGGGCGCTGGCCAGGTTGAAGCTGCCGCCTGCGATCGTGGCGCGGTCGCCGGAGGCGGCGTTCCACTGGCCCCCGGAGACGCAGGTGAAGTAACCGCTGGCGCTGTTGTGGTCGCCGCCGGGGACGACCGCGGCCTGTCCGCTGGCCGTGTTGAAGCGCCCGCCACCGACCGCGGCGTCCTGGGCCGAGGCCGTGTTCGCGGCGCCGCCCGCGATGGTGGCCGCGAAGCCGCTCACGTCGTGGCCGCCGCCGCCGCCGATCGTGCCGAAGTCGGCGCTGATCGCGTTGGGATAGTCGAAACCCGTGAGGAAGTCCTGTCCGCCGCCCGCGAGCGTGGCCCCGACCGTGCCCGGAGCGATGGTGTTGATGTCGGTTCCGCCCAGCACGTTCGTGCTGCGGTAGATGCCGTTCGTCGCGTAGGCGTACTGCATCGTGCGCACGTTGTTGACGCGCAGCGAGAGCGGCTTCAGGTCGAGCGTGCCGAGGAAGTGCAGGGCCGGACTGGTGGCCGAGTTGCCGAGCAGCAGCCACTCCGCCCCCGTGGCGGCCATCGAGGCGGACTGGGCGGGCCCCGTGACCTGCGCTGCACTCGCCTGGGCGTGCGTCGCCGCCTGGGGGCCGCGGGCCGCGGCGGCCGGACAGAGTGCGGCGAGTGCCAGGACGGTGGAGGAGGCGGCGATCGAGCGTTGCCGGGTGCGGGGCGCACGGAGGGAGGGCATGGTCGGTTTTCCTTGTGACTCCTGGACGGGGCCGACGGCGCGCCGGCCCCAGCGATCGAGACCCCTTGCGGGCCCGCACGGACGCCCGCACCCGGATTCCCGGCGGCCGCGCCGGCTCCCGGCGCTGCGGGGTAGCGCGCGCGCGTCCGCTGCGCGAACCTTCAGGTCTCCGGAGCATGACGATGCGCGATCCCAGCAGTCCCGACGGCGCGGAGGCGCAGCCCGTGCTCGACGCCACGCCGGTGGGGGCCTCGGCCGCCGATCCGCTGGAGGATCTCGTGGCCGCGTTGCTCGAGGCCGAGGGCGGCGAGCGCGCCGAGCTCCTGGCGCGCCTGGAGCGGGAGGACGCCGCGCGCTCACGGCGCGTGCGCTCGCGCCTGGCCGCGCTCGGCGAGCTGGGCCTCGCGCTCGACGCGCCGCCGCGCGCGGCGGGTCTGCCGGTGCGCTTCGGTACGTTCTCGCGGCACGAGAAGGTCGGTGGCGGCGGCATGGGCGAGGTGTATCTCGCGCGCGACGAGCGCGACGGCGCGCTCGCCGCGCTCAAGCTCGTGCGTCCCGACCACCTGTGGTTCGAGGCCGCGCGCGTGCGCTTCCGGCGCGAGATGGAGGCGACGGCCCAGCTCGCGCACCCAGGGATCGTGCGCGTGCTCGACCTGGGCGAGGAGCACGGCGTGCCCTGGCTGGCCATGGAGTGGGTCGGCGGCGCCTCGCTGGAGGAGGTGCTGGAGCGTCTGCGCGGCGTCCCGCCCGAGGCCCTGAGCGCGGCCGACTTCGAGCAGGCCGTGCGCGCCGCGAGCGCGCAACGCCTGCACCCCGAGCCGGCCCGCGCGGGCGCCTTCCCGGGCCGGACCCATGTCGAGGTCGTGACCCGCATCGTCGCCCAGGCGGCCGCCGCGCTCGCGCACGCCCACGCAGCCGGTGTCCTGCACCGCGACGTCAAGCCCTCCAACATCCTGGTCACGCCCGCCGGTCGCGTCCTGCTGGCGGACTTCGGCCTGGCGCTCCCGCGCGGCGCGGATCGGCTGACGCGCACGGGCAACTGGCTCGGCTCGTTGCCCTATGCCGCGCCGGAGCAGATCGAGGGCAGCCCGCGCGCGCTCGATCCGCGCGCCGACGTCTACTCGCTCGGAGCCACGCTGTACGAGCTCGCCACGCTGAAGACGCCCTTCCTGGGCGGCCCCGAGAGCGTCGTGCGCCGGCGCATCGCGACCGGGGACCTCGAGCCGCCGCGGCGCCTGAACCCCGCGCTCGGACGCGGGGTCGAGGCCGTGTGTCTCGCGGCGCTCGATCCCGATCCGCGCCGCCGGCCCGCGGGTGGCGGCGAGTTCGGCCGGCACCTCGAGGACGCCCTGGCCGGGCGTCCCGTGCGCGTGCGCACGGCACCGCTCTGGTTGCGCCTGCGACGCTGGACGCGGCGGCGCCCGCGGCTCGCGCTGGGCCTGGCCGCGACTGCGCTGGTCGTGCTCGGCACGCTGGCGCTGGCCTTGCGCGAGCGCACGCTGGCCGCGCGCCTGACGCGCCTCGTCGATCTCGAGCTCGTGCGCGGGCTGCAGGCCGAGGCGCGCGACTTCTGGCCCGCCGCGCCCCGGCAGTTGCCGCAGATGGCGGCCTGGCTGGCGCGCGCCGAGCAACTGCTGGCGCGCGCCGCCGAGCACCGGCGCTCGTTCGAGGAGCTGGAGCGGCGCGCGCTGCCCTACGACGCCGCCGATCGCGCGCGCGACCAGGCCGGAGCGCGCGAGGAGCTGGGCACGCTGGCGCGCGAGCTCGACGGTCTGACGGCCTTCGTGGGCAAGGGCGACCGCGCCGCGCCCCCCGCGCCGCCCGATCCGGGTCTCGTGCGCGAGCGCGACGCGGCGCTGCAGGCGCTGGCGCGGGACCCCGAGCAGCTGGTCGACGCGCTGGGCGCACGCATCCTCGCGCTGCAGGCGGTGATGCAGCGCGACGCGGTGCTGTGGCGCCAGGACATCCAGCAGCTGGAGGACTTCGAGCGCCTGCGCCAGCGCGCGGCCACGAGGCTGCGCGAGCGCGCGACCTTCCGCTTCGCCGATGCCCTCGACGCCTGGCGCCACGACGCGCTGCGCCGCCTGCTCGGTGACCTGGAGCAGCTCGCGGCCGTCGTCCAGCGTGTGCGCGCGCAACGGGCGCAGACGGAGACCCTGGCGCGGCTCTCGGCCGGCCCCGGGGCCAGCGCGTGGGCCGAAGCCTGCGCGGCGCTGGCGGCTTCGCCGCGCTACGGGGGGCTGCGGCTCGAGCCGCTCTTCGGCCTGCAACCGCTGGGCGAGAATCCGGTGAGCCACCTGTGGGAGTTCCTGCTCGCGGCGAGCGGCGTGGCTCCGGCGCGCGACGCGGACGCGCCCGGGAACTGGCGCATGCAGGCAGACGCGGGCGTCGTGCTGGTGCTCTTGCCGGGCGGCCGCGTCCGCATCGGTCAGGACGAGGACGAACGGCCGGCGCTCCTCTCCTCGCGTCCGGCGCACGAGGTCGAGCTCGCGCCGTTCTTCATCTCGCGCTACGAGCTCTCGGTGGCCCAGGCCGAGCGCCTGGGCGGCTTCCCGCCCGAGCGCAGCCTTCCGGCGGACGGGCGCCTGCCGCTCGCGCTCGACTGGCAGCGTTCCCACGAGCTCCTGCGCGCGCACGGCCTCGAGCTCCCGACCGAGGCCCAGTGGGAGTACGCCGCGCGCACGGGGGCCGCGCTCGACTCCGCGCTCGAGGGCCGCGCGAACGTCTTCGATCTCTCGCGCCTGGCCGCGCTGCGCGAGGAAGGCACGCACCAGGACGGGACCGTGGCCTCGTTCGACGACGGTTTCCCGGGGCCCGCGCCGATCGGCAGCCTGCGGCCCAACGCCTTCGGGCTCCACGACATGCTCGGCAACGTCTCCGAGTGGTGCCTCGACCCCTACATCGGGCGTGGTTACTCGACGCTCCCGCCGCGCGCGGGCGACGGACTGCGTGCGACCGTCCTGGCGGCGCCGCTGCGCACCATGCGCGGCGGGAGCTACGCCGATGGCCCGAACCTCTGCCAGCCCGCGGTCCGTTCCTACGAATCGCCCAGCAAGGTCCTCTACAGCGCCGGCCTGCGGCCCGTGCGCTCGGTCGATCCGGACTGATCGTCGTCGGGCTCGAGCGCAGCCGACAGGCGCGCCAGCGCGCGCGCCACCAGCTTGCGCGCGGCCTCGGGCGTGCGCCCCAGCTCGCGCGCGAGTTCGGCGTGGCTCGCCCCGTCGATCTGCGAGCGCTCCAGCACGGCGCGGTACTCGGGCGTGAGCGTCCGGAAGGCGAGCTCCAGGCGCCGCGCTTCCTCGGCCAGCATCGCCGCCTGGCTGGGACGCGCGGAGGGCGGCGCCTGCGGATCGAGTGCGGCTTGTCCCTCGTCCTGCGTGCCCCTGCCCTCGGCCGCGCGCGGCTCGCCGGCCCGGCGCTGCGCGCGCCAGTGTCGCGCGCGGTTCTGCAGCTTGTGCTCGGCCGCCGTCCGCACCCAGCGCTGGAAGCTGGCCTCGCCGCGGTCCTCGAAGCGCGAGGCCGCGCGCAGCAGTTCGCGGCAGGTCGACTGCACGATGTCCGAGGCGGACTCGCGCGCGGCGAGCTCCGGCCCCATGCGGCGCCGGACGAAGCGCGTCAGCCCGGGCAGGCTCGCCAGGATCCGCTCGGGGAACGAGCGCGCCGCTGAGCTCCCGGCCTCCGGCTGACCCTCGCTCGACGACATGTCGAGGCCTAGGGTAGCGCCAAGGCGCGCGCCCGTGTCCGTCGCCCGCACGGCCGGAGGAACCCGGGCCCGCCGGCCCCTGGACCCTCAGCGCGAACGACGCAGGCGGATCAGGGTGGTCCCGCCGCGCAGGTCCTCGACGCGCAGTTCGACCGTGGGCTCGGGGTGCAGGACCTGCCGCACGCCGAGCGGGCGCGGGATCGAGTAGCTCGCGCGTTCGCCGGCGGGTCCCTCGTACTCGACGACCAGGCCCTCGTCATCGCGCGCGAGGCGCTGGAACGGCCGCGAGACGACCGGTAGCCCGACCTCCATGTCCCCGTTCCGCAGGTCGGGCGTGTGCTCCTCGATGCTCACCAGCCAACCGGCCTGCGTGCGGGCGATGCCGGCCGAGAAACTCTCGAATTCGTCCAGGGGCAGGGTTGCGAGTCTCATGATTTGCGCTCCTTCGCGGCGGGAGACGAGCGAGAACGTGCCGCCGGCGGAGGCAACCCTAGCGGCGCGACCGCGCGGAGCGCGCTGCGCTCATGAACGTAGTCGCCGTGCGAGTTGCGCGTCCCTGGGCCCAACGACGGGCTGCTCTACGCCCATCTGCGGTGATCGCCAGGCCGCGCGAAGGGCGAAGCTACGTTCATGGCCCAGCTCGAGACCACGGTCGAGGCGCTCATGACTCCCCAGCCGGTCACGCTCACCCCGGCGGACACGGTGCTCGACGCGATCGCGCGCTTCAGGAACTATTCCTTCCGGCACTTGCCTGTCGAGCACGGCAACCGGCTGGTCGGGATCGTCTCCGATCGCGACCTGGCCTTCGCCTTCGCGCTCCCGCGCGGTCGGCGCGGGCCGGGCCATGCCCCGCGCCAGCCGCGGCGCATCGAGGAGCTCATGCAGGCCGACGTGCACACGGTGGGACCGGAAGCGTCCGCGCGCGCGGCCCTCGAGCTCATGCTCGCGCACAGGATCGGCGCCCTGCCGGTCGTCGTCGCCGAGCAACGCCTGGTCGGGATCGTGACGGCCACCGACTTCCTTCGTCTCTTCGAGCAGGATCACGGCTGGGCCCGGGGGCAGATGCCGCGCGAGGTGCGCGTCACGCAGCGCATGAGCCAGCCCGTGCTCAGCGCGTGCCCGGAAGAGGACCTGCTGGAAGCCGGACAGCGCTTGCTCGACTCCCACGTGCGGCATCTGCCGGTGCTCGCGCGAGGGGTCCTGGTGGGGATGCTGTCCGACCACGACCTGCGCCGGGGCCTGGCGCGCCTGGCGCACGACGACCGTGGCTGCGAGGCGCGCGGCGCGTCCGAGGTCCCGCGCCTGTGCGTCGAGGCGGTGATGTCGAGGCCGTGCCTGACGCTGACCGCGGACAGCAGCCTGCGCGCGGCGGCGCACGCCCTGCTCGAGTGCCGCATCGGCGCGCTGCCCGTGCTGGATGCCGACGGGGAGCGCCTGATCGGGATCCTGAGCCAGACGGATCTGCTGCAGCACTACCGCGACTGGAACTCGCTCCCCGACTCAGGGCACTTCTAGCGCTGGCGCTGGTCCGCCTGGTCTCGCGCCGGGCGCAGCTCGTGCCAGGCGAGCGGCACGAGGAGGCACGCCGCCGACAGGCCGATGGCGTAGCGCACGATCGATTCGGAGCCCTGGTACTCCATCCGCAGCGTGAGCACGAGCGAGACCACCGTCAGCAGCAGGGCCACGACAGTGGCGGCGATCCTGCTGCAGCTCAGCCGCAGACGCGCAGCCAGCGCCAGCCCGGCTCCGGCGCAGCACCAGCCCAGTCCGACGCCCGCCGCGACGTCGCTGGGCCAGTGCGCGCCGACGGCGATGCGCGAGAGACCGCTCAGGCAGGCCAGGGCCAGGACCAGCAGGCGCGCGCGCCTGTCCGGCAGCACGCTCATGACGAGGTGCGCCGCCATGAACGCCGTCGCCGTGTGGCCCGAGGGGAAGCTGTACTTGTAGAGCCGGTGTCCGACGACGAGGATCGAGTCCACCCCCAGCACGGCGGCCGGGCGCGGCACGTCGAAGGCGTCCTTCGCCGGGTGCAGCGTGAGCATCAGCAGTCCCGCCGAAAGGGCCAGCGGCCACAGGGCCCTGGGATGACGCGCGACGAGCAGCGCCGCGAGCCCGAGCAGGCAGGTCCCCTCGCCGAGGAGACTCAGGGACGCCCAGAAGAGGCCACCGGTCAGGCGCGGCCACGCGTTGACGGCGTGAAACAGCTCCACGTCCAGGCGCGAGCCGGACAGACCGAAGGCGATCGTCGCGGCGACGACGAAGAGCGCGAGCAGGTGCCACGCGTTCCCGAACCGCCGGGGCTCCGACGACGGGGGACGAGGCGTCTGGAGCGGTCCGACGGGGGCTCCTCTCCTCGGTACGGCGGCTTTGCCGACGGGCGGGACGTGCAGAGGCATGGCGAACTTCGCCACGGTTACCAAAGGCCACCCGCGAGGGCAGGGACAATCCGGTAACCAGGGCTGGTAGCCAGGGGGCACCGAGCTCGACCTGTGCGGCGCCCGGGGGGGCCAGGGTCGACCCCGTGCGCGTGTCCCTGCGCGTCCGGTGCGAGGAGTCGCTACTTCTTCTGCGCGCTCTGCGCGACCGTCACCGGAGCGAATTCCGGCGGCGTGCCCGAATAGGAATCGAGCACGACGTCGACGCCGATCTTGATCGGGCTGTTGTCGCCACCCACCGGCAGCACGCCCTGGATGCGCACGGCGATCCCGGTGTGCTTCTCGACCCACAGGTGCATCGATCCATGGATGCCGAACACGCCCTTGAAGCGCGCCTTCTCCTCGACGGGCTCACCGGGATACGGGCCCGGCTCGAGCACCACCTCGATCACATCGAAGCTGGTGCCCTCCGAGGTCTCCATGCGTTGCTCCTCGCCGCGCCGCAGGCGCAGTTGCCAGAGCTTGTCGCTGTCGATCAGCGGGAAGACCAGATCCGGGGTTCCTTCGCGGATGAGCGTGCGCGCCTGGAAGATCGCCGTGAGCATGTCGAGCGTGCCGTCCGGCACGCCGCGCTCGCGGGCGGTGCGCCAGATGCGGGTACCCGGCGGCGCTCCGTTGGTGGTGTCTCCGCGGTAGCTGGAGATCAGCTTCCCGTCCCTCTTGCCCAGCAAGACCTCACGCCTGCGCGTCTGGCTGCTCTTGCTGACCGATTCATATCTGACGCGCGGCCACTCCTGCGGCAGCATGCGCGTCTCGAGCGTCGATTCGAGCGAGTACGTCAGGTAGCTCCCGGAGGCGAAGAGCCGGATGGACGCCGCATCCCCCAGCGGGCCGCTGGGCTTCGTCAGCATGATGGAGGGCTGCTGCTCCACCACCGTGCAGGTCTGGACCACCCGGCCCACGTGACTCTTGAGGATCCCCAGGTCCAGGTAGGCCTTGTAGTCGAGGCGCTCCGCGCGCGGGATCAGCAGGGCCGGCACGCCCGCGCCGGGCTCGAAGCGGTAGGGCGCCGGAGTCGCGTGGGCCGCGGCCTCCTGCAGCCCCGCGCTCTGCAGCCCGACCTCGTCGGAGCGGACCTCTTGCGCGGGCCCGGCCGGTCCCGCCGACCCCAGGGTGGCGACGAGCGAGCCCAGGGCGGCCACGCGGAGGAAGAAGCGGGGGAGCATCCAAGTCTCGAGACGGGCCATGGTAGCGGAATAGGCGGAACCCGGCCGCCCGACTACCGCAGAGTAGCGATCGTGCCCGGGCCCTACGAGGCCGGGGAGTTCGGTGTGGGCGTGGACCCTGAATGTCGCGTTCCCCCGGCGACGCCACGCGGACGTCGAGTCGAGCGCTCCCTCATCTCCCTTCCGCCGCCCATGCACAACTCCTCGCACGCCCTCGCCGTGGCCGTCCTGTTCATGCTCGCCTCGTGCGTCGCGGTCCGGCCGTGGCGGCTCGATGCACCGCCGCTCGTCGCGGACGCGCGCGTGCTCACGGCCGGCGGCGAGCCCCTGGAGCTGCACGCCGTGCGCTGGGTCGAGGACGCGCGCGGCCCGACCACCGGCGGCACGGTCGCGTCCCTTGCGACTGTCCAGGACTCGCGCTAGGTTCCGGCGCTCGACCCGTCGGAGAAGGTGCCATGAGCCAGAGCCTCCAGGACCGCTTCGCCCCGCACAACAGCTGCTTCGGCTGTGGGCCGAGCAACGCCAAGGGGTTGCGCCTGAAGAGCTTCCCCGTCGGCGACGAGGTCGTGTGCGAGTGGCAGCCCGAGAAGCACCACGAGGCCTTCGAGGGCATGCTCAACGGCGGCATCTGCGGCGCGCTGCTGGATTGCCACTCCAACTGGAGCGCGGCCTGGCACCTGATGCAGGCGAACGGGCTGGACGCGCCGCCCTGCACGGTCACGGCCGAGTTCCACGTCAAGCTGAAGAAGCCGACTCCGACCGACCGGCCACTGACGCTGCGCGCGCGCGTGGTGGAGTCCAGCGCCAGCAAGGCGGTGGTCGAGGCCACGCTCGAGGCCCGCGGCGAGGTCACCTGCACCTGTCGCGGCGTGTTCGTGGCCGTGAAGGAAGGTCATCCGGCCTTCCACCGCTGGTAGCGGAAGATTCTTCGCGGTCCGCGCGGCGCATGGTTCCGAGCGGGGTCCTCGACCCCCGGCGCGCGCGCCGCCGATAAGGCGCGGCGGTGCCCTTCCTTCCCGGAGGGCGTCGTTTCCCGATGTCCAGACCCGTGACGAAGCGAGTTCTCGGCTCGCTGCGGCGCCTCGTGCGCCGGCGCCGTGCTCCCAATCCCAGTCAGCAGGAATGGCTGCGGCTGATCCTGCTCGTGCGCCGCCTGCAGCACGGGCAGCTCGCGTTCGTGCAGCGCCTGGACGAGATCCGCGCGCTGACCGGCGTGATGGGTTCGTTCCGCTCGGACTTCGGCGCGCTGCACGAGCAACTCGGCGCGGCGCGCCTCTCGGCGGGCGAGCTCGAGCGCGGGCTGTCGGAGCGCCTGGGCCGGCTCGACGGACTGCCCGATCCCGTCGCCGAGCGCGCCGACGTCGACCGGCGCCTGGCGCGCCTGGACGGACTCGCCGGGCGACTCGAGACCCTCGCGCTGCAGGCGCCCGCGAGGAGTTCCCAGGCTTCGCTCGAGCAGGAAGCGCTGCTTGCGCGTCTGGGCGAGATCGCGACGCAGCTCGAGGCCACGCGTGAGTCCGAGCGAGCGGTGGGTGGCCAGGACGAGCTGGCGCGGCTCTACGAGCGCATCCAGGAGCTGGCCGAGAGCCTGAGCGCGGGCCCGCGCGGAGGCGCGCCGGGCGGAGACGAGGCAGCGGACCGAGCGCTGTCCGAGGCCACCACGGCCGAGCTCGCGGCCCACGTCGAACGCCTGGGCGAGCAGCTCGAGACGCTCGATTGCACCGTGCAGTCGCTCGGCACCGGCGACAGCCTGCAGCTCTTGGGCGAGACGCTCACGCGTCTGGAGAAGCTGGCCCGGCGCTTCGAGCGCAAGAGCGGCGAGCTGCGCGCGGGCGCGCTGGCCTCGGGCGAGCTGGCCGCCTTGCTGGCGCGCTTCGAGACCCTGGCCGAGCGCCTGGAGCAGGCGCCCGTGGCCCTGCCCGAGCTCCCGCCCGACACGTTCGCGGGCGGACTCGACGCCGAGGGCACGCAGCGCGAGCTCGAGGGGCTGCGCGCGGCGATCCTGTGCGAGCAGGAGTCGCGCCGCAAGGGCGACGACGAGCTGGCGAGCCTGCGCGAGAAGCTGCGCGCCTCGGAGCTCGCGCGGATGGAGCTCGAGACGCGGCACGCCACCGAGATGACACAGATGGCCGACCACGTCCAGCGCCAGCTGCAGCGCGTCGAGGACGACCTGAAGAAGAAGAAGCGCGGCCTGGCCGAGCTCACGCAGCAGAACATCGTCCTGCAGACGCAGCTCACGCGCCTGCAGGGCAGCGCGCCTGCTCCCGAGCCGCCTCCGGCGCTGCCGAGCAGCACCACGATCTCGCGCCGCAAGGCGGAGAAGCCGGCGCCCGAGGGCGACTAGGGTCGGAGCCGAGCGAACCGCTCCGCTAGCCCTGCGCCTTGATCTTGCGCACGGCCGCGGCCAGCGCGGGCACGACCTCGAAGGCGTCGCCGACGATGCCGTAGTCGGCCAGCTTGAAGATCGGCGCCTCGGGATCCTTGTTGATCGCGACGATCACCTTGGAGGTCTTCATGCCCGCCAGGTGCTGGATCGCGCCCGAGATGCCGACCGCGACGTAGAGCTGCGGGCTGACGGTCTTGCCGGTCTGGCCGACCTGCTCGGCGTGGGGACGCCAGCCGGCGTCCACCACGGCGCGCGAGGCGCCCACCGCGGCGTTGCCGAAGGCCGCGGCCAGCTCCTCGATCAGCGCGAAGTGCGGCGCCTCCTTGAGGCCGCGGCCGCCCGAGACGACCACCGGGGCCTCGGCCACGTCGAGCTTGCCGCCCGCGCGCGCCTCGACCTTGGCGAGCACGGCCTTGCCCGCGCCGAGCGTGGCGCCGGTCGCGACCTCGGCCGTGCCGCCGCCCTCGCGCACGGGGAAGACGTTGCGGCGCAGCGTCGCGCACAGGACCGGCGCACTGGTGCGCAGCGTGGCGTCCAGCTTGCCGGCCAGCCACGGACGCGTGACCGCCAGGCGCTCGCCCGCGCTGGTCAGCGCGGTGCAGTCGCTGAAGAGCGTGCAGTCCAGCAGGGCCGCCACGCGCGGCGCCACGTCGCGCCCGGTGGAGGTGGCCGAGGCCAGGAAGGCCACCGCCTTGTGCTCCTTCACGAGCGCGGCGAGCCCGTGCGCGGCCGCATCCGGGCTCCAGGCCGTTCCAGGCAGCACCACCGCGCGCGCCGCGCCGTGCGGACCGCACTTCGGCGCCGCCTCGGCCGCGCCCGGCCCGCACAGGACGGCCACGACGCTCGCGCCGAGCGCGCTCGCTCCGCCCAGGACCTCGAGGCTGCCGCGGCGCGGCGCACCGTTCGCATGTTCGACGAAGACGACGATGGTGGTCATGGGCGGGTTCCTAGAGGATCTTGGCTTCGTTGCGCAGCGCGTCGATCAGCGCGGGCACGGCGGCCGCGCCCTCGCCCACGATCCGGCCCGCCTTGCGCGCCGGCGGCAGCGCGAGCGCGACGATCTCGACCTGCGCGGCGCTCGGCGGACACGGGCTCTCCTCGACCGGCTTCTTCTTGGCGGCCATGATGCCCTTGAGCCCGGCGTAGCGCGGCTCGTTCAGGTCCTTCTGGCACGTCAGCACGGCCGGCAGTCCGAAGGTGAAGGTCTCCAGGCCGCCGTCGGCCTCGCGCTTGGCCGTGCCCTGGCTGGCCTCGAGCTCGAGCGCGACCACGTCGGTGACGCAGGCCCAGCCCAAGAGCGTCGCCAGCATCGGGCCGACCGCCGCGTTGTCGCGGTCGGTGGCCACGCGCCCGAGCAGCACCAGGTCGGCGCCGAGCTCCTTGATCTTGGCGGCCAGCGTCTTGGCGGTCGCGAGCGGATCGCGCCCGGCCCAGTTCGCGTCCACCAGGATCACGCCCTTGTCGGCGCCCTTGGCCAGCGCCTCGCGCACCTCCTTGGAGGCCTCGGCCGGTCCGATCGTGAGCACGCTCACCTCGCCGCCGTGCTTCTCCTTCTGCTGGATGGCCTCCTCGACCGCGATCTCGTCGTAGAACGAGGTCATGTACTGGACCCCGGCCACGTCGAGGCTCTTGCCGTCGGCGGCCACGCGCGGCTGCAGGTCCGTGGTCGGCACGCGCTTGATGCAGGCGATGATCTTCATGCGGGGGGTCGCGCTCCAAAAAGGGGCAGGGAAGATACCGCCTCGGCCGCGCTCGGGCCACCCGTCTTCCGCGCCGGCGCCGGTCCGAGCGGCTACGGTTCGGCCAGGCCGCGCTCTTCCTCGGCCGTGACCCCGCGGCGCACCTTCGCGTCGAAGCTGTGGCCGAGGTAGACCTCGCGCACCTTGGGGTCCTCGACCAGCTGTGCGGCCGTGCCTTCGCGCAGGATGCGGCCCTGGTGGATGATGTAGGCGCGATCGGTCGATTGCAGCGTCTCGCGCACGTTGTGGTCGGTGATCAGGATCCCGAGGTTGCGCTGGCGCAGGCGCCCGATCAGCGTCTGGATCTCCTCGACCGCGATCGGATCGACGCCCGCGAAGGGCTCGTCGAGCAGCAGGATCGAGGGATCGCTGGCGAGCGCGCGCGCGATCTCCAGCCGGCGGCGCTCGCCGCCCGAGAGCGTGTCCGCCAGGTTGTCCCGCAGGTGTCCGAGGTCGAGCTCGGCCAGGAGCTCGTCGGCGCGCGCATGGCGCGCGCGGCGCGCGAGCGGCATGGCCTCGAGCACCGCCAGCAGGTTGTGGCGCACGTTCATGCGCCGGAAGATGCTGGGTTCCTGGGGCAGGTAGCCCATCCCCAGGCGCGCGCGCTTGAACATCGGCAGGCGTGAACACTCCCGACCCTCCAGCAGGACCTCGCCCGCGTCGGGGGGCGTGAGCCCGACCGTCATGCGGAAGCTGGTGGTCTTGCCGGCCCCGTTCGGCCCCAGCAGGCCCACGATCTCGCCCCGGTCCACGTGGAACGAGACCCCGTTCACGACCCGCCGGCCGCGGTAGGCCTTGACCAGGTTGCGGGCCTCGAGCAGGGCGCCCGGCGAGGGGGGATCTTGGGGCATCGGCAGAGTCTAGGAAGGCGGGCCCGCCGCAGCCCGCCCCGGGATCGCGCTCGTGAAGACCCGCGGCCGGGACGGGTTGGCCTCCCGAGCCGCTCCGGGGCTGTGCACAACTTGTGGAGGAGTCGCTTCGGGCTCCGCGCGCCGCTCGTCGCCAGGCGCGCGGCGGGCTGCGCCGCGGCCCGCGTTTCCGACCTCAATCGCCGCCACAAGTGCCAGTGCGGAAAGGGATTGATGGCTTTGCAACGCGTTCACGCTCGGGTCGGGGTCGGTGTGGAGAGCGGGGCCGGGCCCGGCCGACTGCGGGCGTCCCCCGGTCCACCCCCGGGTGGAAAACGGATTTCGTTGGCGGGCGGCCTAGCGCAGCCAGCCGACGCGCCAGAGGCCCTCGAGCGGCCAGATCGGCCAGAAGATCGCCCAGGCGCGCCCCACGATCAGCTCGCGCGGGACGAGCGGCTCGTTGCCCGGGAGGGTGGGCGAGCGCGGCTCGACCGCGGCGCGGTCGATCCAGTGGATCTCGCCCCAGTGGTCGCGGATGCGGATGGCCGCCGAGCGGTCGGGGAGGGCCAGCGGCAGCGGGTTCTCGCCGGGACGGTAGTTCCCGCGCGCGGCGATCACCTCGCCCGCGGGGTCGGTGCGATAGGCGTAGGTCTGGGCCTTCCACAGGCGGCTGTCGGCCGAGTCCTGGGTGTTGTCCCCCAGCATGACGTAGTGCCCGGGCGGGATCGTGACCGTCCACGCGGTGCGGTTCTCGGGCACGGTGTAGTAGACGTCGCGCGCGACCGACAGCTCGGCGAAGTCCGCGCCCGCGCCCGCGACCGCCAGGGTGAGCGAGGCTTCCTGGCGCGCGCTGGGCTCGATCTCCGCCGTGAGCCGTTCCTGGCCGTCGAGCGCGAGCGCCAGCCGGTCGTCGAGGTTCTCGAGCGCGAACGCGACGCGCGCGTCGGCCGTGAGCCGGAAGCGTGGGCCGCGCTCGATGCGCTCGCTGGACGTGGCCGAGTCGCGGATGCGCAGGGTGAGCTCGGCCTCGGCGGGCGCGCCCGGTCCGGGCAGCGTGAACTCGTAGACGCGCTGGCCCTCGCTCAGCTCGAAGGTGATCGCCGTGGTGCCCGCCAGCGCCGTGAGCTCGCCCTCCAGGCGCAGGTCGCCGACGGCGTTGCCGGTCTCGGCCATCATCGGCGTCGCGATCTTGCCCGCCAGCGCGAGCGGATAGCCGTCCTGGTAGTCGTCGCGGATCGGACCGCCGCCCTCGCGGAAGCGCGCCGCGCCGTCGCCGCGCGCGCGGATGTCCTCGCGCGAGAGCTCCCACTGCTTGCCGCCGCGCACGACGCTCCAGTCGGGCATGCGCGCGTCGCGTCGCAGCCTGCGCCACATCTCGCGCTGCACCGGCGCGGGCCGGCGCAGGTTGCGCCACGCCGCGTTCTCGTCGGCGCGCGTCCACAGGTCGCCGTTCTCGATCTTGAGCTGCTCGCCGGGCATGCCCACCAGGCGCTTGACCATGATGCGCGAGCGCTCGAGCGGGTGCTTGAAGACCACGATCTCGAAGCGCTCGGGATCGCGGAAGCGGAAGGAGAGCTTGTCGACCACGGTGCGGTCGAACACGCCCGTCTCGGGGTTGCCCATCAGCGTGGGCTGCATCGAGCCGCTCGGGATCTTGCTGATCTCCAGCACGAAGTACTTGAAGAGCAGCGCCACCACGATGGCCATCACGAGGGCCTCGAGGTTCTCGCGCCAGCGCTGGGGGGGCTTGCCGGTGCTCATGAAGGGAGAAGGAGGCGCAGCGCGCAGGACGCGGGGATGCCTAGTTGACCCACTTCAGGCGCCAGATGCCACGGAGCGGGTCGAGCGGCCAGAAGACCGCCAGGGCCTTGCCCTGGATCAGCTCGCGCGGCACGAAGGGCGCGAGCTCGGGCGCGAGCCGTCGGGCCTCGCCGGGCGCGAACCAGTGCTTCTCGCCCCATTCGTCCACCAGGTAGGTGAGCGCGTCGTCGGGTCCGCCCAGTCCCACCGTGCGCGGGTTCTCGCCGTTGCGCGCGTTGCCGCGCACGCGCCGGGGCTCGCCGTCCGCGCCTCCGAGCTGGAACACGGCGTAGGCCCACTCGCGGCTGTCGCTCGAGTCCTGGGTGTTGTCGCCCAGCATGTAGTAGCTGCCGGCCGGGACCTCGATCGGGCCGGTGCGCGTCTCGTAGTAGATGTCGCGCGCGACCATCAGCTGCTCGAGCTCGGCGCCCTCGCCCTCGAGCTCGAGCGTGACGCTCGAGAACTGCTCCTCGGCCGGCTCGATCTCGAGCGCGAGCACTTCGCGCCCGTCGAGCTCGAGTGCCAGTCGGTCGTCCAGGTTCTGGGCCGCGAAGCGCACCTCGCGCCCGACCGGCAGGCGGTAGGGCCGGGTGGGCACCGCCGCCTCCCCGACCGTCGGGCGCGCCGAGGGGCCGGCGTCGATGCGCGTCCCGGCCGCGTCCGGCGCGGCCGGACCGGCGAGCTCGAAGCGGTAGCGGCGCTCTCCCTCGCGCAGCTCCAGCGTGAAGCGCTCGGTCCCGGCCAAGGCGCGGATGCAGCCCTCCACGCGCAGGTCGCCGACCTCGTTCTGGCCCGAGTCGCCGCGGTGCGGCGGCAGCCAGGCGAGCAGCGATTCGGGATAGCCGTCCAGGTACTCGTCGCGGATCGACTCGTGTCCGCCGCGGAAGGCGGCCCGGCCGGAGCCGTGGGCCACGAGCGTGCGCCCGTGCGCCTCCCAGCGCGAGCTGGCCGGGAGATCGCGCGGGATCCAGCGCGACGGCTCGGCCCCGTCCGTGTCCAGCTCGCGCCAGTGCTCGCGCATCACGTTCTCCGGCCGGCGCGCGATGCGCCAGTCCTCGCCCGGCGCGCGCCGCCACAGGTCGCCGTGGGCGAAGCGCAGCTCCTCCGGGCCGACGCCGGCGATGCGCTTGACGAAGTTCTTGGAGCGGTCGAGCGGGTAGCGGAACACCGCCACCTCCCAGCGCCGCGGCGCGCGCAGCACGTAGCTCAGCTTGTCCACCAGGATGCGGTCGGCGATGGCGGCGCGCTCGTCGCCGATCAGCGTCGGCTGCATCGAGCCGGTGGGGATGCGGTAGGCCTCCAGCACGAACAGCTTGAGGAACAAGGCCATGGCCACGGCCATGACGATGGCCTCGATGCCTTCGCGCCAGGGCGTGCGCGCGCGCCTCACTCCGCGTCGTCGCCCTCGCGGTCGCCGAGCACCGCCAGGAAGGCCTTCTGCGGGATGTCGACGTTGCCGACCTGCCGCATGCGGCGCTTGCCCTCCTTCTGCTTCTCGAGCAGCTTGCGCTTGCGCGACACGTCGCCGCCGTAGCACTTCGCGAGCACGTCCTTGCGCAGGGCCGAGATCGTCTCGCGCGCGATGATGCGGCCGCCGACCGCGGCCTGGATCGGGATCTCGAACAGGTGGCGCGCGATCTCCTTGCGCAGCTTCTTGATCGTGGCGCGCCCGCGGTACTCGGCCTGGTCGCGGTGGCAGATGGTCGAGAGCGCGTCGACCTCCTCGTTGTTGACCAGGATGCGCAGCTTGACCAGCTCGTTCTCGGCGAAGCCCGTGACCTCGTAGTTCAGCGTGCCGTAGCCGTGCGTGGCCGACTTCAGCTTGTCGTAGAAGTCGTAGATGATCTCGGCCAGCGGCAGGTCGTACACCAGCTGCACGCGCGTCTGCGACAGGTACTCCTGGCGGATGAAGACGCCGCGGTGGTCGGCGGCGATCTGCATCATCGGCCCGATGTACTCGGCCGGGATCAGGATCGAGACGCGCGCGATCGGCTCCAAGAGCTTCTCGTAGTGGTCCGGGCTCGGCAGCTGGCCGGCGGAGTGGATGTCCTCGCTCGCGCCGTCGTGCTTGACGATGCGGTAGGTGACCGTCGGCGCGGTCTGGATCATGTCCAGGTCGAACTCGCGCTCCAGGCGCTCCTGGATGATCTCCATGTGCAGGAGGCCCAGGAAGCCGCAGCGGAAGCCGAAGCCCAGCGCGTCCGAGGTGACCGGCTCGTAGGTGAACGAGGCGTCGGTCAGCGAGAGCGTGTCGAGCGAGGTGCGCAGCTTCTCGAAGTCGCCGTTGTTGGTCGGGTAGAAGTCGGCGAACACCATCGGCTGCGGCGGGCGGTAGCCGGGCAGCATCTCGACCTTCGCGCCCTTGTGCAGCGCCAGCGTGTCGCCGATCTTCACGTCGCCCAGGCGCTTGATGTTCGAGATGAAGTAGCCGACCTCGCCCGCGCCGAGCGCCTCGCTCTTCAGCATCTTGGGCGTGAAGCGCCCGAGCTCGATGGCCTCGAAGACCTTGCCCGAGCCCAGCATCTCGGCCTTGTCGCCGACCCGCAGCGTGCCGTCGAACACGCGCAGGTACACGATGATGCCGCGGTACTCGTCGTAGACCGCGTCCACGATCAGCGCGCGCAGCGGGTCGTCCGGGCTGCACACGGGCGCCGGGATCTTGTCGACGATCGCGCGCAGGACGTCGGGCACGCCCTGCCCGGTCTTGGCCGAGACCCGCAGGGCGTCGGTGGCGTCGATGCCGATGGCCGACTCGATCTCCTCGGTGACCTCGTCCGGGCGCGCGTGCGCCAGGTCGATCTTGTTCAGCACCGGCACGATCGCGAGCCCGGCCTCGACCGCCAGGTACGCGTTGGCCACGCTCTGGGCCTCGACGCCCTGCGAGGCGTCCACCAGGAGCAGCGCGCCCTCGCAGGCCTGCAGGCTCTTCTGGACCTCGTAGTTGAAGTCCACGTGGCCCGGCGTGTCGATCAGGTTGAGCTGGTAGCGGATGCCGTCCTGCGTGTGCCAGATCGTGACGGCCTTGGCCTTGATGGTGATGCCGCGCTCGCGCTCGAGCTCCATCGAGTCGAGGTGCTGCGCGTGCATCTCGCGCTTCTCGACCGCGCCACAGGCCTCCAGCAGGCGGTCCGCCAGCGTCGACTTGCCGTGGTCGATGTGCGCGATGATCGAGAAGTTGCGGATGAGCTTGGGGTCCACGCGGGTGCGCCCGGGGGGGCGAGAGCCGGGCAGTCTAGTCGAACGGGGCGCGGCGGGGGAGACACGCGCCTCGGCGGCCTGGCGTCGCGCTAGCCGAGCTGCGCCGCCACCAGGCGTTCGAGCTTGACGGTGTCGGCCGCGAACTGGCGGATGCCCTCGGAGAGCTTGTCAGACGCCATCGCGTCCTCGTTGTGCAGCCAGCGGAAGGCGCGCTCGTCGAGCTCGACGCGCGCGTGGGGACTCTTCTTGGCCGCCTCGGGCGTGAGCCGGCGCGGCACGGGCGCGCGCGCGGCCGAGAGCTCCTCGAGCAGGGCCGGACTGATCGTCAAGAGGTCGCAGCCGGCCAGCGCCAGGACCTCGCCGGTGTTGCGGAAGCTCGCGCCCATGACCTCGGTCGCGTAGTCGTACTTCTTGAAGTACTCGTAGATGAGCGTGACCGAGACCACGCCCGGGTCCTCGGCCGGCGCGTACTCGCTCTTGCCGCCGTTCTTCTTGTGCCAGTCCAGGATGCGTCCGACGAAGGGCGAGATCAGCTGCACGCCCGCCTGGGCGCAGGCCACGGCCTGGGCGAACGAGAACAAGAGCGTCAGGTTGCAGCGGATGCCTTCCTTGCGCAGCTCGGCCGCGGCCTGGATGCCCTCCCAGGTGGAGGCGATCTTGATCAGCACGCGCTCGCGCGCGATGCCGGCCTTCTCGTAGAGCGCGATCAGCTCGCGCGCCTTGGCCAGCGTGGCCGGCCGATCGAACGAGAGGCGCGCGTCGACCTCGGTCGAGACGCGCCCCGGCACGATGCGCAGGATCTCGAGCCCGAAGGCCACCGCCAGGCGATCGAGGGCCGGCCCGACCTTCGATCCGCTGCTCGCGCGCGCGTCGGCCAGCGTCTTCTCCACCAGTGGGGCGTACTCCGGCTGGGCGGCGGCCTTGAGCAAGAGGCTCGGGTTGGTGGTCGCGTCGCGCGGCTGGTACTTGCGCATGCTCGCGAAGTCGCCGGTGTCGGCCACGACCACGGAGTGTTGCTTGAGGGCGCTGAGCTGGTCGGTCATGGGAGGGCTCCTGGGTGGACCCGCAGGCTCGCATCGCGACCAGCGCCGTGTCCAGGACGCTCCGCGTTCGTCGCGGCCTCCGCCGGCGAGCACGAGCGCCGCACGCGCCGCGCTGCAGAGCCTCGGGCGGCTCTCCCGAGCTTCAAACGCCCTGCGCGGGCCGCTAGGGTGAGGTGGTCGGGGACGTCGCCCCGTCCCATGGGTTCGGCGCTGCGCGCCGTGAATCCTCGAGACCCGAGCCGAGCGGGGCCCCGCGCGTGCGAACCACACGACCTGTAGCCCGAGTGAGCGCGAGCCCCGCAGCGGGCGCCCCTGTGCGGGCCTGGCGGGAGCGCCTGTTCGCGCCGATCGACTGCGCCTCGATCGTCTTCTTCCGCGTGGCCTTCGGGGCGCTGATGCTGTGGGAGGTCGGCTACTACGCCTCCCACGGCTACATCGACGAGTTCTGGATCAAGCCGACCCTGCACTTCAAGTACTACGGCTTCGAGTGGGTCGAGCCGTGGCCCGGGCAGGGCATGCTCTGGCACTTCGCGCTGCTCGGGTTCCTGGCGCTCCTGATCCTGTTCGGGGCCGCCTATCGCCTGGCCGCCGCGCTGTTCTGCGTGGGGCTCGGCCACGTCTTCCTGATCGAGCAGGCGCGCTACCTCAACCACTTCTATCTCGCCTGCCTGGTGAGCTTCCTGCTCGCCTGCATCCCGGCCCATCGCAGCTTCTCGCTCGACGCGCGCTGGCGCCCGCGCCTGCGCAGCGCGACGGTTCCGGCCTGGACGCTGCTCCTGCTGCGCGCGCAATTCGGCCTGGTGTACTTCTACGGCGGCGTGGCCAAGCTCAACGGGGACTGGCTGCGGGGCGAGCCGATGCGCTACTTCCTGCAGCAGGCCGCCGACCGCCCGCTCATCGGCGCGCTGGTCGACCAGGCCTGGCTGACGTACTTCTTCGCCTACGGCGGGCTACTGCTCGACCTGGCGGTGGTCCCGCTCCTGTGCTGGAAGCGCACGCGCCTCTGGGCCTTCCTGGTGGCGCTCGCGTTCCACCTCACCAACGCCTGGCTGTTCACGCTGGACATCTTCCCGTGGTTCATGATCGCGGCCACGGCCCTGTACTTCCCGCCCGACTGGCCGCGTCGCGCGGTGAGCTGGTTCGTGCCCGGGATGCCGGCGAGCGCGGACACCTCGGGCCCGCTCGTTCGGCCGCGCTGGCCCGAGCGCGCAATCGTCGCCGCGCTGGGCCTGTACTTCGTGCTCCAGGTGCTCGTGCCGCTGCGCTCGTTCCTGTACCCGGGCAACGTCCTGTGGAGCAACCAGGGCGAGCGCTTCTCCTGGCGCATGATGCTGCGCGAGAAGCGCGCCGAGACGTGGTTCGCCGTCGCGAACCTGGACAAGGACCAGCACGTGTTCGTGGATCCGCGCCTGCTGATGTCCGCCGAGCAGGCGCTGGAGATGTACCACGACCCGGCGGCGTTGCAGGCCTTCGCCACCTCGCTGGCCCGCGACTGGGCCCCGAAGCAAGGCTGGAAGCGCGTCTCGGTCAAGCGCGTGGACTCCTTCCTGCGCTTCACGGTGGTGCCCGCGCCGGGCGCGCCGCGTCAGGCGGTGGAGATTCCGCGCTACCTCACGCTGTACCAGCAGGAGAAGATGAGCTGGTACCCCGACTGCATGCTGCAGTTCGCGCACCACCTGCGCGACGAGTATCGCGCGCGCGGCTTCCCCGCCGTGCAGGTGTTCGTCGAGGCCTGGATCTCGCTCAACGGGCGCCGGCACCAGCTGCTGGTGGATCCCGCGCTCGACCTGGCGGCCCAGCCACGCACGCTGGCGCCGGCGAGCTGGATCTTGCCGTTGCGCGAGCCGTTGCGGCGTTGAGGGGCGGAGGAACGGTCCCTGCCCTAGGGCACGAACGCGCGCGTCGCCACCGCCTCCGCGAGCTCGAGCGCTCCCCCGATCGGGGGTGGGGCGAGCGCCGTGAGCACGCCCTCGAGCGGGCGCACGAAGCGCAGCGCGGGGTCGTCCAGCGAGCGCGTGAGCGTCACGCGGATCCGACGCAGGCCTCCCGCGTCCGCGCCCACGGCCTCGACCTCGAAGAGCTCCGTCCTCCAGCGCGTGCCGGGCTCCGGCACCGCGGCGTCGGAGAGGTACACGCGCTCGAAGGGGCCGTCCAGGAAGGGTCGCCCGAGCGTCTCGAGCTCGAAGCTGCGCTCGCCCGTGCGCGTCCAGCGCAGCGCGCGCGTCCCGCTCTGCAGCACCCAGAAGCGCACCGTGGGATCGTCACCCTCCACGAGCCAGGTCGCGCTCAAGGTGAAGGCCTGCATCTGGCTCTCGGTCTGGAGCACGAGCACCTCGCGCTGGCCGAGCGCGCGCGGGCCCACGTCGGTGGCCAGCGCCTTCGCGCGCACGTGGCGCGCCATGCCGGGCAGCCCGTCCGCGTTCTGCACGAGCAGGTAGAGGCCCGAGCCGAGCGTGACCGAGAGCGCCAGCGCGAGCACGCCCGCGCGGCGCCCACGCGAGAGGGCGGGCCAGCGCGCGCGCTCCGCCTGCCACGCGCGCGCGAGCAGGGCCGCGGCCCCGATCGCGGGCACGAACAGCAGCCGGTCGGCGGGCGCCACGCCGCCCTGGGGCACGAGGAAGAGCAGCGTCCACAGACCCGGGATCAGGCGCTCGCCGCGCGGCACGCGGCGCAGGATCCACGCCGCGAGCGGCCAGCCCGCCAGCACTCCGAGCACGGTCAGGCCCGGCTGCGCGGCCGGGAACAGCGTCACGAGATCGAGCGGCAGCGGGCCGAGCAGCGCCAGCACGCCCGCGCCCGACAGCGTCGAGAGGTTGGCGAGGAAGCGCCCCGGATCGCTCCAGGGCGTGGCGTAGAACAGGCTCCGCGTCCCGTAGCCGCACAGCGCCAGGAAGGCGAGGTGCGCGCCGAACAGGAGCACGCCGGCCAGCGCCGGTCGCGCGCGCCCGCGCAGGGCCGACACCAGCGCCACCACCAGCAGCGCGAAGGCGCCGGACTCCTTGGACAAGGCCGCGGCGAGGCCGAGCGCGAGCGCGAGGCCGCTGCGCCCGCGCAGCACGGCCAGGAGCGCGCCCGTGGCCGCCAGGGCCTCGAACAGCGAGTTCCGGTTGGCGATCCAGCCGACCGCGATCGAGCTCGCGTCCGAGAGCGCGAACACCGAGAGCGCCAGCGTGGCCGTGCGCGGCGCGAGCCCGAGGGCGCGATAGAGGCGTTCCACCAGCACGAGCAGCGCCAGCCACAGGAGCAGGTTGGTGGCGTGGTAGCCCAGCGGACGCGCACCCCACAGCGCGTGGTCGAGCATGAGCGCGAGGCTCGTGAGCGGCCGGAAGAAGCGGATCTTCCAGTCGCTCGCCGTCCACCACGGCAGGCTGCCGCGCGCGCTCCCGAACTCGGCCCAGTCCTCGGCCGTGCCGAAGTCGTACAGGTTCCAGCGCGGGACCGGCGTGGGCGGGGCGTCCTCGGCCAGCACGAGCTGGTGCACGTAGTCGTCGGCGAAGAATCCGACCGTGAGGGTCGGGAGCTGCAGCAGCAGCCCGGCCAAGAGCACCAGCGCGAGCCCGACGCGCCAGGCGGGCGCGAGCGGACTCGGGCCCGCGATTCGGATCGGCTCCATCGTGGGCGCGGAGTCTACGGCGCCCGCCGATCACCGACTCAGGTGGCGGCCGGCTCGCTCGGCAGCACCTTGCCGAGGCGCGCGCCCAGGGCGCGCAGCGCGCGCCCACGGTGGCTGATGGCGGCCTTCTCCGCGCCGCTCAGCTCGGCGAAGCCGCGCCCGCTCTGCTGGAAGCCCGGTTCGGTGAACAGGAACAGCGGGTCGTAGCCGAAGTCGCCGGTGCCGCGCGGCGCCGGCAGGATGCGTCCGCTGGCGTCGCCCTCGACCTCCAGCGCGAGCGTGCCGTCGGGGCGCGCCAGCGCGAGCGCGCACACGAAGCGCGCGGCGCGGCGCTCGCGCGGCAGGCCGGCCAGGGCCGCCAGCAGCTTCGCGTTGTTGCGCGCGTCGTCGGCCGGTTCGCCGGCCCAGCGCGCCGAGTGCACGCCCGGTTCGCCGCCCAGGGCCTCGACCTCCAGGCCCGAATCGTCGGCCAGCGCCCACAGGCCGCTGGCCTTGGCCGCGCTCACGGCCTTCTTGGCGGCGTTGAGCGCGAAGGTCGGCTGGTCCTCCTCGACCGGCGGCAGGGGCGCGACCTTGTCGGGCGACACGAGCGTGATCTCGAATGGCGCGAGCAACAGCTCGAGCTCGCGCCGCTTCTTCGGGTTCTGGCTGGCGATCAGGATTTCCAAGGTGGGCTCGCGTGGGCGGGTGGGCCGGCGCTATCCGGTTTCGAGGGCGGTGCGTTGCAGCTCGAAGATGCGCCGGATGGCGCCCTCGCCGAGTTCGAGCATGGCCTGCAGCTGGGTTTTCGAGAACGGCGCGCCCTCGGCTGCGCCCTGCACCTCGACGAAATCGCCCTCGCCGGTCATGACCAGGTTGACGTCGGCCTCGGCCTTGCTGTCCTCGCCGTAGTTGAGGTCGCACAGCACCTCGCCGCCGAAGATGCCGACCGAGACCGCGCCCAGCTGGCTCTTGAGCGGCCAGGCGCGCAGGAGGCGCGACTTGTCCATGGCCTTCAGGCAGTCGACCAGCGCCACGTAGGAGCCGGTGATGGCCGCCGTGCGCGTGCCGCCGTCGGCCTGCAGCACGTCGCAGTCGATCCACAGCGTGCGCTCGGTCAGCTTGGCGAGATCGACCACGGCGCGCAGCGCGCGCCCGATCAGGCGCTGGATCTCGACCGAGCGTCCGTCGAGCTTGCCGTTGCGGTCGCGCTGCTTGCGTCCCGGCGTCGAGGCCGGGAGCATGCCGTACTCGGCCGTCAGCCAGCCCTGGCCCTTGTTCTGCAGGAAGGGCGGCACGCCGTCGACCCAGGTGGCCGTGCACAGCACGCGCGTGTCGCCGAACGAGCACAGCACCGAGCCCGGCGCCGTCTTCAGGAAGCGACGCTCGAAGCGGATGGGGCGCAGGTCGCCGGGAGCTCGTCCGTCCTTGCGGGGCATGGGGCGCCGATTGTAGCGACGTGTGCGCGCGAGCGTCGGCTCAATCGAGCGCTTCGACGCCCTGCGCGTGCTCGAGTGGCACGCGCGTGCGTCCACCCTTGGCGAGCGCGAGCTCGAGACCGTCCAGCGTCAGTCCGAGCAGGCGCCCGACGTTCGTCTCGCGTCCCGCACGGATCCGCACCGTCCGACCCAGCAGCTCGCCGGCGCGCGCGTAGTCGGCCGCGATCGCGGCCGGAGCCGCGCAAGCCTGTTCCAGGCGAGGCGCGAGCGTCGAGCGCAGGCCCCCCAGGGCCTCGGCCAGCGTCCAGCCCAGCCCGAGCCGGGCGAGGCTCGTCACCGCGCGCTCGCGCACGAGTTCGGGCGGGAACTCGCGCTGCAGCACGTTGAGCCCGACCCCGACCACCGCGTGCGGCCGCGCCGGATCGAGCCCGCGCGTCTCCACCAGGATGCCCGCCAGCTTGGCGAGCGTGCCGTCCAGCTCGGGCACGAGCACGTCGTTCGGCCACTTCAGGCGCGCGCTCTCCACGCCGAGCGTGCGCACGCCCTCCAGGACGCCGAGGCCCGCCGCCATCGTCAGCGCCGCCGGATGCGGCGCCGCCGCCGGCAGCAGCACGAGCGAGAGGTACAGCCCCTCGCCGCTCGGACTGCTCCAGCCGCGCCCGAGCCGCCCGCGCCCGGCCGTCTGGCCTTCGGCCACGTGCACGTCGCCGTGCCGTGCCGTGCCCGCCGCGATGGCCGCGAGCGCGCGCTCGTTGGTCGAGTCGACGAGACCGTGCTGGAAGAGGCGAGCGTTCACGCGGCGGTGGGATCGTGCGGATCAGGCCGCGCGCGCGCGGCGCGCGTCGGCGGCCGCTCACTCGGCCTCCGCCAGGCAGTAGAGGTGGCTGCGCCCGCGCAGGTACAGCTCCGCGCCGACGAAGGCCGGCGTCGCGTCGAACTCGTCGTCGAGCGTGTTGGTCGCCAGGATCTCGAAGGTCTCGCTGGCGCGTACGACCACGGTCGTGCCCTCGCGCGAGGTCAGGTAGATCCGCCCGTCCGCCACGATCGGCGAGGAGTGGATCGTGCGCGCGCCGGTCAGCCGCGCGCCGAGGTAGACCTCCGCGCCCGAGGCCGCCCTGAGGCAATTCAGCACGCCGGTGCTGTCGCGCAGGAAGTAGAGCCGGCCCTCGTGCACGAGCGGCGTGGGGACGTAGGAGGCGTCGCGCTTGCGCGTCCACAGCAGGCCGTGCTCCGCGTCGACCGCGCCCTTGGCCCGCGCCAGGTCGATGGCCTGGATCACGTCGCCCTGGTAGTTGCTCATCACGAACAGCACCCCGTCCCACACGAGCGGCGAGTTGACCGGGTTCTTCGACATGCCGGCCGCGCTCCAGACCGGCTCGCCCGTGGCGAGGTCGTAGGCGCGCGTCGCGTCGCTGCCGGTCAGGATCACCTGCGCGCGTTCGCCGACGCGCGTCACCAGCGGCGAGCCCCAGCTCGAGTCGGTCTCGCGCGCGCGGCGCCAGCGCTCGGCCCCGCTCCCGAGCTCGAAGGCCGCCACGAAGGAGGGCCCCTCGTGGTCCCACTGCACGACGATCGTGTCCTCGTACACGGCCGGGGTGGAGCCCTCGCCGAAGGCCGCCAGCGTGGTCATGTCGCCCAGGTCCTTCGACCACAGCACCCTGCCCGCGAGGTCGAGCACGTACAGGCCGTGCGAGCCGAAGAACGCCACCAGTCGCTCGCCGCTGCGCGTGAGCGAGGCCGAGGCGTGCGAGCCCGTCACGTGGCCCTTCTCGTGCGGTGTCTCCTCCTTCACCACCGTCTGCCAGGCCGTCTGGCCGCCGGCGCGCTCGAGCGCGAGCACCACGAAGCGGTGCGGGCCGTCGGCCTGGGGCGGGCCGGGCTGCGCTCGCGCCTCGACCCCGGGCTCGAGCTGGGCGAGGTCGATCGCCGTGGTGAGGTAGATGCGTTCCCCGTACACGAGCGGCGAGGAGTTCCCGAGGCCCGGCAGCTCGCGCTTCCAGCGCACGTTCTTGCCCTCGCCCCACTCGAGCGGCGGCCGCGCGTCGGCGGCCGCCACGCCGTTCCCGGACGGTCCGCGCCAGCTCGGCCAGTCGCCGGCCTGCGCGCGGCCCTGGAACTCCCGGATCAGCAGCGTCGCGACCTCGTCGGTGGCCTCCTGCGCGGCCGGTGTGGCCGTGTTGACCGTCACCAGCGCCGCGACGCCGTTGTCGAGCCCGAGCCAGGTCACGCAGTACCACATCGTGTTCGAGCCGTTGTGCCACAGCGCCGTGCCGTCGCCCCCGGCCCAGGGGCGCTTCTCGAACACCCAGCCGAAGCCGTAGCCCTGGCCGGGACCCTCGTAGGGCGTGTGCAGGCGCGCGAAGGTCGCGCGCGTCAGCGTGAGCTCGCCGACCCTCACGTCGCCGCGGAAACCGCGCAGGTGCAGCTGCACGTACTTGGCCCAGTCGGCCAGCGAGGCGTGAACCGTGCCGGCCGGCCCGAGCGCGGCCGGGTTGTCGGCCAGCGGGCCTGGCTCGAGCCCCTGGCCGCCGGCGCCGTGCCCGCGCGGTTGGTCGAGGGCTGCGCTCGTGCCCGGCGCTCCGAAGCCCGCGCTCTTCATGCCGAGCGGCTCGAACAGGAGCTCGCGCATCAGCGTCTCCCACGGCTTGCCGGTCACGACCTCGGCCACGTGCCCGGCGATCACGAAGCCGGTGTTCGAGTACAGGAAAGCCGTGCGCGGCGGATGACTCGGCCCCGCTTCGAGCGCCGCGCGCGTCAGCTCCGCGCGCTGCTCGACCAGGCTCTTCGCGCTGCCGCGCAGCGCCAGGAACAGGCCCATGTCCGGGTTCGCCGGCAGACCCGCGCGGTGCGAGAGCAGCTCGACCAGCGTCACCTCGAGCAGCTCCGGATCGCCGTCCGCGACCAGGTCGGGCAGGTATTCGCCGAGCGGCGTCTCCCAGGCGAGGTCGCCGCGCGTGACGAGCAGCGCGATCAGCGTGGCCGTCATCGACTTCGTGCACGAGCCGAGGTGCCACAGGTCGTCCTTCGTGACGAGCACGTCCTTGTCCGCGCGTCGCTTGCCGGCGACCCAGACCTCCGCCGGACCCTCGAGCGTGACGAGCGCGCCCCCCAGCGCCGGCAGGTCGGCCGCGGCGCGGATCGCCTCGATGCGCGCCCCGAGATCGGGTGCCTCTTCGACGTGCGCAGCTTCGACGTGCACAGCTTCGACGTGCACAGCTTCGACGTGCACAGCTTCGACGTGCGCAGTGGCCGCGAGCCCGAGCGCGGTGCAGCAGGCGAGCCCTAGATGCTTCATGCCCGCATGCTACACGCTGCGCGGCCCCGTGGACGTCACGCGCGGTTCAGGTCCTGTGTCTCAACCGTGGTGCGTGTGTCCGCCGCTCTCGGCCGGGGCGTGGGAGGCGTCGACCTGGATGCCGTCGCGCGTGAGTTCGTCCTTGGTCGCGTTCGTCGCCACGGTGCCCGGCGGGTTGTCGTACCAGCCGGGGTCGCCGGCGCCCTCGAGCCGCTCGCGCACCTTCAGGATCGTGAACATGCCGCCCATCGTGATCACGTCGAAGGGGCCGCGGCCGCCCAGCATCGGGATCGAGTTCCTGGGCACGCGCATGCCCATCTCGGCCATGTCGCCCATGCCGTGCTGGCCCATCGTCATGTACTCGGGCAGGAGCTTGCGCACGCGCGCGTCGAGGTCGCCGGGATCGACGCCGATCATGTTGGGGATGCCGTGGCCCATCTGGTTCATGACGTGGTGCGTCATGTGGCAGTGCATGGCCCAGTCGCCGGGCGCGTTGGCGCTGAACTCGACCGTGCGCGTGCTGCCGACCGGGACGAGCACGGTCGTCTCGGGCCAGCGGCCGGCGACCGGGATCACGCCGCCGTCGGTCTCGGTCAGCACGAACGCATAGCCGTGCAGGTGCACGGGATGGTGGTCCATCGCCGAGAGGTTGCCGAAGCGCAGGCGCACGCGCTCGCCGACCTCGGCCACGATCGGCTGCGTGCCGGGGAAGGCCTTGGCGTTGAGGGTCAGCAGGTTGAAGTCGCTCATCGCGTTCGGGTCCGGGCGGCGCGTGCCGACCTTGATGAGCCACTCGGACAGCATGTAGACGTAGTCGCGCTCGGGCGGCGCGCTCTCCGGCACGCGCGGGTGGACCACGATCATGCCCATCAGGCCGAGCGCCATCTGGGTCATCTCGTCGTGGTGCGAGTGGTACATGAACGTGCCGTGCTGGATCAGCGTGAACTCGTAGCGGAAGGTCTCGCCCGGCAGGATCGCGCGCTGCGAGAGCCCGCCCACGCCGTCCATGCCGCTCGGCAGGAACACGCCGTGCCAGTGCACCGTGGTGGGTGCGCCGAGCTTGTTGGTGACGTAGATGCGCACGCGGTCGCCCTCGACGGCCTCGATCGTCGGGCCGTGCACGCGGCCGTTGTAGCCCCAGCACTCGGCCACGAGCCCGGGCGCGAACTCGTTCGTGACCGGCTCGGCCACGAGGTGGTAGACCTTGACGCCGTCGACCAGCTTCCACGGCAGCGCGACGCCATCGGGCGTGACCACCGGGCGGTAGTCGACGCCCGGGAGCCCGGGCGGGAGCGGCGCGGAGCCCGGCGCGATCGTGCGCGCGGCGTGGGCGGGCTGCGCGAGCAGCGTGCCCGCGCCGACCAGGCCGGCGCCGGAGGAGAGCAGCGTTCGTCGGGAGAGGGGTTGCATCGTCAGTGGGCCTCGCTGGAGGAGGAGGACATCGAGAGCGCGACGCTCGCGGACGCGTGCGAAGAGCCCGCGCCACCCGGCGGCGCGCCCTCCAGCAAGCCGTCGAGCTCGCTGGCCGCGACCCAGTAGTCGCTCAGCGTGGCCACGTAGGCCGCACCGGCCGCGAGCTGCTCGCGCTTGGCGAAGAGCAGCCGGAAGGCGCCCTCCTGCATGGCGTTGTACTCGAGCTGCAGGCCGGCCAGCACCTCGCCGCGCAGCGGCACGAGCACGTCGCGCAGGAAGCTCGCGCGCGCGTGCAGCGCGACGACGCGGGCCGCGGACCGGCGCACGCGGCCGCGCAGCTCGACCGCGTCGGCCAGGTAGGTCTCACGCAGGCGCTCGAGCTCGGCCGCGGCGCGGCGCAGCTCGGGTTGGCCCTGCGAGAAGATCGGCAGCGGCAGGGCCACGGAAGGTCCGAGCTGCCACTCGCCGTCGCTCTCGCGCTCGGCGGCGAGTCCGAGCTCGAGCTCGGGCACCAGCGCCTGGTGGTCCGCCAGGTCGAGCCGGCGTCCGGCGCGCTCGATCTCGTGGCGCGTCGCCGCCAGCACCAGGCTGTTCGCGATCGCGCGCGCCTCGAGCTCGGTGGTCGTGCCCGCGTCCGGCGGGAGCTCCGGCAGGCGCGCCGTGACGCGCAGCGCGGCCTCGTCGCCGTACAACCCGAGCAGCGTGGCCAGGACCTCGCGCTGCTCGGTGCTCGCGAGCTCGGCATCCGCCACGGCCACGCGCGCCTCCTCGCGCTGCGCGCGTTCCAGGGCCAGGTCGAGGTCGCGGATGTTGCCGGCCGCGTGCATGCGCCGCGCGAGCTCGAACGAGGCCTCGGCGGCCGCGAGCGAGGTGTGCGCGAGCTCGAGCCCCTGCTGCGCGCCCTGCAGGCGACGGAAGGCCGCGCGCACCTCGCTCGAGAGCGCCAGCGCGCCGGCCGTGACGCGCAGCTGGGTCGCCTCGAAGGCGTCGGCCGCCATGCGCTTCCTGAGCGGCATCCACAGCAGGCTCAGGAACGACTGCTCCAAGCCGAGGTCGAGCGCGCTGCGCCCGCCGCTGCCGGGGACGCGCAGCTCCGCGTGCAAGAGCGGGTTCGGCAGGCGCGCCGCCGCCAGCAGGTCCGCCTGCGCGAAGCCCAGCTCGGCGTACAGCGCCTGCAGGCGGCGGTTGGAGAAGAGTGCGATCTCGACCGCGGACTCGAGCGTGAGCTCCTCGGCCGCCAGCGCGCGCACGCGCCGGTCGAGCTCGGCGTCCTCGGGTCCGCCGCGCCGCCAGGCGAGCTCGTGCCCGCCGCGCTCGCGCGCCAGCGCCTCGACCTCGGCGAAACCGGCCTCGCGCGGCACCGAGGCACAGGCCGAGACGCCGAGCAGGCCGGCGAGCGCGAGTCCGCGCGGGATCCGGAGCCTACTGCCCATGGTCGTGCTCCAGGGCTTGCGCGCGCGGGACCAGCTTCATGTTGCACTCGGGGCAGCGGCCGGGCTCGTCGGAGCCGATGTGGAGGTGCATCGGACACAGGTAGGCCGCGGAGCTCGGCGCGAGCGGCGCGGGCGACTGCAGCGCCGGAGCCGGGCGCGCCGACTCGCCGCGCAGGCTGGCGCCGGCGTCACCGACGGCGGCCGTGCGCGCGCCCGCGCAGGCCGGATGGCAGCCCGAGAGTTCGGGATGGGGCGGTGCGGTCGCGCGGCAGGCGCTGGTCAGGGCGAGGGCGGGCAGGAGGAGGAGGATGGGGACGGGGAAGACGACGCGTGGGAACGGGCGGAGGGTGAGCATGGCAGCGGTGGCGTGGAGCACGCCTTGGGCCCGGACCAGGATCGAGCGCGCTGGGCCGCGCGTTCGACTCGGGAGACGCCGCGTCCGGCTCCGCCTTACGCGGAATCGGGTGGCGTCCGGCGCCTACAGGCGCAGCGTGCCGAGCGCGACCGCGCGTGCGGGGCCGCGCGAACGGCGCGAGCCCGGTGGACCGGGCTCGGAGGTCCCGCGTGGCGGACCCGCGCTCGCCGTGCACGCTCCCGGGCTCGAATCCGAGCTCCAGTCGAGCTCGAGCGCGCGCTGGCCGCGCTCGAGCTGGCCGCGCACGGGGCTGGATTCCGCGCACACACGCGGCGCCAGGGCCGGGCTCGCCTCGCGCTCGGGGAGCACGAGCGCGCAGGAGCAACCCTCGTCCAGAGCGACCAGCACGGGCTCGTCGCGCTCGGGCCCGGAACCGCAGCAACTCGCCTCGGCCGACTCCGCGCCACAGCCCGAGCATGAGCACAGCGGCGCGTGCAGGGCCGCGGCCACCACCGACGCGCCCAGCGGCCCGAGCCCGAGCACGAGCGCGAGCAGCAGGCGCAGGGCGGTGTGGAGCACGACCATCGCGCGCCAGCATCCCAGGCTGGGGCGGGCCTGGCAAGCGCGAGCCGCATTCGGGCCGGGCACGGTGCGTCGCGAGCTCCGGGGGCCGGGGACGGTGCTACCCTCTCGCCGATGGCAGGACCCCAGGAGCCCGACCCCGCGCCGGCCCTGCGCGGCCGTGACGACGAGGTCGCCGCCACGCTGCTCGAGAACCACCGCCGCTTCCTGGCCTTCCTCGAGGCGCGCCTCGGCGACCGGCAGACGGCCGAGGAGATCCTGCAGCAGGCCTTCGTGCGCGGGCTCGAGAAGAGCGGCAGCCTGCGCGCGCAGGAGTCGGCCGTGGCCTGGTTCTTCCGGCTGCTGCGCAATGCGGTCGCCGACCATTACCGGCGCGCGGCGAGCCCGCTGCGCGCGCTGGGTGACCTCGACCCCGCCGCCGTGCCCGCGGCGCCGGCCGAGGATACCGCGGCCGAGATCTGCGCCTGCGTCGGGCGCCTCGCGGACACGCTGAAGCCCGAGTACGCGACCGCGCTGCGGCGCGTCGAGCTCGAGGGCGCATCGTTGCAGGCCTTCGCGGCCGAGGCCGGGATCAGCGCCAACAACGCCGGCGTGCGGCTCTTCCGCGCGCGCGCCGCGCTGCGCCAGCGCGTGCACGCGACCTGCCGCACCTGCGCCGAACACGGCTGCCTGGATTGCACCTGCGCCCTGGCCTGAGGCCGGGCCAGCCGGCCCTGTCGTCCGCGGAGCTCCGGCGCGCTCGGGGGCCTCCACCGACGGATCGCTAGGATCCTGGGTGAGCGCGTGTAAGGACTCCGGGCTCGTCGCGTCGGCAGGGGCGAACCCGGAGGATCCATGCAACGCACGCCCATGACCGCTCCGCACGCCCATTCCCAGCTCCACGATCCCGCGCGCCGCCTGCCCGACCCGGTGTGCGGCATGCGCGTCGATCCGGCCACGGCGCGCGGCGGGACGCTGGTCCACGCCGGCGTCGAGTACGGCTTCTGCAGCCCGCACTGCCGCTCGGAGTTCGAGGCGCGCCCGGAGCACTACGCGCAGGCGGACCCCGGGCGGGAGGCCGCGCAGCCGAAGCCGGCCGCGCACGCGTGCTGCGGCGGCGGCGCCCCCGCGCAGGCTGCCCCCGCGGCGCGCACGAAGGCGGGCGCGCTGTACGTCTGTCCGATGCACCCGGAGGTCGAGCAGGAGGGTCCGGGCACGTGTCCGATCTGCGGCATGGCGCTCGAGCCGAAGCTGCCGGGCGCGGGCGAGGAGGAGAACCACGAGCTGCACGACATGACGCGGCGCCTGCGCGTCGGGATCGCGCTGGCGCTGCCGACCCTGGCGCTGGCGATGGGCGACATGTGGCCGGGGAATCCGCTCGCGCGCGTGCTCGCGCCCGAGGTCAACGCGTGGCTCCAGTTCGCGCTGGCCACGCCGGTCGTGCTGTGGGCCGGCTGGCCGTTCTTCCAGCGCGGCTGGGCCTCGCTCGGGAACCGGCGCGCGAACATGTTCACGCTGATCGCGCTCGGCACGGGCGCGGCCTACGGGTTCAGCCTGTTCGCGCTGCTCTTCCCGGGTCTCTTGCCGCACACCCTGCGGCACGGCGGGCTGCCGCCGGTGTACTTCGAGTCGGCCGCCGTGATCGTGACGCTGGTGCTGCTCGGGCAGGTGCTCGAGCTGCGCGCGCGCGCCGCGACCTCGGGCGCGATCCGGGGGTTGCTGGCGATGGAGCCCGAGCAGGCGCGCCGAGTCGGCGCGGACGGACGCGAGGAAGACGTGGCGCTGGAGCACGTGGCTGCCGGCGAGCGCCTGCGCGTGCGGCCCGGCGAGCGCGTGCCCGTGGACGGCGTCGTGCTCGAGGGCGCGAGCGCGGTGGACGAGTCGTTGCTCACCGGCGAACCCCTGCCGGTGGAGAAGACCGCCGGCGCGCCCGTCACCGGCGGCACGCTCAACGGTACGGGCAGCTTCGTGATGCGCGCCGAGCGCGTGGGCGGCGAGACGTTGCTGGCGCGCATCGTGGCGCAGGTGGCCGAGGCCCAGCGCAGCCGTGCGCCGGTGCAGGAGCTGGCCGACCGCATCTCGGCCTGGTTCGTGCCGGCGGTGCTGCTCGTGGCGCTGGCCACCGCGCTCGCGTGGGGCCTCCTCGGACCCGAGCCGCGCCTGGCGCACGCGCTGGTCAACGCGGTGGCGGTGCTGATCATCGCCTGTCCGTGCGCGCTCGGCCTGGCGACGCCGATGTCGGTCATGGTCGCGATCGGGCGTGGAGCGCAGCTCGGCGTGCTGGTGCGCGACGCGGCCGCGCTCGAGCTCCTGGCGCGCGCCGACACGCTGGTGGTGGACAAGACCGGCACCCTGACCGAGGGCAAGCCGCGGCTCGTGGCGGTCGAGCCCGCGCCCGGGACCGACGAGCGCACGCTGCTGCTGGCGGCCGGCGCGCTCGAGCGCGCCAGCGAGCACCCGCTGGCCGCCGCGGTGCTGGAGGGCCTGCGCGAGCGCGGGCTCGAGCCGGGCGTGGCGCGCGCGTTCGACTCGCGCCCGGGGCAGGGCGTGGTGGGCGAGGTCGATGGGCATCCCGTGGCGCTCGGCAACGCGCGCCTCTTCGCGGAGCTCGGGCTCGAGCTCGGCGCGCTCGCCGCGCGCGCCGAAGAACTGCGCCAGGAGGGCCAGACGGTCGTGTTCGTGGCGCGCGACGGGCGTGCGGCCGGCCTGCTCGGGGTCGCGGATCCGCTCAAGGCCTCGGCGCGCCCGGCGCTGGCGGCGCTGCGCGCCGCGGGCCTGCGCGTCGTCCTGGCCTCGGGCGACGCGCGCGCCACGGCCGAAGCCGTGGGCCGCGAGCTCGGCTTCGAGACCCGCGCCGGCGAGGTCCTGGCCGAGCTGCAGCCGGCCGACAAGGCCGCGCTCGTGGCGCGCCTCCAGTCCGAGGGCCGACGCGTGGCCTTCGCCGGCGACGGCGTGAACGACGCGCCCGCCCTCGCGCGCGCCGAGGTCGGCATCGCCATGGGCACGGGCAGCGACGTGGCGCTCGAGAGCGCCGCGCTCACGCTGCTCGGCGGCGATCTGGCCGCACTCGTGCGCGCGCGGAGCCTCGCGCACGCCACCATGGGGAACATCCGCCAGAACCTGGCCTTCGCCTTCCTCTACAACGTGCTGGGCGTGCCGCTCGCCGCCGGCGTGCTCTACCCCGTCTTCGGCTGGCTGCTCTCGCCCATGCTCGCCGGCGCGGCCATGAGCCTGTCCTCGGTCTCGGTCATCGCCAACGCGCTGCGTCTGCGGCGCGCGGCGCTGTAGCGCCGGCCGTCAGGACTCCGCGGCCTCCCTCAGGGCCCGGCGATCTGCTTCAGCGCCATCTCGATCTCCGTGCGCCCGAAGTTGTGTCCGGCGAAGATGACGACGGGCTCGCCGGAGGCGTCGAAGGCCACCAGGCCGTGGCGGCGGCCGCCGAACTGGAAGCGTTCGATCTCGGACTGGCGCTGGGCGGTCTCGGCCGCCGGCACGACCACGAAGTCGATCGCGCTACCCTGCTCTGCGCGCAGCTCGCTCACGGCGGCCACGACTTTCTTGCAGAAGGGTCAAGCCGCGTTGATCTCGTAGTAGCGGATCTCGGGCCGGCCGCTGGCGGGAGCGGCGGCTACGGGAGCCGCGGGCGCGGTCGGAGTGGCGGGAGCGAGCGCGGCGACCGGAGGGGCGCACGCGGCCGGAGCCGCGGGCGCGTGTTCGTGCGCGCGCGGACCGGCGCAACTCGCGCCCAGCAGCAGGAGGAACGGGAGGGTGAGCTTGGGTTTCATGAGGGGAACGGTGGATTCGATCGGGAGTGGTCTTGCGATCGTACCCGCCGCTCGTGGCCACGTCCGCTCGCGGCCCCCTAGCCGTCCAGCCCGAAGGCGCGCAGGCGGCCCTCGGTGCGCACGTAGACCATGCCGTCGGCCAGGGCCGGCGTGGCCATCAGACGCTCGTCGAGGTCGAGGGTCGAGAGCACCTCGAGCCTGGCGGCCTGGGCGAAGACCGTGAGCTCGCCGTGGGCCGAGGCGGCGTAGAGCTTGCCGTCGCCGGCCACCAGCGAGGCGTAGTAGGGGCCGCGCGCGGCGAGGCGCTCCTGGAACACGAGCGCGCCGCTCTCGGCCGCGAGACACGTGACCGTGCCGCCGTTCATGACCATGTAGATGCGGCCGCCGGCCAGCACGGGCGAGGGGCACTCGGGCACGCCGCGCGGATAGTGCCAGGCCAGCTCGGCCGGGCGTTCGGTCGTGCCGGGGCGCAGCGCGACGATGCCGTTCAGGTGCTCCCAGGAGTCGACCCAGGCACGCAGCTTGGCGTACTCCGCGGCGGTGAGGCGCTCGTCCTTGTCCACGTCGAGGAAGCGCTTGAAGATGGAGAGCGGGTGGTCGCCCTCGCCGTCCGCGTCGGGGCGCGAGAGCACGCTCTTGTTCTCGGCCAGCTCGGTGGCGTCGAGCACGCCATCGCCGTCGTGGTCGTGCTCGGCCAGCACGCGCTCGAAGCTCCACAGCTGCATCGCGTCCGGGTTGGTCTTCAGGTTGTACGAGGTGGCGAAGACCAGGCCCGCGCCCGTGATCGGGGTCGTGATCGGCTCGTCGGTCAGGCCGGGGAACGACCAGCGCTCGTGGCCCTCGAGGTCGTAGGCCGTCAGCCAGCCGACCCCGAGCACCAGCAGCTCTGTCCCGTCGGCGGAGTCCCCGTCGGCGGCGTCCGGCCGCGTCCACAGCCCGGGCGTGGACCAGCCCGACTTGAAGGCGCTGCGCTCCCGGCGCCACAGCGTCTTGCCGGTGGCCGGCGCGAGCGCCTCGAGGAACGAGCCCTCCTCGCTGTCGCTCACGAACAGGAGCTGGGCACCGACGATCACGGGCGAGGCCGCGGTGCCGAAGGTGTTCTTGGGCGCGGCGAGCTCGCGCCGCCACAGCTCGCGGCCCTCGAGGTCGTGGCAAACCAGCCCGAACGAGCCGAAGTAGGAAACCACGTGCTCGCCGTCGCTGGCGGGCGTGGGCGAGGCCGGGCTGTTGATCTCGTGCGTGCGCTCGAGCGTCGCGGCCCTCACGCCGCGCGTCCAGCGCACGCGGCCGTCGGCGCGGTCGAGGCACACGGTCAGGAGCTCGCCCGCGCGGCAGCCGGTGACGAACACGCGTTCGGCCGTCAGGCAGGGCGAGGAGTTGCCGGGCGGGAGTTCGCTCACCCAGCGCAGGTTCTTGGCCGGATCCAGCACGCCGGGTAGACGCGCGCCAGGCGGGGCGAGGCCCGCGCCGGCCGGGCCGCGGAAGCGACTCCACTCGGAGTCCGAGGCGCCGGCGGCGAGCGACGCGAGCGCGAGCGAAAGCAGGGACGAGGGCATGGTCGCGAGCATGGTCGCGGACGGGGATCGGGTGAGAGCGGGGCGGCGGCGCGCTGCGGACGGCCGCCGCCCCGGGGTTTCAACCCTTGCGGACGTAGGCCGCGTCGAGGGCCTTGGCGATGCGCACGCGCAGGTCGGCGAAGTGCGCCTGCGTGGCGGGGTCGAGGTCCTGCTTCTCGGCGCCGGCCGCGAGCCCGTCGATGCGGCGCAGCTCGGCCGAGGCCAGGGTCGCGATCGCGCGCAGCGCGGGGCTGCGCGTGTCGCCCACCAGCACGAGGTCCGTCAGCCGGCTGACGTGCTCGAACTGCAGGTTGCGGCGGAAGCTCGAGCAGAAGGGCTGTGCGCGCTTGGCGGAGCTCTCGACGGCGCGCGCCTTGTCGCTCGCCAGGCACTCCTTCCAGACCGAGTCGGTCACGTCCGCCAGCAGCTCGGCCAGCGTGAAGGCGTCCTTGTCGCCCTGCGTGCGGAACTCGGCGTCGTGCACGCGCCGCAGGCGCACCGGGTTGAGCAAGAGCGCCAGGCCCATGGCCTGGAAGCCGCCCACCATGTCGTGCACCGAGTAGCTCGTGTCCTGGCTGAGCTCGGGGATGCCCGCCGGATCCCACCAGTACTCCTTGCCCATGTGGCTGACCAGCTCGGGCGTGAGGCCGAAGGCCTGCTCGTCGAAGGCGTTGGCCGAGAGCAGCGCCAGCGCGCGGCGCTGGTCGGCGCCCGCGACGTCCTTCAGCGGCACGCGCGCCTCGGGCGTGCCCTTGAAGTCGTTGCTCTCGTAGGCGCCGCCGATCCAGCTGGCCGCGATCACCAGCGCGCGCATCTGCGTGCCCAGCAGCTGCTGGTAGCGCCGCCGCACCAGCGCGAAGGACTCACCGTCCTTCAGCACCTGGTCGACCAGCTTGGCGCGCAGGTCGCTGACGAGCTTCATGCGCGCCTCGCAGAAGTCGAGGTTGTTCGCGCCGACCTCCCAGGTCTGGTTGCGCGGATCGCTGCTGGTCGACATCGCCACCTGCGACACGTACAGGTGGCCCGGCTCGTTCGACCTCGCGAGCAGCGCCGGCAGGTCCTTCTCCGGCCCGTACCCGCAGGCGATCGCCCACAGGTCGTAGACCCCGAGCGCGTCGTTGATGAACGGGCCCTGGTGTCCCCCGTAGGCCAGGTTGGGCGCGACGTAGTCCATGACCGAGGCCGTCACCGGACCGTGGTAGCCGGGCGCGTTCATGGCCTCGAGCGAGACCAGGGTCGAGGCCGCCATGTTGTGCTGCAGGCCGAGGCAGTGCCCGACCTCGTGGGCCGAGATGTAACGGATCATCGGCCCCAGGAACTCCTCGGGCACGCCGTCGAGCTGGGCCTCGGACTCGACCTCCAGCAGCCCGGCCGCGAAGGCCACGCCGGCCAGCGAGAGATCGATCGAGAGCTGGCTACCCATGCGACAGGCCGCGTTCTTGGTGCCGAAGAACTGTTCCGCGGCCGGGATCGCGCCCGAGGCCGCGAGCAGCCCGGCAGGCCCGTCGAAGCTCGCGAAGCGCGCGCGCGGATCCCAGCCGGGGTGCTGGTCGAACCAGCCCAGCAGCTCGGGCCCGCTGGTCTCGGCCAGCAGCGTGCGCGCGAGCGTGCCGAGCATCGAGCCCACCGAGCGCGTCAGGCCCTGGTTCCAGACCACGTCGGCCTCGAGGATCTCACCCGTCTTCGGGTTGGAGCGGCTGGGCCCGATCGCGTACGTGGCCTCGCTCATGTTCCAGCGGAAGAAGTTGTAGCGCGCGTCCTCGGGGTCCTTGTCCATGTGCGCGCCGCTGGCCGCGTCCTGCTGGTAGACCTCGAGCGCGCCGACGATACCGACCTGCTCGAAGGCCTGGTTCCAGAACTGGATGCCCTGCTTGACCCAGCGGCGGTACTTGATCGGCGTGGTGTGCTCGACGTACCACACGATCGGCTGCTTGGGCGGGCTCAGCGCGAGCGCGGGATCGGCCTTCTCGAGGTTCCAGCGGTTGATGTAGCGCTTGGGCTCGGCCTCGAACTCGCCCGAGGTCGTGTCGACGTGCCAGTCGTAGTAGTAGCCGACGCGCGGGTCGGCGGCGCGCGGCTGGAAGCCGGGCGTGCCCTCGAGCTTCCCGATCGAGTACGCCACGCGCACCAGCCGTCCGCTGGCCTCGGGCGCCTCGTACTCGACCACCACGTTCTCGGGGAAGGCCTTGGCCTTGGTCAGCGTGGCGAGCGGCGCCTGCAGGGCCGCGACCGACGGGCCGTAGCCCGAGTTCGGGCCGCCGAAGAAGCGCGCGACCTCGCCCACCGCCAGCTTGCCGAGCTCGATGGCCGGCCGCGCGCCGCCCTCCAGCGCCAGGATCGGGACCGAGAGCAGCACCGAGTCCGAGTACAGGTTCGAGACCGCTGCGCGCGAGCGCTCGTCACCCTCGCTGCGCACGTTGACGTTGGGCACCACGAAGGCGAGCTGCTTGCCGATGCGGCGCCAGTGACCGTAGTGCGTCGGGCCCATCACGCCGGCCTCGGGATCGCCGCTCGTGATCGTGCACGCGATCATCAGCTCCTGGGTCTCGAAGGCGGCCGGCAGCACGGCCACCAGGCGGCCGGTCTTCTTGTCGGCGTAGAGCTCGTACAGGGCCGGCGCGCCGTCGAGGGTCGAGACGACCTTGGCGAGGCCCTCGACGACCGTGTCGAAGGCCGGGAACTCCTCGGGCTTGGGCCTGGGCTTGGACGCCTCGGGCGTTTCGGGTGCCTGGGTCGCACCGGCGGGCGCGAGCGCGACGGCCGTGGCCAGCGCGAGGAACGGAGCGAGGTGGGGGCGGGAACGGTGGTTCGTGTTCATGGTCCTTCTGGCGCGAGACGCGGGCGCGGATCGAGTTCCGGCGAGGGTCCGTCGCGAGCGGGCAGTCGTACCAGAGGTTCGCGCGAGCGTCTGCACCGGCGGTGGTAAGAAGGCCCGCTCGAACGCAACCGTTGCGCCTCGGAGCCGGGCGCGGGAGCGCGTGCCCGTGGAAGTTCGCGGCTGGTTTTGCTTGAGCGCTACGCGAGGGGCCTCCAGACTGCCCGCGCCATGGCCCACGACCTGCCCGAACTCGAGCCGCCGCCGGGGAGCTGGGCTCCCGCGCGCCGCGCCGCGCGTGGCGTGATGTGGCCGGTCGAGCGCTTCCTCGCGATCGAGGCGGCCAGCGGCCTGATGCTCCTGTTCGCGGCCGCGCTGGCGCTCGCCTGGGCCAACTCGGCCTGGAGCGCGAGCTACACCGCGCTCTGGCACACGCCCATCGGCCTGCGCCTCGGGGCGTTCGCCTTCGAGCGCGACCTGCACTGGTGGATCAACGACGGGTTGATGGTGATCTTCTTCTTCGTCGTCGGGCTCGAGATCCGGCGCGAGATGCACGGGGGCGAGCTCTCGGACGCGCGCCGCGCCGCGCTGCCGCTGGCGGCGGCCCTGGGCGGGATGGTCCTGCCGGCGCTGATCTACACGGCCTTCAACGGCGGGCGGCCGACGCACGGCGGCTGGGGCATCCCGATGGCGACCGACATCGCCTTCGCGGTCGGCGTGCTGACGCTGCTCGGCCCGCGCGTGGCTCCGGCGCTGCGCATCCTGCTGCTGGCGCTGGCGGTCATCGACGACGTCGGCGCAATCCTCGTGATCGCCCTGTTCTACTCGTCGGGCATCGAGGCCACCGGCATGCTGGCGATGGGGGGCGGCATCCTGGGGGTTCTGGTCATGCAGTGGCTCGGCGTGCGCTCGCCCTGGGCCTACGTGCTGCCGACCCTGGTGGTGTGGGGCGGGGCCTACGTCGGCGGCGTCCACCCGACGCTCGCGGGCGTCGTGGTTGGCCTGCTGACGCCCGTGAAGGCCTGGTTCGGCACGCGGCGCTTCGCCGAGGTCGTCACGGGTCACGTCCGGGGCGTGCACGAGGCGCGCGGCTCGCACGACGTCCTGCACCACCTGGACGGCATCGAGCGCGCGCGCAGCGAGGCCGTGGCGCCGGTCGAGCGCCTGCAGCACGCGCTGCACGGCTGGGTGGCCTTCGGGATCATGCCGCTGTTCGCGCTGGCGAACGCGGGCGTGCCGCTGGGCAGCGCGAGCTTCACGGGCGACGGCTTCGCCGTGTTCGCCGGGGTGGGGCTCGGGCTCGTGGCCGGCAAGGTGTTCGGGATCCTGGGGTTCTCGTGGCTGGCGGTGCGGCTCGGCCTGGCCGCGCTCCCGACCGGCGTGCGCTGGTCCGGGGTCGCCGTCGTCGGCCTGGTCGGCGGCATCGGCTTCACCATGGCGCTGTTCGTGGCCGGACTGGCGCTTCCGCCCGGCCCGATGCTCGAGACCGCCAAGCTCGCGATCCTGTGCGGCTCGCTGGTGGCCGCGGTGGTCGGGCTGATCGTCGGGCGCGTGGCCCTGCCCACGCGCGTCGAAGCCGGCGCCGCCACGAGCGCGCACGAGGCCGAGAGCTCTACCGTGACCTGAGGGAGAGGATCCACCGCGGAGTTCCCTCTGCCCGTGATCCTCCGCGCTCCCCGCGGCTCCGCGGTTGGCTCGCTTTTCCCTGCCTTCAGCCGACCGTCTTCCGTCCCGGCCGCGTCCAGTGCCGCACTCCGAGCCCGAGCAGCGCGCCCGCGCCCGCGGGCAGGAGCGCCAGGAACGTCTCGGCGAAGTGGCCGACCTCGTAGGGCAGCGCGCTGTCCAGGGCCCGCATGACGAGGTGCGCGCCGGGTATCGAGAGCCCGAGCACGAGCCACCACAGCCACGCGTGGCGCCGGTCGAGGAAGCACAGCGTCGCGGTGCCGACCAGCAGCAACAACGCGGCCGGCTGGACCTCCTCGGCGTGGGTGTCGACCCAGCCGATGCCGGCGGAGGCGAGCAGGGCGAGCGGCAAGAGCCAGAGGACGGTACGCATCGCGGGCGACTCCAGGTGCAGACGCAGAAGGCTCCGGACGAGATCGGTCGAATGGCGCAGGGCGACGCGCCGTGCGGCGCGCGCTCCGCCCGCGCGCTCGGCCTCGGCCAGGGCGCGCGCGGTGACGTCGAGCAACTCGGCCCCGAAGCGCGCGCGGAAGGCGCGCGGGGCGAGGCGCAGCAGCCCGGCCTGGAACGCGAGCGCGAGCCTCATCGCGAACCCTCCGGCCCGAGCACGCGCCGCGCGCGCGCGGCCGCGACCAGCGCGTCGAGGCGCGCCATTTCGGCTCGCAACGCCGTGCGCCCACGCCGGTCGAGGCGGTACGTGCGGCGGCGCGGATCGAGCGGGTCGGCGGCGCTCTCCTGGATCCAGCCCAGCGCCAGCAGCTCTTGAAGCGTGCGATAGAGCGTGCCCGGGCCGAGCTTGACCTTGCCGCCGCTGAGCTCGGGGACCTCCGTGAGCAGCGCGTAGCCGTGGCGCTCGCCGCCCGCCAGCACCAGCAGGATGTGCAGCATGGCGGGCGTCAGCGGGCGCTCAGCGCGGGGCATCGGCAGCCTCCGCTCGCGCGGGGAACGCGCGCGCATCGAGGAAGGCGAACACCGCCTGCGCGCTGGGATCGGCGTCGTCGAGCAGCGTCGCCACCACGCCCATGTGGTCCTTGCCCGCGGCGATCACGAGCGGCACGTCGTGTTCGAGCTCGCGCGCCCGCGCCGCGAAGTCGCGCGCGTCGCCCGCCAGCATCGGGAAGTCGTGCTCGCCCACCACGAGCAGCGTCGGCGGCAGCTCGGCCGTGAGATGGCGGGCCGGGCTCGCCGCGGCCATCGTCGCGACATCGCGCGCGAACACGTCGGCGCCATGGCCGCCCATCAGCGCGTCGCCGTAGCCCTGTCCGTCCGCGCGCGGCGCGAGCTCGAGCGGCGTCGAGAGGCCGACCACGCCGGCCACGTCCTTGGCCGACAGCTCGTGGGCCGCGAGCCAGCGCCCATCCGCGGCCAGCAGCATGGCGAGCTGCGCGCCCGAGCTGTGCCCCACCAGGAAGAGCCGCGCGGGATCGCCGTCGAACTCGGCGACCTGCGCGTGGACCCAGGCGAAAGCCGCCGCCACGTCCTCGATCATCGCCGGCCATCGGTCCGGCGGCGCCAGCCGGTGCGAGACGAGCGCGCAGCCGTAGCCGCGCGCCCGCAAACGCTCGGCGATCGGCGTGCAGCTCTTGCCACTGCCCGCGTGCCAGCCGCCGCCGTAGACGAACACCACCGTCGGGAAGCCCCTCGCCGCCGGCAGGTAGAGATCGAGCGTCTGCTTCGCGTGCTCGCCGTAGGCGACGTCGAGGACCGGCGCGGGCGCCTCGTTCGCGGCGCCGGCGGCTCGCGTCTGCACGAGAACGAGGGCGAGGGCGAGGGCGATGGGCAGGCTCGCTATAACCATGGTGGATATAGTAAGCGAGGGCCCGGCTCGCTGGCAAGTGCCTGGATGCCTCTCGCTTCGCTCATTCCCGAAGCGAGGCCTCCAACCGGTCGTAGGGCGCCGGCTGCGCTCCGGAAAGCGCGCTGCCCACAAGGGGCAATGACGCGTGGCAAGAGCACCTGGGCAAGGGCCTGCCACGGCCCGCGCGACTGGGCCGGCTGGTGCTGTCGGGCGATCCGGAGTAGCCCTACGGGCGCGCGCGAGCTCCTCGAAGCGCCCGTGCGCGAAGAGCGATCCAGGCTTCCCGCTCGCGGCCCGCATCTTCGAGAGTCCGGAATCTGCGCAGACCGCGCGGCGCGGCTCCCGGCGCGAGGCGCCGCGCGAACGCCCAGAGCCGGCGGATGCGCGCGCCGGTCTCGGCCCCGGCGTGGCCCGCCCACAGCGCCTGGCGCGCCTCGTCCAGGGTCTTGAAGCGCTCGAGCGACATCAGCCCTCCTCCAGGCCGAACAGACGCGTGAGGGCCGCGGCGTCGGCCTTGTCGATCGGCCGGAGCGTGTTGCGCTTCATTCGAACGAGAGCCTGCGGTGTCGCAACGCGGATCCGCACGCCCTCGAGCTCCACGTCCTCGGCCTCGATGTCCTCGAAGGAGAAGGCCGTGCCGAGCTGGGTGAGGACGTCGATCACGAGCTCGTCCCCCGGGGGGCCATAGCGCAGCGTCGGGTACGTCTCGAAATCTTCGGCGCTGATCCCCTCGATCTCGGGATCCTTCCACAGCGAGCGGAACGCCTGCTTGAGCCGCTCGACGTTCTCCGCACCCGGGCGCACGAAGAAGTCGATGTCCTCCGTCGCGCGCACGATCCCGTGCAGGTTCACGGCCACGCCCCCGACGAGGATGTACTCGACCCGTGCGCGCTCGAAGGCGCGGACGACGTCCAGGAAGCGCTCGAACTCCATCCGACTCAGAGTAGCCGCCGGGACGCGGTCGTGTCTTCACCGACCTTGCCGCGATGGCTCGACTCGAGGCACGCTCGCCTTCGAGGTTTCCGCAGGGCTCCGGAACGAGGGCCCGCCCGCCGCGCGACTGGGCCGGCTGGGTGCTGTCCGGCGATCCGGATTGAGAGCCGCCGCGGCCGGGCTCCCAGCCGTTTTCAGGCCGCTTTGTCGCGCTCGTCGGGCAAGAGATACAGCGTCTCGGGCGCGAAGTCGGCCTCGTTGGGCCAGACGATCGTGCCGGCGTCGTGATCGACGCGGAGCTTGGCGAACTCGGTCGGGTCGTGCATGGGCCGCCGATCCGCCGTGTGGTTCCTCCGGCGGCCAGCGAGTTCGGGGAGGCGCTCGCGGTTGAGCCGTGAGGCCATGAGCGCGGCCTCACTGCCCGGAGCCTACTTCAGGCGCAGCTTCAGCTTGCGTTCCGGCTGGCCGGTGAGGCTGAGCGGGCGCTCGACGCTGCGGCCGTCCTCGGCGATGGCGCGCACTTGATACGTGCCGGGGGCCAGGGGGCCGACGCGCTGGACGGCATCGCCGAGGCCGCCGGAGTAGCGCCGCATCAGCTCGGCCAGGCCCATCATGCCGTTCAGCTCGCGGCCCTTGGCGTCGAGCACGCTGACGCGCGAGGGCAGGTCGGCGCCGCTCGAGTCCTCCAGCGAGACGAGCAGGATCGTGCCGGGCTCGAGCACCAGGGTCACCTCGCTCTTCTCGTCCGAGCGCACGCGCACGGCCACATCGGCGGCCGAGGCGAGGGTCGAGGTGCGGGCCGTGACGGTGTACTCGCCCGGCGCCAGGCCCGGGTACTCGAAGGAGCCCGAGGCGTTGGTGCTCGCCAGCGAGAACAGCTCGACCAGGCGTCCGTCCTCGTCGCGCAGGAAGATCGAGGCCTCGGCCACGAGGTTGCCGGTGGCGTCGCGCACGGTGCCGCGCACGGCGCCCGGTTGCTCGAGGCGGAAATCGACTCCGCGCTTGGACTCGTTCTCGCGCAGCTCGACCGACTTGACCTCGCGCCCGAGCGCCGCACCGTCGCCGAACACGCCGCCCAGGAAGGCCCCGCCGGCGGCCACGGTGTAGCTGCCCGGGCGCAGCCAGGGGATCTCGTAGGCGCCCGTGGCGTCGGTGGCGGCCTCGGTGTAGTGCCCGCCGAAGACCGTGCCGAAGACCAGCCCGCCCTGCATCGTCACGGTCACGCGCGCTCCGGAGACGGGCTCGCCGTGCGAGTTCTCGACGCGCCCGGAGACACGTCCGAGCGGCAGCTCGAGGTCGAGCCGCGCCTCGGTGCCCTTCGGGACCGTGCGGCGGAACTCGATGCTGTTCTGGCGCCCGGGCGCGCCGGTGTCCTGCACCGTCAGCAGATAGTCGCCGGGCGCGTCGAGCTGCAGCTCGTAGCGACCTTGCGCGTCCAGCGTCTTGAGCTTGAGCTTGTCGAGACCCGCCCCGTCCGCGGGCACGAAGCTGAGCAATGCGCCGGGCACCGGTTCGCCGCCCAGCGTGACGCGGCCGTGCACGCGCACGGGATCCGCCGGCGGCGCGCCCAGCACGACGTGCTCGAGCTCCTCGTCCTCCAGCGTGACGGTGGTCATCTTCAAGACCGCCAGGAGCTTGGCCTGGTCGAGCGCCTCGCCGTTCTCGGACTGCAGGCTCTCGATGCCGGGGAAGGCCTGCACCTGCCACGTGCCGGGCTCGAGGCCGCTCTCCGCGAAGGTGCCGCGCGCGTCGGTGTTGGTGAAGCGGCGCTGCTGGAGCGTGGGCATCTGCAGGATCACCATCGAGCCGGTGGCGGGCTTGCCTTCGGCGTCGAAGACCTCGCCCGAGATCGTGCCGCCGCGCCGCAGGGTCAGCACGAGGTCGAGCTTCTGCTCGCCCTCGCCGAGCTCCAGCGAGAAGCCGGCGCTCGGGGCGAAGCCGTCCTTCTTGGCCATGATCGAGCCGGCGCCGGGCGGCATGCCCTCGAGCCGGAACGCGCCCTGGTCGTCGCTCCTGGCCACGGGCCAGTCGCGGCGGCCCTGCATGGCGAGGATGGCCTCGACGCCCTCCAGCTCCTTGGTCACCTCGGCGCCGGCCACGGGCAGCCCGGCGGGATCCACGACCGTGCCCGCCACCAGCACCGGGCGCAGCAGCACGAGCGCGAGCTCCTCGCTGCTCGGCAGCTTCAGCGTGACCTTGGCGGAGTGCGCGTAGCCCTCGGCCTCGGCCCGGAAGCTCCACTCGCCCGAGCGCAGGTCCGTGAGCAGGAAGCGTCCGTCCGGGCTCTCGAAGGGCTGGTCCTTGGTCTCGCTGGGCGGCATGTACCACTGGCTGCCGGCGCGTTCGGCGTGCAGCGAGAAGGCCGCGATGGGGTGCTTCTGGCTGTCCTGCACGGTCCCGCTCACCGTCACGGGTGGTTCGAGCGTCAGCAGCGTCTCCAGGGCCGGCGGGCGCACCAGGCCGACGCTCGCATTCCAGCGCCCGGGGGCGCGCGCGCCGTGCTCGTCCGTGAGCTCGAGCTGGGCCGCGACGATCCAGGGGCCGGTGCCCAGGCCCTTGATGCGGAAGGCGCCGGTCGCGTCGGCCTCGGCCTGGTTGCGGGCGCCGATGTAGGCGCGCGGGTCCATCGGGCTGCCCGCCAGGTTCTCGGCCAGGTCGGGCTGGACCGTGACGCGCGTGCCGGTCGCCGGCGCGCCGTCGGGGAACACCACGCGACCCGCCACGGCCAGGCCCTCGTTCAGCACCATGTCGCCCTGTTCGCGCTGCTCGCCGTCGCGCAGCTCGAAGGGCGTGCTGAGCTGCTCCTGGTAGTCGTCGTGCTCGAGGTGCAGCCACATCTTGCCCGGGGTCAGGCCGGCCAGCGCGAAGCGTCCCTCCGCGTCGCTTGCCGTCTTGCGCAGGTCGTCGGTCGGGTTCCCGAAGAACTCGCGCCCGAGGGCCTGCACTTCGGCCCCGGCGATGGGGGAGCCGTCCTCGTCGACCACGCGCCCGCGCACGGCGCCGCCGGTCAGGAGCGCGAGCTCGAGCTGCAGGTGCTCGCCCGCAGCGGGCGTGAGGTCCGCCGAGAAGCTGCGCGCCAGCGTGGGCGACCGGGTGACGAGGGTCTGGGGTTTCCCGACCGGGACCGCGCGGAACTCGAAGCGTCCTTCGCCGTCGCTCTCGGCCTCGAGGTCCAGCTTCTCGCGCCCGGCCGCGCCCAGCTGCAGCGCGGCGTTGATGGACCAGTCGAGCTCGAGCTCCACGCCCGCGAGCGCGTCGGCGGCGGTCCCGGCGGGCGCGCGCAGGCGACCCGAGATGCGCGCGCCGAGCACCGGGCGCAGCTCCACGAGCTCGTCCAGCGCCGCGCCCGGCTCGATGCGGCGCGCCTCGAGCGAGTAGAGGTACGCCCCGGCCACGATCAGCCAGGCCTCGGTGTCGGGCGGCAGGCCGAGGCGCGCCGTCCCGTCGCGCTCGAACGCGGCCGTGCCCAGGACCCCGCGCAGGTCCTTGCCCTGCTTCCCGGCGCGCAACGCGGCGACGGGTCCGCCCTTGCCGTACAGGGCCTCGTAGTCGCCGCCCTTCTCCAGAGCCACGACCTCGGCGCGCTCCTCGAGCGGTGTTCCCGCCGGGGCGATCAGGCGCAGCGCGACCCAGCGCGTCTCCTCGGCCGGCCAGCTGCGCGCGCCGCTCGAGCGCGCCGCGGGCAGGGCGCGGCGCGAGTCTTCGTGCTCTTGCGCCGGCTGGGCGAGGGGGGAGGGCGCCGCGAGTTCGGCGGGGGCCGCGAGATCCGGCGGACGGGGCGCCTGTGGTGCCGTGCTCGACGGCGTCGCGCCGCGCGGCTCCGTGCCCTCGCCGGAATTCAGGAACCAGACGAGCAGGGCGAGCCCCAGGGCGAGGGCACCGACGAGGGCGAGGATGCGGGCGTTCATCGGGAGGACCTCCTGGACGAGCAGAGGCGAGCAGGGGAACAGCAGGGGACGAGGGCACGCTACGCTCCCGCGCGCGACGGATGCACCCATTCTGCCGTCCTTGTCGGGCCCCGAGGAATCCGGAACTCCTGCCGCGCCCAGAACGGCGCGCCGCGAACGAGCGCATTCCACGAGCTCGCCCGGGTGGGAGCCGCGCGCGAACTCGACGTTCTATCCGCCGGCTCCACGCCGGCATCCGCGGCACCTGCCCTAGGACAACAGCGACTCGTGCCGTTGACCGAGCAGGCCCTTGAGCCGGCTCATCACGTTCGAGTGGATCTGGCACACGCGGCTCTCCGTGAGCGCCAGCATCTCGCCGATCTCGCGCATCGTGTGGCCGTACTGGTAGTACTGCTCGATGATGAAGCGCTCCTTGTGGGTGAGCGCACGCGTGATGAAGTTCATCAGGTCGCGGCGGTTCATCTCGAACACCGGGTCGGTGGCGGTCTTGTCCTCGAGGATCTCGACCTTCTCGACCGCGCCGTCGTCGTCCTCCCACTTCTCGCTGAGCGAGAACATGGTCTTGGCGCGCGACTCCTGGATCTCCTTGACGAGGTCGCCGTGCTCCATCTCCAGCACGCGCGCGAGCTCGGCGTGGGTCGGCTCGCGCCCGTACTCGGCCGTCAGGCGCTGCAGCGCGCGGTCGATGCGCGAGGCTTTCAGGCGCACGAGCCTGGGCACCCAGTCCTGCGAGCGCAGCTGGTCGAGGATCGCGCCGCGGATGCGCGTCGAGCAGTAGGTCTTGAACTTGATGCCGCGCGAGGCGTCGAAGCCGCGGATCGCGTCCATCAGGCCGAACAGGCCGGCGGACACCAGGTCGTCGAGCTCGATCGACTTCGGCAGCGTCTGCAAGAGCCGCTCGGCGATGTAGCGCACCAGCGGGTAGTGGCGCTCGATCAGGTGGTTGCGCAGCTCGTCGAGGCGGCGCGGGTCCTTGACGCCGCGCTTGGCGACTTCCCTGCGGTACAGCGTCCACAGCTCCTCGGTCGAGACCTCCTCGGCCGGGGTCTCGAGCGATTGCTTGCGGGCCTTGGCGCGCGCCTCGATCTCGTGCGCGGCGGCGCGCACGGAGTCGCGCGTGATGGCGGCCTCGGCGAGCGGTGCGGCCGGCTCCTCCGGCTCGGACGGGGTCTCCACGACGCGCGCGCTGATCCGCGCCGGCGAGCGGGCGGGCTTGCGCGCGTGCGCCGGCTTGTGGCCGGCGGACTTCTTCTTCAGGGCACTCGACTTGCCCTTCGCGGAGGTCTTCTTCTTGGGGTGCGTCATCAGTATCGGACCAACGCGTAGGTGGGAACGTCGCCCAGTTTCTTGCGGCCGGCGAGGAACGCGAGCTCGATCACGAACGAACAGGCGACGGGCACGCCGCCGACCTTGCGCACGAGCTTTAGAGCGGCGGCCATGGTGCCGCCGGTGGCCAGGAGGTCGTCCACCATCAGCACGCGCTGCCCGCGGGGGGCCGCGTCGACGTGGATCTCGATCGTGTCGCTTCCATACTCGAGCTCGTAGGACTCCGCGGCCGTCCGCCACGGCAGCTTGCCGGGTTTGCGGATCGGAATGAAGCCCTTGCCCAGCTCCTTCGCGAGCGAGGCGCCGAACAGGAACCCGCGCGACTCGATCCCGCACACGAGCTCGAAGTCGTGCCCTTCGACGCTCGCCGCCATGCGGTCGATGGTCGTGGCGAGGCTGTGGGGGTCCTGGAGCAGGGGGGTGATGTCCTTGAAGACGATGCCCGGTCGGGGGAAGTCGGGCACGTCCCGGATGCGCTCCTCGATCACGTGCGCCACCATGCGACGGGTCCCCGGGGGAGGGCGGCCGAGGCGGCGCCGGTCGGAGCCAGGGGGCCATGGTTTCGGCCGAAGGGGGGCATCGCTTGAGCGTCCGCGCCGGTGCGGACCCCGTTTCGGGGTTCCTGGGGACGCAGGTCGTTATGGAAGCGAGAGTTGGGAGCGCGTTCAAGGGCCCGCCGCGGGCCGCGGCGGCAACTCGAGCGGCTACCGCTCTCGCCTACATCTCCTCGGGCGCGGCCACCCCGAGCAGGGCCAGGCCGTTCGCGAGCACGATCTGGGCGCCGCGCGCGAGCGTCAGGCGCGCGGCGCGCAGCGGCGCCTCCTCGGCCAGCACGCGGTGCTCGACCAGCCAGGTCGAGATCGTGCGGCACAGGGCCAGGAGGTACTGCGCCAGCTCGGACGGCTCCGAGTTCGCCGCGGCCGAGGCCACCACGCCCGGGAAGCGTCCCAGCGCGAGCAGGATCGGGGCCGCATCCTCCAGCAGGGCCAGGTCCGGCGCCGTGCCGGCGTCCTCGGGCGCCTTGCGCAGGATCGAGGCCAGGCGCGCGTGCGTGTACTGCACGTAGGGCCCGGTCTCGCCCTCGAAGGCCAGGATCTCGGCCTTGTCGAAGACCACGTCCTTGATGCGCTCGCGCTTCAGGTCGTTGAAGACCAGCGCGCCGATGCCGACCTGCTCGGCAATTTGCCCGGCATTGCGCTCGGCCTGGGCCAGCTCGGGGTTCTTCTCGGCGATGATCGCGCGCGCCTCGGCCACGACCTCGTCCAGGAGATCGTCGAGCACCAGCACCTCGCCCTTGCGGCTGGCGAGCTTGACCCGGCCCGGACCGAGCAACAGTCCGAAGTCGACGTGCTCGACGCGCGGCTCCCACTCGCAGCCCAGGCGCCGCAGCACGGCCTTGAGCTGGCGGAAGTGCAGCTTCTGCTCGCTGCCGACCACGTACAGGCAGCGCGCGAACTGGAACTCCTCCCAGCGCTGGAACAGCGCCGCCAGGTCGCGCGTGGCGTACAGGGTCGTGCCGTTCGTCTGGCGCAAGAGCAGCGGGGTCTTCTCCAGGCCCTTGTCGAGCGCGCCCAGCTGCACCACCAGCGCGCCCTGCGAGACCTCGGTCACGCCGGCCGCCTGCACGCGCGCCAGCGTCGGCTCGAGCAGCGGTTCGTAGAAGCTCTCGCCGCGCACCAGGTCGTGGCGGACGCCGAGACGCGCGTAGGTCGCGTCGAAGCCGCGCATCGAGACCTCGGTCACCCAGCGCCACAGCGCGCGCACCTCGCCGTCCTTGCCGCTCTCCAGCTCCTGGTAGGCGGCCACGGCCTCGCGCTTGAAGTCCTCGTCTACCTCGGCCGCCTTCTTGCTGCGCTGGTAGAGCTCGAGCAGTCCCGCCACCGGGTCCTTCTCGAGCTCGACCTCCGCGCGCCAGCGCCGGATCGCCACCACCAGGCCGCCGAACTGCGCGCCCCAGTCGCCGACGTGGTTGACGCCGACCGTGCGATACCCGAGGAACGCGTGCAGGCGCTGCAGCGCGGCGCCGATGATGGTCGAGCGGATGTGCCCGACGTGCATGGGCTTGGCGATGTTGGGCGAGGAGAAGTCGAGCACGATCGTCTGGCCCTTGCCCTCCTCCGAGCCGCCGTAGCGCGCGCCCTTGCGCGAGATCGCGCCCAGCACGGCCAGCGCCAGGGCGCGGCGCTCGATGCGGAAGTTGACGTAGGGGCCGGCCGCCACGACGGCGATGCCCGAGAGCTTGTCCGCGATCGCCTGGGCCAGCTTCACGGCCGCGGCCGGAGGCGCCTGGCGCTGTTGCTTGGCCAGCTGGAAGCAGGGCATGGCGAGGTCGCCGTGCGTGCTCTCGCGCGGCGACTCGATCTTGATGTCGGCCGGCGCCAGGCCGCTGTGCAGCGCGACGACCTTGCGGATGTGCTCGATGAACTCCTGCATGACGAGGGCGCGCTATGATGCGGTCCGGCGCGCGCTCCGCCGAGCAAAAAGCCATGCGTGAGGTGCACACACTCGGCCCCGACGACGCGCGCATCGTGCCCTGGAAGAACGGGCGCGGCACGACGACCGAGCTCGCCCTGTGGCCCGCGGGAGCCTCCTTCGAGCGCGGCGACTACGACTGGCGCCTGTCGGCGGCCGCGGTCGTGGCCGACGGGCCGTTCTCGTCCTTCCCGGGCTACGAGCGCATCCTCACGGTCACGGGCGGCGCGGGCCTGGTGCTCGAGCACGGCGCACACGCGCCGCGCGCGCGCCTGCGGCGGCTCGAGCCCCACCGCTTCTCGGGTGACTGGGAGACGCGCGCGGCGCTGGTGGCCGGGCCGGTGACCGACTTCAACGTGATCCTGCGGCGCGAGCGCGTGCGCGCCGAGGTCAGCGCGCTGGCGCTCGGCGCCCGGCGCACGCGCGAGCTCCTGCGCACGCCGCAGGCCTTCGTGCACGTCCTGGCCGGCGTCTACAGCGCGCGCGTCACGGGCGAGGAAGAGCCCTTCGAGCTCGCGCGCGGGGCGAGCCTGTGGCTGCGCGGCCTGAGCGGGGGCGAGGAGCTCGAGCTCGCCGGCCGCGCGCCCGCGGGCGAGCTCCTGATCGTCGCGCTCGGCCCGCCCTGAGGGCGCACCCCTGCGTTCGAACGGCGGGCAGCCGCGCGGCGGCTACTGCGCGAGGCCGAGGGCCGCGATTCCCGGGTGATCGGGGCGCAGCTTGGTCGCGCGGAAGCACGAGGTCGGGCGCGAGAGGTCCTTGCCGCCGTTGCTGAAGACGCGCTCGAGCTCGCCACCGTAGGGGTTCCAGTACTCCCACACGATCTCCTTGGCGGGCGTGACCTCGAACAGGCGCCCCTGCTTGCCCGAGCACACGAAGGTGTTGCCGTTCGTCAGGCGCTGGCAGCCCGAGATGAAGAACGAGTAGAAGCGCTCCGGATCGGAGTAGCTCCACAGGGGCGCGCTGGGTCCGAAGGCGCGCTCGGGCGCGCGCTGGAAGCCCCGCGCCGGATCGAAGGGCAGGACCAGCTCATCGATCGAGCTGTACTCCTTGCCCGGGCGCCGCATGCCGTTGTTGAAGACCGTCACGTGGCCCGCGCCGGGCAGGCCCGGCGGGATCCACTCGGCCTGGTGCTGGAAGAAGAGCTGCTGGTCGGCCTTGGTGCCGCGCCCGTAGTGGGCCGGGTTGCCCCAGCGCCACAGGAGGTCGCCGCCCTTGCCGAAGCGGCCACCGCTCGAGCCGCGCGCCTGGGCGCTGGTGGTCGAGTGATCGATGATCCAGATCTCGTTGAAGGTCGGCGTCGAGAGCAGCACCAGGTCCGTCTCGGGCTGGTAGTCGACGCTGTTCATGTGCAGCCAGTCGTCGCTGCGGATCGCGGGCGCGCGCTCGGGCGCGTCGGCCGTTCCCTCCGGCTCGTCGCCGTCGCCGTAGCCGAGGGCCGCCATCTCGCGCCGGCGTTCCTCCTCGAGGCGTTGCTCCTCCGCGCTCAGGACCGGGACGCGGCGGTTCTCGGCGTTGACGTCGATGCGCTCGGGATGCTCGGCCACCGCGCCGTAGTTCGGCTTGGCGGGATCGAGGTCCTGGATCAGGTGGTCCTTGGCGTGCCACTCCCACACGATCTTCCCGCCCTTCGGCAGCGTCGGCTCGATCTCGAGCACGCTGTCGGGCCACCAGCCCGTGCCGGTGAACTCTGGATCACGGCCCAAGGCCAGGGCTTGCTCGCGGTCCAGGCGCTCCCACGCGATCGCCAGCACGTTGCCGTTGGGCAGGGGTTCGATGTCGTGGTGCAGGCTGCGGTTCTCGTCGCACAGCACGTACTCCCACACCAGGCTCGAGTCCTTGGCCAGGCGCTGGATCGTGCCGCTGCGCCCACCGCGGTTGAAGGTCGGGTTCTCCTGCACGCGGCCACAGCGCAGCAGCGTGCCGTCGTCGAGCAGGTATACCGACAGCGGCGGCAGCTCGCTCTCCCAGGTGTGCTGCACCTCGCCCAGGCGATCGATCAGGAAAGTCTTGCGCGAGCGCAGCGGCGCGAACAGCACCAGGCCCTCGGCCGCGCCCGGTTGGTTCACCAGCACGCCGCTGGGCCACGCCGGCGCCGCGACGGGCTCCTGCAGGAGCAGCGCGAGCGCCAGCACGAAGGAAAGACCCATGCGTCCGCGTGAATCATGCCGCGTTGCGCCGAACTCGTCCAGCTGGGCCGCCGCGAAGTGGCGAGCCGCCCGCGCAAGGCTTCCCCCGGCCCGGGCGCTCGACTAGGCCGCCACAGCCATGACCGGAGCGCGCGCCTCGACCAGCTTCCACTCGCCGCCACTGGGCTTCTTCCAGTTGGTGACGTCCAGCGTGGCGTGCTTGACGCCCGCGCTCGAGCTCAGGGCGCGCTCGAGGCCCTCGACCAGCGAAGGCGGGGTCGGGTCCGAGCCGCGCAGGAAGATGAGCTCGCCCGTGATGCGCACGAGGCCGCCCGACACGCGTACCTGCAGGCGCCACTGGTCCACGCGCTGGCGGACGAGCAGCGAACGGACTTCGGCGCGGATCTCGTTGTCGGGTACGTGCTTCATGGGCTGTCTCTCGGGTCGTGGTCCGCGTCGTTCGCGTCGCGGGAGACCTTCGGAGCGTTCGCCCCGGACCACGGAGCGCGCGAGGTTTCGAGGCGTGTAAGCGGCCAGGGCGGGGTCGCGCGCGGCCTGCGCCGACGTGTGCCTTACGCTGCGAACGAGCGCTGAACGCGCCGCTCCGCCGGCCGGAAGCGTTTGCACGCTCGCCGGCACTCGCGCCGAGGGCGAATTGTCGCGCCAGGGCCCGAACGAGTAGGGTTCGCGGCGCAAGGCCGCCGTGAGCGCCATGAACTTCGCCCAGGCAGGATCCGCGACTCCGGGCACGAGCCCGCTGCTCGACTTCGCCCTGGTGCTCGCGCTGGGGGCGCTGATCGGCACCGAGCGCCAGCGCAAGCGCCGCGCGGGCGAGCTCGGCACGGGCGGATTGCGGACCTTCGTGCTGATCGCCCTGGCCGGCGCGCTGGCGGCCTGGCTGGCGCGTTCGCTGGACTCGAACTGGATCTTCGTCGCGACCGGGGCGCTGGTCACGGCCGTGATCCTGGTGGGCTACGTGATGGAGGTGCGCGCGCGGCCCGAGGCGCTCGGACTGACCAGCGAGTTCGCGGGCCTGCTCACCTACCTGCTGGGCGGGCTCGTGATCTTCGGGCAGGCCGAGCTGGCGGTGGCGCTGGCCATCGCCACCACCGCGGTCCTGGCCTTCAAGCAGCCGCTGCACGGGCTGGTCGAGCGCATCGGGAGCGACGACCTCGAGGCCGCGCTCAAGCTCTTGCTGGCGACCTTCGTGGTGCTGCCGGTGCTGCCGGATCGACCGATCGACCCGTGGGGTGTGCTCAACCCCTACGCGATGTGGTGGCTCGTGATCCTGATCTCGGGCCTGTCGCTGGCGGGCTACGCGGCCACGCGCCTGCTCGGAGCCCAGCGCGGGCTGCTGGTGACGGGGCTGGCCGGCGGGCTCGTGTCCTCGACCGCGATCACGCTGGCCTTCGCGCGCCAGAGTCGGACGCGCGAGCACGCCACGCCGGAGGTGCTGGCCGCGGGGCTGCTGCTCGCCTGGGCGGTGATGTTCGCACGCATCGGCGTGACCGTGGCGGTGGTGTACCGACCCTTGCTCGCGCCGCTGTGGGTGCCGCTGGGCGCGATGGGCACGGCCACGCTGGCGGTGGCGCTCGTCTCCGCCCTGCGCGCGCGGCGCGGCGTCGCGCACGAGCGTGCGCCCGAGGTCGGGCTGAAGAACCCTTTCCGGCTCACGGCCTCGATCCGGTTCGCGCTGTTCTTCGCGCTGGTTCTGCTGCTGGTCGAGCTGGCGCGCCGCGAGCTGCCGGCCGGCGGCCTGTACGCCGTGGCCGCGCTGGCGGGCCTGAGCGACGTCGACGCGATCACGCTCTCGATGAGCGAGCAGGCGCGCGGGGGCGGCTCGACGCAGCTGGCCGCCGGCGCGATCGCGGTGGCGGCGCTCGCGAACACGCTGGTGAAGTGCGGCCTGGTGGCCGCCCTGGGCTCGCGCGCGTTGCGCCAGCGCATCGTGCTGGCCAGCGCGCTGGTCGTGGCCTGCGGCGCGCTGGCCTTCGCGCTCGCCCCCTGATCCGTCCCGGCGCGGGCCGTGACTTGCTACTCGACGATCCCGAGCGCCTTCAGGCCGGGATGATCGGGTGCGAGCTTGGTCGCGCGGAAGATCGCCGTCTTCTTGACCAGGTTGACGCGTCCGGTGTTGAAGACGTTCTCGAGCTCGCCGCCCGCCGTGTTCCAGTACTCCCACACGATCTCGCCCGTGGGCGTGAGCTCGAACAGGCGTCCCTGCGGGCCGGCGCACACGAAGGTGTTGCCGTTGGCGAGCCGGTGGCAGCCCGAGATGAACAGGGCGCTGAAGCGCGCCGGCTGCGGATCGACGTAGCTCCAGCGCGGCTCCTTGGGGCCGAAGGCCGCGTCCGCAGCGCGCAGGAAGCCGCGCGATGGCTCGAAGGGCAGCGCCAGCTCGAGCAGCGAGCTGTGGGGCGGGCCCGGGCGTCCGAGGCCGTTGTTGAAGACGGTCACGTGGCCCGCGCCGGGGCGGCCGGTCGGGATCCACTCCGGCTGGTGCTGGAAGAAGAGCTGCTGATCGGCGCGCGTCCCGTGTCCGTAGTTGCGCGGGTTGCCCCAGCGCCACAGGAGGTCGCCGCCCTTGCCGAAGCGTCCGCCGCTCGAACCGCGGGCCTCGGCCGTGGTGGTCGAGTGGTCGAGCACGAAGATCTCGTTCAGCTCGGGCGAGGACAGGAGGATCAGGTCGTGGGTCGGCTCGTAGTCGACGCTGTTCAGGTGCAGCCAGTCGTCCTTCGGGTGCTGCGAGCGGGCGCCCTTCGCGTCCGCGGGCGCGTCCTCGGCGTCGCCGCCGCCGTACCCCAGCGCGTCCAGCTGCTCGCGCTGCTGCCGCTGGGCTTCGCGCTCGGTCGCCTCCAGGCCGGCCTCGCCGCGGTGCTCGGCGTTCACGTCCAGGCGCTCCGGATGCTCGCGCGGCGAACCGTAGTGCGGCTTCTCGGGATCGAAGTCCTGGATCAGGTGCTCGCGCGCGCGCCACTCCCACACGATCGTGCCGCCCGTCGGCAGGGTGGGCTCGATCTCGATCACGCGGTCGGGCCACCAGCCGTGGGGGTGCACGTGCGCGGGATCGCGGCCCAGGGCGCTGGCTTCCTCGGGCGTGAGGTGCTCCCACGCGATCGCGAGCACGTTCCCGTTCGGCAGCGGCTCGATGTCGTGGTGCATGCTGCCGGTTTCGTCGCACAGCACGAACTCCCACAACACGCTCGAGTCCTTGGCCAGGCGCTGGATCACGCCCGTGCGCCCGCCGCGGTTGAAGGTCGGGTTCTCGACCACGCGTGCGGAGCGCAGCAGCGTGCCGTCGTCGAGCAGGTACAGCGAGAGCGTCGACAGCGGGTTCGTCCAGGTGTGCACGCTCTTCCCCGCGCGGTCGATCAGGAAGGTCGTGGTCGCGGTCAGCGGCGCGAAGAGCACGTAGCCGGGCGCGGCTCCGCGCGCGTCGAGCGCCAGCCCACCGCGGAACTCGGGCGCCTGCCGCGAGCACGCGGCCTGCGTCAGGAGCAGGGCCAGGGCGAGACCGTGCGTGGGGCGACGGGGACGGAGCACCGCTGGATGATGCGCATCGCAGCGCCCTTCGTCCACCGACGCCGCAGGGTCGGGGTACGCTCCCTCGCTGCGCCTAGCTGCGCTCCGCCAGCACGCGGAAGTACGCCCGCCACGGGCCGATCTCCGCGCCGCGCGCCTTGGCCAGCACGCGCGCGATCTGGCCGAGGTGCGCCAGGTCGTGCACGACCCAGGTCGAGAGCAACTGCGCGAGCGTGACCGGGCCGAGCTCCGGATGCCGTCCGGGTCGCTCGAGGTCGGCCGGCCCGAGTCCGAGCGCGCGGATGTGGGCCAGCGACTCCGCGCGGCGGCGCGCGAAGAGCTCCAGCAACTCGTCGAGCGACGCGTGCGCGTGCCGGGAGCGCATCCCCTCGCGGTCGAAGGGCACGAAGGGCACCTCCGCGCCGTGCGCGAGGATGTGCTCGGTGCGCGTGACCCAGTCCGTGTCCTCGCCGTGGATCAGGTGCCCGACGACGTCGTGGGGGCTGTAGGTGTCCGGGCCCTCGTCCGCGCGCACCCAGGCGTCGTCGAGGCCGGCCAGGAGTGCGCGCAGGACGAGCGGGGTCCGGGCGAGGAAGTCGAGCGTGCGCGCGAGGGAAGCGGTCGGCATGGGCCAGGCTCCGGGCGACATTCCAGCCAAAAACCTCGGGCGGAACCACACTGCCCCGCGTGGACCCGCCCGAGACGAGCGCGTGGCCGGAGGCCGCGCACCCGGGACCGATCCCTATGACCCCAGGATCTGGTCCTTGAAGCTGACCAGGCTCTCGTACGTCGCCTTCAGCTCGGCGTCCTTGCCGCCCAGGGCGAAGTACGCCTCGTAGTGCGCGTAGGCGAGCTTGGTGCGTTCCTTGTCGCGATAGGTGTTGCTGAGCGTGTGGCACAGGATCGCGAGGTTCTTGTGGGCGTCGATGAAGTTCGGGTCGAGCTGCAGCGCGCGCTGGTATTGCTCGATCGCCTGCACGTCCTCCTTGTCGCGCTCCATCGTCCAGGCCATCAGGAACGGCCCCAGCGGATGCTCCGGGCGTGCGGCGATGAAGGCCTCGGCCACGGCCGCGGCGGCGGGCACGTCGTCGGCGCGCAGCAGCACCTCGACGTAGCTGCGCACCACGAGCGCGTTCTTCGGCTCGAGCGTCCAGGCCTGCTCGAGTTCCTTGCGCGCCTCCGCGGACTTGCCGCGCACGGACAGCAACAGCCCGTGCGCGCTGAGGGCGCCGACGTCCTTCGGCTCGGCCGCGAGCGCGGCCGCGAGCACGGTCGCGGCCTCGTCCGGCCGAGCCAGCGCGGTCAGGGCGCGGCCCAGCCCGACCTGGGCCGGCACGGCCTTCGGCCGCCGCGCGAGCACGCTGCGGAAGGCCTTCTCGGCCTCGGCCGGGGCGTCCAGCGCCAGCTCGGCCTCGCCCGCGAGGTACTGCAGGCGCGCGAAGTCGGCGTGCTCCTCGCTCGTGGAGCGCGCGAGCTCGAGCACCCTGGCGAACTCGCCGTTCTGGAAGGATTGCGTGGCCTGCTCGAGCGTGGACCCACCCGCGGCGCTCACGGCCGAGGCGACGAGCAGGGAGAGAATGGCGTTCAACATGGCGATCTCCTGACGGGGGACGGGATGGAACCGCAGTCCGGGCCCGAACGGAATCCGGGGGGGCGCCGCTCGGGCCCGGGGTCTGCGTCTCCGAGAGCCGGGCTCTCAGATCCGGGCGAGGTTGCCCACCACGACTGCGGCCAGGTCGGCGCGCGCCACCTTGGAGGCGACGAGCGCTTCGGTGCCGAAGGAACGGCGGACATTGGCCTGCTTGGCGAGCGGGCATGCGTTTTCGCAGCGGTAGCTCGAAGACAGGCACGTCTCCCCGGCGAACGCCGGGAAGGCCAGGGCCGCGAGAGCGGCGACAGCAAACAGTTTCTTCATGGGATACCTCCTTGTGGTGAAACCCATAACGAGGGACATGGACAGCGCTGGCGGCGCGGACCCTGGAGCCGTGGCCGAGCTTTCGCGTTCGAGGCTCGTCAGGTCGCGCGTCAGGTCGAGCGCCGCGCCGTGGCCAGGGGCGGGAAACGTCCATCGCGCTCGAGTCGCTCGAGCGCGCCGCGCAGGTCGGGTTCGAAGCGCGTGCCCGCGAAGCGTCCCAGCGCGCGCTCGAGCAGGCGCCGGGCCTCGTGCGCATCGCTGCTCGCGGCCGCGCCGGCCTCCAGCAGGAGCTCGCGTGCCTCGTCGGCGAGGCGCCGCAGGCCGGCCGAGGCGCGTTCGGCGATCGGGACCGAGGTGAGCGCGTCCTCCAGCAGCGCGTGGTAGCCGCGCTCGGCCGCCGCCAGGCGCCCCTCGAGTTCGTCCGTGCGCGTGGCCACGAAGCGCTGCGCCAGGCCGCGCACCTCGGCCCAGGGCGGTTGCTCCCCGGTCGCGTCGCTCTTCTCGAGCCCGTCGTGCAGGCTCTCCACGAAGCGCTCCGGGTCGGGGCTGCGCGACAGGGCGTGGGCCGGGGTGCCGTCCTCGCGCCAGACCTCGAGGAAGGGGTAGCCGCGCGCGGTCAGCGCGCGTTGTTCGGCTTCCGGCAGCTGCGTCAGGTCGATGCGCACCGGCACCGTGCGCTCGGCCAGCTCGACCACGCGCGGATCGGTGAAGACCTTCGCGTCGAGCGCGGCGGCCATGGGGCAGCCCGGATAGAAGCCGAACACGAGCAGCGGCCGGTGGGCCGCGTGGGCCAGCTGCTCGGCCTCCTCCACGCGCGTGAGGAACGAGACCCCGAGCGGCCCTCGCGGGTCGTACTCGCTCCATTCGCGCGGCAGGTCGTGGCCGGCCTGGGCGCCCGCGCGCGAGCCCGCGAGTTCGATCGCCTGCAGGATCAGCGGCGCCCCGTCCGTGCCGCCGCGCCGGCCCGCCAGGAAGCCGGCAACGCCGGCCAGGAGCAGGGCCGCGGCGGCCGCCGCCGGGCGCCAGGCGCGGGACGACGCGAGGCGCGGCTCGAGCTCTTCGAAGGACGTGCGCGAGGCCGCGCTGGGGTCGGGAGCGAGCGCGGTCAGGGCGTGCACCAGGCGGTAGTCCTCCGCCAGGGCCGCGCGCGCGGGGTCCGCGGCCAGCTCGCGCTCGAGCTCGGTCCGCTCGCGCTCGGTCAGCCGGCCCTGCGCGCGCGCGTGCAGGCGGTCGAGGAACGTCGTCTCGTTCATGGTCAGAGGTGTGAGGCGTGGTCGCGGTAGGCCTTGAGCTTCTCGGCCAGGAGCTCGGTGGCGCGCGTGATGCGGGTCTCGACGGTCTTGAGCGGGGCGCCCTGGGCTTCGGCCACCTCGGCGCAGCTCAGGCCCTCGTAGCGGAACAGGACGAAGGCCGTGCGGGCCGGCTCGGGCAGCTCCTCGAGCGCCGCGCGCACGCGCTGCACCAGGAAGCCGACGGTCTCGGCGCGCTCGTGCTCTGCGAGCGCGCCGCCGTGGGCAGCCGGGGCGGCCGATTCGGCGTGCAGCGCGCCGTTCGTGTGCGGGGCGAGGGCCGCGCGCCGCGCCACGCGTTCGTGCTGGTTCAGGAACAGGCGATAGGCGGTGCGCCGCAGGAAGCCGGCCGCGCTCCCGCGTGCCTCGAACAGCGCGCGCTTGCGCCAGACGGTGAGGAAGGTCTCCTGCAGCAGGTCCTCGGCGTCGGAGGGGTTGCGCGTGAGGCGCAGCAGGAAGCGGAAGAGGGGATCGCGCTGCTCCAGGAACAGCGCGCGGAATTCGGGACGCTCGAGGGCTTTCACGGCGTCGTGCTCGCGGGCCGGGGATCGCGAGACGGACGGGGAGAGGACAGTGCCGCGCCGCGCCAGCCCTGGAGGAATCCGCCCGAAACCTGGCGTGCGCGGCGCGCGTCGGGCACGACGTCGTCAGGCGCCCGTGCGGCGCGCCACGGTGTACCAGGCAAAGGTGTCGTCCTCGATGTCCATGCCCTGTTCCTCCCAGCCCAGGGCATGGGCGAGCTCCTGCACCGCCGCGCGGTCGTCCACGTCGAAGGCCAGCAGCTCGAAGCCGGCGGCGGCGAACTCCGCGCGCGTGAAGGGCGACTCGCCGTAGGCCCAGGGCAGGTAGCGCTCGGCACGCGGTGCCGGGCAGATGTTGTAGATCGCGAGGATCCCGCCCGGCTCCAGGATGCCCGCCAGCGCCGGCAGGAACTCCTCGGGCGGCAGGCCCAGGTCGACCAGCATGCGCGGGTCGACCGCCTGCGCCGGGCGCACGTAGCCGCGCTTGAGCACGTTCTTCGAGAGCACGAGGTCGTAGCCGCCGCCGATCGCCGCGCGCGCGTCCTCGTCGACCGGCCAGCGGCCGTGCACGAGCCGCAGCCGTCCGGGCGGAGCGCCGGCCGTGGCGTTGGCGATCGCGCCCTGGTCCTCGGCCCCGTAGTAGGCGTGCAGCAGCGTGTCCACGTCGACCCCGACCACGTCGCAGCCGAGGCTCGCCAGCAGACGCAGGTGACCGATGCCGCCGTAGCCGAAGTCGAGGATGCGCTTCCCGGACAGCACGTCGTCCGCCGGCCGGCCCGTGAGCGTGCCGACGACCTCGAGCGCGCGCGCGTAGGCGAGCGGCGAGCCGGAGCGCGTCGTGTAGTAGAACTCCGGCTCGAAGCGCGCGGGCTGGAAGCGCGCCTGTTCCTCCGGCGCGAGCGCGGCGTGCTCCGCGGGCGTGTACGCCACGCGCGCCCCGGCGTCGTAGAGCACGGTGCGCTCGGCCGGCTCGGGCAGCGCGCGGGTCGCGGCCAGGAAGGCCTTGGTACCCTTGCATTCGACCAGCGCGAGCACGCGCTCGGCCTCGGCGCGCAGCGTCGCCACGGGGGACGGCCGCGCGGCGGCGGCGGGCGTGGCCGCTTGCCCCGGCCAAGGAAATGCGCCGAGGAGGACCAGAGCCAGCGGGTGCATTCGCCTCAATCTAGTGAGCCCGCGCGCGCGCGAGTGCGCTCGAACGCAAGGCGAACGCGCGCGTGGCGCCGCTCAGCTCCGCTTCCGGATCACGAGCTCGCGCCAGCCCGTGGTCGGGTCGAGTTCACGCGCGAAGACCAGCCCCTCGAGCTCGCCCAGCACGAGCTCGGCCGTGGTGTGGACCACGCAGCCCTCCAGGAGGTGCCCGCCGAACACGTGCCCCGCGCCGTCGGCCAGGGACACGTGCAGGTGCGGCCCGTCGGGCGTGAGCGTGCCCACCAGCGACAGGATCTCGAACGGTCCCGGGCGCTCGAGCTCGTCCTCGCCGCCCGCCAGCCGCAGCCGGGCGCAGGCCAGGCTGCCGACGCAGCCCAGGATGCAGCCCGCGGCCAGCTCGCGCTCGCGCGTCGCGCGCTCGAGCGCGAGCCGCAGGTCGTCGCCGGGCCGGAGTCGCAGGACGTGGGTGCGCATGGGGAGCGTCGCAGGATAGCGCCGGTTCGCGCCGAGCCCCGAGCAGCGCCCGGGGTTCGGCCCGGAAACGGGCTCGTTCGGGGGGGCGCGGCGGCGATGATGGCGACCTGGCCATGGCCGAGCCTCCCTCCGATCCCGCGCCCGGGCACCGGCGCCGGCCGCGCTACCGCGGTTCCCATCCGCGGCGCTTCGCGGAGAAGTACAAGGAGCGCGCGCCCGAGCGGTATCCCGAGCTCGTCGCGCACGTGCGCCAGCGCGGGCAGACTCCGGCCGGGCAGCACGTGCCGATCCTGGTGGAGGAGATCCTGGCCGTGCTCGCGCCGCGCCCCGGCGAGCGCGGCGTCGACTGCACGCTCGGCTACGGTGGGCATGCCGAGCGACTGCTGGCCGCGCTGGCGCCCGGCGGGCAGCTGCTGGCCCTGGACGCGGATCCGCTCGAGCAGCCGAGGAGCATCGCGCGCCTGCGCGCGCTCGGCCACGACGAGCACGCCTTGCTCGCACGACGCACGAACTTCGCCGCGCTGGGGGCGGTCCTGCACGAGGTCGGCTGGCCCGAGGGCGTCGACTTCGCGCTGGCCGACCTGGGGCTCTCCTCGATGCAGCTCGACGATCCGACGCGCGGCTTCAGCTGGCGCGAGGACGGGCCGCTCGACATGCGCATGAACGCCGCGCGCGGGCTCTCGGCCGCGCAGTGGCTGGCGCAGGCGTCCGTCGAGCGGCTCGCGACCGCGCTGCGCGACAACGCCGACGAACCGCACGCGCTGCGCCTGGCGCGCGCGCTGGTCGAGCGCTCGGCCGCGCTGGACACGACCCAGGCGCTGGCGCGCGCGATCCAGAGCGCCCTGCCGGCCCGCACCGCGCGCGCGGCCGTCGAGCTCAGCGTGCGACGCGTGTTCCAGGCCCTGCGCATCGAGGTCAACGACGAATTCGGAGCCCTGGACGCCTGGCTGCGCCAGCTGCCCGCGTGCCTGCGCCAGGGCGGTCGCGTGGCCGTGCTCAGCTTCCACTCGGGCGAGGATCGGCGCGTGAAGAAGGCCTTCGAGCAGGGCCTGCGCTCCGGACTCTACGCCGAAGTGGCCGACGGGCTCGTGCGCGCCGGGCCCGCGGAGCGCCGCGCGAACCCGCGCTCGACGGCCGCGAAGCTGCGCTGGGCGCGCCGGGCGTAGTGGACGACACGCCGCCGCGCCCCTCCGCTCCGCTACCATGGGCCCGCGTCGCGCCGCTCCGGCCCGCGCACCCCCGCATGGCCCCGCGCAAGCACGACCCGCGCCGCGCGCGCCTCGGCGACGCGCTGCGCAAGACCTACGACGCGCTCTTCCGCCACCCCGCCCCGCACGACCTCACCTGGGGCGAGGTGATCGAGCTCCTGCAGAGCCTCGCGGAGGTGCGCGAGCGGCGCAAGGGCAACTTCAAGGTGACGCGGCGCGGCGTGCTGACGACCCTGCGGGCTCCGCGCCTGGGCGCCGCGCTCAGCGCCGACGAGCTGGCCGAGGTGAAGAGCTACCTGGAGCGTTCGGAGGAGGGCGTCAGCATGGCGGTCGTGGCCGAGGGCACGCGCCTATTGGTCGCGATCGACTCGGGCGGCGCGCGCATCTACCGCCTCGAGCCTTCGGCGGGTGCGCCGCGGCGGCTCGTGCCGTTCGAGTCCAACGGCTATGCGGCGCTCGTTCGAACCAGCGCCACGACCAAGGGCAATCCGGAGCCGCTGCGCCTGGGTTTCTACAGGGACGTCGCGCGCGCCTTGCGCGGGGCGCAGGAGATCCTGCTGGTCGGCGGCGGGGAGGACGGCGAGACGGCCCTCGCGGCCCTGCGCGCGGAACTGCGGCGCGCTCATGCCGAGGTGCACCGTAGCCTCGTGGGCGCGCTGCTCAGCCCGGGCCGGCGGACCTCGGAGGTCCAGCTCTTGGCCCGCGCGCGCGAGTTCTACGGCGCGCGCGGCTAGACGGTCGTCGAGCGTCGAGCCGGATCGGGCGTCTGGCCTGCGCGACTCAGGCCGGGCGAAGGCACGCCCGCAGCAAGTCAGGATGGAGCGAAACGAGCTGCAGGGGCCGGAGCTGCGGACGGCCGGTCGCGTGACCGTGGCGCCGTCCGCGGCCCCTTCGTGTGGTCTACCAGCGCTCGCGGCCACCACCACCGCCACCGCCGCCGCCACCGCCGCGGCCACCACCACCACCACCGCCGCCGAAGCCGCCGCCGCCGGTGCGGGGCTTGTCTTGGGCTTCGTTCACCTTGAGGCTGCGGCCGTCGAGGTCCTTGCCGTCCAGGGCAGCGATGGCGGCCTTGGCGTCGGCATCGGAACCCATCGTGACGAACGCGAAGCCGCGCGGACGTCCGGTTTCGCGGTCACTCGGAATGGCGACCTCCCGGACGGTGCGACCGTTCGCGGAGAACGCGGCACGGAGCGCGTCCTCGGTCGTGGTGAAATTGAGGTTGCCGACGTAGAGCTTGCTTCCCATTTGAATCGATTCTTGAGGTTGCGGATCTCGCGGGATGCCCGCGAGGTGCAGAAGGGTAGCGTTCCGCCCGCAGGAACGCTCGATCCTGTTGCGCGGGTCGGTCCGCCGCGGGCGGGGTCCAAGCCGCGGGAACGGCCGTAACTCGGGGCCCGGGCGGAGGGCCGGGCAGGAATCGGCGGCCGGGCGAGCGCCGGCAGGGGGCCTCGAACGGGAGGGCGAATCGCGCGCGGGAGCACCGTCGCGGTCCCTTCCGGGGCCGAACTAATCCCCGCCGTAGCCGATCGCCTTGAGCTGCTGCTCGATCTCGGGCGAGAGTTCCAGCAGCGTGGCGCTCGAGGCCGGGACGAGCAGCGGCTCGAGCGAGGTCGCCAGCGCGCGACCGAGCTCACCCGGCCAGGTCTGGCTCGCGGCCAGGTTGCGCTCCTCGCCGGGATCCGCGGCGAGGTCGAAAGCGTGCGTCGGGCGGCCCTCGCGCAGCGCGTTCACGTCCTGGGCCATCAGCTTCTTGCCCTCGGCGAACAGCGCGACCTGCTGGTGGTGCTTGCGCAGGTCGAAGGCATAGCTCGGACGCGGCGCGGCGGCGGCCAGCAGCGAGCGTCCCGGCCAGGTGGGGGAGGGCTCCGCGCCTGCCAGCAGCGCGATCGTCGGCGCGACGTCGATCAGCGAGACCACGCCGCGCACCGCGCGCGCCGGGAGGTCGCGCCCCGCCAGGGCGAGCGGCACGCGCAGCTTCACGTCGTACATCTCGCCGCCGTGGCCGATCTGTTCGTGCTCGCCATAGGAGTTGCCGTGGTCGGCGGTCAGGACGACGACGCCGCGCTCGAGGAAGCCCGCGGCCGCGAGCTCGTCGACCCACGCTCCGACCTTGGCGTCGAGGTCGCGCACGGCATCGCGGTAGAAGCCGCGCACCACGCGCAGGTACTCGGGATCGCGTTGCGCATCGAGCGTCAGGCCCTGTGCCTTGCGCTCCTCGCGCAGCCGCGCCACCGCCTCGCGCCAGGGCCGGCCGTCCTCCTCGGGTCCGCTGCGCATCGGCTCGTGCACGCGGTAGGTGTGCACCACCAGGAACAGCGGCCGCCCGTCGTCGGCCGCCATGCGGCGGCGCGCCTTGGCCAGCGTGCGCTCCAGGTTCCAGTCCGCGACCGGGGTCTCCTCGAACCATTCGAAGCCGTGGTCCTGGCCGAACTGGCGCGAGAACAGGCCGGCGTCGGTGATCGCGGCGGTGCGGTAGCCGTTGCGCGCCAGGACTCCCGCCAGGGTCTCGAGGTCCGCGCCGATGCCGCGATCGAGGTCCGTGCCGCCGTGCTGGCCCGGGTAGAGGCCGGTCATCAGCGTGCCGATCGAGGGCAGCGTCCAGGCGGCCGTGGCGCGCGCATCCAGGAAGCGCAGCGAGCGTTCGACCAGCGCGTCGAGCTTGGGTGCGACCCCCGCTTCTCCGCCCCACGCGCTCAGGTTGTCGGCCCGGAAGGTGTCCAGCAGGAGCAACACGACGTCCGGGCGCTTCTCCGGCCAGGGCCGCTCGTCCGCTCGCCCGATCGCGAGCGGGGTCAGGACCGGGGCCGCGAACACGGCCGGCGAGGGGCCCTCGACCTCGAAGGTGAAGCGCTGGGGGCCCGCCACGCCGAGCTCGAGCGCGTGCCAGTCGCCGTCCGGCGCGGCGCCGAAGAGCTGTTCGTGCTCGAGCAGGGTGCGGCCGTCGAGGCGCAGGCGGAAGCGCGTCGGGGCAGAGGCGTCGCCGCCGGGATCGAGCACGACGGTCGTGAAGCACAGGCGGCTGGCGGGCGGGACCTCGATCGAGAGCGTCTCGGGGGCGCCCGGGAAGACCAGCAGGCCGTTGCAGGCGAGCTCGCCCTGCGCGACCCGCCAGCGTCCGTCGACCTCCGACCCGTTGCCCAGCCGCGCGCGGAACAGCATGCCCTCGGGCTCGCCGTGCTCGAGGTACAGGCTGATCTCCCGCTCGACCAGCTGGAAGCGATCGCGGTACTCGGCCGGCGCCAGCTTGCGGCGCAACGCTCGCCGCCAGGTCTTCGCGCCCATCTCGAGCGTCAGCGAGCGCGGGTTGCCGACGAACAGGGCGCCGCCCACGGGCAGTGGCGCGCGCCACTCGTAGGCGGCCGGCCCGGGGCTCCACAGCGCGCGCGGGAGCTCCAGCTCGAACCACAGCTCCGTGTCCGCCGCGCCCCCTCGCACGATGCGACCCGGGCGTGCCGGTTGCACGCGCGCCTCGAGCTCCGCCACCAGTTCCTCCAGCGGCCGCGGGCGGAAGCCGCGCGCGAGCTCGACCCAGCGCGGCGCGGGCGGCTCGCTCTTGCCCTGACCGCAGGCGGCGAACGAGCAGGCGCAGAGGAGCGCGGTGGCGACGAGGGGGACTCGCACTCGCGCCGGAGTGTAGCAGGCGCCGGCGCCGCGGACGCGCCCGCCGTGCTACGGGCGACCCAGCACCGCGCCACTCGCCAGGTCGAGGGCGTGCGTGCCGGGCAGCAGCGCGATCTCGATCCGGCCGGGAGCGGCGCTCAGGACCGTGCCGGCCGGGGTGTCGAAGGAGTCGCCGACGAGGAGCGGATCGTGGAACACGACCGTGGCGCCCGTGCGCGCGGTGATCCAGGCCTCGGTGCCGCGCACGAACAGGCTGACCTCGGCGTCGCTCTCGAAGCCCACGCGCTGGGGGCTGCCGTCGTCGAAGCTGCGGCCCAGGCGCGCGAAGTAGTGCGGCAGGGCGGCCTGCGCGCGGCGGAAGTGGAGCGCGCGCGCGCGGAAGGACTCCGGTCCGAGCACGGCCAGCGTGGTGCCGCTCGATTCCAGCACGACGTCGTCCACGCCCGGGGCCAGCAGGACGCGCGCGCCCGTGAAGCTGCCGGGCAAGGTCAGGCGCTCGAGGCCCGGCTCGGCGTGGCCGGCGTCGTGCGGCACGATCAGGGTGACCACGTTCTCCTTCCCGGAGCCGTCGCTCGGGTAGGCGGACTCCAGGCACTTGCCGACGAACTCGTTGCCGTCGAAGGCACACAGGCCACCGTCCAGGATCGACGCGCGCGCCGGTTCCGTGCCCAGGAACAGGGTCGCGAAGACCTGGCTGCCCAGCGGGCCGATCGTGGCCTCGTACTGCGTGCGCGCGGAGATCGTCGCGAGGGCGTTCGAGTCCGGGTGCAGGGCGATGCGCACCTCGGACCCCGGCAGCGTGGCCGCGACCTCGTCGAACAGCACGAAGTAGCCCGGCAGCGCGGGCGTGCCGTGCACCAGCACCAGGCTGCGCGTGTGCGCGCCGTTCGGCAGCGCCGGTCCCGAGGAGGCCGCGGCGTAGTCGAAGCCCCGCGCGGTGAGGCCCTCCAGGATCCCGCCGCCGAGCTTGTCCACGTGGTCGACTCCGTCGATCGTCAGCGTGTTGCTCGAGGCCGCCGTCGAGTGGACCCACTCCCAGTCGAAGGTGGCGTCGATGCCCACGCCCGAGCCGCAGTAGCCCGAGTTGCGCAGCACGTTCTTGCCGTAGGCGTACAGGTGCACGGCGTTCACGTCCGCGTGGGAGTGCGAGCTCTTCGAGCGCGGACTCCACAGCGCGCCCATCAGCGAGGCGCTCGCGGCGGCGTCCTCCCAGAAGCTGGCCGTGTCGCCCCACAGGCCGCTCACGGGTGCTGCGGGAGCCAGGATGGACTCGTCCATCAGTACGTAGTTCGCGAGGATCGGGCGCGGCTCGACGTCGCGCACCAGCCATGCGGCGTTGCGCCCGGCCTGCGCCGAGTACTTCCAGGCGCTGTAGGGCTGGGTGTAGCCGAGCAGGCCCTCCAGGGGGCGCGACGGGTCCGTGTCGCCGAAAGTGGTGTTCCTGCGCAGCGGTGTGTAGGCCCCGGCGAACATCCACTCGATCAGGCCCCGCAGGCGTGGGTCGGCGTAGAGGTCGGGCTCCTCGCCGCTCGCCACGAGCACGTCGACGGGCGCGTACTTGCCGAGACGGTCGCCGGCCAGCCGCACCCAGGCGTAGCCCGTGCCGGAGTCGTAGACGCCGCTCGGCGTGAGCGCGCCGAACAGGCGCTCGAGGTACAGGCTCTTGGCCGCGGCCGTCAGCGCGCGGTCGCGCGCGTACAGCGCCCACACCACGGTGATGCCGGGCGTGCTGGTGGTCCCGTCCTGGGCCCGCAGGGCCCACCATTGCGCGACCATGCCGCCGAGCATGTCCTCGGCCGCCGTGAGTTCGGCGGGCTCGAGCGCATCGCGCATCACGTCCAGCGCGAGGATCGTCGAGAGCATGGCCGCTTGCCGCCAGCGCACGGCAACTCCCTCGCCGGAGGGCGCCGAAGCCACGTAGAAGTCCGGCCAGGAGGCGAGCGTGGCGCGCAGCTTGTCGGCGAAGGCCGGACGCGGGTCGAGGATCCAGGCCAGCGCCAGCGCCCCGCACAGGTCGGTCAGGCGCGTCTTGGCCTCGAACTCCGGCGCGAACGGATCGAAGGTCTCCTGCTCGGCGTAGGTCAGGGCGCGGTCCGCGAGTTCGCGCCAGGGCGGGCGCGTGGCGCGCGCGCGCAGCGCCGCCAGGTCGTTCCCGCGCAGCAGCAGGAACGGGTGCGGCTCGAGGGCGGCCGTGCTCGAGCCGCTCGAGCAGCCCGCGAGCGCGCTCAGGCAGGCCGCGAGGAGCAGGGCCACGCCTCCCGCCCGGCGCGGGCCGCGCGCGGGTTCCGGCGGGCGTGCGTGCCGGCCTTGCGCGCGGTTCCGGTCGGGTCCGGCGGGACGGGTCATGGTCGCGATCGTACGGCGCGGGCTCGCGGGCCGAGAGACCGTTCGCGAGGCCGCGGTCGAGGCCTCAATCCGCGGCATTCTCGTGGCTCGCCGCGACGGCGGGCGAGGCGGGGGAGCGGGGTTCCGGGGCTTCCGAGCGATCCGCGGCCGACGCGGAGCGCCGCCCGAGCCCGCCCAGCTTGCGCGCCCAGCGGCGCGCGTGCTCTCCGAGCAGCGCGCGCGCAGCCTGGTCGCCCGCCCCCGAGAGCGTGCGCAGCGCGTACAGGTAGAGGCCCCTCGGCCGGCGCGAGAAGAGGTAGACCGAGGAACGCTCGTAGCGCCGGCTGCCGAAGTTGCGCTTGTACTCGAGGTCCATGATGCCGTAGTCGAAGCGCTCGGTCTCGTGCGTGCGGCAGTGCTCCTCGATGACCTTGTTCAGGAGATAGTTGCCCGGCCGCAGCTCGCCGAAGGCCGGGTCGTAGCCCGTGTCGCGCGTGAAGAGCGTGCGGCCGTAGGCGAGCCCGTGCCAGAAGGCGATCGGCTTCCCGCGCGCGTACAGCACGTAGCCTCGCAGCCAGCCGGCCTGGACGGCGTGGTCGAAGACCTGCCGCGCCGAGCCCGCGCCGTCGAAGCCGACGCCCATGCGGCGGTGGTACGTCAGGCGCGCGACGGTCTCGCTGTCCTGGATCAGACGCTCCAGCTCGGCCGCCTGGCGATAGCACGCGATCGTGACGTCCGTGCCGAGTTCGCGTTCGAGCACGTTGGAGTAGCGCTTCAGGTGCCGGCGCACGCCCTTGGTGCGGCTGGCGAGGTACGCGGCGAAGGTCTCCGGCAGCTCCAGCACCCAGCCGCCGACCGGGCGCACCCAGTGGTCGCGCGCCAGGTGCGGGACGCCCTGCAGGCTGCGCAGCAGCTCCGAGGCGCTGTCGATCTGGTGCACGTAGGCCGCATCGGCCTCGCCGCGCGCGAGCGCCGCCTGGAGCTCGGCGGTGATGGCCCGCGCGACCTCCGCGGAGGACTCGCCCATGACCGCGCCGCCCCCGATCCGAAGCACGCGCGCCCGGCTGCGCCAGGCGGTCAGACTGCCGATGCGCCAGGGCAGCCGCTCGTGGCGCAGGCTGCCGGCGACCAGCGCGATCGGACGTCCGGCGCGCTCCAGCACCAGGACGTGCGGTCGGACGAACCCGTCCTGGCGCGCGACGTACTCCCGGTAGTAGTCGAAGTCCGACCACGGATGGAACTGGAACGAGCGCCAGGCGTCGCGGATGGTCGCCAGCTCGTCCGGCGCGCGCAGGGTCCGGAGCGTGAGGGCCGCTTCGGGCGGAGCCGTCATGGGGAGCACCCCGGGCTCAGGCTCGCTTCTCGCGACGAAGCCCGGACGCGCAGCTCGTCGAGGATGAGCTCTGCCCGGCGGTCCCAGGTGTAGTGACGCGCGAGGTCCTCGCGCGCGCGCGCCGCCAGCCCTCGCCGCAGCGTCGCATCGCCGGCCAGCCGCCGGATCGCGCGCACCCAGGCCTCGGTGTCCTCGGGGTCGACCAGCAGCGCGTTCTCGCCGTCGTGCAGGACCTCGCGCAGCACCGAGAGGTCCGAGGCGATCATCGGCCGCCCGCTGGCCATGTACTCGAAGACCTTGAGCGGCGACATCCAGCGCCCGATGTCGGTGCGATCGCCGCCGATCCAGACGAAGCGCTGGAACGGCGCCAGCAGCACGTCGCACGCGCGCATGCGCGCCTGGGCCTCGGCGTGCGGCAAGAGCCCGTGGAACACGACGTGCGCGCGCCCGATGCGCTCCTGCCACAGGGCCACCTCGTGCGGCTGCCCGCCGATCACGTGGAAGCGGCACTCCGGGAGGCGCGGGGCGAGCTGCTCGATCGTCTCCATGCCCTTGCCGGGATAGAGGTTGCCGACGTAGCCCAGGGTGAGCGGCGCGTCGGCCGCGCGCGGCGCATCCCCGTCCGCATCCCCGTCGCCGGGCGGGTCGGCGCCGTCGTGGGCCACCGTCGTGCGGCCCCGCAGCAGCTCGCCGAACAGGCGGAGGTACTCGCTCTCCAGGGCGCGCGAGATCACGATCAGGCGCAGGAAGCGCGGGTTGCGGAAGAGCGCACGCAACAACAGGCGCTCGAGCGCGCCCTGCGGCGGCTGGTGGACCTCGAGCGCCATCGGCACGCGCACGCCCGCCAGCGCCGCCAGCGCCAGGGTGTGGTAGTCGCGCCCGTACAAGAGCTCGGCGCGTGTGTCGCGCCGCAGCTGCGCGAGCACGCGCAGGGAATAGAGCGCACGTCCGAGGACGCGGATGCGTCGGCCGCCCGTCCCGACCAGGCGGAACCCCGGCTCGACCCCGTAGTGCGCATGCGCCGCGTCCAGCGCGCCCGTGGCGCGACAGTACAGCACGAGCTCGTCGCAGCGCCGCGCGAAGGCCGCGCACATCTTCATCACCTGGATGCTGTTGGCTTCGGCGGACGGGATCGAGGCGTGGCTGAGGTAGCCGATGCGCAGGGCGTGTTGGCTCACGCGCGCCCTCCCGCCAGCGAGCGCCGCGCGAGACGCCAGGACGATCCGCGTCCGAGCACGCTGCGGCGTACGGCCACGCAGCCTCCGCGGAACCCGAGCCGCTCGGCCGTGGCGCGCTTGGCGGCATCGCGCTGCTCGATGCACACGACCACCTGCCCATCGCCCGCGCCGGCCGCGTCGAGCAGCATGCGCCGCAGGCAGGCCTCGAAGGCACCCGCATCGGTCGGCTCGGCCAGATCCGCGAAGGCGTACAGGAGGCTCGCGCCCTCGCCCAGCACCGCCAGGCGCTGCAGCGCATCCAGGGCCGCGCCGGTCTTGCCCGCGCGCCAGCCGATCAGCGCCAGGCGTCCCTGCGCGCGCACCGAGTACAGGACCTCGCCATCGGAGAAGCGTTGCTGGGCCTCCGCCAGCAGCGCGCGCCGCGAGGCGAAGGGCTCGTGCCGGTCGTAATCCATCAGGTCGGTGTAGGTCTGCACGCGCACCTCGCCGAGTTCGGTGCGCGCCGGCACGAGCGCATGTTCGAGGCGCAGGCAGGCGAAGGCGCGCTCTGCCCACAGGCCCTCGCGCGCCCGGCGCGCCAGGCCGCCGATGCGGCCACTGGCGAGCTCGCGCGCGGCGTGCCCGAGCTCGCGCTTGCAGCGCTGGAGCCGCTCCTGCACCTCCAGCTCGCGCGTGGCCGCGGCGCGCTGGACCCGCGTGCGCGCCGCCACGACCACGCGCGCCCTCAGGCGCCGGTAGTGCGAGGTGTGCAGCGTCGGTCGACACAGCCGGCGTTCGCCGTTGGCGAAGCGCAGCTTGTAGGGATCGGTTCCGGGCGTCAGGTCCAGCTCGTGACAACCCTCCTCGGTCAGCGCGCGTGCGAGCTCGACCAGGAGCAGCGTGCCCGGCGAGTTGCGGCTCTCGGCCGGCGAGTGGGCCGAGAGACCCAGCAGGCACGTGCCGCGCCCGGTGACGCCGCAGTGCAGCGCGAGCGGCTCGTCGTCACACCACAGCACGCTGAAGTGGTTGGCGGTGGGGTACGTCAGGCGCTCGCGGAAGAAGGCCATCTTGCGCGGGTCGTCCGCGAAGGGCCGCACGGAGTGCAGCACCTCCTGGCGGTAGTCGCACTGCCGGCCCAGCACCGGCAGCAGCGCCGCGGCCCGCGCCGGGTCGGTGATGCGCTCGAAACGATAGACGCCGCGCCGCTTGTAGCGGTTCACCTTCGAGCGGATCGCGCTGCTCGCCAGGATCTTGTCGAGCTTGTCGCGCTGACGGAGGTCCCAGATGGGCGCGGCGCGCTGCTCGGTCACGACGTGGATGCCCGCCCCCTGCAGCTCCTCCGAGGTGGTCCAGGCGTGGGGCGCTCCGGGCGGCATCCAGCGCCAGTTCCAGCTGTCGAAGCCGACCGTGCGGCGCAGCTCGAGCAACGCGCCTACGACGAACTCCTGGTCGTGCTCCGGCGCCGCCAGCCAGCCGTGGTACTCGGCCTGGTGGGCCCCGGCGTGTGCGAGGGTACCGCTGCGCGCGTCCTGGGCCAGCGGCAGGAGCCCGAGCAGCTCGCCGTCCTGCGCGCGCCCGAGCACGAACAGGGGTTCGTGCGCGCCGGCGTAGGCGCGATACCACGCCAGCGCGAACTCCGGCTCCTGCAACGGCGTGAACTTGGCGTCGCGCGTGGCCAGCGCCCGCCACCCGGCCACGAAGGCCTCGTCCGCGAGCAGGCGCCGCGCGTCGCCGTCGGCCACGATCTCGAGTCTCAACGGCACGCCGAGATCCTCCCACCCCGACGAGCCGCTCGATATCCCGCGCGCGCGAGAACGACGGCGCCACGGGCCGCAGAGCCCCCAGAGGAGCCTCCGCGCCGCGCGGGCCGGAGACTAGACTGGGGCGCGCGAGGCCGGGCGCGGCGCCGCGCGAATCCAAGAGAATGGCGAGAGTCTGCGTCTTCATCCGCTCCTTGACCCTGGGCGGGGCGGAGAAGCAGGCCTGTCTGCTGGCGCACGCGCTGCAGGAGCAGCACGACGTGCACCTCCTGGCGTTGAGCACCGAGGGCACCGACCAGCGCCACGTCGACTTCCTCGCCACGCACCGGATCCGCACCGTGTTCCTGCCGGGTGGCGCGCTCGGGAAGCCCTGGGCCCTGCGTGCGCACCTCGCGCGCGAGCGTGTCCAGGCGCTGTTCTGCTTCCTGCCCAGCGACTCCGTGCTGGGGGCGCTGGCCGGGCGTGCGGCCGGCGTCGAGCGCATCTTCTGCGGCCTGCGCAACGCGCGCATGCAGCGCCGGAAGGAGCTCGCGCTGCGCTTCGTCCACAACCACGTGGCCGACTGCACCATCTCCAACTCGCACGCGGCCGTCCGGCACTTCTGCGCGCGCGGCTTCGACGCGCGCAAGATGCGCGTGATCCCGAACGGCATCTTCGTCGGGCCGCCGCCCGCGGCGCGCGCGCCGGGCGGGGGCGTGACGCTCCTGACCGTCGCGCGTTTCGTGGAGGAGAAGGACTTCCGTGTCGCGCTCGCGGCCCTGCGGCGCGTGCGCGAAGCCGGCGCGACGGACGTGCGCTACCTCATCGCCGGCAGCGGTCCCCTGGCCGAGCGCATCCGCGGCTGGACCAGGGAATTCGGCCTGGAGGACGCCGTGCAGCTCGAGCTCGACCCGCGCGATCCCGCGCCGTACTTCGCGCGCGCCGACGCGTACGTCTCGACCTCGCGCTTCGAGGGCCTCTCGAACTCGATCCTGGAGGCCATGGACGCCGGCCTGCCCGTGGTGGCCACCGACGTCGGCGACAATGCGCGTCTGGTGCTGGACGGCAGCAACGGGCGCATCGTGGCGGTCGGGGACGAGGGCGCCCTGGCTGCGGCACTGCTCGAACTCGTGCGGGAACGCGAGCTGCGCCTCCGCTACGGGGCCGAATCGCGCCGCATCCTCGCGCGCGGGTACTCCTTCGAGGCCTTCCGCCGCGCGTATCTCGGGCTGCTCGCGCCGGCGGACCCGGACGCGGACTAGCGGCTCCCGACCCACCGGATCACTCCCCTCACCGTCGTGAGCAGGAGCCGCAGGTCCCCGGCGAACGAGGAGCCCTGGTCGACGTAGCGCAGGTCGCTGCGCATCCACTCCTCGAAGTCGGTGTCGCTCCGGCGCTCGGCCTGCCAGGAACAGGCGATGCCCGGCCGCAGGTCGAACCGGCGCAGCTGCCAGGTCTCGTACTCGCCGGGTTCGGGCGACAGCGCGCGCGGCCCGATCAGGGTCATGTCGCCCTTGATGACGTTCCAGAGCTGGGGCAGCTCGTCCAGGCTGCTCTTGCGCAGCAGCCGGCCCAGGCGCAGCACGCGCGGGTCGTCCGAGGCCTTGAAGAGCGGCCCGTCCATCTCGTTGAGGTGCTGCAGGTCGGCCCAGCCGCGCCCCGAACCCCGGCGCATCGTGCGGAACTTGTAGATCCGGAAGCGCCGGAAGCCCTGGCCGGTACGCCATTGCCGGTAGATCACGGGCCCGCCATGGAGCGCCAGGATGGCCAGCGCGATCACCAGCATCACGGGCAGCAAGAGGACCAGTCCGGCGCTCGCGAGGCACACGTCGAGCACGCGCTTCCAGCGCGGCAGCGCACGGCACAGGAGCGCGGAGACGCCGCGCTCCTCCCAGCTCAGCCCGGGTGGCAAGGCCCCGGGGTTCATGGGCGCGAGCACGCGAGGCTTGGGCGGGGCCGTGCGCGGACGGACGGCCGCCGGCGTGCGGCATTCGATGGTGCAGGTGAGGTCGGCCGCGGGTGCGCCGTCCTCGGCCAGCAGCAACCGGGCCACCTCCTGCGCCCGTTCGCGGCCGGCGAAGGGCAGCAGCACGGTGACGCGCTCCGTCCCGGTGCGGGCGATCAGGTCGGTCGAGCGCAGGACCGCTGCGGCGTGCCGCACGAGCCGCGGCAGCCTGTCCTTGACGGACTCCACGCGTGCGAACTCGACATGGATGAGGCTGAAGGCGTGCCCGTGCCGGTCGAGGCAGGCTTGCTCGCTCTGCAGCAAGGCCTGGAAGGCGGCCGGAGAGATCGGCACCGGGGTGCGTCTCCGCGGCGCGGGACGCCGCGCGCTCGGGACCCGTGCTCCGCGCGCTTCGGGGCGCGCGTTCGACAGACGGTGCATCGCTCCCCCTTGGGTCGATCGCGGGATGAGAGACTTGGCGCTCAAGAAGAGCTGACCGCGCCGATCTCGCGCTCCACGACGGGACGGGTTTGGACGGGCACGGGCAGCGTCGGCGCACCACTGTCCCTGGCAGCGGGCTCGGCCGCCGACTCGAGCGCGGGCGCGGCGTGTTCGAACTCGAAGGGCGGGTGGCCGAAGGCCCGGCACGGCGGCGCGTCGGGCGCGAGGATGGCGCGGACCTCGGCGGCCACGCGCAGGGCCTCGGCCACCGAGGAGTAGCGCAGCAACGCGGCGAGCTCGCCCTCCTGCAACCAGCCGATCAGATCGGTCTCTCGCAGGCGTCCGGCCAGGGCGTGCAGCAGGCGCTCGCGCACGGCGGGCTCGGCCTCGCGTTCGAGGGTGAAGGCCAGCACGGTGAAGGGCAGCCGGGAGCGATCGGACAGCGCGCGCTCACGAAGCAGCACGGCCCGGAACCCCTCCGGGTCCAGGACCGTGAACCCCGGTCCGACTGCCGTGCTCGACTTGCTCAATCTGCTCCTCCGCCGCTCGGGGGCGAATCATAACTACGACTGCGCATTCCGCCATACGCCGCTGGGGGTATCCGGGGGGCCGCCAGACCCGGCCGGGCGTTCGGCTGGCGGTCCGGCCCCGGCAGCCCGGTCGGTGGCGATCGACTCGCGGCGATGCCGAGCGAGGCCGGATCGATCGAATCGATCGGTTCTCAGGTGCCCGAGGGCGCGCGAGCGGCCTCCGCGCTCACGCGGGGGCCCGACGAGGCTCGTTCGATCCCGGAACGAGGGGCGCGTCGGGCTCCAGCACGCAGGCCAGGATCCAGGCGTAGCACGGCTCGTACGCCATCCGCATGTAGATGAAGTACGCCAGCGCGAGCAACACCACGAGCTCGCGCACCAGGCGCTGCTCGTGTGGCTCGCCGAAGGCGGGCGCTGGCCGGCGGGCGAAGACTCCGCCGAGCAGCACGAGGTACAGGGCCACGCCCACCAGGCCCGTGTCGCCGAGCAGCATCGAGAGCGTGACGCGCCCGATGCCCGGGTACGCCTTGGCGAGCGCTCCCGTGCCTCCCAGCCCGCTGTCGGCGGTGGCGCCCGGCCCGCGCCCGAGCAGCAGGTGCGGCCCGTCGTCCGCGATCTCGCGGTAGGCGGTGACGATCGCGGCTCCGCGCAGGAGGTCGCCGCTCGGGGTGAGCACGTCCTCGCGTTCGCCGAACAGGTAGCGCTTGACGTAGGCCGGCTCGAAGATCGCGCGCGAGTAGGAGCCCTCGCGGGACTCGTAGGAAGCGTCGTAGACGAGCGTGAAGAGCGCCAGCATGGTCGCCGGCAGGGCGATCCCGAGCGCGAGCAACGGCCCGCGGCGCGCGCGCGCGCGCACGAACAGCCAGCCCAGCAGGATCACCAGGTAGGGCAGGGCCGCCTCCTGGTTCCCGATCGCCAGCGACAGCACGAGCAACCCGAGCGCGAGGCTCGCGCTCCAGCCGCCCACGCGCCGGCCCTCGAGCCAGTACGCGAGCACGATGCCGATGCACACCAGGTGGTAGAAGAGCACCACCTCGCCCAGCGAGAAGAGACCCGTCACGCGGTCCGGCTCGCTGGCGGCGATCGTGAGGCGCTGCAGCAGGCTGACGACGGCCGAGACGACGCCGGCCCCCACCAGCACGGCGTACAGTCGATCCCGGTCGTAGAGCCCGCGCACCGCCCGCAGCGTGATCACGGCCGCGAACAGGAGCACGTAGCCGCGCTGGGACACGAGCAGGGCGGCCGGTGAGGAGCGGTTGAACAGCATCGAGAGCAGGGCTTCGGCGGCGATCGCCGCGTAGACCAGCACCAGCCCCCGCGGCAGGGGCGCGCGCGCCGCGGGCACGAGCACGAGCGCCGCGACGCCAGCCACCACGAAGGCCGCGTCCGGCAGCCACTTCACGCTGCCCGGCAAGTCGAGGTAGTAGCGGTCGACGAAGTCGAGCGGCACCAGCGTCGCCAGGAAGGCGAGCCAGAAGATCCCCTTGCGTCCGCTCAGCACGATGGCGGCGAACACGAGCAGCGCCACCACGGCTCCCAGCGCGATCAGGACCGCTTCCATGCTGCGCCAGTGTCGCGTATGGTGAGCAGGGTGAACAGGAACGGGCCGAGCGGAACGACCAGGCGCGGAAGAACCACGCGGGAGTCGAACGCGCTCCGCGCGCGTTCCACCCCCTAGTCGAGCTCCCGGGACGGTGCTCCGGACGCGCGCGGCGGATGAAGTTCCTGATCGTCAACCGCCATCGCGACGACACGGTCGGCGGCAGCGAGATCCAGTGCGACCTGATCGCGCGCGAGCTGCAGGCGCGCGGGCACGACGTGACCTACGCCGTGATGCGCCCGAGGGGCGCGGTGAGCACGAGTCCCTACCCCTGCGTCGCTCTGCGACCCCCGGTGGCGCTGGCCTTCGCCCGCGTGTTGCGGGCGGTCCGGCCGGACGTGGTCTACTGGCGCTTCAACAAGGCGCACCTCCTGGCGTGCGCGCTGCAGGCGCGCCTGGCGCGCGCGGTCTTCGTGTTCGCCTGCTCGCACGACGACGACACGCGCGCCTTCGGCACCTCCAGCGGCGCGCCGCCGGCAGGCTCGCCGCGCGCCGGCGGGCGCGCACTCCTGGGCCGCCTGCGCCGGGCCTGGTGGCGCCTCGAGGGCGGGCTGAACTCCCTCGGGCACGCCCTGGCGGACGGCCATGTCGCCCAGCACCGCGGGCAGGCCGAGGGCCTGCGCGCGGAGACCACGCGCGTGATCCACAGCTCGGTGCTGAGCGAGCGCGCGCCGTTCCGCTGGCAGCGCCCGTTCGTGGTCTGGGTCGCCAACCTCAAGGCGCGCAAGCGGCCCGAGGCCTTCCTCGAGCTGGCGCGCGCGCTCGCGGACGAGCCGCTCGACTTCCTGGCCGTCGGCGCGTTGCAGGACCCGCGCTACGCCTACTTCGGCGAGCCCGGACGCCTGCCCGCGAATCTCCACTGGCTCGGCGCGCGCTCGCCGGCCGAGGTGAACGGCATCATCGCGGCCGCGCGGTTCCTCGTGCTGACCTGCGAGCCGGAGGGCTTCCCGAACGTGTCGATGCAGGCCTGGGACCAGGGCCGCGCCGTGGTCAGCCTCGCCTACGATCCCGAGGACCTGATCCGCGACCAGGGCCTCGGCTACGTCGAGGGCTCGCCCGCGGCCCTGGCGCAGCGCGTGCGCGCCCTGAACCGTGACGAGGGCGAGCGCGAGGCCATCGGCGCGCGCGCGCGCGAGGTCGTCGGGCGGACCTTCACCGCCGGTGCGAACGTGGCCGAGCTCGAACGCTTCTGCCGCGAGCTACTCGCCCACCGCGGACGGACCTAGGCCACGGCGCAGCCAGGCCAGCGCGCGACGCCACTTGAAGGCGAGCAGGCGCGGGTGCGTGAGCACCGAGACCTCGCGGCAGCCGTCGATCAGCGTGCGCTCGCCCAGCGCGCACAGCGTGTGGCACTTGTCCGGGTAGGGCTCGCGCGGGAACGGCCCGACCGTCGCCACGGTCTCCTCCTCGAAGCGCTCCTCGTCCAGCACCACCACGCGATTGAGCGTCAGGCTGCCCTCGAGCACGCGCGAGTAGTCCTGCGCCGGCCGGTACAGCTGGCCCTGCCACACGAACGGGGTGCCGCCGCCGCGCGCCGAGCGCACGTCGACCTTGACCGGGTTCCGGCGGTGGGGGACCCAGGGGCCGAGGAGATCGGGGGCGTGGAACAGCTTGAGCTTGCTCGCGTGCGCGTCGCCCTTCTCGGTGGTGAAGCACCACCAGCGCCCGTTCCATTCCAGGATCGTGCTGTCGACGCCGGCGAAGCCGGGCAACAGGCTCGCCACGCGCTCCCAGCCGTCGGGAAAGCGCGTGGCGCGGTAGAGCGAGACCTCGCCGGCCTCGCAGCTCTCCGGGACGCAGAAGACCTCGGCTCCGCGGCGCAGCAGGAACGGGTAGGAGAGGTGGAAGGGCAGCCGCAGCACGGGCCGCTCCGGCCCGAACCCCGCCTCCCCGAGTTCGCGTGCCACGAGCAGGCCGCGGCCCTCGGCGAAATCGAGGCTCTCGTACACGACGTGCGTGCGTCCGTCGCACTCGAGCGCGAAGGGGTCGGCGCTGAGGCGTTCGCTGCCGGCCGCGGGCAGCCAGCGGATCCTGGGCTCGAAGTCCGCGCGCAGGAAGGCGTGGATGGGCGCCTCGACCAGCCCCACGTTCCACAGATCGACGGTGAGCGCTCGTCGCGCGAGCGCGCGCACCCGGCGCGGCAAGCCGTGCAGCAGCTGGCGGCAGAGCTCGCGGTCGCTCGGCGGCCGGCAGGGCGGGATGCGGGCGGGAGCGGGGCGGGCGGAGCACGTCCCGCGCGTGGCGAGCTCGCGCGCGGCCTCGGCCGGGAAGGCCTCGCAGGCGCGCAGCAGCTCGGCGCGCGTCGCGCGGTAGGACCCGGGCGCGGTGCGCAGGGTGGCCCGCCGCAGCTCGGAGCGCGCCCCGTCCGGTCCGAGGCGCACCAGCGCGATGCAGGAGACCGGTTCGCCGCGCTCGACTTCCCAGAAGCCGGCCGGCGCGCCGCCGAGCCGGAAGGTCCACACGCCGTCGCGCGCGACGGTCAGGACTCCGTCGGGCAGCGGTGTGCCGCCGAAGTCCAGCAGGAAGTCCAGGCGCTGCTCGCCCAGGCCCGGCAGGAGCTCGCCGCCGAGGCCGCCCGCGATGCGCTGGGAGACGGGCAGGACCAGCAGCTCGGGCGGAGCCCCGCGGCGCACGAACCGGCGCCGGATGCGGCGCCCCGTGCGCCAGATCGGACCCGCCGCCGGGGGCCGCTCCGGCAGCGTCCACCACGCGCTGGGCAGCGCATCGCCGCGCCGGCCGAGCTCCGCCAGGCAGCGCAGCTGCCAGGGCTCGAAGCGCGCGCCCTCCGTGATCACACCGAAGCGCAGCTTCATCCCACCTCGGGCGGTCTGGCCTCGGCGAGCGCGCCCTCGCCCCAGCGCACGGGGTCGGCCGTCTGCAACGCACGCCGGTAGAGCCGGTCGTACTCGTGGGCCACGCTGCGGGCGCTGAAGCGCTCCGCGACCGTCGCGCGCGCGCGTGCGGCCCTGGCGCCCATCTCGTCCGGGTTCTCGACGGCCCAGCGCAGCTTCTCGGCCAGGTCGCGCGCGTCCTGGCTGCGGAAGGCGAGCACGTCGCGGATGCCCAGGACGTCGGTGTTCTGACGGATGTCGCTGCACACGATGGGCGTGCCGCAGGCCGCGGCTTCGAGCAGCATGACCGACATGCCCTCGCGCTCGGACGGGAACACGAACAGGGCCGCGCGCTTCACCAGGGCCAGCAGCGTCGCCCGCTCGGCCACGTAGCCGAGGAAGTGCACGTCCAGCCCGCGTGCCTGCGCCTGCAGCTCGGCCGAGTAGGCCGGAACCTGTTCGCGGTCGCCCAGCACGACCAGCTGGCCCGCGAAGCCGAGGCGGTGCAGCGCGTCCAGCAGCGTGTGCAGGCCCTTGAGGGGGATCAGGCGCCGCGCGGCGAACAGCAGGAAGCCCTGGCGCACGCCGGCCTGGGCGAGCAGGCGCAGCGCCGCCGCGTCGTCGAGCGCCAGCTCCTCGACCCCGTTCGGGAGGTACTGCACCTCGCGCGCATACCGGCGACGGTAGTGCTCCTGCTGTTCCAGCGAGACGCACGTCAGGGTGGCACGCGAGCGCACGAAGACGCGCTCGACGACGCGGAAGTAGAGCCGCCCGAGCCGCGACCACTTGTCGTTCAGGTAGGCCACCTCGTGCGAGGTGGCGACACACGGGAAGCGCGCCGTCAGGAAGGGCAGTGCGAAGGCCGCGTCGGTCTTGTGGACGTGCACCAGGTCGTAGTCCGCGCGCAGCGCGTGCACGAGGCAGCGCAGGTAGTACAGGAACACGCCCACTCCGCCGCGCCGCGGGGCCGGGAACTGCACGGTGCGCACGCCGGGGAGGCTGGGCTCGGCGGCCGGGTTCGCATAGCAGTACAGCGTGAAGTCGTAGTGCGGCGCGAGCTGCCGCAGCGTGCCCTCGACCACCCGGCTGGTCCCGCCGCGGGACGGGCAATACTTCTCGCCGAGGATCGCGACGCGCGGCTTGCGCACGGCACCCGGGGAGGGTTTCACGGGGCGAAGCGGAGCGCGCCCACGGGCGCGAAGCGAGCGCCGGCTCCCGGGCCGAGGGCCGGGGTGCGCACACGGGGCCGGGGCGCATCCGGGCGAACGAGCAGGCGCGGCATTGCTCCAGCCTCCTCAGAGCGTCCGGTACAGCCAGCCTGGGATCGGGTAGCGGCGCTTGTTGAGCACGACCCCGAGCAGCCCGACGCGGCAGGCGTCGAGCTCTTCGCGCGCGTGTTGCAGGACCTGCCAGCGGCCCTTCCCGGCGGCCACGACCAGCAACGTGCCGTCGCAGTGCGCGGCGACGTGCGGCACCTGCGAGTCCTCTTCGAGCGCGGGCAGATCGAGGATCACGTAGCGGTAGTCCTGGCGCCAATCCTGCAGCAGCTCGTCCAGGTCGCGCGCCAGGCGGTCGAAGGTCGAGGACTCGCGTCCGTAGCGACCCTTGCGCGGCCCGGCCTTGCTCAGGTCGCCCACGGTCAGGATGCGCAGGTTCGGCACGGCCGACTCACGCGTGCCGTTGGTGGCGTCGGCGAAGAGCTTCTCGCCCAGGCCGGGCGAGATCTCGGCCGAGAACGTGCGGTGCACCGAGGGAGCGTACAGCGAGGCGTCGACCAGCAGCACCGCGCCCTCGCCGCGCGCGGCCAGCGCACTGGCCAGGTTGGCGCTGACCGTGCTGACGCCCTCGCCGCGGTGCGCGGAGGTCACGGCCAGCACGTTGCTCTCGGGCTTGGCGACGTGCGCGATGCGGTCCTCGAGCTGGGAGAAGGCACGCAGCTGCCGCAGGGCGATGCGGCGCCGGCGACGGAGCGAGCGCGCGCGTGGCACCGCGGCCAGGGTGGCCAGCCCGAGGCGGCGGCGCACGTCCTCGGGCGAGCGCAGCGACTGGTCCAGGAAGTCCGCCACGAAGGCCAGGGCCAGCGCCCCGGCCAGCCCCAGGACGAGGCCCAGCAGCGCGGACACCGTCCTGCCCAGGGTGGTCGAGCGCAGCGGCAGCGTCGCGGGCTGCAGCACGCTGACGTTGGTGATCTTCTCGAGCTGCAGGGCCTGGTCGATGCGCACCTGCTCGAGGCTCGAGCTGTGGCGGCGGTGCTGCTCCTCGAGCGCGCCGATCTCGCGTCGCTTGCGCTTGATCTCCAGATCCAGGTCGTCGACCCGCGCCAGCCGCGCGCGCAGGGCGGCGAGCTGGGGTCCGAGCACGTCGCGCTTGGCCTGCAGCGAGGACAGGTTCGACGTCTCGGTCGTCAGTGCGACCAGGACGCTCTGGCGCGAGGGATTCATGCCGCGCGTCGTCTGCGCGATGGCTGGCACCTCGGCCTTCAGCAGCTCGTTGGCCAGGGCGATGCGCTCGCGCACCGAGCGCACGGGAGGCGTGTCCGCTTCGTAGCTCTGCAGCAGGCTCTGCTCCTCCAGCAGCAGGGCGTTGAGCTGCTGGCGCAGGAGATCACGCGTGGTCGTGACCGGTGAGACCGTCTCCTGCGTGACGATGCGCTCCTGGAACTCCTCCTTGGCGAGGGCCTGCTCCAGCGTGCCCACCCGGGCCGCGCTGGAGTCCACCGCCGCCAGGGTCAGGTCCAGGTCCTGCTCGAGCGCGGCCACGCGCCCGATCAGCGCGCGGCGCTCGTCCTCGATCGAGCTGATGCCGCCGGCGCTCTCGAGCGCGCGCAGCTCGTCCTCGCGCGCGCTGAGCTCGGCGTACAGGCGCCGGGTCTCCTCCGAGAAGAACTCCAGCGAGCCGCGCGTGGCGTGCACGTCGAGGTGCTTCTCCAGGTAGTGCTCGATCAGCGTCGCGACCACCCGTTGCGCCAGCTCGCGGCGCGGCGCCTCGTAGCCGATCTTGATCACGCTCGAGTCGAGCACGAGCCGGATGTCGAGCTTGCTCGACAGCAGCAACACCGCCCGGTCCTCGACGCTGAGGGGCGCGTCGGTGGCCGGCAGGAGCGCACGCACGCGCTCCTGGCTGGCCTCCAGGAAGCGCGCGAACCAGCCCTTCTCGCGGGCCTGGCCCGGGGGGCCGCCGCGGCCCAGGACCACCTCCGGACCCAGCGCGACCACGACCTCGCGCACCAGCTCGTTGCTGCGCACGATCTCGAGTTCCGAGTTGATCTCGTTCTCCCAGGTCGTGCGCGGGTCGAGCGTGCGCTCGCCGATCGCGACGGTGGGATCGAGCGTGACGCTCTCGCGGCCCACCTGGACCAGCAGCTTGGCCTCGGAGCGATAGGACGGCGGCGTCAGGACGGCCACCGCCATCACGACCGCCACCGTCAGCACGAAGAAGGCCGCCATCTTCCCCTTGTGGCGGAAGACGACCTGGTAGAAGCGCCGGAGCGGCATCTCCGTCCTGGGCTCCTCGGCCGGTGCGTTGGGTCGTGCGACCATCGCGGTGCGCGGGCTCGCGCTAGAGCTGGAAGTCCCAGCCCAGGTCGAAAGGCAGGTTCTGGCGGATGTACTGGTCCACCCAGCGGTTCACGTTCGCGATCGCCGAGGTGGGCACGAAGACGGCGTCGCGCGGCCGCAGCGTGATGTTCTGGCGCGTGTCGCTGCCATCGAGGATGCGCGCCACGTCGATCGGGACGACCGCGAACTTGCCGTTGCCCTCCGGACGGATCACGAGCACGTCCTTCGGGCTCGCCGTGGGCAGGAAGCCGCCAGCCTCGAAGATGGCCTGCAGCACGGTGCGCTCTCCGGCGAGCTCGAAGATGCCGGGCGCCTGGACCTGGCCGCCGACGTGGATCTTGTAGCCGCTGAAGGTGCGCACGAGGACCGAGACCTCGGGCGACTTCATGGTGCGCTCGCAGGCCGCGCTGATCACCTGCCGCAGGTCGTCGGCCGTGAGACCGGCCGCGTGCACCTCGTTCGCCAGCGGCAACGAGATGAACCCGTCGGGGCGCACCGGCAGGATCACGTTGTTCTGCGGCGCGTAGAAGAAGCGCACCTCGAGCTGATCGCCGGGCTGGATGAGGTAGCGCTGCGGCTCGCCGGAGGGCGGCGCCAGGTAGATCTCGAAGGGCGTCGGGTTCTGGACGGAGTGCCCGGCGCAGGCTCCGCCGAACAAGGCCAACAGCCCCCCCAGACTCCAGCGCGAGAACCGTGACACGAGCCCACCATTCTAAGGAGGGGGCCAGAAACCCGCAATCGGCCGGAGCGCCTCCGTGCCGCTCGCAGCGCGGCCGCGCTGGTGGACGCGCCTGCGCGCGGGAGCGTTCGAGCGTGCGGCGCCGAGCGAGTTCTCGGCCGCCCAGTAGAATCGCGGGATGCTCGCCCTCCGCGCCGCTCCGCGCCCCCCTGCGGCCCGAGCGGCCGGCGGCGCGCGCTCCGCTCCGCCCGCTTCGGCGCTCGGCTGCCCTTGAGCGCGCGCTGGAAGTTCTGGCGCAGGCCGTCGGGCGGCGGCTCGGCGGGTCTGTTGCGCCACTGCAGCGTGCTCGTGGCCGGAGACGTCGTCGCCAACGCGCTCTCGGTCGTCAGTCTGGGGCTGACCGCGCGCGCGCTCGGCCCCGAGACGTTCGGCCTCTTGGTGCTGATCCAGACCTACGCCGCGATCGTCGACGAGATCCTCAACTTCCAGAGCTGGAAGGCCCTGATCAAGTTCGGCGCCGGCTACCTGCACGAGGGCCAGCGCGAGCACCTGAAGGGCGTGCTCAAGGTCGGGTTCCTGCTCGACGCGGGCAGCGCGTTCGTGGCCACGCTGGTGGCCGTGGCGGGCTCGTTCCTGCTGGCGCGCTGGAAGGGACTCGATTCCTCCACGACCGCGATGCTGGTCGTGAACAGCCTGGGGCTGGCCTTCAACATCTCGGGCACGCCGACCGCGGTGCTGCGCCTGTTCGAGCGCTTCAAGCTGTTCAGCGTGCAGAAGACGAGCGCGGCGGTCGTCAAGCTGATCGGTGCGTCGCTGGCGTTCTTCAGCGGGGCGGGCCTGTGGGGCTTCCTGGTGGTGGGGCTGGTGGCCGCCACGGTGGGCCGGCTGCTGTTGCTGTACTTCGGCTGGCAGACCCTGCGGCGGAACGGCGTGCGCGGGCTGCTGCGCGCGCGCGCGGAGGGCTGGCGTGAGGTGACGCGCTTCGCCGTCTGGACCAACCTCATCACGACCGTGTCGCTGCCGGTCAAGCAACTCGACATGGCCATCGTCGCGGCGCTGGTCTCGCTGGAGAGCGTCGGGGTCTACAAGCTCATCAAGCAGGTCGCGCTGGTGATGACCATGGTCTCGGACTCCGTGTACCAGGTGATCTACCCGCGCCTGGCCACCAAGATCGCCGCGCGCGATCCGCACGGCGCGCTGGTCGAGGCGCGCCGCACCGGGGCGATGCTGTTCGCCTTCACCGGCAGCGCGGCCGTGATGGTGGCCCTGTTCGGGCCGATGGCGATCCGGCTCCTGTTCGGCGAGGCCTACGCGCGCGACCCGTTGAGCCTCGACACGTACATGTTCTTGCGCTCGGTCTCGTGCGCCTTCGTGGTCGTGCACCCGCTGTTCCTGGCGATGGGCTACGTGCGTCAGGAACTCGGCATCCTGGTGGTCTCGAACCTGCTCTACCTGGGCGCCGCCTACGGACTGGGGAGCGCCTACGGCCTGATCGGGATCGTGCTCGCCTACGGCGTGCAGTTCACGAGCGTGCTCCTGCCGAAGTGCTTGATCCTGCGCGCCGGCCTGAAGCAGCAGGCCCTGGCCGCGCGCGCCGCGGGCGACGAGCCGGCCTCGGTCTGAGCGCCGAGCTCCTCCATCAGGGCGACGGTGGCCCGTTCGCCGCGAGGTTCAACTCGAGCGAGGCCAGGGCCGTCAAGGCGTCGCCGTGGTTCGCCAGGCGGCGCGCGTGACGTCGCCAGAGCTCGAGCGGCTGGATCCAGTCGACGACGCGCGCCGAATCGAGCCGCTGCAGACTGTCCTCGACGACCTGCGCGAGCACGGATCCGCTGCGCAGCTCGTGCTCGAAGTCCACGTAGTTCAGCATGGGGTCGACGCGCCTGGCGCGCCCGGGGAAGCGCGCGGCCAGCAGGCGGCCGAGCTTGAGTCGTCCGCGCCGCAGCTGGACCCGCCAGGCGGGCGTGTCGAGCGCGAAGCCGAGCCGATTCTTCACGGGCAGGGTGAACAAGGCCGGGTTCGAGCGCGCCGCGATCTCGCGGTAGAAGCCCTCCCCCCTGCGGATCTCGGACGGGACGCGCAGCATGAAGTCGACCCACGCGGCCGAGCGGAAGGGCGCACGCACGTCGTGCGCGCGCGACAGCATGGCGGGATCGTTGCGGCCCGGATAGCGCACGAAGAGGTAGAGCTGCTCGAAGTAGGTCAGGCAGCTGTCCGCCAGGATCGGACCCGCCGGCAGGGCCGATTCCGGCCGGAAGCCGGGCGGAGAGAGATCGATCGAGCGCACGAGGCGCGTGTCGCGGGCGAAGGTCCGGACGGCGCTGGCCCAATCGGGGCACGCGACCGTGAGGTCCGCGCCGGCCATGGCGTTGGCCAGGATGCCGCTCCAGTAGGTGGCCGTGCGGCCGAAGCGCTGGAACACGAGCTGGTTGTAGTGGACCTCGAACAGGAACGACCAGGGCGCGAGGCGGGCCGCGGCGAGCAGCTGCGCGCGGGTCGGCGGTTCCTCGCGCAGATCGAGCGCCTCGTGGCGTACGCGCGCGGCGCGCGCGACCCGGGCCGCGATCTCGAAGTCGAGGGTCCCGGGGATGCCGAAGGTAACCGCCACGATGCGCTCGCGCAGGCCGCCTTCCAGCAGCATCGCGAGGAGGAAGCGCGAATCGATGCCTCCACTCAGCGGCACGACCTGCAGCGCATCGCCCGGCGTGCCACAGGCCGTGCGGAAGACCTCGAGGCCGCGCGCCACCAGCGCACTCCGGTCGAGTCCCGCTGCCGGCGGCACGTCCGCGGCCCGCACGCGTGCCCACGGCCGCGCGCCTCGGTCGGGATCCGGGCGAGGGTGGTAACCGAAGTGGAGGGTGGCCGCGATTGCCGTCGTGTCGCGAGTCTGCACGCGCATGTCCTGGCCGGCGATTCGAGCATGCTCTGGCGTCGGGGGGCAGGCCCCAGGCCGCGAAATGTGCGCGTCGTTTCCGCTCGTCCGAGCGGCGGGCCAGGTCAGATGAGCGCCTCCCACTGCGCGTTCTTCTGCTCGAGGTCGCGCTCGATCTCGGCCAGGCGCAGCTGGGTCTCGCGCGCGAGGGTGGCGTCCTTGTAGACGCGCTCTTCGCCCAGCGAGGCGAGCAGCTGCGCGCGTTCGGCCTCGAGCGCCATGATCGCGTCCTCGACCTGGCGCAGCTGCCAGGGATTCTTGGGCTTGTCCTTCCTGGGCGGGCCGGACTTGGCGACGCGTGTGCGCTCGGCCGCGGCCCGGCGGTCCTTGGCGGCGTCGCGCTCCGCGCGGCCGGCCTCGAGCTCCCCGACCAGGGCCTTGCGATACTCGCTGTAGTTGCCGGTGAAGGCGCGCGCCGTCCCGTTCTCGACCTCGACGATGCGCGTGGCGAGCGTGTCGATGAACTCGCGGTCGTGGCTGACGAACACCAGCGCGCCCGTGAACTCGCCCAGCATCTCCTCCAGCGCCGTACGCCCGGCCAGGTCGAGGTGGTTGGTGGGCTCGTCCAGCGCCAGCCAGGACGGCTTGGCGAGCACCAGCTTGGCCAGCGACAGGCGCGCGCGTTCGCCGCCCGAGAGCCGCGCGATCGAGGCCTCGACCTCGTTGCCACGGAACAGGAAGCGCGCCAGGTGCGAGCGCACCTCCAGGTCGGTCCACAGCGGCAACAAGCGGCGGATCTCGCTCATGGGCGTGCCGTCCTCGCGCAGGTCGCTGGTGTCCTGGTCGAAGTAGCCGCACACGGCCTTGTAGCCCTTCTCGATCGTGCCCTTGCGCGGCGCGAAGCGTCCCGCCAGGGCCCGCAGCAGGGTGGACTTGCCCGAGCCGTTCGGACCGACGATGCCCAGGCGCTCGCCACGCGCGAGCTTGAGGTCGACGTCGCGCAGCACGACGTGCTCGCCGTGGGCGAGCTCCAGGCCGCGCGCCTCGATCACCGTTTCGCCACCGCGCGCGACCTCGGCCATGCGGATCACCGGCCGGCGCACGTCGAGGTACGGCTGCGGCAGGCGCACCACGTTCTCGAGCTTCTTCTGCCGGCCCTTGGCCTCGCCCGTGCGCTGGCTGCCCATGTGGGTGCGGATGAAGAGCTCCTCTTTCTTGAGGAACTCCTGCTGCACCTCGAAGGCGCGCCGCTCGGACTCGTAGCGCTCGGCCTTGATCTCCAGGTAGCGCGCGTAGTTGCCCGGATAGCGCGTCAGTCCCGCGCGCTCGATCTCGACGATCGAGTCCACCAGCCGGTCGAGCAGGCGCCGGTCGTGGCTGACGATCAGCACGGCGCTCTTCAGGTGCCGCAGGAAGTCCTCGAGCCACTCGATGCCCGCCAGGTCGAGGTGGTTGGTGGGCTCGTCGAGCAGCAGCACGTCGGGCACGCTCACCAGCACCTTCGCCAGGCAGGTGCGGCTCTTCTCGCCACCCGAGAGCGTGCGCGCCTCGCGTTCCCAGAAGGACGCGTCCAGCCCGATGCCCGAGAGCACGGCCTCGATCTTCTGGCCGGCCTCCCAGCCGCCCAGGTGCTCCATGTGCGCCGTGACCTCGCCGTGGCGCTTGGTCAGGGAGTCGAGCTCGGGCCCGCTGGCGGTGGCCATGGCGTGCGAGAGGCGCTCGAGCTCGGCCTCCAGCGCGTGGACCGCCGCCAGGCCCTGCTCGACGAAGGCGCGTACGCTGAGGCCCGGCTCGAACACCGGGCGCTGCACGACGTAGCCGATGCGCGCGTCGCGCTCGAGCTGGATCGAGCCGTGATCGGGCTGCTCCTCGCCTTCGATCAGGCGCAAGAGCGTGGTCTTGCCGGCCCCGTTGCGGCCCACGCAGCCGAGCTTGTCGCCGCGTGCGATGTGGAGCTCCACGCCGCGCAGGATCTCGCTCGCGCCGTGGCTCTTTCCGAGGCCGGAGATCGATAGGACGGTCATCGTCGGGGCGTGGCGAGCGCGGCATGATAGCGCGCCCATCCCGGCCCCGCGCCCCGTGCTTGCCATGCCTACCCGTGTTGCCCTCGGAATCCGCTCTGCGCCCGTGCTGTCGGGACTGCTGCTGGCGCTGGCCGTGCCGCTGGCGGGCGGCTGCCGCGCGGGCCGCGCGCGGGGCGGAGAGGCGCAGGCCACCGCGCCGCCCGGGCCGCGCTCGGCCGAAGCGGACGAGGTCGCGGCCGTGCTCGACGACTGGCACCGGGCCGCTGCCGCGGCCGACGGCGCGCGCTACTTCGGGCACATGGCCGAGGAGTGCGTCTACCTCGGCACGGACGCGAGCGAACGCTGGTCGCTGCCCGCCTTCCGCGCCTTCTGCGAGCCGTACTTCGCGCGCGGCGTCGGCTGGACCTACACGCCGCGCGAGCGCCACGTCGAGCTCGCGGACGACCTGGCCTGGTTCGACGAGCGTCTGTGGAACGACAAGTACGGCGAGTGCCGCGGGACGGGTGTGCTGCGCCGCAGCGGTGGGAGGTGGAAACTCGTCCACTACAGCCTGACCTTCCCCGTGCCCAACGAGCTCGCGGCCCGGGTCGTGGAGCTGATCCGCGGCGGCTGACTCCGCGCTCGACCCGTTCCCTCTGCCCGGCCCCTGGAGGGGACCCTGGAGCGCATCCCGCCCGGCCGCTATCTTCCCGGCGCAGATGCCCGCTCCGCCGCCCGACGCCCGCTCGCTCACGGCCGAGGTCGTGGCGCTCACGCCCTGCGGTGACGACGGCGTGATCCTCGAGCTGCGGCCCGAACGCGTGCTCGCGCCGGTGCGCGCCAGCCGCTTCTTCATGCTGAAGCGCGCGGACCGGCTCTCGCCCCTGATCCCGCGGCCGTTCTCGCTCTATCGCCAGCGCGGCGACACGCTCGAGTTCCTGCTCAAGGTGATGGGGCGCGGCACGCGCGCGCTGGCGGACTCGCGCCCGGGCGACGCGCTGCGCCTGGTCGGCCCGCTCGGCAACGGCTGGCCGGCGCTCGCGGGCGGCGGTGCCCCGTGGGTCATGCTGGCCGGTGGCGTCGGTTCGGCACCCTTCTACCTCGGCATCCAGCAGGCCCTGGCGGGCATGGACGGCGAGAAGCCGACGCGGCCCGACGAGCTCGTGTACCTGTACGGCGCGGCGCGGCGCGGCCTCCTGTACGACCTGGAGCGCTTCCGCGCCCTGGGCGTGCGCGTGCACACCGCCACCGACGACGGCTCGGAGGGCCTGCGCGGCAACGTGCTGCAGCTACTCGAGCGCTTGCAGCAGCGCGGCGAGCTGCCGCGCGAGGTGCGGCTCCTGGCCTGCGGTCCCCATCCGATGCTGGTGGCGGTCGAGCGCCTGGCGCACGCGAAGGGGCTCGCGTGCTGGCTCTCGCTCGAGACGCTGATGGGGTGCGGCGTCGGGATCTGCAACGGCTGCCCGGTCAGCACGCGCCCGGAGGGCCCGCTCGGCTCGTGGCCCAACGCGAAGTGCTGCGTCGAGGGCCCGGTCTTCGCGGCCGACGCGATCACGCTCGAGCAGCCGGGCGAGCGGCACGGTTCGCCGCGCCACGAGCCGCGCCACGAGAGTGGGCCCAGCGCACCCGAGGCGCGCCACGAGCCCGAGCGCGGACGGTGCGGCAACTGACGCGCCCCGCGCGCGGCCGGCTTCCCTACTCGAGCAGCGTGCGCAGGCGCTGCTTCGAGCTCTCGCGCAGCTCGGGCGGGAACTCGCGCGGCGGTTCGAGCGCGAGCGCGTGCTCGAGCGCCGGACGGGCCTGGTCGAGGCGCCCGAGAGCGTGCAGGTAGGCCCCGAGCTCGGACCACACCACGTAGTCCTGGGGCGCGCGCTCGGCCTGAGCGCGGTAGACCGCGAGCGCCTCTTCGTCGCGTCCGAGGCGGCGCAGGATGCGCGCGTGCTCCAGCGCGGCCCCGGCGTCCTCCGGCGCGCGCGCGAGGCGGCGCTCGTTCCAGCCCAGCGCCGCAGGCAGCTCGTCGCGCGCGGCGTCGCTGCGTTCGAGCTCGAGCAGCGTCGGTCCGTCGAGCTCCAGCTGCTCGAGGTTGCGCCGCAGCGGGCCGCGGTGCTGCGCGGGCGCCAGCACGTAGGCACGCACCAGGTAGGGCTGGGCCTCGGCCAGCGCGCCCTGCGCCAGCAGGAAGCCCGCGAACTCGTGGTGCGCCTCGAAGTTCGTCGGACCGAGCTCGACCGCCTTGCGGAATGCCGCCAGGGCCGAGCGCGGCTCGCCGCGTTGCCACAGGATGCGTGCCTTGTGGCTCCAGGCGAGCGCGTTCTCCGGCTCCAGCGCCAGCGCACGCTCGAGCCAGGCCAACGCGGCGTCGGAGTCCTTGCGCTGCAGCGCGCCCACGGCCAGGACCAGCGGCGGTTCGGCGCGCCGCGGCAGCTCGACCAAGAGCGCGCGCGCGAGGGCCTCGGCGCGCGCGTCCTCGCCCAGGGTCTGCAGGGCCTGCGCGAGCAACAGGCGGTCCTCGGGGTTGCCCGGGCGCAGGCGCGCGGCGCTCTCGAACTCGCGCGCGGCCTCCGGCCAGCGGCCGCGCTGCGCCAGCAGGCGGCCCAGGTTCTGGTGCGTGTCGGGCGCGTTGGGCTGCTCCGCGAGCGCGCGCGCGAAGGAACGCTCGGCCTCGTCCAGCTCGCCGCTCTGCATCTGCGCCACCGCCAGCGTGCCGAGGACCTGTCCGAGGTCGAGGAACTCCTCGCGCACCGGCTTGCCCTGCGCGCGCGCCGCGCGGGCGCCGGCCTGGATCGCCTCGATGCGGCGCGCCAGCTCGGTGAGACGCAGGATCGCGGACGAGGGATCCCCGGCGTGGATCGCGCACCAGGCCAGGCCCAGCTCGACCTGCTGGGTGTCGCGCGAGCTCGTCATCAGGTCGGTGCGTTCCGCGCGCGCCTGCTCCAGCAGGTCGACGGCGTGCTCGAAGACCCGCTGGGCCTCCAGCAGGTAGCGCGGCTCGTGCGTGGCGCTGAAGCGCTCCAGCAGCTCGCGGCCGTAGATCCACTGCAGCGTGGGTGCGCGCGGCGAGTGCGCCGCGGAATCGCGCAGCAGGCGCTCGCCGTCGTGCCAGACCCCGATGCGGGCATGGCTGCGGGCGCCGTACAGGGCGCCCAGCGCGAGCACCAGCAGCGTCGCCGTGCGGCGCGAGAAGGTGCGCGCGAGGACCAGCGCGAGGCCCAGCGCGAAGCCGAAGGCCGGCAGGTACAGGAAGCGCTCGGAGAGCGGGAAGGTGCCGAGCGAGTGCACCTGGATCAGCACCGGCAGGAAGCCCAGCGGGATGGCGAGCAGCGCGGTCAGGGCCAGGCGCCGGCGCGCGCGCCAGCTGGCCACCAGCAGCGCCAGGTACACGGCCGTGAACACGGCCGCGCGCACCAGCGTCGGATCGAAGGGTGCGAGATACGGGCGGAAGGGCCGGAAGAGGTTGAGCTCGAGCGGCGCGGCCAGGATCTCCAGCGCGCCGCCGAAGAGCTCCAGCCGCAGCAGCGCGAGGCGCAAGGGGCCCACCACGAAGTCGGTCGTGACGCGCTCGAGACCGGCGTAGGGGCTCTCGAAGACCAGCATGCGCGCGCCCAGGTACAGCGCGCAGGCCAGCGCGAACGGGGCGTAGGCGCGCAGCCGCGCGGGTCGGACTCGGCCATCTCCGGCCGTGACCTGCGCGCTGGCCGGAGCCGGGCGCGGGCGCGTCAGGTCCAGCAGCACGAGCAGGGGTACCAGCGTGGCCGCGAGCTCCTTGGCGAGCAGCGCCAGGACGAACAGCGCCGGTGCGAGCACGGGCACGCCCGGCGACCCGCGCGCACGCCAGGCCAGGAAGCGTTCCAGCGCGAACAACACCAGGCAACCCGAGAGCGGTCCACTCAGGGCCGAGATCCAGGCCACGCTCTCGACCTGGGTCGGGTGCAGCGCGAACAGGAGCGCCGTCGTGCCGGCGATCCACGCGCGCCCGCTCAGGCGTCGCGCCAGCAGGAAGGCCGCCACCGTCGCCGCCAGGTGGAAGGCGAGCGAGGCGGCGTGGTACGGGCCGGGGCGGCTCTGCGCCAGGGGCCAGACCAGCGCGTGCACGACGGCCGTGAGCGGCCGCCAGTAGCCGATGTACTCGGCGTCGCGCAGGCCGAGGAAGTCCCAGTAGCCGCTGCCGAACAGGCGTGGCAGGTTGGCGAGGTCGGTGATCTCCGGGTTGCGCTCGATCAGCAGCCGGTCGTCGTAGACCAGCTGACCCGCCAGGCCGCGCGCGTAGAGCGCCACGGTGGCCACGAGGATCGCGGCCAGGACGAGCCACTCGCGCCGTCTGGACGCACCTTCGCCTTCGCCTTCCGCTCCGGCCTGCACGGCCGCAAGGTAGCGCGCCGCTCGGCGGGGGTCACGGTGGTGCAGGCTCGCGCGCGTTGCGTGCGGCGCAGGGCCGCCCGCGGATCCCTACTGGACCAGGAGGATCGACTGCGGGTTGCTGGCCTCGAACGGGCGCGGCAGGCGCAGCTCGATGCTCTGGCAGTGGAACACGGTGCCGGCCACGCCCGGGTCGGGCAGCAGAGCCGGCGGGACGTTCACCTGCAGCCAGCCCGTGGGCGGGATGGTGTAGTTGCCGGCGAAGAAGAGGTTGGTGAAGCCGTTGCCGATGGCCAGGCTGAAGGCCCGGCTGCTGCTGGGCTGGTTCGAGAGCGAGGCGAAGACACGGTGTCGTCGTCCCGGGATGCCGCTCACCCGGAACGTCAGGCCGAAGTCGCGGTCGACGACGTTGAGCGGGTCGCCCGTGCCGAATTCGAGCTTGGGGGTGGCGGGGGCCACGATCGTGACCTGGAAGGCGTCGCTGGCGACGCCGTCGCCGACGCTCAGCTCGTGCAGTCCGAGCGTCGCGGCCTGGGGCATGTCGAGCGTGATCGTGTTCTCGTCCACCAGCGTGTAGCGCGCGGCCGGGATCGAGACACCGTCGAGCCGCACGTCGGTCACCAGGTCGAGGTTCGTGCCGCTGATCGTGAGGGTCTGCTCGGTGCCCGGCACGAGCGCCTCGACCGTGGCGGGCGTGAGGCCCGTGATGTCGGGGCGCGTGCTGGCCGGGATGCCGAAGGTCCCGAGCAGGTCGGTCGGGAAGGCGTTCGAGAGCGTTGCGCCACCGCCGCCGTCACGGTTGATCAGCACGTCGCCGGGCCCGGCTTCGGGCGGGATCGTCACCGTGATGAGCGTGCCGCCCCGCGAAGGGACGTTGGTGAGGCGCACGATCGGATCGGAGCCCGTCGCCGTGGGCGCCCGACTCGTGAACCAGACCTCGTTGCCCACGCCGCCGAACTGCGTGCCGTGGATCGCCAGCGTGCCTGCGTTCGCGACCGTGGCCGTGATGGTGGGCTTGGTGGCCGAGGCCACGCCGTAGACGCACTGGATACCGGCGATGTCGTCGGCGTGGATCGAGCGGATCGCGGTCGAGCCCTGGCTGACCGAAGGAGCCATGGTGGCCTGACCATTGCTCGCATGACCGAGGCCGAGCGCGTGCCCGTACTCGTGCGCCATGACGCCCTGGATGTCGAAGCGTGGCCCGATCGCGCCCGGCCCGTCGTCCCAGCTCCACTCGTCGCAGAAGCGGATGCGCCAGCCGTCCGAGATCGGCGTCTCGGTGTAG
>CAZWAY010000003.1:0-127604 GCA_964631945.1 uncultured Planctomycetaceae bacterium
GGTGCGAGTCGCCGTGCACCACGAGGACCTCCGGCCCGACTTCGCGGTCCTCGGCCTAGCGGAGAGTGGCGAACGGCCGACGCGACTCGTGGTGCAGGTGTTCGACGCGGGCACCGACCTCGAACGGCCCGTGGATGACGCACGCTGGAAGGCCTCGCCCGTGACGCGCATGGTCGAACTGCTGCGTGGCTTTCCGGACGGAGGCCCGACCCTCGGCCTCGTCACGAACGGCGAGCAGTGGGTCCTCGTCTCGGCTCCACGCAAGGGCACGACCACCTTCGTCACCTGGCACGCGTCGCTCTGGTTCGAGGAGAAGATCACCCTCCAGGCCCTGCGCACGCTCCTCGGCGCGCGTCGCGTGTTCGGCCCCGTGGACGAGACCCTCGAGCGCCTGATCGAGCGGAGCGCCGAACACCAGCACGACGTCACGATTCAGCTCGGATTGCAGGTGCGCGAAGCGATCGAGCTGCTCGTGCGGCGGATCGACGAGATCGACCGCGGCTCGGGCCGCACCCTGCTCGAGGGCGTCACCGAAAAGCAGGTCTACGAGGCCGCCGTCACGGTGATGATGCGCCTGGTCTTCGTCTTCTACCTGGAGGAGCAGGCCGACCTGTACTTCCCGGTCGCGAAGTCGAATTTCTACCAGCGGCACTACGCGCTCTCGCCGCTCGGTGCGTCGCTCCGCGCCGAAGCGGACCGCCTCGGCTCCGACGTGCTCGAGCGACGCACTTCGGCTTGGTGTCGACTCCTCGCGACCTTCCGCGCGATCCATGGCGGCGTTGCCCACGTGGACATGCGGTTGCCGGCCTACGGTGGTCACCTGTTCGACCCCGATCGGTTCCCGTTCCTCGAAGGCCGGAAGCCCGGGCAGGGATGGCGAACCAACGCCGCCGCACCGCTCGCGATCGACGACGCGACCGTGCTGTTCGTGCTCGAAGCCCTCCAGGTTCTGCGCGTGCGCGAAAGCGGGGCCAACGGTGCCGAGACGCGCCGTCTGTCGTTCCGCGAGCTCGGCGTCGAGCAGATAGGCAACGTGTACGAGAGCCTGCTCGACCACACGGCGAAGCGAGCCGCTGATGCGGTCGTCAGTCTGAAGGCCTCGAAGGGCGAGGAACCCGAGATCGAGCTCCGCGAGCTGGAGCAGTGCTACGACCCGATCGACACGTCGAAGCTGGTGTCGTTCGTGAAGGAGCGAACGGGACGGACGGAGCCGTCCATCGCGAAGGACCTCGAGTACACGATCGAGGACGACCCGTCTCGCTGGCTGGTCGCGTGCGGCAACGATGCGGAGCTCTATGGTCGCGTGAAGCCCATCGCGGGCCTCGTGCGCGAGGACAGGCGCAAGCAGCCGGTCGTGTACCCGAAGGACGGCATCTACGTCACCGCCGGCGCGGACCGGCGCAGCACGGGGACGCACTACACGCCCCCGAGCCTGACCGAGCCCGTCGTGCGGTACGCCCTCGAGCCGCTCGTGTACGTGGGGCCGGCCGAGGGCAAGCCCGAATCGGAGTGGGTTCTGAAGTCGGCTCGGGAGATCCTCGCCCTGCGCGTCTGCGACCTCGCATGTGGATCTGGCGCGTTCCTCGTGCAGGCGTGCCGCTATCTCGCAGACCGCTTGGTGGAGGCCTGGACGCTTCTCGAGGCGGCTAACCCCGGCCGACTGTTGATCACCCCCGAGGGCGACCTCTCCACCGGCGCGGCCGGAGAACGGATCATCCCGAAGGACGCGATCGAGCGCCAGGCCATAGCGCGGCGCGTTGTCGCGGACCGTTGCCTCTACGGAGTCGACATCAACCCGATGGCCGTCGAGATGGCGAAGCTGTCGCTGTGGCTGACAACCTTACAACGAGAAAAGCCATTCGGGTTTCTTGACCATTCGATCAGATGGGGTGACTCGCTTCTCGGGGTAACGAACGCGTGGCACCTTACGAGGCTCAGCCTCACCGATTCTAGTGCACAGTTGGTTCTCGGTTCAGAATCCCTGACGGCCGCGCTCCAACGCGCCAGTGCACTTCGCAATCGCCTCGAGGCGCTTTCTACCGAGACCGTCCGCGACGTCGAAGAGAAGGCGCAGCTGCTTGCGACTGCCGAGGCGGAGCTGTCAGCCCTTCGCGCCATCGCCGATGGTGTAGTCGCCGCATATCTCGACGCCTGCCTGGAACCCGCAGCGAGGCGAGACCGAAAGCTCAGCACGAATCTCAAGCAAGATCTCTCCGCCGAAGCACTTGAGATCTTGGATCCCAGTGGCTCGTCGTCGGAGCGTCTCTGCGCCGCAGATGCATGTTCCCAAAGAGCGGCGGGAGTTCTAAGGCGAGCGTCTCCAGCGCATGCTCCCATAAGGCGTCCATTGCATTGGCTCTTGGAGTTTCCAGAGGTGTTCGGCGCCGGGGTGGGCCGACACGGGTTCTCCGTGCTAGTTGGGAACCCACCCTTTGTTGGCGGGCGTCGAATCCGACGTAGCTTTGGGGATGCTTACATCGAGTACCTCGGGGCAGTGTTTCCTGCCTTCAGCAAGAACGCCGACTATAGTGCATTGCTGCTACAAAGAGCGGTCTCCTTGGCGAGCGGTGACGCCGTGTGTGGCTATATCGGCCCTGCGTCGTGGGCTCAAGGCGACACGAGGGAATCTCTTATCGAACCACTGCTTCGCACCTGCACCGTTGTTCGGGCTGACACGGGCATTCCCTGGCCCGGCGATGCGTCGGTCATTGTCAATCGTGTTTGGATTGCCATGGGAGCATCGCTAGCTAGGCGCATCCTGAATGGTGAACATGTGCCGCGAATTGGAGCCACTTTCACAGCATCCGAGGCGCGACCCGAGCCGCGCAGCCTGCCACAGATGTGCGAGCTGATCTACCAGGGCGTTGTCATGGCGGGCGATGGGTTCAAACTCTCAGTCAACGAGGCAGCCACAATCATCAGCCGTAGTCCCGATGAGCAGCGCTTCCTTAGGCTTGCGATCGGAGGTGAGGAGGTTACTCAGTATCCAGTGCCCACAGCGAAAGACTGGATCATTGACTTTACTGATATGCCGGAATCGGTACTCACGGCCGCGCCCCTGTGTGCAGCGATTGTCAGGGAAAGAGTAAAGCCCGAGCGTGATACCGCCAATCGTGAGGCTCACCGCCGGAAGTATTGGAGGTTCGGCGATGAGCGACGTGAATTGCGGGCCAAGCTGAACGGCCTTGCTCGTGCGTTAGTCATCCCCGAGCTTTCGCGGTACCACATTGTGCAGTGGGCCCCAATCAAGCTGCTGTTCCTACAGCAATTGCGCATTGTTCCCGTTGATAGCGCCGAGTGGTTCGCGCTCTTGCAGTCAAGCATTCACGAGGTGTGGGCGAGGCGAGACGGGGTTGCAAAGATGGGGTCAACCCCGCGGTATGTTCCGTCGTTCGCCTTTGAGACCTTTCCCGTGCCGTCCAACATGGAGCTTCTCGCTGAGGCTGGAAAAACCTACTGGGACGCGCGACACGAGGTCTTGACTAGGCTCGGGATTGGTCCCGCCGAACTCTATGCGCGGGTATCTGACGCGACATGTCGAGAGGCAGACGTCGCTCGCCTCCGCGAGATCATCGTTGCCAACGATGAGCGGGTTGTGCAGTCGTACGAAGCCAACTGCACGCTGAGCCATGCGTTCATTGAGACTGGCTACGGGGTCCGCTTCATGGTCTCACAGAATGCGCGCGGACAGATTCTAGACTTCTTGAGCGAGCGCAATCGCTCAAGGCACGCCGCCAAAGTCGAGGAGGAGTCAAGTGCCCGATCCTGACGAACAGCTCGCTGAGGATAATGAAGGCACACTGCTCGGAGCCGCCCCCGCTGAGGGCTCGGCTGCTACAGGAGCGGTGTCGGGCCTCAGCGCGAGGCCGCCAAGCTCGCGCTCCATGCGATTGGACCTTGATCGGCTCGTTCGGCTCGAGCTGTTGGGGCCCGCTGACGGACCGGATGAAGAGGTCGACGAGTCCTCGATAAAGGACCGTTACCTCGTCGGAGTCCTGGCCCCTCGCGACGCGGAGCTCGGTGCCGACCAGGACGACGAAGTTGGGGTCAACGACCGTAGCTCCGAAGAAAGCGGCGGAGAGGAACGTGGCGATGTGCGCGCAGGCACGATGTTCCCGTCCTCGCTGGGGTTGAGCTTCGTCGTCTCGAAGCGCGTGGCCGAGATCCAGGTCTGCGCTGGCTGGGGTCAGTACGAACGCACCGACAGCGCCTCGCTGAAGAACAAGGGCGGCGACCCGAAGAAGGTCTGGAAGCGTACGCCCTACGGCGGCGAGCCGTTCGGCGTTCCGCTCCGCGAGGGAACCGTCGATCGAATCCAGCCCGACGCCCGGCGCTTGAGCGTCCACGTCGAGGGCATCGTACGCTCCATCGGTGACCAGTGGGTCGTGACCCTGTTCCTCGTGAACGAGCAGGAGGAGGTCCAGGACGAGAAGGCGGGGAGCGCCTGGCTGTTCCAGGTCGAGCTCACCGTCGAGGGTGTCGATGCCCCTTCGGTTTTCGAGCGCCGGCCGTCGATCCGCGGTCGCTTCGACGACGGCACGGACCTCACTCGCGAAGAACGCGAGATGGCCATGCTCTACCGTCGCTTCGGGGAGTTCGCCGTCGGACACGGAACGGCCGTCCACGCGGACGTCGATCCGGTGGACCCGTGGAGAGCGCGAAGGCTGACCACCGTCGCGATGCCGACCTACGAGGTCGAGCGGGTCGATGCTCCGACCGAGCACGACGCCGGCTTCGAGGGACTGCGCGGTCTCGAGCTCGACATGAAGGCCTTGGCGGAGATGCCGCGCGCGGACATCGGCGCGGCCCTTCGTCCCCTCGTGCAAGCCTACGAGCAGTGGATCGGGAAGCGGGAGAAGTCGATCGGCGACCCGGCCGCTCGTCTCGCCGGACACGAAACGTCGGCGAAGGAGGCTATCGCTGCGTGTCGCTCGGCGCTGCGCCGCGTCGAGGCGGGAATCGTCCTGCTCGAGCGCGACGACCAGGCGGCGGAGGCGTTCTGCTTCGCCAACCGCGCGATGTGGCAGCAGCGCATCCACTCGAAGTTCGCGGAGGAGAAGCGTCGCGGGCTGAAGCCCGACCTCGCCGCCATCGACGCGGAGGCCGCGAACCACCTGTGGCGACCGTTCCAGCTCGCCTTCGTCCTGCTGAACCTCCCGAGCTGCACGCAGCTCGACCATCCCGAGCGCAGCCACGCGACCGATGCCGTCGCGGACCTGCTCTGGTTCCCCACGGGCGGTGGCAAGACCGAGGCATACCTGGGGCTCTCCGCGTACGTGATGGGCCTGCGGAGGCTCCAAGGACTCGTCGAGGGGCACTCAGGCGAGAAGGGCATCGCTGTGTTGATGCGCTACACGCTCCGCCTGCTGACGCTCCAGCAGTTCCAGCGTGCGTCGGTCCTCGTCTGCGCGTGCGAGGTGATCCGCCGTGAGGCGCTCGCGAAGGGTGACAACCGTTGGGGCGAGGAACCCTTCCGCATCGGCATCTGGGTCGGCTCGCGCACGACGCCGAACTGGACCGAGGAAGCGCACGAGTACATCCAGGAGGTGAGGGGAGGTGGAGGCGGCCGGCACAACCGAACAGGTGCCAGCGGTTCACCTGCGCAGCTCACGACTTGCCCCTGGTGCGGCAACGCGATCGACGAGGGTCGCGACATCGAGGTCGAGACCGTGGCACAGGGACGTTGCCGCACGACCACGTATTGCGGCGACACGTACGGGCAGTGCCTGTTCAGCAAGGCCAAGTCCAAGGACGAGGGCCTGCCCATCGTCGTGGTCGACGAGGAAATCTACCGGCGACCGCCCTCGCTCCTGATCGCCACCGTCGACAAGTTCGCGCAGATGCCGTGGAACGGGGCGACGCAGAACCTGTTCGGTCGGGTCTCGCGGTTCTGCCCGCGTCACGGGTTCCGAGCACACGACCTCGACGATTCGGACTCCCACCCGGCGAAGGGGTCCCTGCCGGCGACCAAGACCATCGATCACCCTCCTCTCCGACCACCCGACCTCATCATTCAGGACGAGCTCCACCTGATCTCTGGGCCGCTCGGGAGCCTCGTCGGGCTCTACGAGACCGCCATCGATGCGATGTGCACGTGGACGGTGAACGGCAAGCCCGTACGTCCGAAGGTCGTGGTTTCCACCGCGACGATCCGCAACGCGGCGCATCAGGTTCGCTCGCTCTTCCTGCGCAAGGTCGCGGTGTTCCCTCCGCCCGGCACCGACATCGAGGACAACTTCTTCTCGGTCCGTCGGAAATCGACGGACGCGACGCCCGGCCGGCTCTACGTCGGCGTGTGCGCGCCGGGTCGGAGGCTGAAGAGTGTCCTCATCCGCACGTACACGGCCTACCTCGCCGCGACCTGGCTGCTCTACGAGAAGCAGTACGGCAAGCACACCGACCCCTGGTGCACGCTCGTAGGGTACTTCAACTCACTGCGCGAGCTCGGCGGCATGCGCCGGCTCGTGGACGACGACGTCGCGAACCGGTTGCTCCGCATGCAGGACCGCGGCCTGGCACGCAGGCCGCGTCCGTTCGTCGAGGAGCTGACCTCGCGGCGGAACTCGACCGAGATCCCGGGGCTCCTCGACTTGATGGAGGCCGTTTTCGATCCGGTACTCGACAAGGCGCGCGATGCCGACCGCAAGGCTGGGAGGAGGCCCAGCACGCCCAGACCCCTGGACGTGCTGCTCTCGACGAACATGATCTCCGTCGGCGTCGACGTCGGCCGACTCGGACTCATGGTCGTCGCCGGCCAACCGAAGAGCACGGCCGAGTACATCCAGGCGACGAGCCGCGTCGGCCGTCGGCATCCGGGCATCGTCTGCTCTGTCTACAACTGGGCTCGGCCGCGTGACCTGTCGCACTACGAGCGCTTCGAGCACTACCACGCGACCTTCTACGAGCAGGTCGAGCCGTTGTCCGTCACGCCGTTCTCGGCGCGGGCGTTGGACCGTGGGATCACTGCCTTGCTCGTGTCGCTGGCGCGGCTCCGCTCCGCTCCGCTCGGCCCGAACCCGGGAGCGTCGCAGCTCCAGGTGACCGACGGCTCCGCCCAGCGAGCCATCGAGGAGGTCCGAACGCGTGTCGCGAGCGTCTCCGGGAGCCAGTCGCTCGGCGACGAGGTGGCCGATCGCCTCCGTCGGGTCCTCGATGAGTGGGCGAACATGGCGCGGCGCAAGCCCGCGCTCACCTACAAGAAGACGAAGGGTGACGCACCCTGGCTCCTGCAGAAGCCCGAAGAGCAGGACTGGGAGACGTTCACCTGCCTGAACTCGCTCCGTGACGTCGAGCCTTCGCCCGGGCTCGTGCTCCAGGAAGACGCGACGAAGGGGGGAAGCTGACCATGGCACAGTTCGCTCCCTTCCGCGTCGGCCAGGCGAGGCGCAGCCAGATCCTGCACACCTACGGCGTCGGGTCGATCGTCGACCTACCCCGGATGTCCGTCATGCCGACGGGGCTCCAGCAGTGGCCGCCGCCGTCACCGTTGAACGAGATCACCGAGGACCGACTCCTCTCGCTCGTCCAGGGGCATCTCGGCGCACAGGTCCAGCGACTCGTCGCGCCGATCTACCGCGACGGCAGCGACCCGTTCAGCGAGGACGCACGCACTGGCGTTCCGGTCGTCACGTTCCCCAGGTGGGTGCGGTGTCCGCGTTGTCAGACGCTGGCGCCACTCGACCTCGGGATCTTCAAGCTGAAGGAGGACCTCTTCCGGCCCGACCGCACGTGCTACGTGCATGCGAACTGCGCGGTGGGCAAGCCGCCCCAGGTCGTGCCGGCGAGATTCGTGATGGCGTGCCGGAACGGGCACCTCGACGACTTCCCCTGGGACGACTTCATCGAGCACAAGACGCCGGGGTGTCGCGGCCCGCTGGAGTTCCAGGAGAGCGGTCTGTCCTCCGAGGTCGCCGACCTCCGCGTGTTCTGCAAGGGGTGCAACGCCGGCAAGCCGATGGCATTGGCCTTCGGGGAGAACGCGTTGAAGCACCTGCCCCAACGGTGCACGGGCAAGCACCCGCACCTCGGCCGAGACTTCGAGGACAAGGGCTGCGACGAGGACCCGCGCGTCATGCTCATCGGCGCGTCGAACCTCTGGTTTTCGATCCAGCTCTCGGCGCTCTCGCTCCCGACGGACAAGGGGAAGCTGCGCCAGAAGGTCGACGAGAAGTGGACCGGCCTCAAGGAGGTCACGCACCCCGACCAGTTGAAGCCGTTGCTCGTCTTCCTCCCCGATCTGGGCGCATGGACCAAGGAGGAGATCTGGGCAGCGATCGAGGAGAAGCGCCGCTCGAGCGCTGCTGGAGCGGCGACCCGATCCGTGGCGGAACTCCGTCGGGAGGAATGGGGTGTGCTCGCGAATCCGGGCGCTGCTCCCAAGTCGGACGACTTCCGCATCCGCTCCTCGAAGGTGCCGAAGGGCTTCGAGAGGTTCATCGCGGAGGTCGTGCTCGTGGAGCGCTTGCGGGTCGTTCGCGCGTGCATTGGGTTCACGCGAGTGGATTCGCCTGGCGACTTCGGGGACCCCGGCCAGATCCCGCTGTTGCAGCGCGCACCGCTCTCGCGTTCGGCTCCGACCTGGGTGCCGGCCACCGAGGTGCGGGGCGAAGGCGTGTTCCTGCGCCTTCGTGAGGAAACGCTCTCGGCCTGGCTCGCCGGCGACGAAGCCAAGAAGCTCGACGTCGAGTTCCGACGGGCGCACGTCGCCTTCCGCCGCGCACGAAACATCCCGAACCCCGAGGACCAGTACCCGGGGTTGCGCTACGTCGTGCTGCACTCGCTCTCGCACACGCTCCTGCGCCAGTTCGCGATCGAATGCGGATACTCCTCCGCCAGCATCGAGGAGCGGATCTACTCCGCCGAGCCGGAAGCGGAGGGCGGCCCCATGGCGGGGATCCTCCTCTTCACCGCCGCGGCGGACAGCGAAGGCACGCTGGGCGGCCTCGTCGCCCTCGGCGAGCCGGACCCGCTGCGTCGACACCTGACTGTCGGCCTTCAACGGCTTCAGCTCTGCTCCTCCGATCCCCTGTGTGCGGAGCATCGGCCGGACACGAAGCGCGGAGTGCTCCACGGGACGGCTTGCCACTCCTGTCTATTCGTCTCGGAGACCTCTTGCGAGCGGGGCAACAAGTACCTCGACCGAGCGGTCCTCGCGATCACTGTCCGGAAACCGCTCACGCCCTGGATGGCGGAGGCTCCGAGCGCACATGGATCCCCGCGCTGAACTGATCGCCCAGCGGATTGCGGAGATGGTCGCCGACCTACCGTCGTCCGTCGCCGAGGAGCTCGCCGGGCACCTGCAGTCTCTGGGGGCAACTACGGGCGATCGCGTCGGGACCGACCCGACACCGCCGGGGTTCCCAGCCGACTGCCGGGACGGCGTCGACGCCCTCGTCGCCACTTGGCGCTCGAGCGGGAATCCCGTGTCCGCGCACGCCCTCGGTCTCGCGATCTCGAGTGCATCGCGAGCGGTGGAAGCAGAGCGTCTCGGCGAGCGCGTCGAGCTCGTGTGGTCTGGTCCAGCGAAACCCGGCACCTCCCTGCGCAGGACGGAACAAGCACTCACCGAACTAGTCCAAGGTGCGCGCAACGAGCTGTGGGTCGTCTCTTACGTCGCGTACTCGGTGAGCGGACTCCGTGACGCGCTCGCTGATGTCTTGCGCCGGGGCGTGCGCGTCCACCTGCTTCTCGAATCCCGAGAATCCGGCGGAGGCAGGATCACGCACGACGGCGTCGCGGCGCTCCGCTCGGTGGTCGATCTCGGAGCCGTCGTCTACGAGTGGTCATTGGAGAAGCGACCGAAGAACTCTCGGGGCGATCCGGGAGCCTTGCACGCGAAATTCGCGCTTGCCGATCGCTCAGCCTTGCTCGTGACCAGCGCGAACCTCACCGAAGCCGCGTTCGAGTTCAACATGGAGTTGGGGGTGCTCATCCGTGGCGGTCCGCAGCCCGAGCGCGTTGCTCGGCATCTTGCGTGGTTGCTGGATTCGCGATCGATCGAGGCCACCGGATGAAGCCCAGCACCCGATACGGATCCCCACAGGTCAATGAGTGAGATGCACTGAGGAGATGCCGGCAGGAGGCTCGCAACAATGACCGACAATCCCACCCCGTCCTTCGTTCGCATCGAGGTACTCCTCCGCGAAGTGCTTCGGGGGGGAGGGCTCGAGCGCGCCGATGGCAGGCCTCTGTACGCCTACAAGGTGACCAACGGCCAGCTGAGCCAGCTCGCCTATTCGCTGAAGAAGGTGCTCGAGGTGCGGAGCCACCTCGGACTCGACGAAGCTGCGGCGCTCGTCCTGCTCGCCGCTGGACGATTCTGTGCCCGGCACGAGACGGGGCATTGGCGGTGGGAGACGGCACTCGATGAGGTGCTCCCGACTACCTGGAGACCCGACGGCCGCTTTTACGAGACAGTCGAGCGTGGGCTCGCTTGGTGGCGCAGGAAGGTCGTCGTCGTGCGAGGAACCAGGGAGTTCCTCGTCACAGTCGCTTGCGAAGGTGGACTCCCCCTGGCGCTGGTAAGCCGCGAGGGAACTCACCTCAGGAACTACTTCGGCCGCTTGCTGAGGACGCGCGAGGAGTTCCCGACGCTCGACATCGACGACTCTGCAAGGTCGCTGTCTTACCTGCTGCCGCGGACGCTCGTGAACGACTCGCTGCTGGCGTTTGCGGCGCTCCTCATCGATGCCGTCGCTGATCTCAGGCAGCAGGTTCGGGGGGAAAGGGACCCGATCGAGGCGCTGAAGAGGAAGGTTTCTGATTGGGAGCATCGCATCCCGCTCAGGCTCGAGGAAGAGGACGCCCGCGAACTGCTCAACGGTTTGCTTCGCGCGCCGGCACCCGAGCTCACTGCCAACCGGGACGAGGTGTTCCTCCGACTCCAGCTGGACACTCGGGGAGGGCTGAGGATCCGACGAGAGGCGGTCCTCCCATCGATCATGTCCACGGAAGGACTGGCTCGTCTCGTCGGATGCCCCGTCGACGAACTACCGGCTCGCGTGCTGCTGTCGATGGAAGCAAGTGACGGCGGGCGGAGGCCGTTTGCCAGGTGTACGCGGGTACACGGTGGCGAGAGCTATCGTCTGGAGCGCACGAGCGATGCCAGGTACTCGAGCGGAACGGCCATGGTCGGCCGGGTCGACCTCATCACTACGGGCGCGGAAGGCTCCACCTGGCGCGTGCTGTTCCCGGGAGGTGACGAACTGCCCGAGCTGCCGTGGATATTCGTCGACCCAGGAGAAGAGGCCACGACGGTGCGCGTGCTCGGCAGTGGATCGGTGAGAGTGCGAGCGCCGACTGTCCTTGTGGCCGTGCCTCCCGAAGTGAAACCCGTGGGCGGGGAGTCCACGCTTGTCGGCGAGTTGCCTGAGGTGACACGTTTGGTGTGGCGCGTCGGTGGTGAGGTGCGCTTTGAGCAGAACGGGGAAGCCGCCGTCGTTCGGACGAGCCAGGAACGAGACGACGACGCCCGCTTCGTCCTCAGCGGGAGTTCGACTTCGCTCGCACCCGGACTCCAGGCGTTCTGGCTCGGGACACCCCGCCTCTACGAGTTCGTCGAGGATGGCCGACGTCGCACCCTGAAAGGCACCGGCGTGCAGTGGAGGGCCATGGGCGCGACTTCGCGACAGTGGGCGCCGCTAGACGAACGAGCACGTGGTCGAGGCGAGATCCGCTACGTGGAGAACGGAGAGACTTTGTTCAAGACCCGCGTGACAATGCTGGCCCCGGACTTCTCATGCCGCGTGGAGCCCGGTCCAGGCAACCGGGAGGGTGCGCTGGTGATCCGTGGTCTCGGTATCGACTCGGTTGCGCCGAAAGAGGAACCCGGCTGCAAGTTCGAGGTGGTGCCCGACGGTGACGACAGCCGGCGCATCGTCTGTCATCAAGCCTCGGATGCCGCGCGCCCCGCCAGCCTCACGGTCACGCTCGTGCTCCGTGGGGGCGGCAACGCAGTCGTGGAAGCGCCATTCCCCGCGCCGCAGGTAGCGTTCGTCGCGGCGCGCGGACGAGCGCTGTCGAGCCGGGCGAACGTCCCTTTGGAGAGGATTCCGAGCATCCGTGCATCGGTTCTGTCGCCTCGCACGGACGGCTACGCACTCGAGGCGCGGTGTTCGACTGGCAGATTCCATCTCTCCGACCTTTCGCGCGCTTCGGAGGGACGCTCTGAATTGCCCCTCGAGGTCGTCCTTCCCCGTGTCGAGCAGATGCTCGCCTCGGACGATGACCTGGACGCAGAGGTCGTGTTGCGGATCGTCCGGGTCGGGATCGAGAACCCGGGAGGAGACGCTCGACTGCGAGTGCGCAACTTCGAGCGCCGATTGATCCCATCGCCTGGCGTCGGAGTGGGCGAGACACTCCTCCGAATCGACGAGGCCGACGAGCAAGAGGACGCTCCTGCACGAGCGGATGTGCGGCTCATGGCCACTCCGATGTGGGCTCCGGCGTCGGAACCAGTACGCCTGCCCACGAATGGTGAGGTCGACGTGTGGCGCTTCCCGCACGAGGGCGCGGTTCCTGGACCTTGGTTGGTCACGGCCTGGGAAGGAGAGCACTTGGTCGCGAGGCCGACCTGCTTCGTGGCGCGAGCGACAGCCACGGACGAGGTCTCGATCGAGCAGCCGGGCGAGCAAGAGCTGCTCACCCTCGCGGATGTAGTGCAACTGCACGGGGAGCCGCTGACGGAAGCTCTGGCGAAGGCGCTCCAACGGATCGGATCGAACCCGGAAGATGGCGACTGGGTCCTACTGGGCCAGTATCTCGACACCCTCGACGCGCTTCCCGCGAACACCTACGAAGTGATCAAGGCACTCGTAAGGCATCCAGATGCTGTCGCGCTCGCCGCGATGAACTCGCTCTCGAGTCCGCGGTTCCCCATCATGTGGGAACGGCTGGAGCGACTACCATTTTTGTGGGCTCTCGTACCATTCCGATCTTGGATCGGAGCTGCCCGCAACCTGCTCGTCGCGCACCGGCGGGTGTGGGACAAGCTGCCGGACGACCTTCGGACGACATACGATCCGACGGCAAGCGTCAGGGCGCTCGTGTCGAGACTGAGGGACCACGCGGACCGCAGGTCTCCATTCCTGGAGTGCACGGCGGATGCGTTGACGGTCTTGCTCTTCGGCGACGTCCCGAAGCCCGGACTACTCGCCAAGGCCATGCGCAGCAAGGACGCGAAGGAGCTCCTGGTCGATCTGGACGAGGCTCACAACCGAGTGCGCATCCGCAACGAAGGAAGGACGTGGCCGCAGCAGAAGATGGGGACGATGCTCGATCGTGCTGGCGTGCCTCAGGACGACCAGAGGCTCATCCCGTGGATCAAGCCGCGTCGGCAGGACACGAACTCGGTGCTGAATGCCCCTGTCGTAGCAGCGGCCGTGTCGCTTCTGCTTCCCGAGGGAAGCGCTGTGGACCGTGAGACGGTGATCGCCTTGCAGGAAATGCGGAGTTTCGACTCCGAGTGGTTCGATGAGGCGCACGCGGTGGCAACGGCGGTGCTAATGGCGAAGTGGCTCGATCGGGAACGCGGAGGCTGAGATGCAGGACAAGTTCTTCAGCGCATTGGCAGAGGAGTGGCGGAAGAGGTCCCATCGAGCCCTGGTGAGCCAGGTCTCGCCAGCGAACGCGGCGCTCCGCAGTCGCCTCAAGGAGATGCTGGATCGCCCCGCAGGTGAACAGGGTGGCTTCGTCGCGGAGCCCATCGTCGAGTCGCTCTTCGAGTGGGATCGCCACGATCGCGAGCTGAAGGACCTCGATTACCTCAGACCCGAGTTGGTGGCCGCGTTGGACACGCCGCCAGTCGAGTACGAGCACGTGAGGTTCGCCGCCGACTGGAGGCCGTACAAGCACCAGCACCGAGCGTGGACCGCGCTCGAATCGAAGACGCCCAAGTCGGTCATCGTCAGCACAGGCACCGCGAGCGGCAAGACCGAGTGCTTCTTGGTCCCGATCCTGAACGACTTGGTTCGCGAGTCGGCGTCGAGGGGGAGGCTCACGGGCGTCCGGGCGCTGTTCCTGTATCCGCTCAACGCGCTGATCAACAGCCAGCGCGAGCGACTGTACGGGTGGACTCACCACTTCGAGGATCGAGTGCGATTCTGCCTCTACAACGGCGGCACCCCGGATCGTGTGAAGGCCGCGCTCCAAGCCAATCATCCCAACGAGGTCAAGAGCAGAAAAGAGCTGCGCGCCGATCCCCCCCCCTTGCTCGTCACCAACGCGACGATGCTGGAGTACATGCTCGTGCGATCTGTCGACGCTGGCATCGTGCAAGCGTCGAAGGGGCATCTGCGCTGGATCGTCCTCGACGAAGCTCATACCTACGTAGGTTCCGCTGCGGCTGAGATTTCCCTACTGCTGCGACGGGTCATGCACGCATTCGGAGCAGACCCGAAATCGATTCGCTTCGTCGCGACCTCGGCCACGATGGGTAGTGCAGAGGCACCCGAGGAACTGAGGCGATATCTCGCCGACCTTGCTGGCATCGCGCCTGACCAGGTGGTGGTCGTGACGGGGAGCCGGGTGCCACCCACGCTCGATCCAGACCAGGTCTCTCGGAGCACTCCTCTGCCAGAGCTGGAGGAACTCGAAGCTCTCTCCGCCGAGGGACGATTCGACAGGCTCGCCGGATGCGCCCCCGTTCGGGCGCTACGTGACGAGCTCCGATCTGGGCCGATGCCGGTCTCCCGTGTATGGGCTCGCCTGACCGGGAAACCCGAATTCGAGGTGTCAGCCGAAGACGGTCGCACCGCGCTGCGCTACCTCGACCTCTGCTCGACCGCGCAGGCGAAGTCCACGCACCTGCTGCCGCTGCGCGGGCACTTCTTCCATCGCGTCCAACCCGGTGCGTGGGTGTGTTCGAATCGGGCATGCCCCGGTCGCGAAGGGACGGCCCTCGAGGACTTGGGGTGGCCATTCGGGGCGCTCTTCCTGGAGCGGAGAGACCACTGCGACCGATGCTCGTGCCGAGTCTTCGAGATGGTGTCTTGCTCCGACTGCGGTGCAGAACACCTCGTGGCGAAGCGCGTCGACGAAGGAGGGAAGGAGCTACTGACCGCCTGCAGATGGCAGGGCGGCATGCTCGACGCGGATGCGGAGGAAGGCGAGGAGGAGGAAGAGGGCGCAGCAGAACGTACGGACCCGACGCTCGAGTTGGTCTATGGTGGCGATCCTACCGAACGGGTGTCGTCGGCCTGTGCGTTCGATCCCAAGACCGGCGAGTACGACGGCACAGGAGAAGCGACTCTCCGATTGGTACTGAGGGACGCCGACGACCTATGGCGGTGCGCGCGGTGTGGAGGACGTCACAGTCCGAAGAGAGAGATCCTGCGGCCACTCCGACTCGGGACGAACTTCTTCCTGAGCGCGGCGATCCCCGCCCTGCTCGAGCGATTGCCCGAACACGAGGACCAGCCCGGTCTCAGCCCCATGCGTGGCCGTCGCATGATCACGTTCAGCGACAGTCGGCAGGGAACAGCGCGGTTCGCGGCGAAGATGCAGCTCGAGTCCGAACGGAACTTCGTTCGCAGCTTCGTCTACCACAAGCTCTGGTCGCTCGCCGCGCAGGATCTTGGCGGTGAGGTCGCTCGCCTCGACTCCGAGATCGAAGCGTTGACGCCGTTCGCCGAGTCGAATCCTGTCCTGCGAGGCGTCGTCGCGGAGAAGGAGCGCACGAAGCAGGAACTTCTCGTGCGTAACAGCGCGCCGAGGATCTCTTGGGCGGACCTGGTGTCCGCGCTCGCGGCAGAGCCGACCGTGCGCACCTGGATGCGCGAGAACCAGAAGGCTCGCTACCTACCCGCGGACCTGCCTGCAGAGGCGTGGGCGGAGCTGTGCCTCTACCGAGAGTTCCTGCGGAGGGCAAAGCGCCAGAACTCGCTCGAGACCCTGGGACTCGCCTCAGTGACATACCCGGCCTTGAACGCCGTGGTGACCGCCCCGGGTTCGTGGACGAAGCGCGGCCTCGACGTAGTGCAGTGGAGAGAGTTCCTCGCCCTGTGCCTCGACCACTCCGTCCGAGCTCAAGGAGCGACGAACGTCCCGCACCAGTACATGCGTTGGATGGGGATGCGGTTCACCACGCGACGGATCACGCCTCCCGAGACGCCGTTCAAGAAGCGTGTGAGCTACCCGTGGCCGTGCCCATCAGGGAACAGACCGCTCCCCCGCGTGGCTCAGCTCTTGTGCGAGGCGCTGCAGCTCCGTGAGAAGGAACCTGGCGACAGGGCGCTCATCACGGAGCTCCTCACTCAGGCGTGGGGGGCGATGCGTCATGCGCGAGTGTTTGAGGAGGACTCGGAGGGCTTCTTGCTGATGTTCCCGAAGCAGATCGAGATCGCTGCAGTCCGTGCGGCGCATGTCTGCCCGGTGACGCGCCGAGCCTTGGACAGGACACTGCTCGGTATCACGCCCTACGTCGATCCTCGGCTCGCTGCGAGCAAGGTCCGTTGTGTAGAGCTCCGGATGCCACGCCTACGCCACCCCTTCCGCAGGCGACCCGAGTCAGGTGTCCAAGACCAACATGCGGTTCGCGACTGGTGCGAGCAGGATGCCGAGGTGGCCGAGGCCAGACGGCTTGGAGTGTGGACGGAGTTCAGCGACCGGATCGCCGAGTTCGCCGACTACATCTCCGTGGGTGAACACTCCGCACAACAAGATCGCAGGCGACTGCAGGAGTTGGAGAGCCAGTTCAAGCGCGGACGGATGAACATCCTCTCCTGCTCAACGACCATGGAGATGGGCGTCGACATCGGTGGACTCGTCGCCGTGGGGATGAACAACGCTCCCCCCGGACCAGCCAACTTCCTGCAGCGGTCTGGACGTGCAGGTCGGCGTGGTCAGTCCAGGGCCGTGACCCTCACCGTGTGTCAGGCATCACCTCACGGGGAGGCGGTGTTCGCTAACCCGATGTGGCCCTTCACGACTCCCGTGCACGTCCCCCGCGTCTCGCTGGAAAGCGAGCGCATCGTTCGCCGTCACCTGAACGCGCTCCTTCTGTCACGGTTCCTCACGATGCAAGGCGGCTCGTACCTGAGCCTGAAGTGCAGCGGGTTCTTCCGCGCCGAGCAGGGTGCCGGAATGGCGCTCGCCGAACGCCTGGCGGAGTGGCTCGAAAGCACCGCATCGTCCGACGAAGTAGTCGCTCCTGGAGCCGAACGACTCCTCGCCCGAACGCCTCTCCAGTCGGCTGCCCTGCCAGGACTCGCAGAAGACTCGGCCGAGGCGATGCGGGCCATCCACAAGCGGTGGCTCGAGGAGGACGCTGTGATCGCCGCCGACCTCGACGCCGTCGGAGGAGAACCACAGAAGGGGCAGACGCCGACCCCGGAGCAGAGCGCGGTCCTCTTCCAGCGGAAGCGGATGTGGGGAGAGTACCTGCTCGCGAGCCTGTGCTCCGAGGGATTCCTTCCGTCGCACGGATTCCCGCTCCACGTGATTCCGTTCATTCCCACGACCTACGAGCTACTGCTGGCGGAGGAGAAGGCGGAGAAAAACAGGGCCGAGGACGATCCGTCCCCTGGCGAATCGGCCCCGGGGTTCCGACGCGAGTACCCGTCGCGACACCTGGCGGTCGCCGTTCGCGAGTACGCGCCGGACTCCGTGGTCGTCCTGGACGGTCTCGTGCACGAATCGAAAGGGCTCCTCCTCAGCTGGCAACTGCCGCCTGGTGACGACGAGCGACACGAGGTGCAGGCCCTGCGTCATGCATGGCGCTGCAAGGAATGTGGTGCGAGCGCAACAGGGAGGAAGGCGCTCGAGCACTGCGGACGCTGCGGATCTGATCAACTCTCAGTGCAGCGTTTCATCGAGCCTTCCGGTTTCGCGGTCGACATCCGATCCACGCCAGACACCGACGTCACTCGACAGACCGTCGTGCCGTTCCGCGAGCCCTGGATCTCGGTTGGATCTGCGACATGGGCATCCCTGGCCGACATGCGGGTCGGACGTTGTCGCTACGACCCCGACGGCGTCGTCTTCCATCGCAGCGCGGGCCTGCACGGCTTGGGATACGCAGTCTGCCTGGAATGTGGACGGGCGGCCTCCATGGTCGAGGAAGGCGTCGCACCGTCCGAGATGGAGGACCACGACCGGCTTCGGAGAGGCAGCAAGAAGTCGGGTTCGAGCAAGTGCTCTGCTCGGATCGGCGGCTTCAAGGTCCAGCTCGGGCTTCGGCTCGGAGGTGAGCAACACACCGATGTCTTCGAGATGCAACTCGCCGACCCATCAACGGGGACCTGGCTGAACGACGCGGACGTCACCGCGTCGGTTGCCGTTGCGATGCGTCAGGCCGTCGCGGAGCAACTAGGCATCGACGTGCGTGAGGTCGGATGGGCGACTTCCGTCGGGGCCTCGGAGGGAGGGGCCGCGAGACGATCGATCCTGTTGTACGACTCGGCCAGTGGCGGTGCCGGGTACGTTGCTCAAGCAGCACGCGACGTCCCCGGACTCCTGCGGCGGGCACGACGCGTACTGGAGTGTTCGCGGGGTTGCGATGCTGCGTGCCACGCCTGCCTGCTCGCATTCGATACCCAAGACGCGGCGGAACGCCTCGACAGGCATGCGGCGCTCGAGTTCCTCACGCCCTCGTTGTTGGAGGCGCTCGAGCTCCCCGAGGAACTTCGGGTCCTGGGCGTCGAATCGCGGCTCGAGACGTCTGGAGTGTCTCAGGCGCTGCTCCGTAGCGCGAGGGAAGGTGGTGTCACCGCGGTTCGACTGTTCCTCGGAGGGGACGCCGCCGAGTGGGACGCGGAGTCCTGGCCGCTTTGGTTGGACCTGTTCGACCTCTCCAGGCGTGGCGTGCGCGTCGAACTCGCACTCCCTCAGCAGGTGCTCAGCGCGCTCGACTGGCGCGAGTCACAGGCCTTCGCAGCACGATGCCAAGCTGGTGGGTTGAGCGTGATGGTTTGCGATGACCCACTGCCTGCGACCCGAGGACTGGCCGTCGTCGCCGAAGTGTCCTTCGCCGACGAGGTCGTCCGATGGGCGACGACCGCGCCCGAGGAGCTGGTGCTCTCGGGGGCGTGGTGTCGCTCGGCCCACGCGCGCCGAGTCACAGGCAAGACGAAAGGCGCGCCGACCGCACTGCGCGCGAGGTCACCTGCCGTCGACGAGCTACCCCGACCCGCACCGGGACAGTTCAAGCGAATCGCGCTCACTCGCCAACTCGACGGCAGCATCACCGGCCTCGGTGAGAGGTTCTGGCGGATCATCGAAGGAACCTCACCTGCATTGCGAGAGCGCCTCGAAGGGGCCGTCCCCCTGCGCTCGCTGATTTACTCCGACCGCTACGTCAGATCGCCGCTCGTAGCGAGACTCGTGCGGTGCGTCGTCGATGGTCTACGCGGAAGACGCGGCGGCGTGGGGACTCGAACGAACGTGACTATCCGCACCACGTCCAACCCTGACGATCGACGGCGGCCGTGGTCGCTCGGCGACGACTGGGTGTCGCGTTCGGACCACGAGTCCGTGCTCGTGGCCCTCTTCGGCGACGTTCCTGGCGCAAGCGTGCTCGTCAAGGGGATGTCCGATGCGACGGCGCACCACCGCGAGCTGAAGCTCGAGTGGGAAGACGGGACCGCGTTCGAGATCCAGCTCGATCATGGGCTCGGGTTCCTCAAGCTCCGTCGCAAGGTCCAGCACCGGTTCGACGAAGCTCCGGACGTTCAGGCAAGGAAGATTCGAGCCGTAGAAGGTGTCGTGGGGCACGACGGCTCGCATCCTGTGTTCGTGTTCGCGAGCGGTGTGTTCGTGCCTCCGAAGTGAGGAGTGCGGGGTGGAGTGAGCGACGATGTCGAACTCTGATTCACGCAAGTCGACTCCGCCGACCGCCGGCGTGCGTCGTCGGATGATGGCAACGAAGCAGCGTGACACTCCCGGCGAGCTACTGATTCGCAAGATCCTCCACACGCAGGGCCTTCGATACTCGGTCGACGCGCCGGCCCTGGCGTCATCGAGAAGGAGGGCCGACATCGTGTTCCGCGGGTCGCGGGTCGCAGTCTTCGTCGATGGTTGCTTCTGGCACTCTTGCCCAGAGCATCGAACTCGGCCGAAGAAGAACGCTGCGTGGTGGAAGGCGAAGCTGGCCGCGAACGTTCGCCGCGATCGGGACACCGATCGGGAGCTTCGCTCGGCGGGTTGGGTAGTCATTCGTGTGTGGACCCATGAGGATCCGGGCCGAGCGGCCACGAAGATCCAGCGAGTCGTTGCTGCACGCCGACTGGAGCCGAGCCGTGGCCGACGTCCTGGACGCCCCCCTCTTGTTCGATGAGGGCTCGAGATCTCGGCGGAACTGTGCTGTAATCCGATCGAGATGATGCGCCAAGCTGCTGCGACTCCCCCGAAGACGCCGCGAACGAAGCGCGGGAGGTGCTCCACCGACGTACGCGCCCGGGAACGGGCGGTCACTTCTCCGTTGCCGGTCGGAGTGGAGGTGGCCTCCCTCTTCACCGGGATCGGCGGCATCGAACTCGGCCTCCATCGTGCTGGGTTCGAGCCGGACGGACTTCGACTCGCCTGCGAGATAGACCCCGGGGCCCGAGCCATCCTGGCTGCTCGGTTCGAAGCTCGTCCGAGACTGCATGCGGACGTGCAGGAGTTGACCGCCTTGGATGGGGCGGAACTCGTCACCGCCGGGTTCCCATGCCAGGACCTGAGCCAGGCCGGCCTCACCGAAGGGATCGAGGGGCCCAAGAGCGGGCTCGTGAACGAGGTGTTCCGCCTCCTGGCCGCGTCGAAGCGCAAGGGCAAGGCACCTCGCTGGGTGCTGTTCGAGAACGTCCCCTTCATGCTCCGGCTGCACTCGGGTCGCGCGATGCGTCGCGTCGTGGCCGGCTTCGAGGAACTGGGGTACCGGTGGTGGGCCTACCGGGTGCTCGATGCCATCCACTTCGGGCTGCCTCAGCGTCGTCGACGCGTGTTCTTCCTCGCTTCGCGGGAGCCTGACGATGACCCGCGGTCCGTACTCTTCGATCCGCCGACGACGAACACGAGCGCCGCGAGGCTCGACCAGGTCGATCCCGAGGCCGCGGCCTGCTTCGGCTTCTATTGGACCGAAGGCAACCGCGGGCTGGGTTGGGCGGTGGAAGCGCTCCCCACGCTGAAGGGAGGCTCGGGGCTCGGCATTCCGTCGCCCCCGGCGATCTGGTTCCGAGACACCGACGAGTTCGTGACGCCCGGCATCGAGCTCGCCGAGCGGGTTCAGGGGTTCCCGCCGGGTTGGACCTCGGTCGAGTCGGAGGAATTCAAGGAGAACGCGCGCTGGCTCTACGTCGGCAACGCGGTACCGGTCGCCGTCGCGGAGTGGGTCGGCAAGCGACTACTCGCCCCGGTCACCGTCGCCGACGGCGGAGTCCCGTTCGACACCGCGGAGCATGGCTCCTGGCCCAACGCCGCCTACGGTCGCGGCGGTGAAGCCTTCGAGGCGCGGGAACAGCTCGAGGGTCCCCCCGAGTCCCGCCGCCAGTTGCTGTCGAAGCTGCCGATCCTCTCCCGAGCGAAGCGCGCGCGGCACGTCCGACCGCTGTCCATTCGTGCCGCTCAGGGCGTCTACACGAGGCTGCTCCGAGCCCAGGAGGAAGCGCGCCTCCGACCTCGTGAGGACTTCATGGACGCACTCCGCAAGTACGTCGAGACGCATCCCGAGCGACGGATCCATCCGAAGTCGGCACGATCGAGCGCGTCGCGTCGCTGACCGTCTTCGCCAAGCGCAGGCGTGCTGCGTCGGGAGGCCGAACGACGGTGAGGAAGTTGTAGCCGACGCACCCGTCCTCGAACTCCGTGAACGACGGCGCTCTCGGCATCGAGTAGAAGTCCAGCGATCCGTCGTCGAGCGCCGTCCCTGGGAGAACGGTCTCCACGTTCGGGTAGATGCCGGCGATCGGCACCCCGCGGTTCTCTAGCTCGTGCACGAGGGAGATCGTCTCGGCGACCGTGTGCTCTGTCTCCAGCAAGTGACCGCCGTCGGCCATGGCGCCGAACATGAGCGAGAGGCCGGCTCGGACACCGTGCCGGGCGAGCCACCCGAGCCGTTCGAGGATGAGCGCCCGAGTCAGCCCCGTCTTCCCGATCGCGCGCAGGATGTCATCCGAGCCGCTCTCGATGCCGGTGTAGAGGTAGGTGCAGCCGTTTTCAGCGAGCTCTGCGACGAGCCGCTCGGACAGCGTCGGCAGGTAGACCTGGCAGCCCCACTCGACGCCGAGTCCACGGAGCTTCGGGAGGAGCTCCTGCCGGACTCGGCGCGTCGCGGGGAAGATGCTGTCCTGGAAGTACAGGGGGACGCCGGCGTGGCGGACGCTCAGGTCGGCGATCCACTCGAAGTCGGAGCACACCTGGGCCTTCACGCCGGGGCCGCCCTCGGAGCAGAACGTGCACTGGCCGTAGGAGCAGCCGCGGCTGATGGTGAGGGGTACTGCGGTGCTGCCGGGGAACACGTCGAACCGGATCGGACGCGCGACCTGACAGCGCTTGTGGAACGATTCGACCTCGGTCGGGCCGAAGTCGAATCGGCGGCCGAACGGTTGGTCCCAGGTGCGCGTGGTCACTGTGCCGCGGCCGCGCAGGGCGGGCTGAGCTTGCGCGAGGGACTCCAGGGCCTTGGTCACCGAGCTAGCGGCGTCCGGAAGCTCGAGGAACCGGCGCACCAGTTCGAGGAGCACGAACTCGCCGTCGCCGGCGATCGAGACGTCGACCTCGAGAACCGCCTCGGCGACCTTCAGGCGGCAGGAATCCTCATGCGGGCCTCCGACCACGATGAGCGGCTTCGAGCCGCACACGGCGCGGACGAGGCGAGCGATGCGGACGGTTTCCTCGATGGCGGCGGTCGAGGTCGAGATGCAGACGACACGGACGGAGCCGGAGCGGAGGATGAGCTCGAGGGACTCGTAGAAGCCCTCGCTCGAGCTGCCGGGGTCCATCAGACCAAAGGAGATCCCGCGCTCGGCCAGGTGCTCGACGAGGCGCGCGCTCGCGGAGAGCAGCGAGCTCGGAAGGCCATCGAACCGCGGGCGAGCGGGGTACGGCGCGTGGATCAGGAGGACGGTGTTCCCGGGCTGGGCCGGGGGGACGACCACGGGGGCGGGCCGGGCGGCGTGGGTGCTCATTGTAGGCGATAGCCTACAGGCGGGTGGGCGTGGCGGGGAGGTGGCTGTAGGCAATAGCCTGTAGTGCGATAGCCTACAGCGCGGCACGCTGGCGACGTGGCCAGCCCCAAGCGACCCCAGGCCTTCCAGACCGCCTTCGGCAAGGCCCTGCGCCGCCGGCGGGAGCGGCTCGAGGTGTCCCAGGAGGCGCTCGCCTTCTCGTCCGAGATCCACCGGACCTACATCAGCGAGCTCGAGCGGGGGCTGAAGAACCCCTCGCTCACGACGATCGACCGGCTCGCCGCTGCTCTCAAGACGAAGGCCAGCACGCTCATCGCCGACGCCGAGGCGGAGCTCGGCTGACGAGGTTCACTCGTCGTCTGGCTTGGGAAGCCGCGGCAACCCGGCGAAGAGCGCCTCGTCGACGACCGTGGCGCGCCGCCAGAGCTGGCGGTGGACCTCTGTGAAGGCTTCGGCGATCTCCGCGTCCTCGATGGCCAAGAGGTGTCGGAGGAGGTAGCGGCCGGCGTAACCCTCGCCGTCCACGGCGGCGTCACCAGGGACCGACAGGATGGACCAGCGCTCGTCCACCACGACGAAGCTGAGCCGCATCACGTCGGCACGGTCGGGCAGGATCACGCGCTGCTGCAGGCGCTCGTGCCGGCCGAAGCGGTGGACCCAGTCGTAGGCCCCTGGGGCATGGTCCGGGCGGATGAAGATGATCCGGCGGAGCTCGACGCCGCGGTCGAGGAGCGTGCGGTAGAGGCCGAGCAGTTCGTCGCTCGGGGAGTCGTCGTCGGTGTGCAGCAGCAGGAGGCTGCGCGTGGCACGCCGGAAGAACCGCGCGTAGCCAGCGCCGCGAAGAGCGCCGTCTCGAAGGAAGGTGAGCCTGGAGCGGCGAGCGTAGACCAGGAGTCCAGCGAGGTAGACGAGAGTGAGGTACCCGAGCGTGAACCAGGCCAACGGCTGCTTCTCGACGCCGAGAAAGGCGAGGGCGCTCGTGGAGAGCGCGAAGATCCCGAGGGTGACCTCGATCTCCGGGAGGCTGAAGGGGAACCACCGTCGACATGGGCTTGCCGTCATCGTCCGCCCCTCGAGGCTCGGGTCTCGCCCTGCGTGCCGCCGTCCATCCCGTGCTCGGCCTGGGTGGCCGGCCTGTCGAGCGCAGATGGCTCCCGGCCATGGCGTGCCGCCCTCGAGGCGAACGAGGCTACGACGTAGAGCATGGCGACCACGACCACCCAGAGGACCCACTCCTCGACCCGCGGGCCCGCAAGTGCTCGCCGCTGCCGGCGCATCTCCTCGAAGACGAGGCCCTTGTCCCGCATGGTCACCCTGTCCGCTGGACGCGCAGGTCGTCCAGCTCCTCTTGCGTCGCGCCTGCGGCGAGGAGCAGGTGCAGGTCGTGCAGCAGCACCGTCGCGTGCGCATGGAACCAAGGCGGGATCAGGCCGAGTGTCTTGTAGGCGTCGGCCCTCAGCGACTCCGCGCGCTCGTGGCAGTGGTCGCACAGGCAGTACAGGGCCCCATCGGGGTACTCCCACGGCATCAAGCCGCGCTCGTACCAGCCATGGTGGACCTGGAGGTTCACCTCGCCCGTGCCGCAGCCCTCACACTTCCACTCGGCGCGCTCGAGTACCCGCAGCCTCACGCGCTGCCAGCGCGGGTCCCTGAGCCTCTCCATGTAGTCCTTCTGTCCCCTCGTCATCCTCGTCATGGGCCTCCTACAGTGCATTCAGGTTGAACTCGGCCGGCTTCGGCGAAGGGGTCCACGTCGAGGAACGTCGGGACCACTTTCCTCCGGGCCGGCAACGATGAGAGCGGGACAGGCGCGAGCGCCTGGGTCTTGCGCTTCGCGTTCACGGCGCGCGCGATCTCGCCGTACTGCTTCTTGACGCCGCGATAGGGCTCGAACGGGAGGTTGGCGTACTCCCAGCGCAGGTTCTCGACGTTGCGCTTGCAGGCGATGTCGAGGAAGTAGGCTTTGAGCCCGAGGAACTCGTCCTTCTGGATGCGGACGGACACGTGGTCGCGGCCGGTGTTCGACGAGCGGCGTAGGGCGATCTGGTAGCCGGCGTAGCGCAGCGGTTCCTCGCGCAGGTCCTTGATGCGCGAGCCGCGCTTCAGTCGCAGCTCGCGCGGCCACTGCTCGCGCTCGAACCACAGGTTCTGGCCGGGTGTCGCCAGCATCACGAAGAAGCGGCGGTGGCGGACGTACTGGACGCTCGCGATGCCGCGACTCTTGCGGCGGTAGCGCTGGAACTTGCTGAGCGAGAGCCCGTAGGCCGCGAGCAGCTTCTGGTCGGTGTCCTCGGGGGCGCGGCCGGCCGGGATGTGGCCGGTCACGTAGAAGACGTAGCCGCGGTTCGCGACCTCACATGCGACGCGCTGGACGAACGCGCGGATGGACTTCACCTCGTACTGGTATGTCATTCAGCCTTCTCATTCCCACCCCCGTCTCGAATGGGAGGTGTTTGATCGTGGGCACACCTCTCCGAAGCCCGGCCTTCGAAATCGAATCCTTCTCACCGAGGAACGAGTCTCCGAGACCATCCCGCCGCACGCTCCACCTACCTGGTAGCGCGCGCGGCGGGGGATCGATCTCGTGCCCTTCGTCCGCGTCCATGTGCGGGCGAAGGACTTCCGTTCCTCGGAACCGAACCGTTCCAAGCTCGACGCATCCGCGCGGAGCGCGACTGCGTTGCTCCCATCATGGTGGTTGCACCATCTATGGAAGTCGCTCGGTACGAACCCAAGTTTCGCCGCGATGGAGCGCGAGGTACACCTCGAGCCACCATCGCCAGTCCGGTGTCAGGGAAGGAGCTCGTTTCACAGAGTCTCCTCCGCTCACAGCGAACAACAGCCGGGACGGGGCCAGGACTCCTTGTGGTCCTCACCCCGTCCCGACGGCCGAGTCAGTGCTGCATCTGGCTGGTCGCTTCTTTCCTCCTGGCATCGACCACGGGAACCACCCCACGGTCGCCAACGTGTCCTCCACTGCCTTGCAGAGGTCACTCCTCGGGTTTGCGTCGCCGCTCCCGAGGATCACGCGCGGACATGGACCGCGTCGTACTCGAAGCTCGCTCCCAGTCTCGGACGTTTCGGACCGAGGTCCTACTTCCACGAGGCCGACAATTGCCCCGCACCGGGTGACCATACCCGGAGGTCCGAGACCTTCCCCGTTTAGCGTGTCGTGTCGCAACAAGGGTCACGCCCCTGGCAGACCGTTTCCCAGTCTGCGCTCGATGTGCCGAGAGGTCCCGCTTCCACGCGTTCACCTCGCCCTCCACCGCCTTGCGGGCCGGTGGGTTTCCCCAGGTAGGAGCAACAGGCTCCTGGATTCGGCGAACGGAGTCCGGGCCACAAGCGGTCCGGACCGAGACGCTCCTCTGCGAGGAGACGCTCCACATCGAGATTCTCGGGGGAAAGCACTCGTGCCCCTTGCTGCTGACCACCAATCGGACACTGGCGCATCCGACTCTCACAGTTGAGCTCTTCACGTCCGCGGTCGCCGCTCGTCGCCATCCCAGGCGGCGCACGACTTCCGCGGTACCCGGCCAGGCGTCTACCGGCCGGTTCCTCCTGTCGCCAGGAGGAAGCTCCCTGCGGTGGACGAGGTAGTTATGCCGTTCGTGGAGTCCGCTGTAGCGGAAGCCACGCGCCAAGGCACCTACCCCCTCGTGCGGATTCTCACCGCTTCACGAACACGCGACCCGCGCTCTCCGACCTGGAGAAGAGCGGGCTTGTCACGGTCGCCCCGCCACGGCGGGGTCTTCGACCCATGGACTCGAACTTCGGGATTGCTCGTTCTGCATTGCAGGGCGGAACCGCGCGAAAAACCTCCTTTCAGGTTCGCGAGAGAACACCACACCCTACACGTGACTTCGAACGCATTGCTCCGAAGAGCCGTCCTCGCACTGGACGAGCCCGGTATTGGCCCAGGCATCCAGCGCTACCAGCCAAGGTTCCAGTGATCGAGGTGGTCGACCTCGATTGCCGCAGCAGGGTTCCTGGTTAGGGAGCTGCCGCGTCGGAGACCTTCAGCACTGAACTTCGCTCAACGTTCTGGCTGCACGCGGTCACATTGCTGCCCGCGCTGCACCATGGAACACAGCGACATCCCCTTGCGGGGTACCCGAGGGATAGCACGGATCGAGGACCTTAGTCACGTTGGCCGCGCCGGCGGCCGCGTGTGACTAGCGTTCCGATCTCCTGTACCCTCGATCGCGAGTAGAAGGACCACACGGTTTGTCTCCCTCCGACCGGCTGAAGCTCAATCGATCGCGGCCCGCGCCGCTCCGCTGAGCTTCAGCATGGTGCTGACGCAAACGGAAGGAGACTCATGGGTTGCAAGGACAAGGGCACCCGGATTCGTCGTGTCGTGTCGCGGTTCGAGGAAGTGGTCTGCGAGTCGAGCGAGCTCTGCGAGCTGTACGGTTCGCAAGCCCGCATGGCCGGTGCGGTCGCGAGCTTGCTCCGGCCGCACCTCGAGAACGAGACCCAGGAGCGGTTCGTCGCCCTCCTGCTGAACGGCAAGCATCGCGTGATGGGCTTCGCCGAGGTCTCGCGAGGAACGCTCACCGCGTCCCTCGTGCACCCTCGGGAGGTGTTCGCTCCGGCGCTGCGCGAGCACGCCGCCGCGATCATCGTCGCCCACAACCACCCGAGCGGCGACCCCGAACCCTCGCTCGAGGACATCGAGGTCACGCGACGACTGCACGAGGCCGGCAGGATCCTGGGGGTGCCGTTGCTCGACCACATCATCGTGGGCGAGGGCGGTTCCTTCACGAGCTTGCGCGAGCGTGTCGGACTGTAGATGCCAGACCTGGTCGGACGAGGCTCGAACAGCGAGTCCTCGTCCGATCGGGACTCTCTTTCGAAGGTTGCTTGGTCCTCTACTCAATCCCCGAATCACCGTCGTCCTGTGCGAGCCCTGAGCTCGTCGACCTTCGCCTGGGGCGATGCGCAGGCAGTCACGGCGGCACGAGCGCGTGCGAGGGCGTCCGCGATCGGTTCCTGGACGGGAGTTCCACTGGCCGCGCGGGAAAGCGCGTCGAGGAGCCGGAGCTCCTCGCCATGATCCGTCGAGAGCTTCGCCTGTGCGAGGCGGATGCACTCCTCGTACAGCCCGTAGAGCTTCGCCATCTGCTTCAGCCCCTCGACCTTGTACAGGGCCTGTACCAGGCGGAACAGCTCGAACTTCGCTGTGTACATCGCGGCCAACGCGCGCGTCTTCGCCTGGGCAAGCTCGAGCGCGCCGAGTGTCGCGGGGTCGCTGGACCGAGCGCGCAAGAGCTCCAGCATCCGACCGGCGTCCTCGGCCTCGCGTGCGTGGGCTATGCGCTCGCGGTCCACCTCCTGCATCCGGTTCACCGACGACGTGCGGTCGCGCTCCATGTGATGGAGCTCGTGGGCGAGCAGCGATGCCAACACGGGCACGTCGGCCGGCCTCGGTCGGTTCAGGTAGACGTTGCCCGACCGCACGCTGAAGACGCCCTCGATGTCCTCGGGTAAGGGCCCATCGTCTGCCGGCATCCGATCGGAGGGCACGTAGGGCGCGACGCGCATGAGGGACCGACGCGGATCGTCGGGCGCGAGCGAGGACTCGACCAGGTACAGCGCCGCGTTCAGCGTGCGGACCTCTTCCGGCGTCCAATCGGAATCTGCCGCCGTGACGATCTCGGGCCAGTCGGCGGGGACCTCGAGCCCGGTCCTCTGGACATGCGTCGGCTCGACGCTTCCTCCGCATCCGGCGAGCACGACGGCGAAGGGCACGGCAGCCAGGAGTGTCCGGAGCAGGGTCACGGGGATCACGCCGCTGAAGTGTACGAGGCCTTGCGTGAGCTGCTCACGGACCGGCCACCTGCTCAGGCCTGTCGCGAACGTCGATGTCCGGCTTCCCGTCTTCCTCCTCTCGTCCGCTCTTCAGCGCCCCGGCGGGTGAGCGCTGAAGAGCGCGCTCGCTACGGAGGACGACATGCAAGACGACATCGACGAGACCGAAGGGCCCGAACCAGCGCCATGTTCCACGGCGGCTGAGACAGGCCATAACCATCCACAGCCTCACTGCGCGATCGTGCAATCGATCGACGGCGAGGGCGCGTCATGCGAGCCGGCAACGGGGTCGGTTCACCCGAAGGTTCCCAAGCAGAAGGGACGCATGACGATGGCAAGGGAAGATCTCTACCAGACGGTCACCGACACGATCGTGGCCGAGCTGGAGCGAGGCGTCGCGCCGTGGGTTCAGCCCTGGCGGACGCTCGATGCACGTTTCGGCGGTGGGCCGTTCAACGGCTACACCGCGCGAGGCTACCGCGGAGTCAACGTACTCCTCCTCCTCATCACCGCGATGAAGAAGAGGTACCAGGATCCGCGTTGGTTCACGTACCGCCAAGCACAGACGCTCGGCGCACAGGTCCGGCGCGGCGAGAAGAGCACGCAAGTGATCTTCTGGAAGCAGCTGAAGGTCCGGGAGAAGGCGAGCGAGACGACCGAGGACGACAGGAAGAGCATCCCGCTCCTCCGGTCCTACGCCGTCTTCAACGCCGAGCAGTGCGAGGGCATCCCCGCGCTGGCGAAGGTCGAGGAGAAGGCTCAGGAACTTCGGCACGCCGAAGTCGAAGCACTCTTCGTCCGGCACCGAGTCGATGTCCGGCATGGAGGCAGGCAGGCGTTCTTCGCGCCCGCGCTCGACTTCATCCAGATGCCGACGGTACAGGCCTTCGAAAGCGAGGAGCACTACTGGGGCACCAAGCTCCACGAGCTCACGCACTGGACCGGCCACAAGTCACGGCTCGATCGGGAGCTCGGCAAGCGGTTCGGCACGGAAGCCTATGCCGCCGAGGAACTCGTGGCCGAGATGGGCTCCGCGTTCCTGTGTGCGCACCTCGGTATCGACGGGCGCCTTCGCCACCCCGAGTACATCGGGCACTGGCTGAAGGTCCTGAAGGACGACAAGCGTGCCGTGTTCAAGGCATCGTCACTCGCTCAGGCCGCAGCCGACTTCGTGTTGGACCGCCAGGTCGAGACCCCCGAGTCATCGGAAGCGGATCCGAGCGCCGAAGTGCGACCTTGATCGTTCGAGGGCACGCAGGTTCAGAACCCTAAGGTTCCCCCCGTTGCCCTCACCTTCACCAAGGCCGCGGTCCGTATCGCGTTCCCTGGGCGAGCAGGGCACGATCGAACTGCTCGAACGAGTCCTTACCAGCGTCCTTCTCGAGGGAGATCCCATGGCACGAGCGCGACGGCGACCGATGCACTACCTGGCCACCATGCTCCATGACGGCACCGTGCTCGCTGCCTACCCGATCCGCAGGCCATCGCGCCAGGCGTTCAAGCAGGAGAAGCTCCATGTCGACCCGGACGGCGTCACCATCGAGTACGCCGAGTCCGGCAGCCAACTCCGTGACGTCCAGAACGATACGCGCACCCGCTTCCAGGACCTCATCGCTGCGAACCTGAACACCCGCCGGGCCATCCGGGCGATGGTCCTTCCCGCACTGGCCGACCTCCAGTCGGAGTTCCACGCGTTGCGCGCCCAGCTCGACCGGATCGAGGCCGCGCTCGCGGAGCAGCGCGGCGCGTGACCTGGCCGTTTCATGCGGCGGCGCGCCACTCGTGCGCGAGTGCGGCGGGCCGCTCCCGGAACGCGGTCGGGCAGCGTTCGCGGTAGCGCGCCAGCGCCGCGCGAGCTCGCTCCTCCTCGGCGCAGGTGATGTGGGTCCAGAGCCCGCGCCTCACGATGGCGACGAACACGCGCACCGGGTCGCGGGCCTTGCCGAAGCGTGCCCGGACAGCTGCGGCCAGGAAGTTCAGCACGTCCATCTCCGACTCCCGTAGCCATCTCCTGTCCACGGCTTGCCAGAACAGCGTTTCCATCCGTGCGAAGCGCTCGAGGTCCTCGCGCTGCACGTTGCGGAAGTCGGGTCCCAAAGAGACACCAGCTCGCGCAGTTCGCTGGTCTTCCAGATCCGAAGGAGTTCCAAGTCTCTTCACTGGGGGTGCAGAATCGATTCTGATCGGGTCCCTGCGGCGTGCAGATTCGTTCGCCCGCCAGGTGAGGTTCAGCTCGAAGTAGGAGCCGTCCCGGTTCAGCTTCCACTGGGACGAGCCCTCGTCGCGGGCGACGAGCCCTGTCGCGACGAGCGTCGCGCGCGCCGCCTTCACCGCTCGCAGGCTCACGGCGAAGACGTCGGCCACCCAGGTGGCCTTCAGCGTGCCGCGGTTCCTCACGGCTCCCGAGCCGCGCTCGAGGCTCAACCCCCGGAGGCCGTACGCGAGGAGTACCTTCGCGACGGCTGGCCGTGGGTAACGGGCCAGGAACCTGAGCCAAGGCCTCGGCACGGGGATCGGTCGGCTCCAGCTCCGGTTCGGGGACACGAGCTCCAGGAGCTCGACGGCGCAGGGCAGCGCCTCGTCGACCAGGCGCACGACGTCCCTTTCTCTCGTCACGAGCCCGGCCTTGGCGAGCCGCTTCAGGTCGGCCACGGCAACGGCCTCCGCCGTGCCCGTGAGCCTCGCGAGCTCCGCCGCGTGCACGGCCTCGCCCGCGCCTTTCGGCCTCTCCCCGCGCACGCGCGTCGCGGCCTCGCGCACCGCGAGTACCGCCACGCACGCGAAGTAGGTCCTGAGCGTCCGGTAGCGAACGAGGCCTTCGTCGTAGGCCGCGAGCGCGTTGCAGACGTGGATCGGTGTCATGGCTCGATAGCCACCGCGAATGTGCATCCTCCCTCCTTCTCGCCGAAGCGAGTTCGTTGTGAGCGACACGAACGGCGGCACCGCGATCGCGGTTGACAGGTCACCGAGAATCGCGCTAGGGATGAGGAATCGATTGAACCCCGCGCGCCATGCGCGACCTGAAAGCGACCGCCTGTGTCGCTTTCTGTGTTTTCAGGGCCACCCTGCCCCGACATTGAGATTCACGCAAGCCGCGATCGTCGCAGGAATCAGAGCGATCCTCGCAACTTGCGATGCTCCGAAGCTCGCAGGTCCGCTCCTTCGGAACATCGGGAGATCGCATGCTCCGAGTGCACGAGGGTCATGAACTCGCAGGTTCGGAACTTCTGAAGCTCGCGAGTCGCGAACCTCCGAAGTTCTGAACTTCGGAGGGCGAGAGCGCGCGCACGACGCAGCGCGTCGCGGCTGCAAACGCCTCTAGTGTGCTCCGCTGTTCCGTGGTAGTGCCAGAGGAGGAGGGACGATGCCACACGCAACACCACGATTGGACATGCACGACGGAGGGGGCACGAACGCTGACGTCATCTCGGTGCCGGAGGCCTGTCGGCTGCTCCGCGTTCACCGCAACACGCTCTACCGCCTGATCCGCGACGAGAGCTTGCCGGCCTTCAAGATGACGCGCGGAGGCCGCTGGCGCTTTCGCGAGTCGGACCTGCGCGACTGGCTCGAGGACAAGCAAGCCGCGAGGCGGTCATGACGGGTCCGACCATCGTCAGCATCGTCAACCACAAGGGCGGATGCCTGAAGACCACCGTGACCGCGAACCTCGGTGCGGCTCTCGCGCGCGCTGGCAGGCGCGTCCTCGTCCTCGACCTCGACGCGCAGCAGAACCTGACCCAGAGCCTCATCGGTTCCGTGGAGCTCGTCGACGGCACGCCCACGCTCTACGACGCGTTCCTCGACGAGGCCTCGCTCGACGCGCTGATCGCCAGAACGCCCCAGGAGAACCTCGACATCGTGCCCTGCGCCGAGGACTTCGTCGGCGCGGACCTGAGTCTCGTCTCCGCGGTCGGGCGCGAGCACGTCCTGCGGACCTGCCTCACCCGGACCCGCGCGCTCGAGAGCTACGACTTCGTCCTCGCCGACTGTCCGCCGAGCATCTCGCTCGTGGTCGTGAACGCGCTCGCCGCGAGCCAGTGGTTCCTCGTGCCGTGCTCGGCCGAGTTCCTGCCCATGGTCGGCCTGACGTTACTCGGGAACTCCGTTCGCAAACTCCAGAAGATCGCGCCCGACCTGCGGCTGCTCGGCGTCGTGCTCACGCGCTACGCGAAGCACGAGCGTGTGTGCCGGCACGTCGAGAGCCTCCTCCGGCGCGAGCTCGCTGGGAACCTCTTCGAGTCCATCATCCGCGTGAACACGAAGGCGAAGTCCGCGCCCAGCGTGCGACGGACGATCTTCGAGTACGAGGACGACACCGCTGGCCGCGGCACGGTCGACTTCACACGCCTCGCGGAGGAGTTCCTCGCGCGTCTCGCCGCCGCAAGCGACGTCCCGAGGGAGGAGCTCGTCGCCCATGGCTAGGGGGAGGGCGACGGAAGACGATCTCGCCGCCGGCATCCGCCGAGTCGGCGTCCTCGGCGCCGTGACCGCTCCCGAGGGGACTCGGCGCGACAGTCCGTTCGCGGCACCACGGACCGCGACCGAGAAGCCCGCCGTCGTGGCCGGAGAGGCACCTTCTAGCGCCGAACGCATAGTGGCCGCACCCACCCCAGAGGCCACGCGCGATCTCGGCCTCCAGAAGGCAGCACGGCCCTCGGTGGAGGCACCAGCACCGACTCCCAACCGCTACACCGACCCCGTCACCGTGCCGATGACCGCGGACATGCGCACCACGGCCAACCTGCTGGCCGCCGAACTTCAGCGTCGTCGCACCGACCGGCGCGTGAGGTTCACCTCGAACACGGTGTTCCGGGTCGCCCTCGAGAGCTTCTTCGAGCACTTCGAGTTGGCGCCTGAGGACCGCGCGAACACCGAGGACGAGTTCCGTCGACTCGTGCAGGCACGGTTCGGCTCCGGCCGTCGCGGCAAGCGCGCTCCCTCCTGAGCGACACGCCCTTCGACGCCCCGACTTCAGCGAGGGTTGCCGTTCTTTGCCTCCATGCCTCACGCTCCGCTCGGCCGCGAGAGGTGCTCGGGCGCAAGGCTCGCGCCGGGCGGAGCCCGTCACGTCGCCTTGCAAGGCCCTTCGCCACGATGCGGCGCGGCCTCGCCGTCGCTCTGCCTCCCCGTGTTCGTCCGCCGCGAGCGTGAGCGAACAAACACAAGGAGGCACGACATGGAGACCAAGAACAATCGCAACCGTTTCGAGAAGAGGGCATCGTTCCCGCTAGGCTCGGTGTACATCACGCGCGGCGCGAGCGCAGAGCTCTGCAAGCAGGAGGGCCCTGCGGGCGACGAGGAGGTACGCGAGGCCATCGCGCGCCACATGCGCGGCGACTGGGGCGACGTATGCGACGCCGACTGGCAGGAGAACGACTTCTCCGTCACGAACGGCTTCCGGATCCTCTCGTCCTACCGCACGAAGGCGGGCATCAAGTTCTGGATCATCACCGAGGCCGACCGCTCGGCGACGACGATCCTTCTGCCGGAGGAGTACTGAGCATGGCGCCGACGAAGCTCATCCCTCTCCTTCAGGCGACTCCCCCGAGGATCCGGCTCGTCACGGTCGAGCAACGCTGGACCATCGCCGAAGCGCCGCGCGTCAGCGGGCCCTACGAGGCCCGCGACGTCCTCATCCCGTACTTCGAGGGCAAGGACCGCGAGCACTTCGTGGTGCTGCACCTCGACTCGGCGCACCGTCCGCTCTCCGTCGAGGTCGTCTCGGTCGGCAGCTTGAACCAGTCGATCGTCCATCCACGTGAGGTGTTCAAAGGTGCGCTGCTCGCGAACGCGCAGGCGATCATCGCCGCGCACAACCACCCTTCCGGCAACCTCGATCCCTCCGATGCCGACCGACGCGCCTTCGATCAACTGACCTCAGCCGGCGAGCTGCTCGGCATCAAGTTGCTGGACTTCCTCATCGTTTCGGGCCCGCGCTTCCGCTCGCTCGTCGACCCTTCGGTCGGAGGTGAGTAGCGCTCCAAATCGGTATAGGATCGACCTTGAGTAGAAGCGGCAAAGGTTCTCCGCTCGCCTCCCGCTGGAGCCCCGAACGCGTGCGCTGGGGGCTCCAGCGATGGTCGCTGGCAGCAAGCCAACACCTTTTCAGGAGGCAGCCATGCCTGGTCAGAAACCGAAGAAGCAGTTCCGCATGGGTCTCGTCGTCGCGTCCGTCTTCGATCAACCCACGGACAACGGCACGATCTTCAACGTCGGCATCCACAAGCTCTACAAGAACGAGGGCGACTCCGAGTGGTCCCGTTCCACGAGCTTCAACCGCGACGACCTCCCGCTCGTCGCGAAGGTCGCCGATCTCGCCTGGTGCTGGATCCACGAGACCCAGCAGAGCGAGCGCGCCGAGGCCCGCAAGTCGAAGTCGGACGCGTAGCCGAGCTCGACCGCGACGGGACTTCGTGCTCGCCGTGACCTCGACAAGCTCGGGCACGGCATCGCACGAGTGACGTCCCGCGCATCGAGCCCGACGGTCGATGCGTCCAAGCTGTGCAGGTTCGTCGACGGGGAGGGGAGCGCCAGTTCCTGGCCTTCTCCTCCCCGTTGCTCCATCCGAGCTGCTTCTACTCACTCCACGACCGGACCCCCTTCAGGAAGCCGGGTCGCTTCCGGCAGCGGTTCGGTGCCACGCCGAGCCCCGCCACGGCAGGTCGACTTCGTGGGGTCCTGAGCGGAGCGGCAGAGCCGCCGCACTCCACCTCGGCCGGCCAGCCTCCAGAACCGTCGGGGGCAAGGCGAGTCTGGCGACCCCCGACGGTTCCGGACGCAGGCCGGCAGCGACTCCTCGGGGGAGGAACTGCGCGAAGAGGGGCGCCCGGGTGCGTCGTGCTCGAGCTCGACACGCGGGCACCTCGTCGGCGGAGCTCCGAGTTCGCCCACGCGGACGCCCAGGTCCTCGACGACGAGCCGGCCATTGCGCCCGCCCGCAGTCCTCGTGCCACGTCCTGTCGATGTCGGCGTGCTCCACCGAAACACCGTCTCGGGGCATCGCACGTCGACCCCGCACGCCCGTTCGTCTCCTGCTCGCCGGCAAACGCGCCTTGATCGAACCCGTGCACTGCTGGCACTGTCTCTTCGAAGTTCAACTGCCTGGGGACCGGAGCACTCGAGCGGATGGCTCGGCAACCGCCCGCGCCAGCCTTCGGCCGTCACGTGCGCTTGCTCTGCTCGCCCGCTGCTCAGGATGCTCCGGTCGCCCGGCATCGGTTCCTTCCTCCCGTCGAAGTTGACATCCGGTCGCCCGTGAGATGTCAACCTTCAACAAGAGGAGAAACCTATGAACAACGAGAGACAGAAACCGGTGCACGAGATTCGCGTAGGGCTTGTTCGCGCGAGCATCTGGGAGAACAAGAGCGAGTTCGGGGTCCGCCACAACGTGACCATCGAGCGGCTCTACTCGGTGAAGCTCGACGACAACCGTCGACAGTGGAAGAGCACGAGCTCCTTCGGACGGGACGACCTTCTGGTCGCCGCCAAGGTGCTGGACCTGGCGCACACGTGGATCCACTCGAAGCCGAACGAGAACGCCGAAGAGCAGGCCGCGTGACGTTCGCTGGAGCGTTCCGCGAGGGGCGCTCCCTTTTCGCGCAGTAGGAGAGGGGAGAGGACGCGCTCCGCGCGCTCGAGGAGACGGAGGAACGAGGCTCGGCGAAGGGAATCGGCCGAAGCCCGTTGGGGTCGGGCTCGTGTGGCTCAGCTCGCGTCGCCTCGGCCCGTTCCTCCTTCGCGCGAGCGGCATCCGCCACGGCTCGGTGAGCGGATGGCCGCTCTTCGAAGGAGGAACGAACGATGCCGAGGACGACGCGAGACGATGAACAACCAGTAGAGCCACCACCAACCAGGGCTTCGGCCGAGCTCGCCGAAGCCATCATCCCATCCCTGCTGGCGCAGGAGGCCGGCCGCGCAAGAAGCGCTGAACGCCCACTCGTCCACTGCACCGAAGCCGAGTTGCTCGGTGTCATGGCGCTGCAAGAGCTCGACGCCGACGCGGCGCGGGACGCCTGGAGCGAGCTCTACTGCCGGCACTCCCGATACGTCGCCAAGGTGGCGGCGCGAGCACTCGGAGAGCGCGCACGAGACGACGCCGCCGTGGCCGACTTCGTGCACGACGCCTTCCACAGCGTGTTCGACTGGGCCGGTCGACAGCCGAAGGAGGTCGACCTCGCGGGACGATTCGATGCTCCCGACCGCGACGTGGTCCGCAGCAAGGTGCTCGCATTCCTGGCTACCGTCACGCGGCGCCTGGTCGCGCACTCCTTCGAGGGACGCTATCGCGCACCACGCGAGCTCCTCTCCGACGGACTCGACGAAATGTCCGCCGGTGTCGACGAGGACGCCGAGCCACCACCAGCGACCGAACACTCGCGGCTCGACGATGTCCTCGAGCTCCTCAGCTCCGACGAGGCCGAGGCCCTGCGCGTGAGCCTCCCCTGGTACCAGCCCGAGACCGGCGAGTTCGCGTTCCCTCGAGGCGAAGCGGCTCGAGTTGCTGCGTCGCTCGGAATCACACCCGATGTCCTTCGCCAGCGCCGATGCCGTTCGCTGAAGCGTCTCCAGTCCTTGCTCGGCAATCGGTGACTCCCGGACGCTCGAGCACGGCGGTGCCGGTTTGTTCCAGCGGACCGCCGCTTGAAGGGAAGGAGAGCTTCCTCGCGAAGGGGTCCCTGTCTCCGTCGTGCTTCGTTTCCATGCATCAGTCCACGGGCGCGAAGGCGGAGGAGGCCGCAAGGCCGCGCGCCGCGAGTACGCGTCACTTGCCTTGCTCTTGGCCTCCACCGAACGCCTTCACTCGCGCCCGTGGCCTTCGTGCCTCCCGGTTTCGTTTCGCGATGGCTCGCGAACGAAACGAAACCAGGAGGCAAACATGGAAACGAAGCACGACAACAACAAGCGGAACCCCTTCGCGAGGAAGCTCTCCTTCCCACTCGGGGAGGTCCGCATCACCGGCGGCGTGGAGCGCAAGCTCGACCCCTACGACGTGGTCACGGGCATCACGCGCCACGCGCGAGGTGACTGGGGCGAACTCGACGACCTCGACCGCGAGCAGAACGAGCGCGCCTACGAACAGGGAGGTCGGCTCTTCTCGCAGTACACCGCGAAGAGCGGGAAGCGGTTCTGGGTCATCACCGAATGCGACCGTTCGGCAACGACGGTGCTCTTGCCGGAGGAGTACTAGCCATGAGCGAATCGACGCCGCGCGAGTACACCATCCAGGTGCAGCAGACCATCCTCTTCTTCGAGGATGTCGTCGTCACGGCCGCGACCGAGGCGGAAGCGCGAGCGCTCGCCGTCGAAGAGTTCCAGTGCGATTGGTCGCGGTCCTTCGAGCTGAGGACCACGACGCACGCCGCCGAAGGAGTCTTCACGGAGTCGGAAAGGGACCCAACTCCCTCCGATGCGTTTCTCCGCGACCTGCCGCGGCTCATCGACGAGGCGCGCACGGCGCTGTGCAACTACATCGGCGACGAGCCGCTCGACCTGGGCGAAGCCGCCAGCGACATGTACCGAATCCTGAAGGTGCTCGTTGCCTGGGCGGAGCAGGTTCCCGGCGTCCCATCCGCGGAGGAGAGCCTATGAGCTACTTGGAGAGGTTCCTCGAAGGCATCCTCGAAGAGCTGCACGACCGGTTCACCGGCCTGCCGCTGGAGCGCATCAAGAAGGAAGCGCGCGAGCTGCTCGAAGAGGAGCTGCTCGACCTCGATGCGACATTGGAGCTGTTCCTGGAACGGCTCGGCGTCTGCCGCCGTTGCGGCAACGCCTGGCCGACCTGGGACATGGAGGAAGGGCAGGGCGAGGACGGGCCCTACCACGTCTGCGAGAAGTGCTCCGGCGAGGTGCCGCATGGAAGGTAACCAGCCACCACGGCGCACCTCCTGGCCCTGGCAGAACGCGCCGAAGCCCGACACCACGCTCTGCGACCATGCAGACCGCGAGCGCCTCTACACCGCGGACCCGAACTTCGGCTCCGTGGTCTCGTACCCCTCCCGCTGCCAAGCCTGGGGCGACAGCCGCTACCGAGGGAACTGCGACGGCACCCTCTTCAAGGAGCTGCTCCTGCGCTACCGCCCGAAGACCGTGGCCGACCCGATGATGGGGTCCGGCACGACAAGGGACGTCGTCCGCGGCATCAACCGACACCTCCGGACTCGCATCGAGTTCTTCGGCGCCGACCTCCGGACCGGCTTCGACCTAGAGCGCGACACGCTCCCCGGTCCCTTCGAGTTCATCTGGCTGCACCCGCCCTACTGGGACATCGTCCGCTACTCACAGGCTGACCCCCGAGACTTGAGCCAGACCGCCGAGTGGCCGGAGTTCTGCCAGCGCCTCTCCGTCTGCCTGCTTCGCTGCGCCGGAGCGCTCACCCCCGGAGGCCACCTCGCCGTCCTCGTCGGCGACATCCGCAAGCGAGGCCGCTACTACTCCATGGCCGCCGAGATTCTGTCCCACCGAGGAGCCTTCGGAGAGCTGCGCTCCATCCTCATCAAGGAGCAGCACCGCTGCACCTCGGACCGGAAGACCTACGCGCCATTCGTCGACGCTCCCATCCGTCACGAGTACTGCCTGCTCTTCCGCCGGCCGAGCGCCTGACAAGGCGCCGGCCCCGCTCTCCATCCACAGGACCGGGCCCGGACCGGCCACCTGCGCCGACCTTCCACCCCACCCTCCACCCTGAACGCCGGAGGTGTCCCTCCCGGGACCCCCCCGGACCCCCTGACCTGCCCGCCACCCACCCCGCTGGCCTTCCCGCCCACCACCCCAGGCCAGCGCTCCCCCCCAACCCCGCCCACCTCCCGCCCCCCGAATGCGACCGCGCGTAAGATCTGCGCCCACCAGGAGCATGGCGAAGTTGGGGGAGAGCTTGGCGGGCCGCGATCTCGAGATTCTCGAGGTGCTTTCGCGTCGGGTCCGGATGCTCTCCCTGGACCAGGTGGCCCGGACTTGGTGGGGCGCCACTCGGAATGCGACGACCAATGCCGCACGTCGCCTCACGGTCCTCGAGCGCCGCGGCCTACTGCGCCGGATGCCGGCGATGGTCCACGAGCTCCCCGGCCTCGAGGAGCCGCTGCTCACCTGGCGGCCGGGTGACCGGACGCCGGACCTGCCGGCCATCGCCTACCGGCTCGAGCGGCGCTGGAGCTCGCCGCTGCGACCGGTCGTGCTCGTCGCGGCGACCCGCGAGGTGGGCTCGTGGCTCGGCGGGGGCGGCGGGCGGAAGCCACGCGAGAGCGAGCTCTCCCACGACCTCGGCCTGGCCGCGCTCTACCTCCGGTTCCGCGGGCAGGAGCCCGGGCGCGCCGCCTCCTGGGTGCCCGAGGACCTCTTCGACCCGGGCGAGCTCGAGGGCTTCGTTCCCGACGCCGTCGTCCGCGAGGAGGACCGGCTGACCCTGATCGAGTTCGCGGGCACCTACAAGAAGGAGCGGCTCCAGAAGCTCCACGCCTCCTGCGAGCGGACCTCGCTTCCCTACGAGCTCTGGTGATGACGCCGCGCGACGAGCAGATCCTGCGCCACGTCGCGCGTCATCGACTGACCATCCGGCCGGTCCTGCAGAAGCTCTTCTTCAAGAGCGCCGACGCCGCCGGCAACGTGGTGGCTCGGCTGCTCAAGGCCGGGCTGCTCGAGTCGTCCAAGTTCCCCGACGGCTTCAGCTACTACCAGCTCACCGAGGAGGGCGCGAAGGCGATCGGCCTCACCGACGTGCCGCGCGCATCCGACGCGCACGCCGTCCACGCGGCGCTCGCGTCGCTGTGGTTCTGCTCGATGGACGAGGGGCCGCGGCTCCTGCTCACGGCGGCCGAAGAGCAGGAGCTCCTCGGCGTGAACGCGCCCGGCGCGATGCACTGCATCCAGCCCGCCGGCGAGTGGTCGGTGCTGCACGAGCTCTACGTGCCCGGCCCCGGCACGAGCGAAGAGAACGTGCTCGACCGCCTGAAGAAACGCATCGACGAACGCCGGAAAGACCCTCTCTTGCGAGATTGGATCGCCAGTCGCAACCTGGGTTTCGCAGTGCTCGTCGAACAAGAAGATCGACGAGCGACGCTGAAGAATCGGATCGGCAAAGCGGAACTGCGCCGCTTCACGTCCATCGCAGTCGAGCTCGCCCCAGGACCCGCGACCCTGCGCGCCTTCCTCCATGATCGAAACGGACGAAGCAACGGAACTTGAGCGGCTTCAGGCCAAGAAGCTCGCCGACGCAAGGCACGCACTGCGCGCCTACGAGGAGGCGTGGGAAGCGTACCTGCACGCGCGCGAGCAGCATGGTGACCGACTGAAGGAGCACGCGGCGCGAGTCGCCGCCTTCGCGGAGCAGAAGAAGCTCTACGACGCGTTCCTCGCGCGCCTCGAGAACCGACGCCGCAGGGCCGGCGACATCGTCCGTGTCCACCTGCGCGTCGATGCACGCTTCGTCGAGGATCTTGCGGCCATCCTGCGCCAGCACCTCGACCCGTGGGTCCAGGTGCACTCCGCATCGCGGCAGACGATCGTGCTCCCGCGCAAGCGCGGCACCGCTATCGCCTTCGATCCGAAGCCGGTCCCACAACGAGGGCTTCGCCGCGGGCTCGGAGGTTGGCTGCTCCGCCTCGTCCCACGGCACAACAGGTTCCTCTACACGTACCGCGTCACGTACACGCGCGGGCAGCGCGTACGCGACGAGGCCGGGCTCGCCGAGGCGATCGCCTACTTCGTCGCGGAGCGGGCCAACGCGTCGCTCGCCGCGGCTACTCCGAAGGAAGAGGCGCCGCTCTTCGTGCCGGGCTGGATCCCGATTCCGCCCGAGGTGTTCGCGGCACTGCTCCAGCGCGTGCTCGCTCCGCGGGGCATGGAGGATGGGGCTCTCGAGTCGAACAACCCCGACGAGAACACCGAGACGCTCGCGAGGGACCCGAGCCTGCGCCTGCACCTCGAGCTCGCGCCGGCGCGCGAGATCCTGCGGATCGTGAACGAGGAGCTCTTCCCGAGGTTCGTCGACCGTGTTCCGCTGATGCCGCGCCACGACGTCGCGCCACCGGTAGATCCCGGTCTGCCGCCTGCCGAGCCGGAACCGCCGCGGCTCGTGCCGAACACGACGCGTCTGTGGGAAGAGCTCCCGTGGGAGGCGCACTTCGAGCGGCTCAAGGTCGGTGCGGAGCGCGCCCCGTCGCAGCACCTCCTGCTCGGGTACGAGCCGGTGACCGCCGACCCGATCCTGCTGTCGCGTCCGCTGCTCCACGCGCATGCGCACGTCGTCGGCGCGACGCAGACGGGCAAGACGAGCGCCGCCCTCATTCCGCTCGTGACGCAGCTCATCCGCGGCTCCGACGAACCGCCGCGGCCGGGCGAGCACGTCGGGCCGCCTCCGCCGATCTTGATCATCGACCTCAAGGGCGACTTCGCGCTGTTCCACACCGCGCGGCTCGAGGCGAAGCGACGCGGCCGGCGGTTCCACTACTTCACGACGCACCCCGAGAAGGACAGCCACGTCTTCGACGTCTTCGGGAGCCTCGCCTCGCTCATCCCGACGCCGGCGGACCTCGGCGGTTTCTTCGCGCAGGCCTTCGACGTCTTCCACGGGCCCGGCTACGGCCACGGCTACTACTCGAAGGAGAACCGCGAGGCGATGGTGCGGGCCGTCGACGAGGCCCGCGAGCAGTCCGGGCGAGCGCCGACGCTCGAGACTTTCGGTGAGGCGTTGAAGACGACGGCCTCTAAGAAGACCGGACACGACGCTCGCGAAGCGCAGGCCACGCTCGCGCCGCTCGTGCGCCCGGAGCTCGCCGCGCGGCTCGAGCGTCGCGAAGGTCTGGACCCGGCGCGTGTGATCCACATGCCGACGGCGATCGAGGAACGCGAGGTCCTCTACTTCTGGGTCCCCGTCCTGCGCAGCACGGCCGGCCTCGACATCGCGCGCCTCGCGCTCTACTCGTTCATGCACGCCGTCGCCGAGCGCAACTACACGCGCGGCGAGCGGCGCGCCTACGCGATCATCGACGAGTTCCAGGAGGTCGCGTCCTTCAACATCGGACGCTTGCTCACGTTCTCGGCCGGCGTCGGCCTCTCGATGGTGATGGCGAATCAGTCCGTGCAGAACCTCAAGGTCGGCAGCACGGACATCCGCGATCACGTCACGACGAACGCGAACCTGCGCCTCTTCTTCAGCGTCGCGAACGGCGACGACATCGAGGAGCTCCAGAAGCTCTCCGGCGAGAAGACCGTGTGGTCCCAGAGCCGTCAAAGAGCCCGCGGCGGCTCACGCTCCACGCTCACGACCACCACGGACACCGAGACCTTCAGCGAGTCGAAGGGCAAGAACTGGGGCGAGTTCTTCAGCAACATGTGGGGACACAGCTCGGGTACGGGCAGCACTCCGCAGGGCGGCACGTCGAACAGCAGCTCCCAGGAGAGCCAGACCAAGGGCGAGAGCAAGGGCGGAAGCAGTCAGGAAGGCGAGTCGCACGGCACTGCGAAGGCCCGCGGCACGACGGAGTCGAGGGACTGGCGCGTCAGCATCGGGCGCAGCGAGACCGTCCGGCCCGGTCTCGACGCGAACGACATCCTCGACGCGAGCCTCGTCGACCGGGCCTGCCTCGTGCACTCGAAGCGCGACGCCGGCAAGACGCTCCTCGGCGGCCGGCCGCGTCCGATCCGCTGTCTCTACAGCATGGACACCGAGGAGTACGGCGCGCGACGGCGAACCGTCTGGCCGCCGGCTCCCGTGCCTCCGTCTGCTCCTCCGAGTGAACCTGTCCGCATCGCGCCGCCGCCACCGCCCCCGGCGCCGAAGCCGGCCGCGAGCGAGCCCGAGAAGCCGCTCAAGGAACACCCCAAGCGTCGTGAGCGCGGGGTGATGCTCCAGACGTTCTTCGACCAACACGCACCGCCACCCCCGAGAGAGGAGTCCCCATGACCGAGGTCGATCCCACCAAGCCACAGGAGTCCGCGTTCCACGGCCACAGCGTCCCGCTCGTGCAGGCGAAGCCGGCGCACCAGGCGCTCTTCCCGTACTTCCTGGTCGCCCTCGGCACGTTGCTCGTCGTCGGAATCGCGGGGTACTGGTGGCTGAACTCCCCGATGCGTGCGGAGAGCGAGGCGAAGAAGCTCGACCTCGCCCTCGCGCAGCAGAACAAGACTCACGAGCTTGCGATGGAGAAGCTTCGGCAGGAAGCCGCGGCAGAGCAGACCCGCCTTCGGCTCGATGCGGAGAAGGCCCTCGAGGAAGAGCGCCGCGCCCAGCACAAGGCCGAGTACGCGAAGCTCGCCCAGGTCGTCGAGCAAGCCCAGAAGCAGATCGATGCCTTCGAGGCAGCGCGCCGCGAGCGGGAGGAGCTCCTCGCCACGAACGGGCGCGAGATCGCGGCCCGCGACGAGCTGCTCACGAAGTACGAGGTCATCGAGCGCCAGCACCCGGCACCGCAGTTCGAGACGGGCGCGGTTCGCGCTCTCCTCGCGACTGCGGCCACGCGCAGCGCCGCGCTCGCCCTGCAGGATGGCGTCCCGGCGGCCCCTTCGCCCGAACTCAAGCAGAGCGTCGACACTGCCCTGGCCGAGACGACGGCGGCCCTGAAGAGCCAGACGGCTGCGAACCTGGCCGTGCGCGCGCTCGCCGCCGAAGCCGTCGAGGACGGCGTGCCCGCCGCCGACGTGGACATCCAGGAAGCGCTCCATCGTCGGGTTCAGCGCGCCGAGCAGGAGCGGCAGAAGGCCCTCGCCGAAGCCGAGGAGCTCGGCCGGCAGAAAGCCGAGAGCCAGATCCGCGAGATCGCTGCCCGCGAGGCCGAGGAGAACACGAAGATCGAGGTCGACGCCGCGACGCGCGCGTTCGACCAGCAGCAGGAAACCATCAAGCGCCTCCACGACCAGCGCGAGGCTGCGCAGAAGGCCAAGGACGAGGAGCTCGTGCGGATCCTCAACGCCCAGCTCGAGAAGGAGATCGCCGAGCTCCGCGGCGAGGCCGGATTGGCCGAGGCCGAGGTCAAAGTCGCTGAGGCCGCCGCCTCCGCGAAGAAGTCCGAGAAGGAGCTCGAGGCCGAGCGCATCGCGGCGGAGACCGAGAAGAACCGGCTCCGCGAGAAGGCGAAGACACGCGAGGTCGCGAACGCACTGGCACCCTTCGTCGGCAAGGGCTATTGGCAGCCTGGTCGTGCAGTGCCTGGCCGTGATGCCGCCGGCATCTCCCTCACGGCGATCAAGGCCGAGGGCGCTCTCGACCCAAGCCCCACGGGCATGCGCCAGCTCTATCACATCGGCGCCAACCCGAAGAACGACCGGCCCGGTGGCTGGGCCCAGGAGGACCGCATGGTCGGCAAGCCCCTCGAGGCCTGGCTGAAGAACAAGCCCGGCGCGCGTGACACCGCGCGCAAGGCTCAGGACATCCTCCTCGAGCTCGGCGACATCCTCGTCGAGGTCGGCCTGCTCTCGCCCTGACACCGGCGGGGCTGGTGTAGCGTCGCGATCCGTGCGATCGTCGACGCATGCGCGAGTACTCGATCTGGCGTCGCTACTGGTTCTTCTGCGGCATGAGCGTCCCGCTTGTGCTCAGGGTCTTGGGCCTGATGTAGCAACGCGCTGAAATGAAAAGAGCCACCCCGAAGGGGATGGCTCAGGTTGTGCTACTGGAGCACGATGACCTTTCCGATGTCTATCAGCCTCAAGAGGAGTGCTCCAGCCATGCCGCCGAGGATGAATTCCAGCACCGAGAAAGACGGTGGTGGCTCGTTCTCGTCGTCACGCGTGAAGATCACCCGTTGGGCATTGATGATGACACCGTGGGATCTTCCATAACGGCGCCAGTGTCTTCTTCTGCTCATGTTGTCCTCCATGAATGTTGGCGTTGAAGTGAACAGGCAGCCCCGAAGGACAGCTTGCTCACCTGGACAGCACGGGCACGAGGTCGACAGGCTTCGTTGCGGAACCGCAGCTTGGGCCCCCTGTGCGGAGAGGGGAGAGTTGCTCGAAAGAGCAGAAGGGCGCCAGTGTAGCCTCGCTCGAGGCTTCTGCCAGCTCATGCCTGGCATCCGAGGGGCCTGACTCCCGCTGCGAAGGTCCACGTCTCCCCAGTCCCGAAGCTGGGCCGGTGGTCCCGAGTCAGTCCACCTGCTTCACATCGGCGCCCGGCCAGGCCTGCTGGGGAGGACCGCCCAGTTTCTCCTCCAGGAGGGCCCGGCCGGGCCGCATGCTCGGGTCTTCTAGCGAGGGCTTCCGAAGGCAGCCCGTGGCTACAATGCCTACGGGGTTGAGTCTGCCTCCAGGCCGGAGGTTGCCCGCGTGCTCGCGCGGGACGGGTTTTCCTGAGAGTGGACCCACCCATCCCATTCATGACTCCACAAATGCGCGTTCAATCGCAGGTTCCCCACAGGTTCGCTTCGACAACCAAGCTCGCCGTCCTCGTGCTCTCCGCGTGGTCCTCTTCCTGTCAATTCGCGAAGGAGCACCCCGAGGACGCCCTCAGGGCCGCCAAGACTCTCGTCAAGACTGCGGGGTTGGGAAACGGAGGGAGCGGGTCACACCAAGAGCCCGCAGAAGCACAGGCTCCGAGCGCGGCGCAATCGTCTTCCTCCGGCCAGGGGGCGCAAGTTGCGGTGCGCGAAGCTGCGAGCGAGGTTGACGCCTTCCAGTACGACCCGGTCAGTCGATCCAGGTTCGTGGACCTGGGAGAGGAGGACTTCGAGGCGGCAGTGCACCTTCACAAGCAACGCCGGCGCCAACTGGCCGAGGCCGAGGACCTGGTTGGCTGCGCGCGGACCGACGCCCGGCTCGAGTACTTGCAGTTGTTGAAGTCGAGGCAGGCCGGGCGACAGCGAACGCGCAAGCAGGTCGAGCGCCTCGAGAGGGAGCTTTCCGAAGCGCAGCACAACGGGAAGGACGCGGAGATAGGGGCGCTACAGCAGCAGCTGGATGAGTCGAACGCGCGTGTCGAATCGTCAAGGCACGTGCCGATCAAAGACCTCGACGCATCTCTGGATTACGGATACGGACTGTTCCTCCTCGACTTGGGCGCGCTCGACGCCTCCGGACTCGACCGACTGCTCGCTCAGCTGAAGGAGAAAGCCGGCGCCTACCGCGAGCGGGCGTCTTCTGATCGGGCCAAGACCGCGGGTCAGGGGCAGGCCCAAGGCCCAAACCAGGAGAAGCTCATGAAGAGACTCGCGCTGATCCGCGCGGACGAGAAGTTCGCCGACGAGATGGCCAGCGCGTTGTCCGAGTTGGCGCGGTTGATCGAGACCAACGACCTCGAGGGTGCACAGGCGCTGGCGGATCGGAAGTGGGCGGAGACCTGCGAAGTCTGACCCGTAGCCCATGCATGGGGCGCAGCTGGGTGCGCCGGCATCCGCCAATGCGACTGCCCTGCCAAGCTAGAACGCCAAGGCGTGCGAAGCCCAGAACGACAATGCATGGCTGCCGGCCTGCGCGCTTGGTGCGGGTGAGAGCCGGCTCAACGTGCGGCGGCCGCGGTCAGGTAGCACGCCGGCCGGACGCCGATGGAGCGGTAGACTTATTCCGGCCACGACAGGGTGGGTAATAGCGCGCGGCTGACCCGGGAGCAAAGCGCCAAGAGGCCCGAGATGCCGAGGCCGACCCGCTACCGTATCTCAAGACTGTGTAGCGGGTTGGCGCTCGGCAAGGTCTCGTGGCTGTTCAGACTTCGGGTCTGACGACTTGGTCGGCCGCGGCGAGTGCTGTTGGAACTGCTGAGGCTGGGTCACACGCCGTCGCAGCTTTGCTGGCCGCAAGGGGATGCAAGGCGGAGCAGCGGTCTCCCAGACCGCTGCCTGCTCCCAGGGGCCCGACCCGTGGCCGCCGTGGGCTTTGGAGCTACGGGCCTATGGGGCCTATGGCGTCGGGAGACCCAGGGGGGATGGATGAACGCGGTGGCTGCCTGAGCTTCCAAGGCCGGCGGTCAAGGTGCGACGCCTCAAGAGGACGTACAGCACCGGGAGCACGATCAGCGTGAGTAGCGTGGACGAGACGATGCCGCCGATGACGACCGTGGCCAGGGGGCGCTGCACCTCGGCACCCATCCCGGTGTTGAGCGCCATCGGGAGGAAGCCCAGGCTTGCGACGAGCGCGGTCATTAGGACGGGGCGGAGTCGTTGCTCGGCGGCCTGCCTGACCGCTTGATCCAAGGGAAGGCCGTCCCGAAGAAGGTCTCGAATCGTTGACACCAGAACCATGTCACCGAGGACGGATACCCCAGACAGCGCAACGAAACCCACCCCCGCCGAGATGCTGAAGGGAAGGTCGCGCAACCACAAGGCGAGTACACCTCCCACGGCTGCGAAGGGCACGCCCGTGAAGACGCGCAATGCATCGGGGATGCGCCCGTACGTGAAGTAGAGCAGAACGAAGATCAGGCACAGCGCCACGGGCACGACGAAAAGGAGGCGGTTCCGGGCGCGCTCGTAGTGCTCGAACTGCCCTCCGAAGCGGATGTAGTACCCCGGCTCCAACACGAGCCGGCGATCGATCTCGCGCATGGCATCGGCCACGAAGGAACCGATGTCGCGATCGCGGACGTTCGCTTGCACCACGATCCGGCGCTTTCCCCATTCCCGGTTCACGGTGGCTGCGCCCTCTTCTCGCACGATCTTGGCCAGGACCCCGAGGGGCACGCGGTCTCCGTTGGCGGCCACGACGAGGATGTCCTCGAGCGCGCGGTCGTCCCTGCGGTACCGCTCGTCGAGGCGTACGGCGATGGGGAAGCGCCGCTCTCCTTCTTGCAGCTCCCCGACTTCGATTCCGCCGAGTGCTTCCACGAACGCGAGCACTTCGCTGGCGGCGATGCCATGACGCGCGATCGCATCGCGGTCGATCACGATGCGGACCATGGGCTGACCGGTGACTTGCTCGGTGTAGAGGTCTGCCGCTCCCGGGATACCTTCGAGGATGGCGCGCACCTCCGCAGCCTTCTGCTGGAGCACGGCCAGGTCGTCGCCGAAGACCTTCACGCCGACATCGGTTCGGATGCCCGCGACCATCTCGTTCACGCGCATCTCGATCGGTTGGGTGTAGATCGCCCGCATCCCTGGAAGCTCCGCGGTCACCTTCTCCATCGCGGCCACGAGCTCCGCCTGCGTACGGGCCTTCCGCCAGCGCTCCCTCGGTTGCAGCGTCACGAACACGTCGGAGAGCTCGAGCCCCATGGGATCGGTGGCGACCTCGGCCGTTCCCGTGCGGGTCCACACCCGTGTGATCTCGTCGGGGAACGCCGCGAGGAGTGCGCGCTCGATCTGCGTCCCGTAGCGCACGGACTCGTCCACCGAGACGCCCGAGAGTCTCACCGTGTTGACGACGATCGTGCCCTCGTCGAGCCGCGGAACGAACTCGCTGCCCAGTCGGGTGGCGAGCAGAGCCGCGCCGGCAACTGCTGCGGCGGCCCCAAGAACGACGACGGTCCTTCGGCGCAGTGCCCAGCCGAGGACGGGACGGTAGACCCTCTTCAGGCCTCGAACGAGCGCATTCTCCCGGTGGCCGACGTGTCGAGGCAGGACCAGGCTCGCCAGGACGGGCATGAGCGTCAACGAGAGCAGCATCGATCCGAGGAGGGCGAAGATCACCGTCAATGCCATCGGCCGGAACAGCTTCCCCTCGATTCCTTCCAGGGCGAGGATCGGCACGTAGACGATCATGATGATCAGCTCGCCGAACATCGTCGGGCCACGCACCTCGAGGGCTGCGTCGCGCACGATCTCGACCCGGCTCTTGCTCCCGTCGCGTTCGAGCCCGAGCCGGCGCACGACGTTCTCGATGAGGATGACCGAGCTGTCGACGATGAGGCCGAAGTCGATGGCCCCAAGGCTCATCAGGCTGCCCGCGATCCCCGCGCGCGTCATCAGGTCGAAGGCGAAGAGCATCGATAGGGGGATCGCGGAAGCCACGACCAGGCCTGCTCGCAGGTTGCCGAGGAACACGAACAGGACGGCCACGACGAGGAGAGCTCCCTCGAAGAGGTTCGTTCGGACCGTGTGGAGTACGCGATCCACGAGCTCGGTGCGCTCGTAGACCGGCTCCACGTGGACTCCGGGTGGCAGGGACCTCTCCACCTCGACGAGGCGGGCTGCGAGAGCGCGCGTCACGTCGTGGCTGTTCTCTCCCATCAAGAGGAAGCCGAGTCCCAGAACCGCCTCGCCCTTGCCATCGGCGGTCACGGCACCTCGCCGAATCTCGTGGCCATCGACCACACGCCCGAGGTCACGGACGTGGATGGGAACCCCTTGCTCGGCACCGACGACGATGCCCTCGATGTCCTCCGGCCGCGCCACGAGCCCGATTCCTTGCACGAGCGCGGATTCGCCAGAGCCATCGAGCGTCCCGCCGCCCACGTTCGCGTTGTTCTCTTCGATCGCCTCGACGAGCTCGACCAGGGAGAGCCCGTGCTTCTGGAGCTCGTGCGGATCGACAACCACCTGGAACTGTCGCTCCTCTCCACCCCAGGCATTGACCTCCGCGACGCCGGGCACCGAGCGCAGTTGCGGCCGGATGATCCAGTCGTGAGCCGTACGGAGCTCGGACAGCGTGGCGTCCTCGCCGCTGACGAGGTAGTGGAAGACCTCTCCCAGTCCCGTCGCGACCGGCCCCATCTGAGGGCGCTCGATGCCGGAGCGCAGCTCGATCGAGGCCAGACGTTCCGCGACGACCTGGCGGGCGAGCCAGATGTCGGTACCGTCCTCGAAGGTGACCGTGACCTGCGAGAGCCCGAATCGGGAGAGCGAGCGGACCTCGGCGAGGCCGGGTAAGCCTCCGATCGACTGCTCGACGAGGGCCGTTGCCTGGCGCTCGATCTCGAGCGGGGAGAGCGCCGGTGCGACCGTGTTGATCTGCACCTGAACCGGCGTCGTGTCCGGAAACGCGTCGATCGGCAGGCGACGAAACGCCGCGATCCCAGCCAGGGCGATTCCGGCCCACGCCAGTACGACGATGAGTCGGTGGCGGAGCGAGAACTCGATGATCCGTGAGAGCATCGAGTTCCTATTCCTCCGCGCAGCAACCCGCGCCGATCTCGCCCTTCAAGGTCTCCGTTTTCAGGAGAAAGCTGCCCGCCGTCACGACCCGCTCACCGGCGGACACCCCACCCTCGAGTGCGATCAAGTTCCCATGGCCGGGGATGCTCCGGACGCGCCGGGCCTCGTAGCTGCCGGGAGAGAGCTCGACGAAGACGAGCTCCGCGCCCTTGGCGAGCTGGAGGGCGGCGCGTGGTACGAGCACCTGGGCATGCCGCGGGCCCAGAGCGATCCGTGCGCGGACGAACAGGTTGGCTCGCAGAAGGCCCTCCGGATTCTCGAGCTTGACACGCGCCTTGGCCGTCCTGGTGTGTCGATCGATCTCCGGGGCGATGTAGTCGATCTTCCCTGCGAACTCGGTGGCGCCCAAGGCATCGGCAATGAGGACGACATCTTGTCCAGCGCGCACGCTCGTCAGGGCCCGCTCGGGCACGTCGAGCTCGGCCCACATCGTGCGCGTGTCGACGATCTCGCAGAGCACCTGCTCCGCATCGACCATCCGACCGATGGTTGCTTGGCGATGGATGCAGGTGCCGGCGATCGGAGCGACGAGGACGAAGCTGCTCCCGCTCGCGGCGTCGACTCCGACGATGCCGAGGGCGGCTTGCGCAGCGGCACGCTCCGCAATGGCCGTGTCCACCTCGAGCTGCGCCTCCAGAAGTTCTCTTTGGGCGGCCATGCCCTTGTCGAATAGTGACTTCACGCGCTCACGAGCCGCTTGCGCGACCTCGATACGCGAACTCGCCGCGATGAGCCGGGACTGCTCGGCGCCGATCTCCGCGCTCTCTATCCGGACGAGAGGCGCGCTCGCCTCGACGTTCTGGCCGACCTCGACCAGGAGCTCGCGTACCACGCCGCGCACGCGTGCGTTGACTTCGGCGCGCCGAGTCGCGTCGTAGGCGATCGATCCGACGACCACGAGCTCCGTCGAACCTTCGTCCGCACGTGCCTCGACGACCTCGATTCCCGCGTGGCGGGCAGTCTCGGGGCTTGCGAGCTGTACCTTGGCTCCCGTCGCGGGCGGGCCTGCGCCGAGCTCTACGGCCGGCCTGCCTCCTAGTTCGGGCCTACAGCTCGGACAGAACGACTCGGGGAACCCATGCTCGGCGCACCAGTCGCCTTTCTCCTGGAAGATGGCGACGAGCTTCGGGTTGCACTTCGTGCACACCGCCTCGGCCACACCGTGCTCGGAGCAGAACGTGTCGGGGGAGGCGACCTCCTTGGATGCCGCCTGCCCTCGTGCGTCATCGGGTCCTTCGCCGCCGCAGGAGGCAAGACAGACCAGCGCAAGGAGGAGAGCAGATGCCTTGCTCATCGCTGTCCTCCCGCCTGTTGAGGCGGCCGTTCGATCTTCAGGTTCGGGTTGCACTTCAGGCACTGCGACTCGGGAAGGCCGTGCTCGGCGCACCAGTCCTTCGTCGCCTTGAAAGCAGCGACGAGACTCGCGTCGCAGCGCGTGCACTTCGATTCCGGCACCGCGTGCTCGGCGCACCAGTCTTCGTAGGAGCCGGGGACAGCCCCCGCTTGGCCGTGCTGGGCACCTTTGGTGCTCTCGGTGCCGTGGTCGTGCCCGTCGTCCGAGGAGTGCTTGTCGCCGCATCCGGCGAGAAGTGCGAGGGTGACGATGAGGAGCAAATGGAGAGCTATCTTCATTGGAAGTGTCCTTGTCAGGTGGCTTGATGGGGAAGGTCCAGAACGGGGGAGGGAGTCTCGGATGCAAGCTCGAGGGACACGGTCTTTCCGCGACGACCCTCGAAGATTCGGTACAGCGCAGGCAGAACCAGCAGGGTCAGGAGCGTGCTCGAGACGAGACCGCCGATGACGACCGTCGCGAGCGGCCTCTGAACCTCCGCGCCCGTGCCCGTTGCCAGCGCCATGGGAACGAACCCGAGTGACGCGACGAGCGCAGTCATCAGGACGGGCCGCAGCCGTACGAGGGCTCCTCGAACGATCGCGTCCGTCGTGTCGGATCCTTCCTGGCGGAGCTGGTTGATGAAGGTGACGAGCACGAGCCCGTTCAGGACTGCGACACCGGAGAGGGCGATGAACCCGACTGCGGCCGAGATCGAGAAGGGCATGTCCCGCAGCCACAGCGCGACGATTCCGCCGGTCAGACCGAGCGGTACGCCGGTAAAGACGAGAACGGACTGGCGGACCGACTGGAAGGTCGCGTACAGGAGCAGGAAGATGAGCGCAAAGCACACGGGAACGACGACGCCGAGACGTTCGCGTGCCGCGACCAGGTTCTCGTACTGACCGCCCCATTCGAGCCAGCTCCCCGCGGGAAGGTCCAGGTCCGCGACGCGCGACTGCGCCTCGGCCGCGAACGAGCCGAGGTCGCGCCCGCGGACGTTGCACTGCACGACGACCCTGCGCTTGCCGTTCTCCCGGCTCACCTGGTTCGGTCCCTCGGAGACGTCGATGGTCGCGAGCGCTCCGAGAGGCACGAATCCGGGCCCGACGCGGACGTGTCCGTCCGAAACGGGCATGACTTCCATCGGCTCTCCGTCGCCAGGAGGAAGGGGGATCGGAAGCTCTTCCAGCCGGTGGACGTCCTCGCGAACCTCGTCCGGCAAGCGCACGACGAGATCGAAGCGCCGGTCACCCTCGAACACGAGGCCGGCCTCGCGACCTCCCATGGCCGCGGCGACCACGTCCTGGACGTCGGAGACGCCCAGGCCCACGCGTGCGATCGCGTCGCGATCGATGGTCACTTCCATCAGCGGCAGGCCCGTGGTCTGCTCGACCCGCACGTCCGCCGCGCCGGAGATGTCTCCGAGGATGCCGGCGATCGCCTGCGCTGTGCGCTCCATCGCCGGGAAGTTGTCGCCGTACACCTTGACCGCGACGTCGCCACGGACGCCCGCGATGAGCTCGTTGAAGCGCATCTGGATCGGCTGCGTGAACTCGTAGTTGTGGCCCACGGCCTCCTGCACGGCCCGCTCCATCCGGCCCTGAAGTTCGAGCTTCTCGAGCTCGGGATCCGGCCACTCCTCGCGGGGTTTCAGGATGATGAAGGTGTCCGAGACGTTGGGCGGCATGGGGTCCGATGCCATCTCTGCCGTGCCGGTCTTGGAGAAGACGAAGGCCACTTCGGGGAAGCCGCTGACGATGCTCTCGACCTCGAGCTGCATCGTGGTCGACTGCGTGATGCCGGTGCTCGGAATGCGCATCGCGTGCATCGCGATGTCCTTCTCGTCGAGCGCGGGAACGAACTCCTGGCCAAGCTGCCCCGACAGGAGCAGTGCCGCGCCGAAGGCTGCCGCCGCTCCTCCTACGACCCACCAGCGCATGCGCACTGCCGCTTTCACGACGGGCTCGTACACGCGTTTGGAAGCGCGGATCAGGACGTTCTCTTTCTCCGCGACCTTGCCGCGGATCACGAGGGCCACCATCGCAGGAACGAACGTGAGCGACAGGACGAAAGCCGCCGACAGCGCGAAGATCACCGTCAACGCCATGGGGCGGAACATCTTCCCCTCGGTGCCGGTCAGGGCGAGGATCGGCAGGTACACGGTGATGATGATCCCGGCGCCGAAGACAGCCGGACTCAGGACCTGCCGGCTGGCGTCGACAACGGTCTCGCGGCGTTCTGTGAGCGTCAGCCGTCGTCCCAGCGCGTGCTGCTTCTCGGCCAGGAGACGCAGCGAGTTTTCGACGATGATGACTGCGCCATCGACGATCAGACCGAAGTCGATCGCACCCAGGCTCATGAGGTTCCCGCTGATCCCGTTCTTCACCATCCCGGTTGCGGTCAGGAGCATCGAGAGTGGGATCGCGAGCGCTGTCAGGAGCGCAGCCCGAATGTTGCCCAGGAGGAAGAAGAGCACGGCGATCACCAGCACCGCACCTTCGAACAGGTTCTTCTCCACGGTGCGGATCGTCGCGTTGACGAGCTTCGTGCGGTTGAGGACGGTCTTGGCGTGGATGCCGGTGGGCAAAGACTTGACGACATCGCGCATCCGTTCGTCGACCGCGGAGGAGACCGTGCGGCTGTTCGCTCCGATCAGCATCAGAGCCGTTCCCACGACGGCTTCGGCGCCGTTCTCGCTGGCGCTGCCGGTGCGCAGTTCGCCCCCGATCCCGACCTCGGCGACGTCACGAACGCGGATCGGGACTCCCTCGCGGGTCGCGATCACGATCGGTGCGATCTGCTCGACCCGCTCGATCCGGCCAGAGGCTCGAACAACATAGGCCTCGCCGAGATGCTCGACGAAACCGGCGCCGGTGCTGACGTTGTTGCGCTCGAGCGCCTCGATCACGTCGTGGAAGGTGAGGCCGTATCCCACCAGCTTCTCTGGATCCGGGCGGACCTGATACTGCTTCACGTAGCCGCCGATCGAGTCGACGCCAGCGACTCCCGGAACGCTCTTGAGCTGCGGGCGGATGATCCAGTCCTGGACCGTGCGCAGGTACGCTGCTCGCTCGACCAGGGTCCTGAGGCGCTCTCCCTCCGGCGTGCGATAGGTCCCGTCCGCCTGCCAGCCCGACTCTCCTTCACGGACCTCGGCGCCCTTGCCGTCGGGATGGTCGAAGCCGACCGTCCACATGTAGATCTCCCCGAGCCCGGTGGCGATCGGCCCCATCGTCGGCTCGGCCCCCGGAGGCAGGCTCTCCCGCACCTGGCCGATGCGTTCGTTGACCTGGTTGCGGGCGAAGTAGATGTCGACGTCGTCGGAGAAGACCGCCGTCACCTGCGAGAAGCCGTTGCGCGAGAGCGAACGCGTGTACTCGAGACCCGGGATGCCCGCCAGCGACGTCTCGACCACGAAGGTCACCTGCTTCTCGACCTCGAACGGCGAGAGCGAAGGAGCGACTGTGTTGATCTGGACCTGGTTGTTCGTGATGTCCGGGACGGCGTCGATCGGCAGGCGGAGGAGCGAGAACACTCCCGCGACGACCCCGATTAGCGTCAAGAGGAGGACAAACCCCGGGTGGTAGATCGAAAAGCGCAGGACGCGTTGGAGCATCGGTCACCTCGGTGAATGGCCGGGCTTCAGGAGCCGCAGCGCGTTGAGCACGACGAGCAGGGACACGCCCATGTCGGCCGCGATCGCCGTCCACAGCGATGCGCGTCCTGCGAGAGCGAGGATCAGGAAGAGCGCCTTCACGGCGAGGGAAGCCGCCACGTTCGCGCGGATCACCCGCAACGTCCTGCGCGAGTGGCGCACGAGCCAGCCGAGCCTCGAGAGGTCGTCGCCCATCAGCGCGATGTCGGCGGTCTCCAGCGCGGCATCCGTTCCAGCGGCCCCCATGGCGACTCCCAGGCTCGAGCGGGCGAGCGCCGGCGCGTCGTTGACCCCGTCGCCGACCATCGCGACCGTGCCGTAGGTCGCGACGAGCTCCTCAATCGCGCGCACCTTGTCCTGGGGGAGCAGCTCGGCCTGCACCTGGTCGACCCCGGCTTCGCGTCCGATGGCCTCGCCCGTCTCCCGATTGTCCCCCGTCAGCAACACGATGCTGCGGATGCCGGCAGCCCTCAGATCGTCGAGGACGGCCGCGGCCCCGGGGCGCATCTTGTCGGACAGCGCGATGAAGCCGCACACATGATCCTCGCGGCCTACGACGACCACGGTCGAGCTCGATGCTGCGAGCGCCTCGAGTTCCCGGTGCAGGTCCGGCGTCTCCTGCGCGCGCTCCTCGAGGTAACGATGGGAGCCGATCCAGTGGTCGATGCCGTCCACCTTGGCGTGGGCACCCTTGCCCGCGAGCATCTGGAAGTCGGTTGCCGGAGCAGGGTGGATCCTGCGCTCGGCGGCGTGCTCCACGATCGCCCGGGCGATGGGATGGGTCGACCGCGCTTCGACGGCCGAGGCGATCGAGAGCAGCTCGCGCTCGTCGTGCCCCGCGCGTGGCACGACCGCCCTGACGCGCGGACGGCCCTCGGTCAAGGTCCCGGTCTTGTCGAGCGCGATGGCGGAGAGCCTGGCAGGGATCTCCATGTACAGGCCTCCCTTGACCAGGACACCTTGCCGCGCCGCCGCGACCAGCGCGGCGACGATGCTGACGGGCGTCGAGATCACCAGAGCGCATGGACAGGCGATCACGAGCAAGACCAGAGCTTCGTAGAACCACCTGCCCCAGTCGCCCCCGAAGAGAGGTGGCAGGAGCGCGACGAGGACCGCGCACCCGAGCACGACCGGCGTGTAGACACGCGCGAAGCGCTCGACCCACTGCTCGCTCGGCGAGCGTCGCGCGTGGGCCTCGCCCACCATCTTGGCGATCTGAGAGAGGGTGCTGTCGGAGTAGGGCTTGATGGTCTCGACTTCGACCGCGCCCTCCTCGTTCACCGTGCCGGCGAAGACTTCGCTTCCTTCCGCCTTTGCGACGGGCGCCGATTCGCCGGTGATCGGAGCTTGGTTGACGGTCGTACGCCCGCGAACGACCCGGCCATCGAGGGGGAACTTCTCGCCGGGCTTGACGATGACGACCGTGCCGACTTGCACGGTGGTCGCCTCGACGAGCTCTTCGTTGTTCCCCGACGTGACCACGCGCGCCTTGGTCGGCGAGAGGGCCATGAGGGCCCCGATGGCCTTGCGTGCCCGTCCGATGCTCCAGGCTTCGAGCGCCAGCGACACTGCGAAGAGGAAGGCAACCGTCGCTGCCTCGAAGAGCTCGCCGATGCCGATCGCACCGAGCACGGCGACGCACATCAGGAGGTTCATGTCGGGCCGGAGGCGCCGCAGGGCATGCCATGCCTTCGGGACGATGAACCAGGCGCCCAGCACGACCGCACCGAGGTAGGCGCCGCGCGCAGCAAACGGTGCCCGTGCACCTTCGCCTCCCAAGGCAGCGGCGAGTCCGTCCTGGGCCGCGTGAACCGCGAAGCCCACCGCGAGAAAGAGGCCGCTCGCGGCCGTGGTCAGGGACCGCCTGCGTCGTCCTTCGTCCGACGAACTGCGTTCCGCGGAACGATCGCCCCATGGCTCCGCGGTCATGCCCGTCCGTGCAACTGCCGAGACGATGGCCTCCGCTGCCCCTGGCTGCTGTTCGACCTCGACCGTCATTTTGCGGTTGAGGAGATCGAAGCTGAGGTCGCGCACTCCCGAGAGCGCGGCGAGCTCGCCACGCAAGGTGGCGATCTCTTCCGCGCAGTCCATGCCGCGGACGAGGAACTCGGCTCTGCGGGTACTCTTGCTCATCAGTGCTCGTGCTGTGCGGATGCCTTGCCGTGCTCCGCCTTGAGGCGGAACGTCCCCGCCACGACCACGAGCTCGCCGGGCCGGAGACCGGAGAGCACCGGAATCTGCGTTCCGACCTGAGCGCCGACCTCGATCTCGTGCTTGCAGAAAGAGCTGCCACCCGGCTCGACGGGCACGAAGACGGAGGGCCGCCCTTCGATGGTGAGGACCGCGCCGTCGGGTACTGCCAAGACCGCCGCATCCCCCCCGCGTGACGACTCGATCTCGACCTGAATGAACATCCCCGGCAACATCGTCCCGTCCGGATTGGGCACCTCGATCCGGACCTCGGCCGTGCGTGTGGAAGCCTCGAGGACGGTCGCGACCGCGGCAACCCGGCCCTTGCAGCCCGTATGCCCGAGTGCCGGTACCTTGACGCTGGCCGCAGCGCCCATCTCGATCTCCGAGAAGCGCGTCTCGCTGACCTCGGCGATCGCCCACAGCGTGCTGAGATCGCCCACGACCAGGAGACGATCCTTGTCGGGGCTCACGAGCTCCCCGAGCGTCACGGAGATCTCGACGATCCTCCCGTCGAGCGGCGCCGTGATCGCGAAGCGTGGTTCGATCTTCCCGGTCTCCTCCAGGGCGCGGATGGCCTGCTCGTTCATGCCGAGCAGGATCAGGCGGTTGTAGGCAGCCGCTTCGTCCGAGCGGGCGATCTCCCGATCGCGTTCGACGATGCGCAGCTCCGCTTCGCGCCGCTGGACGTCGGATAGCGCGATGCCCTGCACGCGATCGTAGAGCTCCTTCGCCCGCTCGAGCGAGTTCCGCGCGAGCTCCAGTGTCGGACCGGACGTTGTGGCGATCGTCCGCTTCTGGAGGTATTCGCTCTGGGATCCTCCGAGTTCCGGACTCTCGATGACGAGGAGCGTGTCGCCCTTCTTGACCGCATCGCCCGAACGGACGTGGAGCTCCACGACCCGACCTGGCACGGCCGATCCAACGCGTGCGACGGCTCCCTGGGGGAAGGCGAGGTGACCAGGCGCGGAGATCGTCGGCCTGAGGGAGAGCTGTTGCGCCGGCGCGACGACGATCCCGTACCGCTCGAGGGCCTCCTTCGAGAGTGCGACGTCGTCCTCGCACTGGACCCGATCCTCTGCGACGTGATGCGGGTCCGTCTTGCCTGTTTCCTCTTCGCCGGCGTGTTCTTCGTCATGCCCGTGCTCGTCCGCACCTTCCTCGTGTGCGTGCTCCTCGTGGTCGCTCCCACCGCCGCCGCAGGAGCCGGATACGGTCCCGAGGAGAAGCGCGAGAGCGAATGCCGAGGCCGAGAGAGAAACCGGCCGGAGAAGGGCCGTTCGATGTTGCTTGCTCATGGATTGGACCCCTCACCACTGCCGGAGACGCTGGAATCGAAGACCGAACGGCCGCCGACGGATCGTTCGAGTCGCAAGAGAGCCGTGGAGACCTCACGCTCCAGGCCGACGCGCAGGGTCTGCGTCTGCTGCAAGGCCTGTTCGGCGAACAGGAGCGCCGTGACGTCGACGTGGCCCAGGCGGTACGCCTCGTCGATCTCCGCCCTGCGGCGTTCCTGAAGGGGAACGAGTTCGCGGACGATGCGATCGAGGTTCTCCTGCGAGCCGCTCAGTGCTGCGAGGGAGGTGCGGACCTCCTCGACCACGCCGCGCTGCGCTTCGACGAGGCGGTGCTGCGCTTCGGACACGAGCGCGCTCGCACGCCTCTTTCTTGCTCCTCCGGTGTCGAAGATAGGCAGGGGAGTGGACACAGCCGGCCCGGCGGACCAGTCGCCTTCGCGTTCGGCATCGAGGCCCACCGAAGCGCCCTCGAGAGCGCCCCACCGAGCGAGCGCAACTTCGTCCCCTCGCGCGCGGAGCTCCCACTCGATCGCGAGGACCTCTGGCCGCGAGCGAAGGGCCGTCTCGATCCACGCCGACTCCGCTGTCGGCACGGCGGCAGGCCCTTGCCATTGGTCGAGCTGCCAGATCGCCGCTCCCGACGGCTCTCCGATCCGCCGCGTGAGCGACATGCGCGCCAGGCGCAACTCTTGGCGCCTGCGCGAGGCTTCGACGGCAAGCTCCAACCGCTCGGAATCGAGGGTCGTCACGTCATGGCGTGTTCCTTCGCCGAGATCGAGGCGAGCTTGAGCCACCTCGCGCAAGCGATCGAGCACCGAGAGGCGGCCTTCGAGGAGCGGCACCAGCTCCTCGAGCACCTGCGCGCTCGCATAAAGGTCGCGTACTTCGGCGACCACGTCGAGCGCAGAGGAGAGCGCCGCCGCGGCCTCGGCCTCCAGGCGATGTGCCGCAGCACTGGAGCGCCGCGGGCGCTGGAGGATCGCCAAGAGGTCCGCGGCCAACCCCGCTTCGATGTCGGGACCGCCGCCCCCTTCGGGAAAGCGGAAGACGAGGCTCAGGATGGGGTTGGGCAGCAGCCCGGCGAGGTCGGCTTCCGCTTGGGCCACCCGAACGCGGGCCAAAGCCGCTTGCAGCTCAGGGCTGGTCTCGACGGCCCTGCGGATCGCGTCCTTGAGATGCAGCGCGTCGCCTGTTCCCGATGGCGCATCGATCGGGTCCCCTTCCGTGCGGAATGCGACCGCTCTGGGAAGTGCGAGGGACTCCGAGATCGACGCCTCTGCGTCGACATGGGGTCGTTCGACTGCGCACGCGGCCAGCAGCAGGCATCCAAAGAATGGGCCCGAATCGGGCCACGGCAGAAACGGTAGTGCTCGAGAATGGGTCATGGTCTTCGCGTCTCGTGGAAGCCGCTCGGGGCCTCCGTTGCGCCTCGGGATCGAAGTTCACTGCGCGCCCTGAAGCGACGCAGCACGATTCGAAACGAGGCGCGTTAGATGCGAAGGATGACTGTCCGGATCAGCTCGATGCGCTGTGCCTGCCTAGGCTGATCGCCCGCGGTAAACGCGAGTTTCGCTGGTTCGACCCAAGCGACGGTGGCGAGAAAGCAAGGCGGAAGCACCGAAAACGACGAGATCTGGGCGTCCGACGCCTTGGGCTTGGCTTGCGGGCCCTCGTCCTGCGTGGGAAGCGGGATGTCGACGCAAGGGCAGCACTCGGCCGCTAGCCGTTCGACTTCCCGGGAAGACTCTTCCGTCCCGCCGCAAGGCGTGCATCCGCCGTCTTCCGCAGCTTCGAGCACGATACTGCCGTCGGGCTCCAGGCAAACCACGAGCTGCTGCGCGGGCGAAACACCCGAGAGCATGTAGGCGACCAGGACGAGCCAGGCCGTCAGCTTGTGGATGCTGCGTCGCACGGACGGGGATCGTAGACCGGGCCCCTTCCCGGACGCAAACCGTGCCGGCAAAGGAGGGGCCCGAGGGCTCTACGTATCGGCCGAGGGGCCAACGAGCTTGAACCTGCCCGCTTGCCCAGGACGGCCTCCCCCAGGGCGGGGGCCACGGTCCGAGGCCCGGCGTCGTTCTCGATCCCCGCGGACCACCGGCCACCCAATCCGCTCGCCACCGTCATGCTCTCGACCTTCCTCCCCTCGACCCTCCCAAGGCAAAGTCCTGTTGGTGATGCTCTGCCGGCCCGATGCCCCACGACTTCGACTGTCGGGGGCACGACAAGAGTCTCGTTGCTTCGCGCTGGCGCCGGGCTCGACGTCAGGTTGCCGGCATGCGGTTTCGCGGCGACTGATGCCAGTTCCGGAGATCGGAAGAGACTGGTGTCTCGCCAGCCCCCGGTCGGTACAGCCACTACCTTGCACTTGACTTCAAGGTTCAGCTAGCTTCGGGGAGCATGGTCGCGCACTACACGATCGGGGCCCTGGCTCGCGCGGCTGAGGTGCCGACCACCACGGTCCGCTACTACGAGCGCGCCGGGCTCCTCCCCCCGGAGGGCCGCTCGGGAGGGAACTACCGGGCCTACTCGGAGCGGTCCCTGGAGCGACTCCGGTTCATCCGCGCTGCCCAGGCCAATGGCTTCACCCTCGATGACGTGCGGCGCCTCCTCCAGTTCCAGGACGGGACCCTCGACCCGTGCCACGAAGTGCAGTCGCTGATCGAGACCCGGCTGCGTGACCTCGAGGAGCGCTTGAAGCAGCTCCGCGCGGTCCGCGGGGTGCTCCGCGTCTCGCTCGAGGCATGCCACCGGGGGGCAGCCTCCGGCCGCTGCCAGGTCCTCGACGGCCTCGCGCAGGGCCGCACCGTCACAAGCGGCAAGCGTGGTCGGAGGCGGAACAAGGCAAGATCCAGGTAAGCCGCTTGACCTTGCACCTGGGTGCAAGCCGTAGCCTTGTCGCATGGCTCCGACCTGCACCGTCACCGGCGCCTCGGGAAAGAAGGTCAGCGAGACGACGCTCACGCACCTTCTCCGCGAGGAGGCGCTACCGCGCATCGTGGGACGCCAGTGGTTCTTCTGCTCGGACCCGGGCTGCGACGTCGTCTACTTCACTGCGGACGGCGAGACCCTCACCAAGGACGCGCTCAAGGTCCGCGTCGGCCTGAAGGAGAACGGGACGCCCAGGCCGCTCTGCTACTGCTTCGGGTACGACCTCGAGGACGTCGAGCGCGAGGCCGCGGCCGCCGAGGACTCCGTCATCGCGGCCGCGATCACCGAGCAGTGTCGCCAGGGGCTCGACCGGTGCGAGGAAACGAACCCACAGGGTTCGTGCTGCCTCGGGAACGTCCGGCGTGTGTTCCTCGAGGCCCGGGGTGGCGCGGGCGGCGATTCGCACGACTGCTGCTCGAGTAGGCCGCGCAGGGAGGACTCGTGAGCGCGCACACACGAAGGAACCTCGGCGCTTGGACCGTGACGGGCGCCACGCTCTCGGCCGTGCTCTCGTCCGCGTGCTGCTGGCTCCCGCTGCTCCTGCTGGCGTTTGGCGCGTCGGCAACGGGGCTCTCGGCGACCTTCGAGGCCTACCGGATGCCGCTGCTCGTCGCGGCTGGCTCACTGCTCGCGACGGGGTTCTATCTCGTTTACCTCCGCAAGCCCGTCTGTCAACCCGGGAGTACTTGCTCCGTCCCGAGTTCCAGACTTGCGCGGTGTAACAAGGGCATGTTGTGGATCGCCACGGTGCTCGTCGGCGCATTCGCGTTCTTCCCGAACTACGTGGGAGCGCTTCTCGGCGGACGAGCGGCAGATTCCGTGGAAGGTGCGACCGTCCACCTGGAGATCGAAGGGATGACCTGCGAGGCTTGCGCCCTGCACATCGAGGAGGAGCTACGCTCCGTTCCGGGCGTGCGCGCGGCCCGGATCACCTACGACGAGCGTCGCGCCACCATCACCGCCGACCCCACGACTCCGCCAACGGAAGCGGAGCTCGTCCAGGCGGTCGAGCAAGCCGGGTACAAGGCGACCATGCTCCACGGTTCACTGAACGCAACCAGCATTTCACCACAAGAAAGGAAAGTCCCATGATCAAGCTCTCCCTCATCGGCCTGGGCAGTCTCGCGCTCGCGACCGCAGGCGCCTTCGGCCTCGCGAGTTCCGGTACGGACCGCGCCGATTGCCCCGGCAAGATCGCCTGTCCGCTCACGGGAGAGGAGATCTGCCGCGACCAGTGCCCGACCATCGACTCCGGCCGAGAGGACTGCCCGGGACGCATCGAGTGCCCGCTCACGGGAGAACTCGTCTGCGTCGATCAGTGCCCGCTCGACCAGACGAGTGCTTCGGTCCCTGTGGCTCGCCCTTGCTGCAAGAAGTAGGCGTCGCTGCCTTCGCCTGACGCATGCGCAACTTCGTCGTCCTCGGGATCGTCCTCGCGCTCTTCGGCTGCACGCGGCCGAAGGAGCGCCCATCCACGCCCGCCGAAATCGCCGAGGTGACGTTCCACGTACTCGGCCTCCAGAAGACGCCCTCCGGCGCGACATGACGTGGGTGACCGGACAAGGTCACCGAGTCCCTGGAAGGGGCTCATCCCAGCAGACGGACCGAGTGGAACTACGACGAGGACCTCGTCACGATCGCCTTCGATCCTCGGGAGACGAACGCCGAGGAACTCGAGCACGGCATCGAGGCGCTCGGCTACCGTGCCGAGCAGGCCTCGACGGCGTCTCCCGCGTCCCTTGCACCTTCCGACGTCTTCGGCGTTCCACGCGACGCCCCGGCGTACTTTGGCCAAGCGCTCGAGCGGGCGAAGGCGGCCGGAAAGCCGCTCCTCATCGACTTCTGGGCTCCTTGGTGTGGGCCGTGCCTGAAGCTCAAGCGAGAGACCCTAGAGAGCCCCGAGCTGGCCGGGCTACTCGCCAGGTTCGAGGTCATCGCGGTCAACCTCGATGAGGCGCCGGCGCTCGGGAAATTCTACCGCGTCTCCTCGATCCCCTACGTCCTGTTCGTCGACTCCCGGGGAGCGGTCGTGGATCGGCTGCTCGGCTTCGAGCCTTCCGCGCAGTTCCGAGTGCGACTGGAGAAGGCTCTCCCGAGGGTCGAGGAATCACCACCCGTCCGGCAGCGTTAGCTAGACTCGCAACCGTCAAGGGTTCCTGGAGAACCGTTCATGAAGATCCCCATTCATCCTCGGGCTCGGCTCCTCAACGCAGGCAGAAGCTTGGCTCGCCGGGCGCTGCTCTTGTGCGCAGGAAGTGCCGTCCTCCTTCTCGGCGCATGCCTGAGCACGTCGCGATCTTCGGAGCGCTACGTGGTACTCGAGTCCCAGAAGTTCACATGAAGCGCGTCCAAGGGCCTCGGGTGAGGCTCAAGGCTCGCGCCCGTGCTGGCGCGGTTGGACGAGATCGAAGGTGTCGCGGAGAGCCGCGTCGACTGGACCGGCAAGCGCTTCCTCCTCGGGTTGGAGAGCGGCGCCGGCAAGGACCGGGTGGAGGCGCGGGCGGTCGAGACGCTGGGCGAGGGGGCGCGAGCCCTCGATGACGGCCAGGTTCGCGAAGTCGTGGACTCGTTCCGCAAGGGCGAGGCGTGGATGCGGGCAGGTGAGACGCTGCAGCTCTCTCGATTCGAGGCCGGCGTGCTCGCCAAGCGCTACGGGAAGGAAGCCGCCGCGGAGATCGCGCTGGACGAAGCTGGAGCGGGGAAGCTCGTGGCGCTCTTCGAGCAGGAGTTCATCCGGGCATTCGAGCGAACGCACGCCGGACAAGGGATCGATTCCGTACCGCAGGAGTTCGAGTCCGCGGCGAAGCGAATCCTCGAGGCGAGCGCTTCGTCCATGACTCCGGGTCAGCACGCGGCACTCGCGAAGTACCTGAAGCGGTTCGAGGAGTCTCAGGCGCGATAGCGGCGCGTCCTGGCGTGGGCCCGACCTCGCAGTGTCCTGGCATGCCAACTGTCCCTGGAGTGGCACAGCCTTCTCATGAAACCAACGTTCTCCGCCGATCATCAGTGGAGTAGAACCCTTCCATGGTCAGCCGTAGCCGCATCGCCACCAAGCGCCCGCTCGCTCTCGTGTGGGCGGTGCTTGCGCTATTGCAGCCCTTCCTGGGGCTCCAACACGCGCTGGCCTCGGCCGTTTTCTCAAGGGTTCCAGACTGCTGCATCGGTCCGGAGCGGCCGGACTGCTGCCCGGCGGTGTGCGAGGAAGGCTCCGGCCCCGTTCTGCTCCCAGAGTTACCGGAGTGCTGCAAGGTCCAGTCTCCGCCGAGCGCTCCGCGGGAACCGGAGCCGACAGCTCGCCTGGCCATTCCGGACCCGGCGAAGCGGGTGCTACTCGCGATACACCAGGCGGCGCATTCGACCGATCCCGTCGTGGCTCCGTGGGTCGGCCGCGATCCTTCTTGCGACCTCCTCGGACCGGCACCGCCTGGTACGACAACTCGCTCTCGACCGACGACTCTCCATTGGCTGACGAATCGGGGAACGATCGCCGCGTTGGCGTTGCTCTCCGTGGCTCGTCTGTAGCAACTCTCCAAGCCTGATTCGCTGACGGCTGTCAGAACTTGACCGCCGTCGCCAGCGTGCACGTTGCGCCTGGCCCATGTCGTGCGACCTGCCGGGAGCACGGCCCTTCTTGGCACCCCACCCGCTTGGAGTCTGCAATGAGAGCTCGAACGTCCTTCCTCCTCCTTTTCGTCGGCCTGGTCGCCGCGGCCGTTCTCCTGCGCGAGCCGCTTCTGTCGTTCGCCCGACCCATCCGCGGCGCGGACGAGGCTTCGCCCCAGGGCACGACGTACTACTGCCCGATGCACCCGAGCTATCGCTCCGACCATCCGGGCGACTGCCCCGTCTGCAACATGAAGCTCGTCCCGCTCGAGGGCGCAGGTAGCGGAGGAGCTCAAGCTCAGCCCACGCAAGGCGCCTGGACGTGCGAGATGCACACCGAGATCGTCGGCAAGGAGGGGGATCGATGCTCTGAATGCGGTATGGACCTCACGCCCCCATCGAAGTCAGCACCGATGCAAGGGATGCACGATGGCGAGCCTCGACACGAGGCCGACAGCGTCCCCGCAGGCGCACAAGGGGCTTCGAAAGCGCCCGTCTATTACTGCCCGATGCATCCGAGCTACCGCTCGGACCATCCCGGTGACTGCCCGATCTGCAACATGAAGCTCGTCCCCCTCGAGGAGGACGCTGGCGGAGCGATGTCGGTGGCTGGGCGCGGCATCGTGACGGTCCAGCCCGAGCAACGACAGCTCATCGGCGTGCGGACCTCCGTCGTCGAGCGAGCGCCGGCGCAGAAGGAGATCCGTGCCGCCGGGCGTGTGGAGGCGGACGAAACGAGACTCGCAGCCGTCAACCTCAAGGTCGGCGGCTGGATCGAGGAACTCTTCGTGCGCTCAGTGGGCGAGCGCGTCGAGGTCGGCGCACCGCTCTTTTCCCTTTGGAGCCCTGAGCTGTACGAAGCCCAGCAGAGCTACGCGCTCCTCAACAAGTCCAAGCTGGCGAGGGGAGGGTCCTCCGAAGCTGACGCAGCAATGCGCGCGGCTCGCGAGCGGCTGCTGCTATGGGACCTGACCGAGGAGCAGATCCGGCATCTCGAATCCGGGAAGGAGCCGGAACGACGCACGACCATCCACGCACGCGTTGCCGGCACGGTGACGATGCGCGGCGTTGTCGCGGGGACGTACGTCGAGCCGGGGGATGACCTCTTCCAGCTCGCCGATCTGTCCCGCCTCTGGATCCAGGTCGACGTCTTCGAGCACGAGCTGGCGCAAGTCCACCCGGGCGTCCGCGCTGACCTCGAGGTTTTCGCGCTTTCCGGAGAGCGCTTCCAGGGAGAGGTCGCTTTCGTCTACCCGACGCTCGACGAGGCGCGGCGCACGCAGCGCGTTCGCCTCGAGATCGACAACGCGGATGGCCGTCTGAAGCCAGGCATGTACGGAGCGGTCCGGATCCCCGTCGACCTCGGCGAGGTCCTCACGGTCGCGGACTCCGCCGTGCTCGACTCGGGCGAGCGCCAGCTTGTCTTCGTCGAGCGCGAGGCGGGCCGCTTCGAGCCGCGTGAGGTCGAGCTCGGCGCGCGCGGCGAGGGCTGGGTCGTGGTGCAGAGCGGCCTCGAGCCCGGCGAGAAGGTCGTCACGAGCGGCACGTTCTTGATCGACTCCGAGAGCCGACTTCGGGCGGCGGTGCTCGGAAGCTCCAGCGGTGGCAGCGATTCGGAAGGGGGTGCGCATGAGCACCACCACTGAGAGCGAGTCGAACGCCAATAGGAGCCGCTGATGATCCCCCGCATCATCGAATTCTGCGCCAAGAACAAGTTCTTGGTGCTGATCATCACGGCAGTGGTCGTGGCCCTCGGCATCTGGAGCGTTCGGAACATCGCGCTCGACGCGATCCCCGACCTCTCCGACACCCAGGTGATCGTCTACTCGCGCTGGGACCGCAGCCCCGACATCGTCGAAGACCAGGTCACCTACCCGATCGTCTCCGCGCTCTTGGGAGCGCCGAAGGTCAAGGCGATCCGCGGCTTCTCGGACTTCGGCTATTCCTACGTCTACATCATCTTCGAGGATGGGACCGACATCTACTGGGCGCGCAGCCGCACGCTCGAGTACCTGAGCAAGATCCTGCCGAAGCTACCCGAGGGCGTGAGCACGGAGCTTGGTCCCGACGCGACCGGCGTGGGCTGGGTATACCAGTACGCGCTGGTCGACCGCAGCGGGAAGAACGACCTGGCCGAGCTGCGCAGCTTCCAGGACTGGCGCCTGCGCTACTGGCTCCAGAGCGTCCCCGGCGTCGCCGAGGTTGCTCCTTTCGGCGGCTTCCAGCTCCAGTACCAGGTGAACGTCGATCCGGTGCGCCTGGCCGCGTACGGGATACCGATCCAGCGGGTCGTGGATGCGATCCGCGCCAACAACAACGACGTCGGCGGCCGACTAGTCGAGTTCAGCGGCGCCGAGTACATGGTTCGGGGGCGAGGCTACGCGCGCTCGATCGAGGAGATCGAGCAGATCTCCGTCGGAGCCGACGCGCAGGGGGTCCCCATCCTCGTGAAGAGCCTGGGACAGGTTTCGCTCGGTCCCGACATCCGTCGCGGGCTGGGCGAGCTCGACGGCCAGGGCGACGCGGTCGGCGGGATCGTGGTGATGCGCCACGGTGAGAACGCGCTCAAGGTCATCGAGCGGGTGCGCGAGAAGCTCGCGGAGGTCCGGCCGTTCTTGCCCGGAGGGGTCGAGATCGTCCCGACCTACGACCGCTCGGAGCTCATCCGCGAATCGATCGAGACCCTGACACACGAGCTCTTGTCTGCGCTGGTGGTCGTGAGCCTGGTGATCCTGTTGTTCCTCTGGCACTTCCCCTCGGCCGTCGTCCCGATCGTCACGATCCCGATCTCGATCCTGCTGGCCTTCATCCCGATGCACCTTCTCGGGGTGAGCTCGAACATCATGTCGATCTCGGGCATCACGATCTCGATCGGGGTGCTGGTCGACGGGGCGATCGTGGAGGTCGAGAACGCGTACAAGCGGCTCGAGAAGTGGATCGAAGGCGGACGCGTGGGCGACTTCCACGCCGTGCGCCTCTCGGCCTTGAAGGAGGTCGGTCCCTCGGTCTTCTTCTCGCTGCTCGTGATCGCGGTCGGATTCCTGCCGATCTTCGCGCTCGAGGAGCAGGAGGGGCGCCTCTTCAAGCCGCTCGCCTACACCAAGAACCTGACCATGGCGATCGCTGCCGTGCTCGCGATCACGCTCGACCCGGCGGTGCGGATGCTCTTCACGCGCATGGACTTCCTGCGCTTCCGCCCGCGCCCCCTCGCGTGGCTCGTGAACCAGGTCACGGTGGGGCGCTACTACCCCGAGGAAAAGCACCCGATCAGCCGCATCCTCTTCCGGCTCTACGAGAAGCCCTGCCGCTGGGTCGTTCGGCACTGGGCCTTGACCATCACGGGCGCGCTCGTCCTCGTGGCCACGACCGTCCCAGTGTTCCTGAAGCTCGGCTCGGAGTTCATGCCGCCCCTCTGGGAGGGGGACCTCGTCTACATGCCGATCACGTTCCCCGGCATCTCGACGACCGAGGCGCAGCGGCTGATGCACGTCACCGATCAAGTGCTGATGGGCGTGCCCGAAGTGGAGCACGTCCACGGAAAAGCCGGCCGGGCCGAGACCTCCACCGACCCAGCCCCGCTCTCGATGCTCGAGACGGTCGTGAAACTCAGGCCGAGCTCGGAATGGCGCGCGAAGGAGCGCTGGTTCTCGGACTGGCCGCGCTGGCTCAAGGCGCCGCTCGCTTCGGTCTGGCCGGAGCACATCAGCAAGGACGAACTCCTCGATGACTTCTACCAGAGGCTCCAGGTCACGGGCACGAGCTACTCCATGCTCGGCCCGATCCGGAACCGCATCGACATGCTCTCGACCGGCGTGCGCACCCCGATCGGCATCAAGGTGCTGGGCGACGATCTGGTCACGATCGAGCGCATCGCCGTGGACATCGAAGGCATCCTGAAGGAGGTCCCCGGGACGCAGAGCGCCTTCGCCGAGCGGACGTCCGGAGGTTACTTCCTCGACTTCGAGCTCAAGCGCGATCGGCTCGCGCGCTACGGCCTTTCCGTGGAGGAAGCGGAGATGGTGGTGATGTCCGCCATCGGCGGCGAGACGGTGACGACCGCGATCCAGGGTCGCGAGCGCTACTCGGTGAACGTCCGCTACGCCCGCGAGCTGCGGGACGATCTCGCCGACCTCCACCGCGTTCTCGTAGCCGCGCCTTCCGGCGCTCAGATCCCGCTCGAGGAGATCGCGGACCTGCGGCTCTCCGAGGGGCCGTCGATGATCCGCAACGAGAACGGGCTCCTCGCGGGCTACGTCTACGTCACGACCTCGGATCCCGACATCGGCGGCTACGTCGAGCGTGCGAAAGAGGCCGTGCGCGAAAAACTGCAGCCAGTCCCGGGCTTCTCGATCCTATGGAGCGGCCAGTACGAGAACATCTTGCGCGTGAAGGAACGCATGAAGGTTGTGCTCCCCATCACGTTCTTCCTGATCGCGATGCTGCTCTACTGGAACACGAAGTCATCCGTGAAGACGGCGATCGTTCTGCTCGCCGTTCCCTTCTCTGCGATCGGCGCGTTCTGGCTGCTCTACGCGCTCGGCTACAACCTCTCGATCGCCGTCTGGGTGGGCGTGATCGCGCTCATGGGGCTCGACGCGGAGACGGGCGTGTTCATGCTGCTCTTCCTCGACCTCTCCTGGCACGAGCGCGCGCGCGCTGGAGCGATGAAGACCTTTGCTGACCTGGAAGAAGCAATCGTGCACGGCGCAGTGAAGCGCATCCGGCCCAAGCTGATGACGGTCGCCTGTGCCTTCATCGGGCTCCTGCCCGTGATGTGGTCGACCGGAAGCGGCGCGGACATGATGAAGCGCGTGGCCGCGCCCATGATCGGAGGTCTCGTCACGAGCTTTGCGCTGGAGCTGCTCGTGTACCCGGCCATCTATGCCCTGTGGAAGTGGCGCTTCGTGATGAGGCGCGGCACGGTCGACGTGTCGAAGCTCGATCTTCCCGCTCTTGGAGGACACGCATGAAACCCTTGAGTCGAGCGCTCTTCCTGTCGTTGCTCTTCGTTCCTCTCGGGGCGGCCTGCGCCATCCATCCACGCGGCGAGCGCGAGGAGCGAGCACGCGCGCTCGAAGCGGGCCGAGGGTTCGAGAAAGATGCGGAGCCTCTGCCCCTTCCCGAGGAACCCGCGTCCGAGGACTACCTGCGCCGGGCCTTCTTCGCGAGCGCCACACTCCGCCAGCGCTACTGGGAGTGGCGGGCTGCGCTGGAACGCATCCCGCAGGAGGCGAGCCCGCCCAATCTCGCGCTCACCTTCAGCACCCTCTTCAACGACGACAACCTGAAAGCCTGGGACCGCACCACGCTCTTCCTCTCGAACGACCCGATGACGAACATTCCGCTGCCATCGAAGCTCGCGACGGCAGGCCGGCGGGCGCTCGAGGAGGCGCGCGCGGCGGGGCTGCGCTTCGAGGCCGAGAAGTTCCGCTTGCAGGCCGAGGTGCTCTCGCTCTACCTCGACCTTGCGTTGCACGGAGAGCTGATCCGCATCCAGGAGGCGCGCATCGAGCTCCTCGCGCGCAGGAAGGGCGAGGCTGAAGCGGCTGTCCTGTCGGGGAGGAGGACCACCCAGGATCTCCTCGCTGCCCAGGACGAGCTCGACCGCGCGGACAGCGAGCTGAAGACGCTCCACGCCCAGCTCCCGCCTCTCGCGGCGCGCATGAACACGCTGATCGGGCGCGGACCGTACGAGCGCGTGCCCCTACCGGACTCCATCCCCGAACCGCGTCCAATCACGGCGGGCGATGCCGAGCTCATCGCCCTCGCTGCCGAGCGCAGCCCCGAACTCGCGGCCCTGGCGCGAGAGGTCGCCGGCAAGGAGGAGGCGCTCGAGCTCGCCCGGCTGAGCCGCCTTCCCGACATCAACCCGCTCGTCAGCGTCACCGGAAGCGTCTCGCAGACCCTGGGGGCGATGCTCGTCCTGCCGACGCGCGTGGAAGCGATCCGGGCCGGGATCGAGGGAGCCCAGGCCATGCTGGCCGCCGCCCAAGCCGCCCGCGAGCAGTACGCGCGTGACCTCGCGGCGAGCTTCGTCCTGAACCTGCTCGTGCTGCACAACTCCGAACGCCAGGCGAGGCTCTTCGAGGAGACGTTCATTCCGCGCGCCGAGCTAGCGATCGAGCTCTCCCAGGCGAGCTACATCGCCGGGCAGGTCTCGCTCTCCGAAGCCGTGGAGCCCGAACTCGCGTTGCTCGACGCACGCCTCGCGCGCGCCAGGTTCCTGACCGAGCGCGAGAAGGCCCTGGTAGCGATCGAGACCTGGTCCGCCCTCGACGTGGAGGCGCTCCACGCGGTCGTTCCGGGGTCCACGGGAATGTGAGGTACGGATGTCCACCACGATGCAAAGTCCGCCTCGCTCCGGAACAGATTGGAGCCCCGCCCTCGCGACGCTCCTCCTGTTGACCGGATCCTGCATCACCCCCCAGATCGTGCTCGAGAGCGACAAGGGAGCGATCGACCTGCGCGAGTTCCCCGCCGGCACGGAGTTGGTAGAGCTCGCAGTCGGCGACGATGCGAAGCTGCGCGGCGTCTTCGTACCCGCCGACCCGGAGGCGCCCGTGGTGGTGCACTTCCTGGAGTCTGGCTGCTCCATCACCCAGGGTTCGATCTCGTTCCCTTCGCTGGAAGCGGTCTGGCAGCTCCGCGACCTCGGATTCGCCTCGCTCTCGGTGGACTATCAGGGCGTCGGAACCTCGAGCGGCAAGCGCTCCTCGGAGAACATCCGCGCCGACGCCAGCACGGTCTTCGCGGAGGCTCGTCGGCGGGCAGGCGGAGCCGAGAACCGCGTCCTCTTGCGGGGGCTTTCGATCGGCGCTCTCGCGTCGGCGAGTCTGCTGGAGGAGGGGCGCGAGCCCGCGGCTGTCGTGCTCGTCGCGCCGGTACGGAGCGAGACGGTGGCCGTTCACCACGTGGGACGCACGATGGCCGAACCGCTCGACGAGATCCTGGGCTTCTTCATGAAGGCGGCGACGGACATCAACCTCATGGACGCGCTCCAGGGCAAAACGATCCCCATGCTCATCGTCCTCGGCGAGAGGGACGAGCTCCTGCCCGAAGTCGAGCGGCGCTTCCTACGCTATGCGGTGCGCTCGACGCGTGGGCGGCTCCACGAACGCCCGGGCGAGGACCACATCGACACTGTCCTCGAGGCCCACAAGTTGTTCCCAGAGGAGTTTGAGTTCTATCGGGAACTCTTCCCGCTCCTGCCGCCCGTCTCGTCGCGTGTCGAGCGAGTGCTCGCCGGCCTCGACGCTGAGGAGCGAGGCTTGCTTGAGGCGAACCCGGAATGGCGGCAGAGGCTGACCTTGCTCGAGTCGCGCTGGTTCGTCGACTCACCCGTGCTCGCCGCGGCGCTGGCTCTCACTCCTCCCGAATCACCGGCTCGCGATCGGCAACGCGTGGATTGGCTCCGCAGGCTACCGATCGAGGACGTGCGCGGGTTACCGCTGCAAGCCTTGGTCGCGCTCGTCGATATGACGGACGACTCGGGACCCCTCGACCCCGACGAGCTTCCCGCGATGGAGCGCCTGGTCGCGGAGTGGCGCGCGGTCGACGGAGACGTGCTCACTGCTGAGGAGATCGTCGCGCATGCCCATGCGCTTCGCTTGGAGGACGAGGCCCGACTGCCGGCTTCGGGGACGCGTCGCTACGTCGAGCTCTACGAGGGTGAACGACTGGTGCGCCGTGCAGCCTCCCCCGAGTCGCAAGCAAGCGTTCCGCCGCGCCTGAAGTTGCCTCCCGAGGCTGCCATCCGACAAGCCGTCCTCCTCTTGCTCAAGGCCGCCGGCATGCCGGCGCGCCCTTGTGAAGTCGAGGCCTTGGAAGTCTGGAGCGGTGCAGTTTGGCAGAAGCTGCGCTTGTCACGCGAATGGCCGGAGACCTGCCGCAAGCCTCATCGACTCGAGCGGGAGTCTCCTCCTTCCACGATCTCGATCATGGCCACAGTCGAGCGTCGACGTCGAGGCGCTGCGCTCGGTGCGCACGAATGCAACCTCCATGCGCTGAGAAACGAACATTCCCTTTCATTCCACCAACAACGAGAAGAAACATGAAGGATTCCCTGAGCAATATGATCCCTCTGATCATCGCCATCGCGGCTGTGTCGACCTGGGTTACGGCCCCCGTCGCCGCACAGGGCTGCGAGGGCCGAGCGAACAAGACCTGCTGCGGCACGGGCTGGAGTGCGAGCGCTTCTGATCAGCAGCCGACCAAGCCGCCCGCGACCTCTCCGGCCGCTCGCGACGTCGGCGATCCCTACCCGCTCACCACATGCCCCGTTTCGGGCGAGAAGCTCGGGGCGATGGGCGAGCCCGTCATCAAGGTTATCGACGGCCGCGAGTTCCGCTTCTGCTGCCTGAGCTGCCCGCCGAAGTTCGAGAAGGACCCGGGGAAGTACCTGGGAAGGGTCGACGACCAGATCATCCAGGACCAGTTGCGCCTGTACCCCCTCGACGCCTCGGTCGTCAGCGGCAAGAAGCTCGGTGACGAAGCGAAGCCATTCGACTTCGTCTACCGCAACCGGCTCATCCGGCTCGCGAACGAGGCCGAGAAGGCGGAGTTCCTGGCCAAGGCTTCGGACTACATGGCGAAGCTCGACAAGTCGGTCGCCTCGCTCCAGGGCGAACACTATCCGCTCAAGGCCTGCGTCGTCGACTCGATGACGCTTGGCAACAATCCCGCAGAGTTCGTCGCCGACGGGCGCCTCATCCGGGTGTGCAACCAGAAGGACCGTGAGGCGTTCACGAAGGACCCCGCTCGGTTCCTGACGACGTTGGACGAAGCTTGGAAGGTGAAGGGTGGCTATCCCGCGGCCAGCGCGCCAGCTGGAGCCGGCGTGAAGTCCTCCGGGAAGAGCGCCGAACCCAAGGCCACGTACACCTGCCCGATGCACCCCGATGTCGTGAAAGACAAGCCCGGACAGTGCCCGAAGTGCGGCATGGTTCTCGCCAAGAAGCAGAAGTGATCCACCACGGCCCCACCCCTTCCAGAAAAACGGCACTCTTCGCGAGGTACGACATGAAGACGATGGCAGCGATTCTGATGGCTCTCGTGCTCACTCCGGCCTGCACCTGCTTCGGTGATTGGGGCTGCTGCGGAGGTCCTCCGCCAGCTCCGCCGCCGGGTACGAGTGCCCCGGCCAACGCTCCGCCCGGGACGGTCGCTTACACTTGTCCGATGCACCCTGATGTCGTCACGACCTCTCCAGGGAACTGCCCGAAGTGCGGGATGCAGCTCGTTCCCAAACAGTAGGCGTCCGGCAAGGGGCGGCGCTGCCGGCGAGCCGCCTCAGTGCTGGGCCTCGATCTCAGGGAGCTCCAGCGAGCTCTCCGCCAAATCGCCGCTTCGCCTTCGCGTCAGGTTCGGTGCGGTGCCATGGTGAACGGCCGCTCGCTGACGGCACACGCTCTCATTCCGTCACCGCCCTGAGTATCGCGAGGATCGCTGCCTTGAGCGGGGTCGGAAGCATCGGCCACACACGCACGACCGAGTCGAGATCAAGGTCGGCCCCACGCTTTCGCTTCGAGCGGCATCGAGACGCAGCTTCTCGCTGCTCGACTGCTGGGGAATCTGCTGAGGGCCGAGGAGGCGGCGTTGTAACTCCTTGCCCTTCAACACTTGCGGCGGTAGAGCAGTCGTTTCCTAACCTAACTCGTCCTGCAACCGGGAGGGCGACCCCCCCGTGCAGGCCTCGAGGACCGCCGCAGGTCGAACGGTCTTTCTCCGCATCGACCTTGGCGACGTCCTTCGGCCAGTTCGGCTCCCATGTCGCGCCTTTCGGGCAGCCGGATCGGGCGAGCATTTGGGTTGCCGAGGGGCGCAGGTAGGATCAGCCATATGAGCGACGGGAGAGGGAGCGGGCTCAACATCCTCTTCGACCTAGCCATCGATGGAGGTGCATGGCCGGGCGTGCTCAGGGGACGCCAGGGCGCGGTCGGAGAGCTCTGGCTGGGGCCGGCAGGCCTGCTCGACAGGCTTGAAGGTGAGCTTGGTCTCGGCGCGCCATGGCTCGGGCCGACAGAGCGCGCGTGCGCACTCGCCTCGCTCCTGCGGGACCGAGACGGCTGGTGGCGCGACTCTCTCGAGGCCGATGCCCTCGGCACCTGCGAACGGCTGCTGCGCGATCGCGAGCTCCTCGTCGCGCACGGCTGGCGGGGCGAGAGCGTTGGGGTGCGACTCGACTCGCTCTGGGACGCGACTACGGATGCGCCTCCTGGCCCGGCGGACCGGGTACGTGTCGTCACCGACGTGCTCGCGAAGCGCAGGGTCGACATCGCGCAAGTGTGCACGGCGTCTCCGCTCGCGACGCTCGATCCTGGTTGGCGCGCGCTCCTTGCGCGGCTCGTGGAGCGCGGCACGCGAGTCGAGGAAATCGAGGAACCCACGCCGCGCGCGCCTGGCGACCTGGGACACGTGCAGGAGGCCCTGGCGAAAGGGGCGCCGCTCTCGCCGGAGGGCGACGGGTCGCTCGTCCTGCTCCGCGCGTACGGCGTACTCGCGGCGGCCGACCAGGTCGCGGCTATGCTCGCAGAGCGCGCCAGCCTCGACGGGGCGCTGGTCATCGGCGCCGACGACACCCTCGATGCTGCGCTCTCCCGTCATGGTCTGCCCAGGACCGGACGTGCAGACACGGTCCCCGCGTCGGCGGCACTGATCCAGCTAGTGATCGAGGCTGCGTTCACTCCGATGGAACCGGCGGACCTACATGCGCTCCTGTGTCTGCAGCCCGGACCGGTGCCGCGCGGCGTCGCGCGCAAGCTCGTGCGGGCGCTGGCGCGCTTCCCCGCGCGCGGGACGGAGGAGTGGAGGCTGGCGCTCGCCGCGGGTCTCGAGAGTATCGACCCGGACCGACGCGAGCGCGTGACCGCGCGTCTCGCGGCGCTCCTGGAGCCGGCGCAGCCACGGGACGGGCGTATCGCAGTATTCGAGCTCGAACGACGGCTGCAGGTCCTTTCGACCTGGGTGCGCGGGCGCCTCGAGGAGGTTCCAAGCCTGGAGGCGACGGCGCGTGCCGCGGAGTCGCTCCGGCGTGCGGCGTTGTCCCTCGGTGTGGCCGAGCTGACGCGAGTCGAGCTCCGCCGGCTGTGCGCCGACGTGGCGGCAAGGCTGGCGACAGCGTCGGAAGCCGGGTTGTCCCATGTCGCCGTCCCCGGTGCGGTGCTCGCGCCCGCCGCAACGGTGGTCTGGTGGGGGTTCACGCGCGACCGTGCGCCGCGCGCGCCGCGTCTGCGGCTGTCCGTCGACGAGCGAGCAGCGCTCACGAAGGCCGGGGTCGAGATTCCCGATGGTGGCGCGACGATGCGCGCCGAGGCACTGCGTTGGCGTCGGCCACTGGCGTACGCACGCGAGAGGCTGCTGCTCGTCGCGCCGGCCGTCGACGAGACGGGCGAACGCGCCTTCCCGCACCCGCTGTGGGATGAGTTCGTCGCGGCCGCTGGCGGCGCGCGACTCGTCAAGTCGCTCGAGAGGCGCGCGCTGCCGGTGCCCACGCATGTCGTTCAGCCACGTCAGCTCGCCGGACCGATGGTGGCAGTGAACGTGCCGGGAACGCTCACGCTCCGCGAGCAGGAGTCGCCGTCGAGTCTCGAGATGCTCCTTGGGTGCTCGCTGGCGTGGACCTTGAGATATCCCGCACAGCTTTCTGCCGGAATGACGAGCGGGCCCCCCGCGCCCGGGCCGCTGCTTTTCGGTGTGCTCGCGCACCACCTGCTGGCAGGCGTGCTCCGCGGTGGGGCGGGTACGGCTGACGTGCTGCGCGCACGCGCCGAGACGCTCGTCGATGGTGAGCTCGATCGTCTCTGCGAGAGCCTGGCGCTGCCGCGCCATCAGGTCGAGCGCATGCGGGTACGCCAAGCCGTCGTGCGCTCGGCGGCGCGGTTGGGCGAGCTCCTGTCCGCGACAGGCGCGACCGTGCGCGGCGTCGAGGTGGATGCGTCCGCGTCCCTTGCTGGCGTCACCGTCGGCGGCCGGGCGGACCTCTTGCTACGGAGCCCCGACGTGGTGATCGATCACAAGTGGGGCGTGACGACGAGCCGCACGCATCTCGAGCGCGGCACTGGTTTGCAGCTCGCGGTCTACGCCGAGCTGTTCGGGGAGGAGGGGCGGCGGCCGGAGACGGCCTTCTTCATTCTCGATCGCCAGGAGCTCTTCGGCGAGCACGCCGGCAGGCTGCCCGGCGCGAGTCTGCGGGGCCGACACCGTGCAGCCGAAGTGTGGCGCGCTACGGAGTCAGCGATCCGGCAGCGGGTCGCCGAGCTTGCGCGCGGTGAGGTCCTCGCGCCTGCGGCCGATGGCACCGAGATCGAGGGGGCACTCGCGCATGGAGTGATCACAATCGCGCCGCCCTGCAAGTACTGCGACTTCGACGCGCTCTGCGGACTCAGGGGCAGCGCATGAAGATCCGGATCGTCACCGCCAGCGCCGGCTCGGGCAAGACGACTCGGCTTTCGCAGATCCTGAGGGACGAGCTCACTGCAGGCCGCGCACGCCCGGATGGCATCATCGCGACGACCTTCACGAAGCAGGCGGCCGCCGAGCTGATCGAGCGCGCACGCTCGGTGCTGCTCGAGCAGGGGCGCGGACACGACGCGCACGAGCTGCTCGCGGCCCGCATCGGCACGGTCAACTCTGTGTGCGGCTCGTTGGTCGCGGACTATGCGTTCGAGCTGGGTCTGTCGCCACGACTCACCGTCCTGGACGAGGCCGCGGCAGAGACTGCGCTCAAGCACGCGCTCGCCGTGGTCGTCGACGACGATACAGCCGCCGAACTGCAGGACTTCCAGAGCCTCTTCGACAGGAGCCTCGACTGGCATTTCGAGGTGCGCAGGCTAATCGAGGCGGCGCGCGCAAACGGGATCGACTCCGTTGCGTTGCGCGGGTCGGCGGTGCGTTCGGTCCAGACGCTACAGGAGTGTTTGGGGGCGGCCGATGCCGACGGCGACGCCATCGACTGCGCGCTGCTCGCGGCGATCGACGGCGCGGTCTCGGCGATCGACCTTGTCCTCGACACGACGAAGGGCACCGCAGAGTACGTAGCGTGGCTGCGCGAATGCCGGCAGACCCATGCCGACGGCCGGCTGCGGTGGGGCGACTGGGCGAAGCTCGTCAAGGAGCGGCCGACCAAGAAGTCCGAGGGTCACGCTCTCCCGGTCGCACACGCCGCGGGCGCACACCTGCGGCATCCCAGGCTGCACGCCGACCTGCGTCGGATGATCGAGCTCGTCTTCTCGACGGCGGCCCGCGCCATGGACACCTACCAGGCATACAAGCGCGAGCTCGGCGTGATCGACTTCGTCGACCAGGAAACTTTCGCGCTCGACCTCCTCCGTCGTGCGGACGTACGCCAGGACCTCGTGGGCCGGATCGACCTCGTCCTCGTCGACGAGTTCCAGGACACCAGTCCCCTTCAGCTCGCAATCTTCCTCGAGCTTGCACAGCTCGCGCGCGAGTCGGTCTGGGTCGGCGACCCGAAGCAGGCAATCTACGGGTTCCGTGGCACGGATCCCGCACTGATGGATGCAGCGATCGAGTCGCTGACGTCGCCAGCGCACGACTCCGAGCTGATCGACCGCGCGGTCGACGCCGTCGCGCGCATTGGAACGGTCGAGACGCTCGATATCTCGTACCGCAGCCGACCCGGGCTCGTTCATTTGACTAGCGCCCTGTTCGCGCGCCCGTTCGCGGCGCAGGGAATGCCCGAGGAGCGCGTGCGCCTGCGGCCTGAGCGCAACGACGAGCCCCCGGGGCTCGGGCCCATCGTCGAGCACTGGCCGTTCCTCGTCCCCGGCCGGAGTGGAAACGAGGCGTTCGCCAAGTGCGCGGCCGCGGGCGTCCGCGAGCTTCTTTCAAGTGCACCGGTGGTGCGCGACCGGGGAACGGATGCGACGCGCGACGCGCGGGCCGGTGACGTGGCAGTCCTCTGCCGAACGAACGAGCAGTGCCGCGCGGTCGCCAGCGCGCTCGCTGACCAGGGCATCCCGGCCGTCGTGCCCCGCGTCGGGCTGCTCGACACGCCGGAGGGACGGGTCGCGCTCGCCGGCCTTCGGCTGTGGGTGGATCCGAGCGACGCGCTCGCGGCCGCGGAGGTCGCGCGCTTCACGACGTTCGCGGTGGACCCCTGCGCCCAGGTCGCGCAGGCGGTCGCGGAGCCGGGCAGCGCTGCTTTCGCGAAGGAGCCTGCCGTCGAGCGTGTCCGGGCGGCGCGCGCCGCGTCGCCGGACCTCGGCGTCGTCGCGGTGGTCACTTCGGTCATGGACGCGCTCGGCTTGCATGAGCTCTGCGCCGGATGGGGGAACGCCGAGCAGCGGGTCGCGAACCTGGATGCGCTGCGCGCGCACGCCGCGCGCTATGTCGCGGACGCGGCGGCGGCTGCGGATGCGCCCAGCGTCATCGGGCTCCTCGGGCGGCTCGAGGAGCTCGTGGGCGAATGGGGATTCCACGCAGTGCGCTCGGACAGCCAGGCACTCCTGGGCGGCGAGGAGGGCGTCACCGTGTCCACCTGGCATCGTGCCAAGGGACTGGAGTGGCCGCTGGTGGTGCTGTTCGGGCTCGAGACGATGCGCGAGCCGCTCGCCTACGGCGTCCACGTGATGAGCGGGCAGCGTGACTTCGATGTCGGCGACCCGCTTGCCGGACGCTGGGTGCGCTTCTGGCCGAACCCGTACTCGACGTCGAATCAGCAGGGGGCAGTCAAGGACGCGTACGAGCGCGGAGAGGTCTTCCAGGCTCTCCGAGAACGCGCGGAGCGCGAGGCGTTGCGTGTGCTCTACGTCGGCTGGACGCGTGCGCGCGACCGGCTGATCCTCGCCGCAAAAGCGGACAAGCTGACCGCGGGCCTCCTCGGAGCGCTCTCGAACGGGAACTCCGCATGGATCGGTGACCCGGGCATTCTCACGGCCAGTGAACACGATGTGGTCTGGGCGGAACGCACCGTGCGGCTCCGCGTGCGACCGGCAGTGGGAGCCGAGCCCGTGCCCGTCCAACCCGCGCCCGGGCACATGACGATCCGACGCCCGGCGCGAGAGCACCCACCCGCGTACAGTTTGCCCTCAGCCGCGCCGCCGCTCGCGTGCACGATCGGCGCGCCCGTCACGATCTCCCGGCGACTCGAGATCTCCGGCGCACCGGAGATGGACCTGGTCGGCCGCGCCGTCCACGCGTTCCTTGCGGCTGACCATGAAAACCTGACGGATGTCGACCGCGTCGCGATCGCCCGTGGCCTCGTCCAGCGCTACGGCCTTGCCACGCACGTCGCAGCGGAGGAGGTCGCTACGGCGGGTGTGAGTCTGCGGAGCTGGCTGGCGACTGAGCTCGGCGCGACGTGCTTCCACCGTGAGTGGCCGGTGGCCGAACGGCTCGCGATAGGTACGGTGGTCCGAGGCGCCGCGGATCTGGTCGCGCGCACACCGAACGGCTTCGTGCTCGTGGACCACAAGACCTTCCCGGGCTCGCTCGAGTCCGCGCTAGAACGCGCACCGCGGTACTCCGGGCAACTCGCGGCCTACGCCTCCGCGATCGTCGCGGGTACGGGAGAGGGGATAGCGTCCATGTGGGTTCACTTCCCCGTGCTGGGCGCCGTCGCTGAGGTCCGCATCACACCATGAACTTAGGACCTGAATCGATGCCCGAATCTTGAAGGCCAAGCATGACGCCAAGACACCCCTGAGCCCGTCGCTGAGGAGCCTCACATGCTTGCTTGCTGGCCAATAGGTTGCGACGAATGCGACGGAAGCCCGCCTTCAGACTTCAAGTCTGAGTCAGGGCCAAGCACCTGAGAGGGCACTTGCCGAGGAATAGTTGCCGTGGGCAATCTCCAAGAATGGACGCTTGAAGGACTGGGCTATTGTCCAAGAGGGGGATCTGGAGCCGGGCGCCGGCAGTGATGCGTGCGTGCCTTGGCTCGTCCCCATCGAGGAGGGGACGCGCGCGCGGCTGCGCTCGCCGCTGGTCCTGGTCGGGGTCAGCGCCCCAACGCGCTCGACGTAGGGCTGCGGGTCCCGGACTCAAGCCGTTCAACACGCGTCGCGAGCGCAGCATTCACCGCACGCAGTTCGGCGATCTCGGCGTCTCTTGCGGCGAGGAGCTGGTTCACACGCTCGTTCAGCCCCTGGATCGCGGCCAGCGCCACACCGTCTGGGTCGATCGTGTCGATCGTCTTGTCGTTCACCCCCAGGCCGAAGGCCGCGTGGAAGTCCTGCGCCATCGGTCCCATGTGGCGGATCGAGTCGTCTTGCGCCTCGTAGTTCCAGGTCGTGATCGGGAGCCCGCACACGCGCTCCAGGACATCCTCCGCGTCGACCGGCTCGACGTTCTCCTTCGAGGCGCGATCGCTGACCGAGGACCACGAGCCACCGCCCGGAGCGAGGAGCACGCCCGCGGTTGCCCCGCTGTTGCTGAACATGCGTACACCGCCGCTGGCGTAGACGTTGAACTCATCGGCTGCGGAAGAAGGCTTGTCCACGTTCTGGCCGTCGCCCCACACGAAGGCGCCGGCGTGATTGGCTTTGGCTCGACGTCCAGCGGAGAGGCTGTAGTCGCCTCCGGCCACGTTGCGACTCCCACCGGGAATGGACGAGTAGTGCCCCGACGCAGCGTTCCAGTGGCCTCCACCCACCGTGGCGTAGTCTCCGCTCGCGGTGTTGCCCTGGTAGTTGCCGAAGTGGTCGGTGCCGGCGCTACCCCCGCTGACCGTTGCAAAGAAACCACTGGCAGTATTGGCACGACCTCCAGCCACGGACGAGCCCTGGCCGGAAGCCGAGTTCAAACTGCCCCCGGACACGGTGGAGTGGACTCCCAAGGCGCTGTTGGCCTCCCCGCCTCCGACCGCACCGGCTTCGCCGTAGGCTTCGTTAGCCTCCCCTCCCGCGATCGTCGCATAAACGCCCGATGCGGAATTGCCCCAACCGCCACCGATCGTCGAGAAGACGGCTGAAGCGCTGTTGTCGATCCCGCCACCGATCGCCGAGTAGTCGTCTGAAGCGACGTTCCTCCGGCCGCCGCAAACGGTGCTGTGCCCCTCTCCCCAGAGACCATTCGTCGCCTGGTTGTCTTGCCCTCCGCCGATGAACGAGTTCGTCCCGCTCGCGACGTTGTTCACGCCGCCGTCGTGCGGCGGCGGGAAGAGCAACCCCGGCGACGGCACCGAGCTCGCCTGGAGACATTGACTCGGATTAGCCTGATCCCGGATCGAGGCGGCACAGGCGGGGAGCACCTGCATGGACTGTGCTCCACCCGAAGGCGCACGAGCCCGGCTCTGGCTGCTCTGCGACTGTCCCTGCGCGGCGAGCAAGGCTCCAAGGGCGATGGCGGCTAGCGAGAGGTTCATTCTCCTGTGCTCCGATGTGGTTCCACGGCGAGGGCTTGTTTGCCCAATGCCCTGCTCTGGGAACCGCTGGCCGGTTCCGGGCGGACCCTGGAATCTCGTAGAAACTGGTCACGGCGCTTCAGTCGAGGGGTCGCGGTCCATGTCTATACTGCTCGTCCATCGACGGTCCGCATGCACCCCGAGCCTGACCCATCCCAGCCGGCCGCTCTCGATTCCGAAAGCGTCGGGGCGATGCTGGAGCAGTTCCGGCCGCGCCTCGAGCGCATGCTCGCGCTGCGCATGGATCCGAGCCTGCGGCGACGGGTCGAGGTGGGAGACGTGCTCCAGGAGGCGTACGTCGAAGTGTTGCGGCGGCTGGACGAGTACCGGGCGTCCGGCTCGACGCCGTTCTTCCTGTGGGTGCGCTTCCTTGCGGGCCAGAAGCTGCACGACGTCCATCGCCGGCACCTGGGCGCGGGGCGCCGCGACCGGCACAAGGAGATCTCGACCCCGTTCCCGGCGGCGAGCTCGCAGTCGCTGGCCAAGGCGCTGCTTGATCCGGCCTCGTCGCCGTCCGAGGTCGCCGCCCACGCCGAGGAGCAGCAGCACTTGCAGGCAGCGCTCGAGCGCCTTGATGAGACCGATCGGGAGATCTTGGTGCTGCGCTACTTCGAGCTCCTGTCGAACGAGGAGACCGCGCAAGTCCTCGGCCTGTCCGTGCCGGGGGCGAAGAAGCGGCACGTGCGCGCGCTCGGCTATCTGAAGGCGGCGCTCGGACCCCTGGAGAGGCTCTGGAGACCGCCGGGAGGGACGTGATGGCCGACGAAGAGGGGGGGGAGACACCGATCGAGGAGGTCATCGAGCAGATCCTTGCCGAGAGACGGTGCGGAGGATCGCAGGGCCTCGAGGCGGTCCTGCAACGCCATCCTGAGTACGCGGAAGAGCTGCAGGACTTGCTGCCGGCGCTCGAGATGCTGGAGCGTGCCCGGGACCGCATGCCCGAGCTCCACGAACCAGACGCCGGTTCCGGTGCGCATACCGAGTCCACGCCCGCGCTCTCGCCGCCGGGCCAGCGCGGGGCAGGCACCGCGCCGCTCGCCACCGTCCTGGAGCGGCTAGCGATGCGAGCCGCCTTCTTCGAGCGCTACGAGCTACGCGACGAGATCGGACGTGGCGGCCAGGGTACGGTGCTCGCCGTGTGGGACGAGGACCTGCACCGCAGCTTGGCGATGAAGCGCATGCTCGAGCCCGGGAAGAGAGGCTCCTCCGCCGTGGAGACGCGCAGCCTTGGGCGCTTCCTCGACGAGGCGCAGGTGACGGCACAGCTCGACCACCCCGGCATCGTTCCCGTGCACGAGCTCGGCGTCGACCCCTCGGGCGGCGTCTATTTCACGATGAAGCTCGTCACGGGCCGCGACCTGCGCACGATCTTCGGGCTGGCGCGGCGCGGCGAGGAAGGCTGGACGCGGACGCGCGCCCTCGGCGTGTTGCTCAAGGTGTGCGAGGCCATGGCGTACGCGCACGACAAGGGCGTGATCCACCGCGATCTCAAGCCGTCCAACGTGCTGGTCGGGCGCTACGGCGAGGTCTACGTCATGGACTGGGGGCTGGCGCGCATGCTCGGTGGCGAGGACAAGAAGGACCTCCGCATCCGCCCCGGGCTCACGAGCACGATCCGGTCCGCGCGGCGCGAGTCGGCCGAGGAACCCGATTCGCCGCTCGTCACCATGGATGGCGACGTGGTCGGAACGCCGGCCTACATGTCGCCGGAGCAGGCGCGCGGCGACATCGGCGCCATGGGGCCGCCGTCCGACGTGTACGCGGTGGGCGCCATGCTGTACGAGCTGCTGGCCGGGCACATGCCCTACGTGCCCGAGGGTTCCAGGGTGAGCAACCGCACGATCTGGGCGCGCGTACAGGAGGGACCACCGGCGCCGCTCGACCCGACTCGCAAGGACATCCCGGCCGAACTCGCGACGATCTGCGAGCATGCCATGGCGCGGGAGCCGGGGCGGCGTTACCGCGACACCCTCGCGCTCGCCGAGGACCTGCAGGCGTATCTCGAGCACCGCGTGGTCAAGGCGTACGAGACCGGCGCGCTGGCCGAGCTGAGGAAGTGGGTACAGCGCAACCGGCCGCTCGCGCTGGCGTTGGCGACGGTGTTCCTCGCGGTGGTCGCGGGTCTGGTGGTGAGCCTCGTCTTCAAGTCCAGGGCGGACGAGCGCGCCGTCGATGTCCTGCGGCTCTCGGCCCTGCAGGACCTGGAGGACTTGACCTCCGAGGCGGAACGGCTCTGGCCGGCCTACCCCGAGAATGCCGAGCGCTACCGTGAGTGGCTCAAGAAGGCGGAACGGCTCGTCGCGGCCATTCCCGAGCACGAGGCCAAGCTGGCCGAGCTGCGCGCGCAAGCACTGCCTTGGACCGAGGAGGAGCAGGCCAGGCACCGCGCGGCGCATCCTCGGCGCGGAGAGCTCGAGAGGGAGAAGCGCCATCTGGAGTTCCTGCAGTCGCTCGCGGCGGCAGGGGAATCGACGAAGCCCGAGCGGGATCCGACACCCGAGGAGGTCGGAGTCGACTTCGCCGTGCTGCCGGCAACTGCGGGAGGCTTGAACGACCTCGCCTATCCGCTGGTCGACCCCGCGCGCAAGGACTGGGGCGAGGAGGCCAAGGGGCTCGTGCTTGTGCGCCGAGCGGTCGAGCTCGGCGAAGCGAGTGCGCCCGCCGAGCGCGCCGCGATGCGTGACACGCTCGCTTGGGCGCTCTTCGCGGCCGGGAGGTTCGACGAGGCCGTGGCCGAGGAACAGCGGGCCTTGATGGAGTCCGGCCCGGAGTCACGAGCGACCTTCGAGGAACAGGCGAATAAGCTCACGAGCGCGATCGCGGAGCAGACGGGACCCAAGGGCGCAGTGCGGCTCGGGGAGGTACGAGAACTGGTCGCGCAGCTGGAAGCGGAGGTGTCGCGGCGCCCGGAATGGAACTTCGCGGACGGGCAGCGTCGCTGGTGGCACAACCAGCTCGAGAAGCTGGTGAGCGGCCTGAAAGCCATCTCGAGCCCGGGCTCCGGACTCGCGACGAACGGTGTTTCTGCCGAGCACGGCTGGGGTGTCACGAAGCGCGCGGAGTTCGCGCGCATGATCGAAGAACGAAGCGTGTCGAGCCCCGAGGCGGCGGCTCTGTGGACCGAGGCGATTGCCTCGATCGCGAACGCAACGGAGTGCCCGGGCTACAGCGAGCTCCGCCTCACCCCACAGATCGGGCTCGTGCCGATCGGGCGCGATCCGGAATCGGGGCTGTGGGAGTTCGCGCACCTGCAGACGGGCGAACCCGCCCGTCGAGGCCCGGATGGCAGGCTCCTCTTCGAAGAGGAGACGGGCCTCGTGTTCGTGCTCCTGCCAGGCGGGACTTTCCTGATGGGCGCGCAAAAAGATGACCCCCGGGGTCCGAATTACGATCCCCAGGCCACGCCGGACGAAGGCCCACCGCACGAGGTGTCGCTGTCACCGTTCTTCCTCTCGAAGTTCGAGATGACACAGGGTCAGTGGCTGCGTTTCGTGGGGCGGAATCCGAGTACCTACGGGCCGCACAAGTGGTCCCAGGACTGGACACGCTCGGGCCAGATGGCAGATCTTGCGCATCCGGTGGAGCGCGTGAGCTGGAACGACTGCACGGAAGTCCTCGATCGCCTGGCGCTTGTGCTCCCCAGTGAAGCCCAGTGGGAGTACGGTGCGCGTGCCGGGACGACGACGATCTGGTGGACCGGGAACGAAAAGCAAGCCCTGGCCGGAGCGGGCAACGTCTCCGACAGCTACGCCAAGGCTCATGGCGCCGAACACTGGGGAACCCACGAGCTGGACCTGGACGACGGGCACTCAGTACATGCCCGGGTCGGAAGCTATCGTGCCAACGCGTTCGGCCTGCACGATGTGATCGGGAACGTATGGGAGTGGTGTCGAGACGGCTACCAGAGCGGCTTCTACCGACGCGCGCCGGTCAAGGACCCCCTGTCGGACCCAGGAGAGTCCGCCCTCCGCGTCTCTCGCGGCGGCGGCTTCGTTCACCAGGCTTCGTACGCGCGCTCGGCGAGCCGACCCTATGATTCGCCCGTACACGCCGACCACGTCGGCCTTCGCCCCGCTCGCGAGATCCGGCGCTAGCAGCCAGGGAAGCGGGCTCGTGAAGGGCTTGAAGCGCTCGTCCTGGTCCTGGTGCGGCCACGTAGGCCACAGCGCTCCAGTCGGGCGCGACGAGGAAGGTGTCGAGACGATCGTGCCCGTGCCGCCGCCGACGTCCCCGCTCGCGGCGAGGGGTCGGTTGAGCTCTGGGAGGTGTATGGGGCCAGCGAGTTTCTGAGCCCCGCTGGGGCCGTTTTCGATGACCGCAAAGCGCCCAGCGGGCGGACTTCGGCTGCGCCCATTGCGGGCGTTCCATTGATCGAACTGGCTCCGAGCGTCAGACCGCTCCCCGGATCTCGATGACGGCCAGATGCCTTCGCAAGCTTTCGGACCACGAGTTCGTGCTGCGCTCCAAGGCTACCACGTCTAACGCGCGGAGGGTTCGACGACGGGCTGGTCGAGAACGGTGGCCAGATGGGCGGGTACGAGGAGAGGCGCGCGGGCGCCGAGGTGTGGACCGAGGCCGAGTGAGAACTCAAAGCGGCGCTCACGCCGCCTGATCCGTCGTTTCACAAGACCGAACGCGGCTCACAGCACTTGCTCACGAAGAGCCATGACCAGCGTGCGGATTGTGGAGCGCACATGCTCAGGAAGCTGCAACCATGAGTCGATGAACAGGGCCGGGTCCCACTCGCACTTCACGGGGTCGCCAAGCAGGACGCCAAGACGCTCTTCGATGCTCTTGGCTGGATCGACGCATGTCCCCTGTTGAGCAACAACTTGCGTCGCCTCCGACGAAGGCCCACCGTCAGACTTCGGATCTGAAAGTCGGGGGTTCGAATCCCTCCGGGCGTACCTTCTTCCCGCTTCTTCGCCCCGAGAAGCGGCATCGAGGTGCGGCGAGACGTGCGCAGCCGATCGAGCCTGAGCGAGATCGTCGTGTGTCGTTCTTTGGGTGCAACGCGGGCACCGCAGATCGAGGGTCAGGCCGGAGAATCGCCGGTCAGCGCGCCGGCGAGTCGGGCCAGTCCTTCCGGTTCTTCCTGAACGCGGCCGCGGTCAGTTCCTCCAGCACGCCCAGGTCGATGTCCGCCAGCTGCTTCACGTAGAGGCAGACCTTTCCGGTCTTGAACTTGCCGAGCCGCTCGAGCAGCGCCGCCTGACCGGGAGCGTCGTTCAGCACGTACAGCACATGGGTGCCCTTCCGCGGGGAGAAGCCGGTCCGGCACATGTCGCCCTCGTGGCCGCTGGCGTAGCGGTAGTGATAGCTGCCGAAGCCGATGATCGTCGGCCCCCACATCCTTGCGGGTTCCCCGGTGACGCGCCGGAACATCGCCAGGATGGTCTTCGCCGCCTTGCGCTGCTCCGGATCCGGTAGGGCACGGATGAAGGCCGTCACGCTGGCCTTGGTCGGCTTGGTCTTGATGTCGGCCATGGGGTCGTTGGGGTGTGGTTGGTGGGGATCCTACGCGGCGAGGTCCACTGGAGGACGAGCCTGTCTCGACTGAAAGTCGGGGTTCGAATCCTCCCGGGCGTACCGCGCTAGTGGCTCGGCTTCGGCACGTGTTGATCCACCAGGATCGGGTTGCCGTCGGGGTCGACCAGCGTGAAGCTCGCCGGACCGCTGGTGGACTCGTCGGCCTCGGTCTGCAGCTGGATGCCGCGCTGCTTCAGGATCCGCTGGAGTTCGCGGACGTCCTGGAAGTCCTGCGGGGTCTTCCGCTCGTGGTCCCAGCCCGGATTGAAGGTCAGGCTGTTCCTCTCGAACATGCCCTGGAACAGACCGATCTTGGTGGTGCCGTTCTGGAGCACGACCCAGTTCTGCTCGAGCTTGCCGCCCACCTGCTTGAAGTCGAGCTTCTCGTAGAAGGCCTTGGAGACCTGGATGTCCTTCACGGCGAGGCTGACGGAGAAATTGCCGAGCTGAATGGAGTCGGCCTTCGCGGCTTGCTCGGGCTGGGAACGCGAGGTCGTCTGGATCGCGGCGACCAGGCCGCAGGCGAGGACGATCGGAACGAGGGAGTTCATGGAGGGTTCCTCCGGGTCCACGCAGCCCCGAGGTGGGTGCGTCGGCGGCCACGATGACACGCTCGAGCGACCTCCGCTCGTCGAATCCTGCGAACCGGACCGGTCTCTCCGTCCTGCGCTCGGGGCCTTTCGCGCGTCGCTCGGTCAAGCGACCGCGGAAGAGGCCCGTCCAGGAGCTACAACTGGCGCCCATGCGCCGCCTGCGCACGGCTCTGCTGCTCGCCCTGTCCGGATTCGTCCTGGTCGCCGCCCTGCTGCCGACCGGGGCGGTCGAGCGCCTCGAGCTCTTGACGCTCGACGCGCGCTACGTGCTCGGGCTCGCTCGCCGGCCACCCGGTGACGACATCGTCGTCGCCTGGATCGACCAGGAGTCGCTCGACTACCTCGACCAGAACGGGGTGTCCTTTCCCTGGCCGCGCGAGGTGTACGCGCAGGTGCTGGAGTACCTGCGCGGGGCCGGCGCGCGGGCCGTGGTCTTCGATCTCCTGTTCGACCAGCGCGGCAATGCCGAGGACGACCGGGTGTTCGGGGACGCCTTGACGCGGAACGACGGCGACGCCCTGGCGATGAAGTTCGTCGAACACCGCGAGACCGGGCGCGACGAGAGCGAGACGGCGGCCTTCGCCGCGCGCGGTCTGGGCGGCACGGCAGCGACCGTCGTGCGCGCGCGCGAGCGCGGCCTGGTGCTGCCGCTCGCGGAGCTCGCGGCCGGAGCCGACCTGCTGGGCTTCGTCAACATCCGTCCCGACGCCGACGCGGTCTTCCGCCGCTACGACCTGCTGCGACTGTGGGGGCCTGCGGGTGAGGCGCCGCTCGCGTACCCGTCGCTGGCGCTGGCCGCGGCCCTGGCCGGCGAGCCCGGCGCGAGCGTGGGCGTGCAAGCGGGCGGCGGGATCGCGCTGTCCAGCGGTCCAGCGGTCAGGACCGATCCGGGCTCGCGCATGCTGCTGAACTTCCGCGGCAAGGAGTTCACGTTCGCGCCGGTGAAGTTCGTCAACATCCTCGAGTCGATCAACCGCATCGAGCAGGGCGAAGCACCGCTCTATCCGCGCGCGCGCTTCGAGCACAAGATCGTGCTGGTCGGGATCCATGCCGAGGGCTACGAGGATGCGCACCCGACTCCGCTCAGCGAGCGCTTCCCCGGCGTCGAGCTGCACGCGACGGCGCTGGACAACCTGCTGCGTTCGGACGCGCTGGTAGCCCCGCCCTGGGAGTTGCCGCTCGCCGCGACCTCCGCGCTGGTCGCCAGCGCCACCGTGTTCGTGCTGCCCGGCGTGATCGCTCCGCTCGTCGCCCTGGCGCTGCTGCTGGCCGCGGGCCTGGCGGGCGCGCTGTGGGCCTGGACGGCGCTCGTCGCGGTGCCGCTGGCGGCGCCTCTGCTCGCCGGCGGGGCCGCGGCCGGCGGCGCGTTCCTCTACCGGCTGGTGGTCGAGGGCAAGCAGAAGCGCGTCCTGCAGCGCGCCTTCCGCTCCTACCTGGCGCCCGAGGTGTTGCGCGAGGTGCTGCGCGACCCCGGCGCGCTCCGGCTGGGTGGCGAGGTGCGCGAGGTCACGCTCTTCTTCACCGACCTGCAGGGCTTCTCGGGCCTGGCCGAGCACAGCCGGCCGACCGAGCTGGTGGCCTTTCTGAACGACTACTTCACGCGCATGTGCCAGCCGGTGCTGGCCGAGCACGGCGTGATCGACAAGTTCATCGGCGACGCGATCATGGCCTTCTTCGGCGCGCCCATCGCGACGGCGGACCACGGTCGCGCCGCGATCCGCGCAGCGCTGGCGGCGCTCGAGGTCAGCGCCCGGATCGCGGTCGAGCTCGCGGCCCGCGGCCTCCCGCCGATCCAGACGCGCATCGGCATCCACTCCGGCACGGCGGTGGTGGGCAACATGGGCTCGGCCGAGCGCTTCGACTACACGGCGATCGGCGACACGGTGAACCTGGCCTCGCGCCTCGAAGGGGCCAACAAGGCCTTCGGGACGCGTTGCCTGGCGAGCGAGACGACCTGGGCCATGGCCACGGCCGGGGACGGCAACGCCGGGGATGGCGATGAGGTGCTGGGGCGCGAGGTCGGGCGCGTCGGCGTGCTCGGGCGCGAGGCGCCGATCCGCGTGTTCGAGCCGCTGGCCCTGCGCCGGAGAGCCACGGCGGCGGACCTGGCGCTGGCCACGAAGTGGCAGACGGTCGTGCGCACGCTGGCCGCCGGCGACCGTGGCGCGGCCCGGGCGGCCCTGGCCGCCTGCGCGGACCTCCGGCCCGGCGACGGCTTGACGCGCCTCTACCTCGAGCGGCTGGACGACCCGGCCTTCGACGGCACGTTCCGGCTGGACGCCAAGTGAAGCGCGGTTCCGTCTCGCGCGGCCGACCCGCGCCGGTATCCTGCGCGCCCATGAAGGCTTCCCTGCGGGCCGCGGGCTGGCTCGTCCTGCTGGGCCTGCTCGCTTCCGGCGCGCAGGAGCCGGGGGCCGTCCTCACCGTCACCCGCAAGGCGACCAAGCTGCGCGAGCAGAAGCGCCTGTTCGCGCCCGCGCTGGCCGAGCTGCACGAGGGCGACAAGCTCGTGCTCGAGCGCAAGGAGGGCGCGTGGCTCGCCGTGGGCTTCGCCAAGCTGCGCGGCTGGCTGCACGAGACCGACGTGTCGAGCAACCCCGAGGTGCGCCTGTCCGGCGAGGGCGTGCGCGAGAACTATTCGGCCTCGGAGACGGCCGCCGCGCGCAAGGGCTTCAACCCGCAGGTGGAGCAGGCCTACCGCACGAAGAAGCCTGAACTCGCGCCGGCCTTCCGGCTCGTCGACCGGCTGCAGGCGCGCACCCTCCCCGAGGACGTGCTGCGCGCGTTCCTGGTGGCCGGCGGCCTGCTCGAGGAGCAGCGCTGATGCGCCGCTGGTCGTGGCTCGCGCTGCTCGCGCTGCCGATCGCCGCCTGTGCGGCCGTGATGAGCACGTTGGAACAGGCCACCGACGCGAATTCGGTGGAGGGCAAGCTGATCCGCGGCACGAACCGGCTGCGCAAGTCGTTCCAGGACCTCGATCCGAGCGAGGAGCACTTCATCGGCCGCTCGGTGGCCGCGCAGATCCTGGCGTTGCCGCAGTACCCGCTCGCGTCGGACGAGACCCTGCTCGCCTACGTCGAGCGCGTCGGCCACGGCCTGGTCGAGACCAACGACGCGGTGCGGCGTCCCTACCTCGACTACGCCTTCGGGATCCTCGACACCGACGAGGTCAACGCGTTCGCCTGCCCGGGCGGCCTGATCCTCGTCACGCGCGGGCTGCTCGCCGAGACGCACGGCGAAGACGAGCTCGCCGCCGTGCTCGCGCACGAGATCGCGCACGTGACCTTGCGCCACGGCGTGGCGGCCATCCAGCAGGCGAACCTGACCCAGGCCTTCGCCTACCTGGGCGCGGGCGCCGCCCAGGCGACGATGAGTTCGCAGGACCTGGACAAGCTGAACGCCCTGTTCGACGACTCCGTCGGCGACATCGTGCAGACGCTGGTGACGAACGGTTACTCGCGCGAGGCCGAGCTGGCCGCCGACGCGCTCGGGCGCGAGTTCCTGGCCACCACCGGCTACGATCCGCAGGCGCTCGGCCGACTGCTGGCGGGCATGCGGGGCGAGGGCGGCATGCTCGCGACGCACCCCGCGCCCGAGCAGCGCATCGCGGCTCTCGGCGGACCGCTCGCGTTCGCGGAGGACGCAGGGGCGGTGGCCCGGCGCGCGCAGCGCTACGCCGTGGCCTTCGGACGCTGACAGCCCGTGGGACGCTGGCTCGAGCCGTCGCTGTACTTCGCCGGCTGGGTCGTGCTGACCCTGCTGGCGACCCTGCTCGCGCACGGGCTGGACGCGCGCAACCACCCGCTGCGCGGCACCACGCGCTCGTTCCGCGGCCTGCTGCTGCCGTGCCTCTTCGCGAACCTGCTGGCGCGCTGGCTGGGCTGGTCGCACGAGGCCGGCCAGGAGCACTACGCCGCCGGCCTGCGAGCCATCGAGACGCTGTCGTGGCTCGCCGGCATCGTCGTCGCCCTGTCCTTCGTGGGCAACACGGCCTTCATGCGGCGCGACGGCGCCCAGTACGAGGCCCGCTATCCGAAGCTGCTGGTCGACATCCTGCGCCTGATCCTGGTGCTGGTCGGCGCCTGCTTCGTCATCTCCGGTGTCTGGGACAAGGACCTCGGGGGCCTGCTGACGGCGGTCGGCATCAGCTCGATCGTGCTCGGGCTCGCGCTGCAGAACACGCTGGACAACGTGATGGCCGGCATCGCGGTGCTGTTCGAGCGGCCGTTCGAGGTCGGTGACTGGGTGACGGTCGGGGCGATCACCGGGGAAGTGCTGGAGATGAACTGGCGCTCCGTGCGCGTGCGCACGCGCAGCCGCGACCTCGTCGTCGTACCCAACTCGGTGATCGGCAAGGAGACGTTGATCAACCTGTCGCGGCCGACGCGCCTGCACGCCGAGACGCACGTGTTCGGCTTCTCCTACGACGATCCGCCGAACGAGGTGAAGCGCGTGTTGCTGGAGGTCGCGTGCTCGACCAGCGGGGTGAGCGCCGAGCCGCCGCCCGTCGTCCGCACCCACGCCTACGCGGCCTATGCCATCGAGTACCAGGTCAGGTTCTTCATCGCCGACTACGTGCACCAGATGGAGACCAACGACGAGTTCATGACGCGCGTGTGGTATGCCGCGCGGCGCAACGGGCTGGTGGTCCCGTTCCCGACCCAGACGACCTACGAGTACCGGCCCCAGATGCCCGTGCCCGAGCCGGTGCAGCCGCCCGCGGAGGTGCTGGCGCGTATCCCGCTGTTCGTGCCGCTCGAGCCGGCCGAGCTCGAGTCGCTGTCGAGCGCGTGCGAGCGTCTCCACTTCGGCCGCGGCGAGTTCGTCGTGCGGCAGGGCGATCCCGGCGACGCGCTGTACGTGGTGCTCACGGGAGTGGCGCGCGTCACGCTCCGCACGGACGGCGCCGAGCGGGAGGTCGCGCGCCTCGCCAGCGGCGAGTTCTTCGGCGAGATGGCGCTCTTGACCGGCGAGCCGCGCAGCGCCAGCGTCACCGCGGCCGAGGACCTGGTGGTGCTGGTGATCCACAAGGACGCGCTGCAGGACGTGCTGCTCCGCCGCCCCGCCCTGGTCCAGGAGATGGCCGGGATCGTCGAGCTGCGCCGGCAGGGACTGCGCGCCGTCCAGGAGCTGCAGCGCGCTGCGCCCGAGCGGCAAGCGGCGATGTTGCATTCCACCGGCGAGCTGGTGCAGCGCATGCGGCGCTTCTTCGGACTCTAGGACAGCCCCCTCCCGTCACGAGAGCGTTCCTGGCGCCGCCTCCGCCAGTTCCTGGATCGTGGGCGAGGTCGCGGACTAGACTCGCTGCGTGCCCGCGGACTCCAGGCGCCGGAACACGATCATCGCCCTGCTGGTGATCCTCGTCCTGATCGCGCTCTTCCTGCTGCGCTGCTCGTGCGCGGAGTCCGCCGTCCCCGCAGGTGTGAAGCCGGCCGCGCCCGGCCCCGCGGCTTCGGCGGTCCCGCAACCGCCAGCCGCCGCCGCGCCCGCCAGCGCGGAGCCCGCCGAGGTGCTCACACCCGCGACCGTGACCGCGCCCGAGCGGGTGACCGCCGGGAGCGTGTTCTCGCTCTCCTGGACCGGGCCCGACAATCGCGGCGACTACGTGACCCTCGTGCGCAGCGAGGCTCCCGCCGAAGTCTACGGAGACTACGAGGAGACGAAGGCGGGCCGCTCGCTGGAGCTGACGGCACCGATGGATGCCGGCGCCTACGAGGTGCGCTACGTCACTCAGCGCTCGCGGACGATCCTCGGGCGCGCGCCGCTCGAGGTCGTGCCGGCCGGCGCCACGCTCGAGGCCGTTTCCGAAGTCGTCCTCGGGACGCAGCTTTCCGTCACCTGGACCGGTCCGAACAACCCGCGCGACTACGTCACGATCGTGCCCAAGGAGACGCCCGACGGGCAGTACGGCGACAACTACACCTACACCGACAAGGGCTCGCCGTTGAGCGTGACCGTGCCCACCGTGACGGGCGAGGCCGAGCTGCGCTACATGAGCGGGCAGGGCAACCATGTGCTCGCGCGCCGTCCGGTCCGGATCGTCATGGCCGACGTCTCGCTCTCCGCGCCCGCCGACGCCATCGCCGGGAGCACCATCGATGTCGCGTGGACGGGCCCGAACAACGCGGGTGACTACGTCACCGTGGTCGCCGATGGTACGGCCGACGGCCAGTACGGGAACTACACGGCGACCTCGGGCGGCTCGCCCCTGAAGCTGCTCCTGCCGATCCAGGCCGGCGGAGCCGAGCTGCGCTACATGACCGGTCAGGGAGGCCGGGTCCTCGGCCGCCGCGCGATCGCGATCGTGGCGGCCGAAATCACCCTGTCCGCCGCCTCCGAGGCCGCGGCCGGCTCCGCCGTGGCGGTGACGTGGACCGGCCCGAACAATCCCGGCGACTACATCACCGTGGTCGCCGCGGCCACGCCCGATGGCCAGTACGGGGACTACACCGCCACGGCCGGGGGCTCGCCCCTGAGCGTCAAGGCCCCCAAGGACGCCGGCGACGCCGAGCTGCGCTACATGACCGGCCAGGGCAACAAGGTACTGGCACGGCGTCCGATCCGGATCGTGCCCTGAGCGCGCCGCGCAGGCGGTGACGGGGCGCTGAGTCGGCGTGGCGAACACGCGCCCCCGAATCTCGATAGGGCCGCGCGGGTGGTGCTACGCAGGGCCGAGCACAGCCGGTGCTTTCCAGCCCCTTCCCGCGGCAGGCTGCTACGATCTCGCCGGAGGGCGGCCGAAGTTTGGGCCGCCCAGGGTCGCGCTGTGTGGGTTCCCTCATGATTACCGAAGCGATTGCCAGCGGTCTGATCCTCTCGTTCCTGGCTGGGGTCCCGTGTCTCGCGCAGGGGACGGTCGTCTCCCCGTCGCCCGCGGGCCCGGTCGCGCGCTCCCAAGCGCGGGTCCAGGCCCGCATCGTGGGCGAGCTGCGTCTCGCCGACGGATCCGCCGTCGCCGGAGCCTTGGTGAGCGCGGATGGTGTCCAGACCACCAGCGACGCGAACGGGTTCTTCTCGATCTTCCTGGACGTCACGCTGGGCCAGGAGATCGTGGTCTCGGGCGCGGCACGCATCGTCGGCGTCAACCACCGCGGATCCGCCTCCGTGCGCATGCGGAAGACGCGCGTCGACGTGGGCTCGATCACGCTCGAGCGGCGCTCGGTACCGCTCTACCTGTCTCCGCTGGAGCACCTCGGAGAGTTCGGCGTCAGCGCGTACGCGGACTTCGATGGCGACGGGGACGCGGATCTGTTGGGTGCTTCCGGCCTGCTCGAGAATGGCCCCGACGGTTTCGTGGAGACGCCCTTCTCCCTGGGAGTGGACGGGTTCCGCTTCGAGCCCTTGGACCTGGACCAGGACGGCGACGTAGACCTCCTGGTGACGCACAATGGAGCCCTCGGGTGGGAGCTCTCGGCCTTCCTCAACGATGGACAGGGCCACTTCGGAAACAGGCTGCCGGTCGCGGACCTGAACGGATTCGAGGTGAACGGGGACTTCGACGGCGACACGTTCCCGGACCTCGTGCTCATCACCTCGGGAACCCTGAGCTTCCTGCGTGGCAACGGAGACGGGACCTTCGCCATGCCTCAGGGAGAGGCCGCGCCCATGGCCGGACCGTCGTTGGCCGCCGACCTGGACGGGGACGGCGTGCTCGATCTCGCCGTGGCGAGCGGCAACCAGCTCGCGATCCTGCTCGGGAATGGCGACGGGACGTTCGGCGCCGCTACCTCCCACTCCCTCGCGAACGGCGTTCACTCTCTCTCGAGCGGCGATCTCGACGGCGATGGCCGGGTCGACCTCCTCGCCGTGACGAGTCTCACGGTGTTCCCCGCGTCTGCGACGTACTTCACCGAGTCTCTCCTCGGTCAGGGTGGCGGCCTGTTCGGCGCGGGCGCCACGACGGCGCTCGGCACCACGTTCCTGTCCGCGAGTCTTGGCGAGCTGAGCGGGGACGGTCGTTCGGACCTGGTTCTCGGCGAGAAGGCATCCTCTCTCGGCATCACGAGCGGCTGGCTCCGCGTCCGGCGCGGGAGGGGGAACGGCGGTTTCTTCAGCTCCAACACGACCTACCCCATCGGCGAGCAGCTCAGGGTGATCGCCGTGGAGGACTTCGACGAGGACGGGCGGCTGGACGTGATCGCCAACGGCTACGGGCAGGGCGGCTGGGGGATCACCTTCACCTTCGGCCGCGGCAACGGGACTCTCGCGTCTCACGAGACGTTGACGGGTACGACCCGAGCGGCGTCCGCTTCCGACTTCGACCTCGACGGGGACCTGGACCTCCTGCTGCTCGACCCGGTGGCGAATCGCGCGCAGCTCTCGCTGGGCTCGGGCAGCGGTCAGTACTCCCCGGTCTTTCCCGCCGTCGACCTCCAGCCCGAGGGACACCAGGCGACCGGCGATCTCGACGGCGATGGCGACCTCGACGTGGTGGTGATCCACGAGCTGACGCGAGCGGCCATCCTGCTCCACGACGGTTCCGGTCACCTCAGCCTCGCCTCCAGCTTCGTCGTCGGTAGCGATCCCCGGCCGGTGCTCGAGGACTTCGACCACGACGGCGACCTCGACCTGGCCGTCTCGTCGAGCAGCAACGGGGGTCAGGTGTCGCTGTACCTCGGCAACGGCGACGGCACCTTCGCAGCCCCTGCGGTCCTGCCCGCGGGCGGGTCGCCTGCCTCGCTGGTGGCGGGTGACTGGGACTCCGACAGCGCGCCCGATCTCGTGCTGCAGCTTCCGGCCCAGCTCGCCTACTGGGGCGGCAATGGCGACGGTACCTTCCAGGCGGCGGTGGGGCTCGCGGCGAGCGGCGGCTTCTTCGGACCCCGCTCGGTGTCCGACGTGGACGGGGACGGAGCGCTGGACCTCGTGACCAGCCAGGCCGTGCTGCTCGGCCGCGGTGACGGCAGCTTCGATCCCGCGCTCCCGAACGGGATCGGCAGCGAGGACGCCTTCGACGTGGACGACGACGGCCGGCTCGACCTCCTGTCCAGCGCGAGCGGGGCCGTGCGCCTGCACCTCGGCAATGGCGACGGCACCTTCTCGAGCGCCCTCACCTACGCGGAGCCTTGGGATGAGGAGCCCTTCGAGTTCTACGTAGCCGCGCCGCTGCTGGGCGATCTGGACGGCGACGGCGACGCCGACCTGCTCCTGCGCTACCTCGACCCCGCCGCTCCCGGGTTCAGCTACATCCTACGCGGGCGACGCGTGCCCTGAGCGCCCGCCCGCCGGACGAAGCGGCGCCTCGGTCGGGTCGGCCGCGGTGGTGACCCCGCGAGCGGTGGGGAGGTTCCGGCTCCCGGGCCGCTCGAGCCTGGGGTGCAGGCGCCGCCTCGCGCCTCATTTTCCCGGCAGCGTTCCGGTCAGCGATTCGCCGCCGAGGGCGACGCGCAGCTCGAGCTCGCGCGTTCCCGCGGTGACGCCGCGCTCGGTGTGGAAGATCGTCTCCCACGCATCCGTCTGCCAGGCGCCGCGGACCTCGAGGTCCCACAGCGTGCCGGGCAGGACCTCGAGCACGAAGCTGCCGTCGTCGCCACTCGTGGCGGTCGGCGAGTCCGGGCAGGCGTCGCTCGTGCCGAGCACGACGAAGCCGACCAGGGCCGCGCCCGCGCGGTCCAGCAGGCGTCCGCGGATGCTGAGGCCGCGCGGCAGGACGATGCGCAGCGATTCCTCGCCGCCGTCGGGCGCGGCGCTCTCGGCCGCGCGGGAGGCGCGCAGCCAGGGCCGATCCGGATCGCTCGCGAGCGCGAACGGAGACAGGTCGAGGCGGTAGGATCCGGGCACGAGCCCGCGCAGCTCAAAGGCGCCGTCCGCACCCGTCTGCAACGCGGCCGTGGTGCGGTCGTCCTCGCCGACCCGGGCCTGGATCGTCTCCCAGCCCGCGCGTGGCGCGGTGAGACGCGCGCTCAAGTAGACGCCGGCGAGGCCGCGGCCCTCCGCATCCACGACCGTACCGCGGATCGTCTCGCCGCGCGGGTAGACCAGCACGAGGCCCTCGAGCAGCTCGCCCTCGGCCAACCAGACGTCGGCGCGTCGACTGGAGGGTTGCCCGCGCCGGCGCGCGTGCAGGTGGAACTCGCCGGCCGGCAGCGAGCCGAACCAGAAGCGGCCGTGCGCATCGGTGGTCGCTTCGCGCGAGTCGACGTACCAGCCGGCCACGGGTGGGAGCGCGCTCTCGCCGCGCCAGCGCGCGCGGTCGTGGTTGGCTCCCGTCAGGATCACCTCCATGCCGGCCAGGGCGGTGCCCTGGTCGTCCTGGACGATGCCGGCCAGCATCGCCGCGGGCGCGAGCCGGACGTCGCCGAGCTCGAGCTCGAGTTCGTCCAGTTCGGTCGCGGGAAAGTCGTACACCCGCGTGTCGAAGCCCGCGGCGCTCGCGAGCAGGCAATGGCGCAGCTCGGGCGTGAGCCCGCCGAGCTCGAAGCGTCCGGCGAAGTCGCTGCGGCCCGAGATCCAGTCGGTGCGCTGGCCCTCTTGGCCGTCCTCGCTCGCCACCGCGGCCACGTAAGCGTCCGCGAGCGGATGTCCATCCGCATCCAGCACCCGCCCGCGCACGAGTCGACCGCGCGCGAGCTCGAAATCGACGCGCAGCACGCCGTCCACCGCCGCGGGCAGGTTCGCGCGCTGCGCCTTGCCATGGCCCGAAGCCTTGGCGTAGAGCTCCAGCGCGCCGGCGGCGCCGAAGCCGGGCAGCACGTACTCGCCGCGCGCATCCGTCTCGGCGCTGCGGCGGAAGGTCCAGCCCTCGCCTACCCGTGCGCCGCGGATGGGCTCGCCGCTCCCGGCCTCGACCACCCTGCCGCGCACCTCGATGCCGTCCGCCAGCAGGAGGTCCACCCGCGCCGTGCCCTCGGCATCGAACTCGAGCGCGAGCCACTCGGAGCCCTGCTCGCGTCGCGGCGTCACTTCCAGCGTGGCGGCTTCCTCGAACGGGATCCGCATGCGGTAGCTGCCGTCGCCCGCGGTCGTGGTCGTGCGCTCGCCCGCGGCCGCGCCGCCGAGCTGGAACACCAGCACGCGCGCGTCGGCGATGGGGGCGAGGTCGCGCTCGCGCCGCACGAAGCCGTGCACGAGGTAGCCCGAGCTCAGCGCGACCTCGAGCTCCTCGCCCGCGTAGCGCTGGGCCAGGAGCGCGTCGCAGAATCCGGAGGCCGAGACGGCCAGGTCGAAGGGGATGCCGCGTTCGAGCTCGAACGCGAAGCGGCCCCCGGCGTCGCTCACCGCGCGCGCGACTTCCCTGGGCGCACGCCGGAGGTCGAGGTCGAGCATCGTGAAGTGCCCGGCCTCGGGGCGGCGCACGCGCACCTCGGCCCCGGCGATCGGGGCGGCCGCGCTGTCCACGACGCGCCCGGAGAGCACGGCGAAGAGCGGGTTCCGCGGCGGCGTCACCGGCACTTCGCTCGGTGCTCCAGACATCGTTTCCCGCACGGCGGGCGGGGCCTGCCCGGCCGGCGCGGACCCCGCCCGTTCGCCGGCCAGGGCGAGCGGCTCCGCCGTCGCAGAGGTCGAGCTCACGCGGCGGGCCGAGGTCGCGGCGTCTCGCTCGAGGGCCAACCAGACGAGCGCAACGGCCGCCAGCGTCGCAAGAGAGACGAGAAGAGCCTTCGAGCCCATGAGGATTCCTCCGAGGGTCACGGGGACGGACAGGGGGCCGGCCTCGCGTCCGATCCATGGGGCGAGGAGCAGGCTCCACGCCGCGCGCCCGCCGTGCTTTGCATCCAGCGCCGCGCGCAGCTGGGCCAGGCCACGCGCGACGCGCTGGCGCGCGGCCTCGCGACTGCAGCCCTGACGCCGGGCGATCGCGCCCGGGTCGAGCCCCTCGACGTGGCGCAGGATCACGGCCGAGCGGTAGGGCTCGGCGAGCCGCAGCAACGCCTCGGCCAGCCAGCGCTGCAGCTCCATGCGCTCGACCGCGTCGCGCACCTCCCCGCCCGCGCCGGCGCTGGATTCGGCCCGTGCGGCCAGACGCTCGACCCCCGGGCGCCGGCTCTCACGCCCGGCGCGGCGCCGCGCGAGGTTGCGCACGACCGTCCGCAGCCACGAGGACAGATCGATGCGCACGGCCGAGCGCCGACCGAGCGCCACGACCCAGGCCTCCTGCACGACCTCCTCGGCCTCGTCCGGATCCGTCACCAGGCTGCGCGCGAGGGCCCGCATCCACCCGGCCTGGGCAAGGAGCTCGCCGAGTTCGGGCGTGGCAGGGGACTCGGACGGTCGCGTCATCGCAGGACCAAGAGATCCCCGAGTGACCGCGGCGTGACCGAGAATCCAGGCGACCTCGCCCCCAAGCTACCCGGGCTCGGAAGGGCGGAGCGTGTTCCCCCCCGAAGACGAGCGGGTGCGCGGAGAGACGGGAGCGGGCACTCCTCGCCGCCGGCCCCGGGGGAGGAGTCGGCAGCGATTCGTGCGCTCGGGTGCCGTCGTTCAGTTCTTCCAGTCCTGGAGCCAGTCGTCGGCCTTCCAGGTCGGATCGAAGCCGAGGCTGTCGTCCCTGAAGACGTAGCCGTCGCCGAGGCTGCCCGTGTTCCCGCCGACCGAGGCCGCCGCCAGGCTGGTGCCGATGGAGAAGGCCAGCGGCGCGACGACCTGGAACGGCCGCATCATCTCGTTGTCCTCGTGCTCGATGATGTGGCAGTGCCAGACGTACAGTCCGGCCAGGTCGAAGCGTGCCTTCACGCGCGTGACTTCACCCGGGTAGGCGATGACCGTGTCCTTGAAGCCCCTTTCCCAGGCCTCCGGAGGACGGATCACGCCGTCGGCGCCCTTGCGGCCGCGCACCTCGAACTGCACCAGGTGCAGGTGGATCGGGTGTGCGTCGACGGTGAGGTTGTGGATCTCCCAGATCTCGGTGTCGCCCAGCACGGGCATCTCGGTCACCGGGTCCTGCCACACGAGCGGCGTCGAGCTGCCGTCCGGATTCAGCACGCCCAGCACGGCCGACTGCGGCCCGAAGGGCTCGCCGTTCGGATCCAGGACGACGTTGCCGTCGGCATCCTGCGAGGCGAGCACGGTGCTCGAGGACTGCTCGTTGAGCGTCAGCTGGCGCACGACGGCCGGATTGCCGAGACGGGCCTGGTTGGGCAGACGCAGGCTGCTCGGCGGGCTGGAGCTGTCGGAGCCCTGGCGGCGCACGATCCGGAACTGCATCACCTGTCCGGTCGTGGCCGGGTCCGCCGCATCGAAGTCCAGGTCCGGATCACCGCCGGCGAAGGGCTCGTCCGGGCCACGGTTCAGGAGCCGGATCGTGTTGCCGACGTTGCGGATCAGGCCGAAGTCGACGATCACGTCGGCGCGCTCGGCCGGCCCGAGCAGCAGGCGCTGGAGCTGGACCGGTTGCGGCAGGAAGCCGCCGTCGCTGCCGATCTGCCAGAAGGGGAGCCCGTTCCCGAACTCGAGCAGCAGGAAGCGCGAGCCGCAGCCGTTCAACAGGCGCAGCCGGTAGCGGCGCTGCTCGACGTCCACGGTCGGCCAGGCACGCCCGTTCACGACCATCACGTTGCCGAAGAACTCGGGGTTCCAGATCGGCGCGATGTCGCTCGGGCCACCGATGGCCCCCTCCGGGTGGAAGGGGATCTGCAGCTGGCTCGGATCCAGGCCCTCGAAGTAGGCGCGGTTGTCGGGATAGAAGAGCGAGCCGTCCGCGTTGAAGGCGCGGTCCTGGATCACGATCGGGATCTCGTAGTAGCGCGCGCCGGCGGGATCGCCGAGGGCCGGCGCCGGACCGGGCAATCGTCCCGTGACCTGGTCGGCGGGACCGCCGCGCAGCAGGTAGAAGCCCGCCGGGCCGGCATAGACGTTCAAGCGCGTCATGCCCAGCGTGTGGTCGTGGTACCACAGCGTCGAGGCGGCCTGGTCGTTCGGATACTGGAAGACCGCGGAGCCGGGGCTCCACAGACTGCCGAGCGCTCCGGAGGCCTTGTTCAGGTCGTAGTAGGTTCCGGTGCGGAAGAAGCCGGCCGGAATGTTGGTCGCGTTCGGCAGCCACCAGGCCTCGGGATAGCCGTCGCTCTCCTGCAGGGTCCGGGCGCCGTGGACGTGCGTCACGATGGGAACCGGTCCGGTGTAGGGCATCGGGTGGTGCCCGTGATCATCGCGCGGTCCCGGCGGGTTGGCCCAGTGCAGGGTCTGGTCGACCGCCAAGAGGTGCGGAAGGTAGCGGCCACTGGCATCGACCAGTCCGTTGATCCATTTCACGCGCACCGGGCGCCGGTACTTCGCCTCGATCGTGAAGGCCGGATAGTTGAAGGTGCCGGCGTGGTTCACGGAGCCGTAGCTCCACACGGTCGTCGCCGGCATCCCCGGCGGCAGGATCTGCTGCTGGAACTGACGTACGGCGATCTCGTAGTAGTCGATTGCCGTCCCGCCCTGCGAGAGCACCGAGGTGCGCGGCATCGCGGGCGGGATGATGAGCGGTTGCACGTACTTCGGGATCGTGTTCGGGTCGAGCGACGGGCCGGTGGCCGCGCCTCCGCCGCCTCCGCCGTGCTGGGCGCTGGCGACCATGGCCAACGCGACGAGGAATGCGGGGATCGACGTGCTGCGCTTCATGGGCTTCTCTCCTGCTTCGCTCCGAAGGGGCCGGAGTACCGAAGTGGAATCCCAGCCCGCCCCATTCACGCGCGGGCCCTGCCGGCGCGCCCTGTGCTCGAGTGCGTACTCCTAGGGTTTGCTGGCCGTAGACGGGGATACGAAGCCCGGGCTGCGCGCGCGCGGGCACCGCTCGACGAAAAACGACCTCGTACTCGATGGAATGCGACCGGGCACGGTGCCGGCCCTGTCGCCGAGTGCGCGAGGGACGAGCAATTTCCCGTCCGGGCCGTATCGTGTGCTCGTGGACGGAGCCGTTGGCAGCGCGCCGGACCCGGAGGCCACGGGGCGGCGGTGGCTGAGCGTCGGCTCCTCGTCCCTGGCGCGTGGCTCCGTGCTCCCGGCGCTCGCCCTCCTGCTCCTGGTGATGTTCGCCTACGCGCCGGTGGTGCGCTGCGGCTTCATCTGGGACGACGACGTCCACGTCCAGGCCAACCAGGCGCTGCGAACGGCTGACGGCCTGCGGCGGATCTGGTTCGACCTGCAGGCCACACCGCAGTACTACCCGCTCGTCCATACGACCTTCTGGGTCGAGTACCAGCTGTGGGGCCTCGACGCGCGCGGCTACCACGTGGTGAACGTCCTGCTGCACGCCGCGAGCGCGGTGTTGCTGTGGCGCGTGCTCCGCCGGCTCGAGCTGCGCGGGTCGTGGCTCGCGGCCGCGGTCTTCGCCCTGCACCCGGTCACGGTGGAGTCCGTGGCCTGGATCACGGAGCGCAAGAACGTCCTCTCCGGCTTCCTCTACCTCGCCGCGGCGGCCCTGTACCTTCGCCACGCCCTGCAACCGATCGACGCGCGGCGCGCGCGCTCGTACGTCGGGGCGCTGCTCTTGTTCTGCGGCGCGCTCCTGAGCAAGACCGTCACGTGCTCCCTTCCGGCGGCCCTGGTCCTGGTGCTGTGGTGGAAGCGTGGGCGCCTCCGCCGGGCGGAGATCCTGCCGCTGCTCCCGTTCTTCGCGCTGGGGCTCGCGCTGGGGCTGCTCACCGTCTGGCTGGAGAAGCACCACGTCGGCGCCAAGGGCGAGCTGTGGGACTTCTCGCTGGTGGAGCGCTTCCTGATCGCGGGTCGGGCCGTGTGGTTCTACGCGGGCAAGGTGCTGTACCCGGTCGGGCTCACCTTCGTCTACCCGCGCTGGGAGATCGACGACACGGCCTGGCAGGCGTACCTGTATCCGCTCGCGGCGCTCGGCCTGGTCGCCGCGCTCTGGCTCGCTCGGCGTCGCATCGGCCGGGGCCCGCTCGCCGCGGTCCTGTTCCATGGCGGCACGCTCCTGCCGGCGCTCGGGTTCTTCGACGTGTACCCGATGCAATTCTCCTTCGTCGCCGACCACTTCCAGTACCTCGCCGCGGCCGGGCTGATCGCCGCGCTGGTCAGCGTCGCGGTTCGCGCGAGCGCGCAGCTCGGTCCCCAGGCGCGACGCGCCGGGCCGCTGGTCGCGCTCGCCGTGCTCGCGACCCTCGGCACGCTCACGTGGCGACAGTGCCCCGTCTACCGCGACCGCGAGACGCTGTGGCGGGACACCGTGGTGAAGAACCCGGAGGCGTGGATGGCGCAGTACGGCCTGGCGAACGCGCTCCTGGCGCGCGGGGAGCTGACGGAGGCGGTCGGCCACTACGAGGCCGCGCTGCGGGTCAGGCCCGATCATTCCTGGGCCCACAACAACTTCGGTCTCGCCCTGTCGCGTCTCGGCGATCGGGTGCGAGGCATGGAGCACTACCACCGCGCGGTCGAGCTGGATCCGGACAACGCCGAGGCACGCTTCAACCTGGCCAATGCCCTCGTCGCCGAAGGCGCGCTCGGCGAGGCGATCGAGCAGTACCGGGCCGGGCTCGCCACCCAACCCGACGCGGCCCAGGCGCACAGCCTCCTCGCCAAGGCCCTGGTCAGCACCGGCCAGCTGGCGGAGGCGCTCGAGCACCTCCAGGAAGCGGTGCGGCTGCGCCCGCACTCGCCCGAGCCCCTGCGTCGGATGGCCTGGATCCGCGCGACGGCGGCCGAGCCGGGCCTGCGCGACGGCTCCGCGGCCGTCCGCTTCGCCGAGCGTGCGGCGGGGATGAGCGAACGCCCCGACGCCGTCGTGCTCGACACGCTCGCGGCAGCCTATGCCTGCGCCGGCCGATTCGAGGAGGCCGCGGCGGCGGCGACGCGGGCGCAAGAGCTCGCACGCTCTGCCGGCGAGCGCGACCTCGCCGAGGAAATCGGTGAGCGCGCCAGGCTCTACCGCGCCGGAACGCCCTATCGGGAGTGACCTGTCACGGCCGTTCCGGTTACAAGGGCAGGGAGCTGGCGGGCACGGGGCAGTCCGCTCCAATGGCCGTCCCCGGAGCCCAAGTTCCCGAGAGGAGACTCGATGCGATCGCTTCCTGTTCTGGGCCTCGCGTTCCTCGCCCTGCCGTTGGCCGTTGGGGCCGGACAGCGGCCTGGCTTGATCAACGGTGACTTCGAGGGCGATCGGGTCGGCGAAGCGCCCAAGGGCTGGTTCTTGCCCAAGCCCTGCGCGGACGCCGGATACGAGCTCCTCGTGACCCAGGACTCCGCAGCGGCCGGCCAGCGCAGCGTCGCGCTGAGCGGCCCGGGCAAGGAGCAGGGCATGTTCGGCAACTGCATGCAGAACGTCGATGCCGCACCGTTCCGCGGCAAGCGGCTGCGCTTCTCGGCCGCGGTGCGCTGCGAGCCCGCCGACGAGGCCAGCCGCGCGCAGCTGTGGTTCCGGGTGGATCGTCCCGAGCGCCAGCCGGCCTTCTTCGACAACATGGGCGAGCGGCCGATCCGCAGCGGAGAGTGGCGACACTACGAGATCGTCGGCGACGTCGCCGAGGACGCTGACTCGATCGCCCTCGGCCTGATGCTGCTCGGCGGCGGGACCGCCATGCTCGACGAGGTCACGCTCGAGGTCACGGACGGGAACGTGCCCACGACCGGCGTCCGGGGAGTTGCGGGCGCCCCGGGGCTCGCCGTGGCGGCGTACGCCGCACGGGCCCAGGCCGCGCGCGGCGCCGAAGTCGCGGCGTTTCGATTCCCGCTCCCGCTCGCCTACCGCGACCAGACTCCACTCACGTTCCGCCTGCAGCTCGAGCCCGCCGGCGTGGAGGCCAGCGTCGCGATCAGCGCCGGTCCAGGGCCGAACCGCGTGCTCGAGCTCGAGCTGCGCAACGTGCCGCAGGGCACCGAGCTGTCCCTGCGCTACGAGTCGGTCGTGCTGGTGGAGCCGTCTCCTTTCGACAGCGTGCCCGTCAAGGCCGATTTTCCGGCCCGGTGGCCCGAGGAGGCCTCGCCCTGGCTGGCGGCCAGCTGGTGCTGCGACTCGGAGGACGAACGGATCAAGGCGATCGGGGCCGAGCTCCGCTCGGCGAACGCGGACGTGAGGGCCGTCGTGCGGGGGGTCCTGCAGCGTTCGCAGGAGATCTTCCGGCGGAGCAACGGCCACGTGCGCAACCTCACCGCGGTCGAAGCGCTCGACCGACAGGGGTCGTGCACGAGCTGCGCGAACCTCGTCACGGCGTTGCTGCGCGCCGCGGGCGTCCCGGCCCGGATCCTCTCTGGCTATCCGCTCTGGAGCGGTCCGCTGCAGACGCACTACATCGTCGAGGCATTCGTGCCCGGCTATGGCTGGTACCCGCTCGAGTCGACCCTGGGTCGGGAGCCTTGGCCCAACTGCCAGCAGATCAACGTCAGCCTCGTGCCGATCGAGCACGAAGCCGAGGCACTGGCTCGACAGCGAGCCTGCGCGGCCGGCGCCGTGCCGTTCATGACCTTGACGGAGCACGCGACGGGCTCCCCGATCTCCTGGCAAGGCACGCTGAAGCCCGCCTGCGATCACGAGGGCAGGTTCCTGTGTCCGCTCGAAGCCGACGCCGCGGAGTGGCAGGCCGCTCGTGAGTGGGCCCGCGGGCGGTGGCAGCGATGGCTCGAGTCGAAGCCCGAGATCCGCGCGGGGAAGCTGGAGTTCGGGCCGGCGAGCGAGGCTCTGGCGGCGACGACGCTCGCCGACCTGCGCTCCACGCTGCGCTGACCTTGGCAAGCGTCAGCCCACTCGCGACCATGGCCGCATGGCAAAGTCCCCCTGTCCGCTGTCGCAGTCGCAGTTCCTGGCCAAGGCCGAACCCCTCACGGTCAGCATCAACGGTCAGGACATGCTGGCCGAGGTGAAGGCGTTCTCGACGGGCTCGTTCGGCTGGTACCTGAACGGCAAGACCACCGTGATGGTCGACGGCAAGGCGGTGTCGATCCAGATCGGCATGAACCTCACGATCGTCGGCAGCAAGGAAGCCCCGCGGGAGGGGTGATCGACCGGCGCACGCGGGCCAGCGGTCATGGGCGCGATGGACGGACCGCGGCGGCCTTGCCGCGGACGTCCGGGCAACGCTGGACACGGCGGGATGGACTCGGCTAGCCTCCGCGCCGTTCGAACCCCTCAACAGAGGTCATGTAGCATGCTTCGCAAGGCCCTCGGCAGCGCGTTCCTCGGCTCGACACTCCTGCTCACCTCCGGGTGCGTCTTCACCAACGTGAAGGTGCCGCTGGACACCAACCTCGAGGAGACGCAGCTCGGCAGCAAGACCGGCGAGTCGAGTTCCCAGGGCCTGCTGTGGCTGGTCGCCTGGGGCGATTCCGGGACCCAGGCCGCCGCGCAGAACGGCGGCATCACGACCCTGCTGCACGCCGACCAGAAGATCTTCAGCATCCTCTTCGGCCTGTACTCCAAGCAAACGACGATCGTCTACGGGAACTGAGATGACGAGGGTCCTGCTCGCCCTCATCGCGTGCCTGGTGCCGGTCGTCTCCGGCTGTGCAAGTCCCCAGGGGGCCATCTTCACGCACACGATCCAGCCGCTCACCACGGACTTCCACGAGACGCCCGCGGTGGGGGTCGAGGCGGCGGGAGACGTGAAGGAGATCGACTACTACGTCCGCGTGCTGTGGAGCACCAACGGGATCGGGGCGATCGCGAAGGCGAATGGCTTCGACAAGGTGTACTACGCCGATCTGGAGACGCTGAGCGTCCTCGGGATCTGGACCCAGCAGTGGGTCCGCGTATACGGGACCCGCTAGCGCGTGGCCCGCTCCGGCGGGCCTCGATGCGGGTTCGGCGCAGCCACGAGGGACGAGTTCCAGGCGCACGCCGGAGATTCCTGCGAGCCACCTGAAGCAACTGCCTCCGGCAATCGGAGCGGATCTGCTCGGGCAGCGAGTGCACTTCCACGCACGGAGTCGTGCTCCGTACGCACTTCGCCTGATCGGTGAACGACGGAGAGGCGAGCCTCGCGACGACTTGCCGCGCGCTCTCGTGACAGCCTGGACACGCGCGGCTCGCCTGGCCAACGGAGTGCTACAGCACTCGTCGTCGAGATCGGAGCGCGCCCCTGTCGGCCTGGAACACGAAAGAGCGCGGGGGCTTCGCATCCACCAGCGACTCCCCGGAGCACCAAGATGAGAACCATGATGCGCACTGTTGTCCTCGCCGCACCGAGCGCACTCCTCCTGGCCGTGGCCTGCGGAGGTGGGGGCTCGAGCGGCGCGAGCTCCGGCGGCGGGACGTCGATCACCGGGGACTACAAGGTCTTCGCGGCCAACGACCTCGGCATGCACTGCATCGACCAGGACTTCTCGACCTTCGGGGTCCTGCCGCCGTTCAACGTGGTGAACGCCCAGGTCGTGCAGCGCACGACCGGCGGCCGTCCGCGGCTCCAGACCGGCTTCACGCTCGACGTGACCTACTCGAGCGTGGCGGACGCCAGCGGGTCGATGACCTCGACCAGCATCGGCAAGACGAACTTCTGGGAGTACGCCGCGGGACTGTTCGGGGTCGCCCTGGCGCCCGGCGTGGGACTCACCGGCCTGGCCATGCCGGCCGACGGAACCCCGCCGGGACCGCAGGGCATGCCCTATCAGGCGTCGTCGGGTTGGTTCCGCGCGGCCGGGATACCCATCACCAACCGGGACGATCGCGGTGGAGTGAACCCCTACCCGCTGCTCCGCATCCGTGCCCTCAGCCCGGGCACGGGCGCGGTCCTGGCTCACACGGACGTGGTGGTGCCCGTCTCGGACGAGACGGAGTGTCGCACGTGCCACGCGACGGGCGCGATCGCCGCCAGCGCGCCGGGTATCGCCTGGTCCGCCGAGCCCGCGCTCGAGCTGCAGGCGCGCCGCAACGTGCTCCTCTTGCACGACGCGCGCCAGGGCACCCAGCTCCTGGACAGCCAGCCTGTGCTGTGCTCGCGCTGCCACTACTCGCTCGCGCTCGACCTCGCCGGCTCCGGCCCGAGCGGAGCGCAACTCGGGCACGACACCTTCTCGGCCGTGATGCACGCCTTCCACGGACGGCAGCGCGACGGCAACGGCGACCCGCTCTTCCCGCCCGATGGCAGCACGCTCCAGACCTGCTACCAGTGCCACCCTGGACGCATCACGGAGTGCCAGCGCGGTGCCATGAAGACCGGCGGGCTCTCCTGCCGCGATTGTCACGGGAACATGCTCGACGTGGGGGGCGAGGACCTGCTCGCGCCGGGGGGCAGCCTGGATGGCGCCGCGGACCTCGACCACCGGCGTCCGTGGCTCGACCTGCCGCGCTGTCAGGCGTGCCACACCGGCGATGCGCTCGAGCACCTGCAGGGCCCGAACCTCGTGCTGGCGCCGGACGGCATCCGCCTGCGGCAGGCCTGGCGCAACGGCGACCCGGCCGCTTCGCCGATCCTGGCGGTGAATCGGCGCTTCGCCGAGAGTCCGGATTCGCTCTACCGCAACAGCACGGGACACGGCGGCATGGCCTGCTGGGCGTGTCACGGCAGCCCCCACGCCGAATGGCCCAACGCGGATCCGGCCGCCAACGACAACCTCGCCGCGCGCGAGCTGCAGGGCCACACCGGGACGATCGTGGAGTGCGCCACCTGTCATGAAGCGGGGACGCTGGGCGCGAGCCTGGGTGGTCCTCACGGCATGCACCCGGTCGACTCGCGCTGGGCCGGCGAGTCCCACGGCAGCCTCTACCGCCGCGATCGCGCGGCTTGCCAGGCCTGTCACGGACTGAATCTGGAGGGCACAGTGCTCGCGCGAGTTGCGGTCCAGCGCACCTTCAGCGGCGAGGAGAGCTCACGCGTACTCCAGCAGGGGAAACAGGTGAGCTGCGACCTGTGCCACTCCAAGCCGCGCTGAACTCGTCCGGATCCGCGTGGCGCGCACGCTGGCGGTCTTCCGCGGGGTCGCACTAGTCCGTATTGCGTCTTCCTAAGGGGAGGGCAAAATCGAGCCAGTCGCGGGCTGTTCGCTGGATTCGAGGTCTCCCGCCGGGAGCTGGGTTCGGGAGCCCGGGAGCAAGAACGGGGTGATTCCATGGGACCCAGCAGCGCTCGAGCAGGCCCGATCCGGCAAGCGATCCGATTCGTGGGCCTCGGGCTGATCGCGGCCGGCGGCGCGAGCGCGCGGCTCGGCGCGCAGTCCCTGAAGACCGTGCCCTCCACGCGCGACCTGCTCGATCTCCTGAAGGACCCCACCGCGGCGCCCGCTCCGCGCGTGCCCTTCCCGGGACTCGCGGCGCTGCCCCCGCTCGACGTCCATCCGCTCGAACAGAACACGCTCACGCTGCAGCCGCTGCTGCTCGACTTGCCGCCCTTCGGGATCTCCTTCGCCATTCCAGCCATCGGGGTCTCGCCGTTCGTCAGCGGAGCTCCGAACCGGCCGCTGGAGGTTCCGCTCAACGAGACCGACTTCATCGTCGATCCCGTGGCGGCGGTGCGCCTCGGCAAGGCCCTGTTCTGGGACATGCAGGTCGGGAGCGACGGAGTCCAGGCCTGTGCCTCGTGCCACTTCCACGCCGGGGCCGACGACCGCGTCCGGAACCAGATCAACCCCGGGACCAACGCCGGCGACGGCACGCTCCAGGTCCGCGGCCAGAACCAGGCCCTGACCGCCGCCGACTTCCCGTTCCACAAGCTGGTGGATCCGAACACGCAGGGCGAGCCGCTGCTGAATCCGGGCAACGTCGCGCGCGACTCCAACGACGTCGTGTCCTCGATGGGCGTGCGCTTTCGGCAGTTCGTCGACATCCCCACGCCCGGGCCGACGGCCTTCATCGCCGGCTCCGATCCGCGCGCGCTCATGCCCGACCTCGGCGCCGTCCTGAACGATCCGGTCGGGGCAGCCTTCCAGGGAGTCCGGCGGGTCGAGCCGCGGAACACGCCCACGGTCCTGGCCTCGGCCCACAACTACGACAACTTCTGGGACGGTCGCGCACGCCACGACTTCAACGGCGGCAGCCCCTTCGGCGCCTCTGATCCCGCGGCGCACGTGTTCGTGGACACGCCGGGCGGGCTGCAGGCCACGCGGCCGCTCATCCGCTTTTGCAGTCTGGCTTCGCTGTCCACGGGGCCGGCGCTGAGCAACTTCGAGATGTCCTTCGACCGGCGCTTCTGGGCCAAGATCGGCAAGAAGCTGCTCCAGGCCGGGGTCGTGCCGCTGGCGAACCAGCTCGTGGCTCCGAGCGACAGCGTGCTCGGTCCGCTCTCCAACCAGAATGCGACCGCAGGGCGGGCCGGCCTGAGCCTCAGCTACCGAAGCTTGATCGAGCAAGCCTTCGGAGCGCAGTTGTGGTCGAACACGAGCCAGCACCTGGTGTCCGCTCCCGATCCGACCGACGCCTTCGACGGTGTGTCCCTCACGATCGCGGGCGGCCCGGCTCGTGCGGCGATCACGAACGAGTACACCCAGCAGGAGGCCAACTTCAGCCTGTTCTTCGGGCTGGCGGTGCAGGCCTATCTGCAGCTCCTCGACCCGAACGACACACCCTTCGACCGCTTCCACGAGGCCAACCCGCTGGAGTTCCTGGGGCTGGTCACGGACATCGATCCCGGCACCCCGGGGGTGCAGGTCGTCGGGCTGACGACGCGCCAGCTCCACGGCTACGACCTCTTCCAGGGCACGAACCTCTCGCGTCTCAACCCGAACTTCAAGACCGGCAACTGCAGCGTATGCCACTTCGGGCAGGAGCTGACCGAGCACACCACGCTCTCCATCCATGGCGTCATGCCGCCCGATCGGATCACCGGCGCGGACCGGGTCCTCTCGGGCTTCATGCTCGAGTACTTCCTGCGCGGACCGGCGAAGCTCGCGGTCGAGATGGACGGCCTCGACCAGGCCCTGGACGGCAACGGCGCGGCCAGCGGCAGCGGCCTGGTCGACAAGGGCGTCTACAACATCGGCGTACGCCCGAGCGGCGAAGATCTCGGGCGGGGCGCCGACGATCCGTTCGGGTTCCCGCTGTCCCTGGCGGCGCTGGCGCTGCGCAAGGGTGGGTTCCCGGTGGGTGCCTTTTCCGATCCCGGGACGCCCGTGCCGCCATTGCCGGCCACGCTGGCGCCGTTCGCCAACGCCTTCCCGATCGGACTGGCCTTTCCCAACATCGACCGCACGGTGTTCCTGCCGGACACGGTCTCGCCAACAGCCGACATCTTCGTGTTGCCCGCGGGCACCTTCCCCGATCCGAACCGCGTGGCGCGGCGCGGCAGCTTCAAGGTGCCGCAGCTGCGCAACGTGGAGCTGACGGGGCCGTATTTCCACAACGGTGGCGTGCTCACGCTGCGGCAGGTGGTCGACTTCTACAGCCGCGGTGGGGACTTCCCCATCACCAACTCCGCCGACCGGGATGCGCTGATCGTCGATCTGCAGGCCAACTTCGATGGCCAGTTCACGGAGGACGACAAGGTCGCGCTGGTCGATTTCCTGCTCTCCCTCACCGACGCGCGCGTCAAGTTCGAGCGCGCGCCCTTCGATCATCCAGAGCTGATCCTGCCGGTCGACGGGACGGCACCGGACAACACGCTCGGCCGGAACGCCCTCCTGGCCGACGCGCGCTTCGTCCGCCTCGAAGCCGTGGGTGCCGCGGGCCGCGCCACCGCGCTGGCGAACTTCCTCGACATCTCCAGCACCCGGGGAGCCGCGGGGCCGGATCACTTCGATCCGGTCACGGACATCGCCCCGCCCGTGACCCTGCTACTCGCGACGATCGTGCCGGGTCTCGCCGGCGTGCCCAATACCCTCCTGGTGGGAGGCGCCACCCCCGGGGCGATCGTGGGCGTCTACATGTCCACCACCCAGGGTGCCACGCGCCTCCCGCTCGGGAACTGCGGTGGCATCCAGACCGCGCTCGGCAGTCGAGCACGCCTGGTCGGACGGGCCAGCGCGCGCGCCAACGGTCAGGTGACCCTCAGCCTGACGCCTCCGCCCTCGGCGGCCGGCAAGACGTTCTTCTTCCAGGCGGTCGAGCCGGTCACCTGTCGCGCGAGCAACATGGTCAGCGCGAGGTTCTGACGGGCCGCGCAGGGCTACGCGAGGACCCGCGCGACCCGGGCCGTGTCCACCATCTGCTGGAAGCGCACCGCCTTGCCCTGGCGGAACCACCAGGTGTGGGCGCACTGGACGTCGAGCTCGCGGCCGGTGGCCTTGCTCTTCGCCTTGTAGCGGCCGAACATGGTCACGACCTCGTCTCCGCCCACGATCTCCCCGACGTCCACGCGGAAGCCGTCCCAGTCCGCGGCGATTCGCGCGAGGACGCCGGCCACGACGGCCTCGGGACCCACGTAGGGGTTGCGGTCCGCGTAGGGGAAGCCTTCGGCCTCGTTCCAGTGGATGCGGGGATCCAGGAAAGCCAGGAAGGCGGGGAGATCTCCGGCGGCGAAGGCCGCGTACATGCTCCGGACGCTGTGGATGCTCTGTGACATGGGCTCCTGCGCTTGGGAAGGGACTGGAAGCGACCCGGCTCGGCCGCGCGCGGCCCCCCAGGCTACCGGAGTCCGCCGGCTAGGACGACCTCGGATCGTCGCGCACGAAGCGCGCGAGTTCGGCGAGCTGCTCCGTCACCGAGTTCAGGGCTCGACCCGAGAGGGACTCCGCCACGCGCCGCGCCCACGGCGCGGCGTCGGCGCGCTCGACGTAGCGCCTCGACCACAGCTGTCCGGCCGCGAGCACGAGCAGCCCGAAGACCAGGTTGCTGACGAGGAACGGGAGGTGGACGCGCGCGAGTCCGTCGACGCCGGTCAGGGCCTCGAACGCCAGCAGCAGGAAGGGCAGCCAGAACAGCACGCCTCCGAGCAGCGCCCACTTGAAGGCGTGGTACTCGACGAGCTTGACGCGCTGGACGTCGCTCTGGAGCACGGTCACCGGCCCGCCGTAGTCGAGCCGCAGGCTGCTCAGCAGCAGGTACGCACTCAGCGCGGTGAGGCCGACGGTGAACACGACCAGCGCCCCGGCCACCACGAGGTAGCGCGGCTCGGTGAGGTGCGCGACGAGCACGGGCACGACGGCGAGCAGCACGGCGACGCCCAGCGCGACCTCCAGGGCCCGACACAGCGCGTAGGGCGCCAGGCGGAAGCGCACCTTGCGCAGCAGCACCTCGCGCAGGAGCCGCTCGTCGATCGCGAGGTTCCGCTCCAAGGCCGTGCCGTGCGCGGCCCACGCTTGCTTCAGGTCATCGAGCTGCATGTGGCTTTCCTTCCTGGTTCGAGCGCGCGCGCTCCTCGAACGCGACGCGCAGCTTGTCCTTGATGCGCCCCAGCTTCGTGCCCACGTTGGACACGGAGATCCCCAGCACCTCCGCGATCGTCGGATGGTCGTTGCCGTCGAGGTAGAGCAGGACGAGGGCCTTGTCGAGCGCCGCCAGGCCCTCGACGCAGCGCAGCAGGAGTTCGATGTCCTCACCGGGCTCGGCCTCGGCAGTGGCGGGGACCAGGATCAGGTCACCGTCGTTCGGCGAGCGTCGCTCCCGATGCCGGCGCTCCCGGCGCTGGAACGAGATCGCCACGTTGAGCGCGATGCGGTAGACCCACGTCGTTTGCCGGTAGCGCTCGTCGTACCGATCCATCGAGCGCCAGAGCTGCACGGCGATCTCCTGGGCCACGTCCTCGCGGTCCGCCGCGTTCCGGCCGTAGCTGCGGGCGACCTTGTGGATCAGCGCGGCGTGCCGGCGGATCAGGTCGGTGAACTGCGGAGCATCCATCGCGGTCCCGGATGATTCGCGGGCGAGGCCTCGAAGATCACGGTGAAGATCACGGTCCGGGCCGATTCCCGGAGCGGCGGGCCGGGAGGTCGCCACGGACCGCCCGGGCGGGCGGCGCAGGGGTGGGCCGGGAGCCCGGCGGGCCTCACGGGGCGGTCCTGCAGCGCCGAGCCAGGAGGCCGGTCGCCTGCGTGAGGTCGAGGTCCGCGATCAGCAGTCCCTCTTCCCCATAGGGCTGGTAGCCGAGCTGGGTTCCGTCCGGACGGACGATCACCGAGGTCGTCGGCGATCCGGCGCTCGCGTAGTTGACGCTCGCGAAGTAGCAGGTGTTCTCGGCCGCGCGGCACAGGGCGGCCTTCTCGTGAAAGGTGTTGGCGGGATCGGCGAAGGTCGTGGGCCGGAAGGAACCGGGCTCGGCCTCGTGGAAGTGCGGATGGAACACCACCTGGGCTCCCCGTCGCGCCGCCCAGCGGACGGTTTCGGGGTAGCGCCAGCCCTCGTGGCAGATCGCGACGCCGAAGACCAGCGGACCCGCGCGGAAGACGCGGCGGTCCCTGCCCGCTGTGTAGGTGCCCTCTTCCGTGGGATCGATCTGGACCTTGTCCTGGAAGCCGGCGCGCGTCCCATCCGCGTCGAGGACCAGGGCCGTCGCCACGAGCGAGCCGTCGACGAAGCGTTCGGTTCCCAGGATCACCGTCATGCGTTCCTGCGCGGCAGTCTCGGCCAGGATCGACCAGGCGCGCTCGAGGAACGCGGGGTCGGGCGGCGGAACGGGCTTGTCCTTCCCTCGATAGCCCGGGAGGAAGCACTCCGGAAAGCAGATCACGCGCGCCCGTTCGGAAGAGGCCCGGGCGACGGCCTGTCCGGCGAGCTCGAGCGACTCCCGGGGATTGGCCGGGAACCGGAGGTTGGCGAGGGCGATTCGGAACGGGTTCACGCAGGGACCGCGGCTCGCGTCCACGGTCCAGTGTAGGAATTCCCCCCCCGGACGTTCGATCCGACCCGGCACGGCGCCGAGCACGGCCCTTCGACGAGCCAGGTCGGAGCGACGATCGACTACAGGATGTCCAGGATCCCCGTTCCCGAGCCGAAGTCCGTGAGCGTCGGGGTCGAGGCGCGGTAGTTCAGGTCCAGGCCGATCTTGGAGTTCCAAGGCAACAGTTCCTTGTCTCCCACGATGCCCAGGGCGGCGGCGGCGAAGCCACGGGCCCGCTCGCTCACGTCCGCGTTCTTCAGCAGTGCGACGAGCGCTTCGATCGCGCGTTCGTCACCGATGAATCCCAGGGCAGACGTGAGCGAGGCCTGCGCGGCGCGACTGCTCGATTCGGTCAGCAGCTTGGTGAGCTTGGGGACCAGGTCCTGGTCACCCAGGAGTCCGAGCGCGATGGCCGCCTGCTTCAGGATCTCGGGGCGATACTTCGACTCGTCCACGATGCGATTGATCTTCACGATCGCCTCGCGCGCGTTCATCAGCCCGAGGGCGACGGCGACGTAGCCGCGTGCCGAGTCGTCCTTCTCCGTATCCAGACGCTCCATGAGGATCGCCTTGGCTTCGAGGTCGTTCATGATCCCGGCGGAGATGGCCAGGGCACCCAGCTTGGATGGATCCTTCTCCTCCTCGAGTGCGGCACGGACGGCCGCTTGCAGCATCCCGATCGTGGCCGTCCGAGCCGGAGCCCGGTCGAGCAGGTCCACCAGGACCCCACAGGCCAGACCGGCCCAGGGCTTCACGCTGCTCTTGCCGGCGCCGAGTTGCCCGAGCAGCGCGCTGCTGACCTCGCGGATTCCGCCCTCGGTTTCCAGCGCCCCGGACGTGCCCCCGACCTTGGCCAGCGCGAGCATGGCAAAGTGCCGCGCTTGCTGGTCCGAGCTGTTCTTCGGCAAGTCCACCAGGCTCGCACGGATCTTCTTGTCGAGGGGATCGGCGCCGTCGTTCGTCCCGATCAGCCCGAGGGCGAGGACGCAGCTCTGCACGACTTCGGCTTGCTCCTGGCTCTTGGGGCCGATCCGCTCCAGCAGGTCGGCCGCGATCCGCTGCCGGTAGTTCCCGCGGCTCTCGGACGAAAAGCCGACGAGGAGGCGCGCCAGGGCGGTCGGGCACTGCGCGCGGACGATGTAGTTGGCTTTCTCGTCCTGGAGCAGGGCCAGCAAGTAGTCCAGCTGGGAGCGGCGCGACTCCTCGGGCGGCAGCCGCACACCCTTGTCGGCGAGCGCGCTCGTTTCCATGGTGTCCAGCTGCACGAGCCCGATGGCGATCACGCAGCTCACGGCGAGGTCGCGCGTACGGGTCGAGTCGTCCTCCAGTGTCTGGCGGAGCGCCTGCACGATGATCACGCGATCCTCCTCGCGGTTCGCTGCGGATCCGATCAGGCCCAGGCCGTAGGCCGCGAAGGCGCGGGTGCGGTAGCTGACCTCAGGCCGACCGACGAGTGCGCGGCCCACGCGGCTGTCTCGCAGGAGACTGACCAGGGTGGGAATCGAGGCGGGATTCGCCAGGATCCCCAGGGCCACGGCGGCGGTCTCGGAGATCTCCTGGTTCTTGTCGGCGAGGAACGGCGAGATGACCTTCTCGAACTCGGACGTGCTCGTTTCGCCCGGGGCGTCCCCGATCTTGGCCAGCGCGATCAAGCAGCCCGTGATGATGTCGTTGTTGGTTTCCTTCTCGAGGGTCTGGAGCAACACGGGCACCACGGACTCGCGGATCTGCTTCTGGGTCGGCCTGTGGCCGTTCTTGCCCTGGCCCTTGGCGCCGTGCCCCAGGAAGAACGCGTCGGTGCCCGTCACGATCGGCGCGCTCTGGATCCGCGCCTTCAGGCTCAGGTAGAGCTCCTTGTTGAACTCCCACCAGAAGCTCCATTGCGTCCGATCCGGCTCGGAGCCGCCCATTCCCGTGCCCGGCATGCCGGCCGCACCGCCGGGAAGCGTCGGAGCTCCGCCGCCGGGAGTCGAGGAGCCCCTCGGCCCCGGACTCGTCGGCGCGGCGGGTCCGGTTGCGGGGCCCACGCCGCCGCCGCCGCCCGCGCCACCGCCACCCGGCGGCACCGTGTCCGTCGGTCCACGATATTGGCCGCCGTGGGCGTGAGCGTGGCCCGCGAGGGACACGAGACCTGCCAGGATCAAGGTGGATGCGAAGGGAAGCTTGTTCATCGCGGCCTGGTTCGTCGTGAGTGGAAGGCGAAGGACGGGTGAGTCGCGCTGGCTGCGCAAACCCGATACCAATCGCTTTCATCGACCTCACGCTCCCGGCTCGAGCCCCCGTGAGCGCGGCTCCGCTTCCGATCCGATCCACTCGGCGCGCGTGAGGATGCACGCCGCACCGACGCGCTCCTCGACCCCGCGATCCGTTCGCCGACACGCAAGCGAGTGAGCTGCAACAGCCTGGCGGCATCCGATGGTCGGCGTTCCGCTGCCGTAGCGCCGTCGAGGGAGCGGGGAACGCGCCGAGGTCGCGGTCCGAATGCCCGTCGCGCTCCACGGCCGCGCCAGACCCGACTTCGGTGCGGAATCCGCGGCGCTCACCTATGCTCCCCGCCTTGATCCGCCTGGTTCCTCCCGGAGGGCACCGCAATCGCGCGGGCCGCATGGCCCGCTGCGCGCGCTGCGGAATGCACTTGCGCCTGTGCCTGTGCTCCGAGCTCCAACCCCTCGCGCTCGCCACGCGCGTCGTCGTGATCTCCTCGGCGAGGGAGGCTCCGCAGCCGACCAACACGGGGCGGCTCGTGCCGCTCGCTCTGACCCGTGGCGAGGTGCGCGTCGTCGGTCGCGGGTCCGACCCCCTGCGCAGTGAAGACCTTTGCGATCCCGCACGACGAACACTGCTGCTCTTCCCGGGCGCGGAGGCCCGCCTCCTGAGTCGCGAGGCGGACGACATGCGCCCTGTCACGCTGGTCGTGCCGGACGGCACCTGGCGGGCGGCCCGCCGGATGACGACGCGCCAGGCCGTGCTCGCCGAGCTCGAACCCGTGCGTCTGCCCGCGGGACCGCCGTCGTGTTATGGCCTGCGCTCGCACCCGGATGCCGCTTGCCTGGCGACCTTCGAGGCCGTCGCGCGCGCCCTGGGCCTCCTCGAGGGGCCGGAGGTGCGCGCACGTCTCGAGCACGTCTTCGCGCTCTTCGTGGAACGGACCCTGTTCTCCCGCGGTCGTCTCGGCGGGCGCCTACCGATGGGGATCTCGCGACGAGGGCGAGCACGGTAGCGGCGATCGGGTGCTCCTTGCGCCAGGTGGGGGCTGCCCCGGCTTCGGAAGGGAATCGTGCGGTCGACGGGGAAACGGACCTGCACCTCGGGGGCTGCTGAGCCCCGTTCGTCCGAACCCGAGGAACCCATTCATGAACATGAAATCGATGCTCACATCCTGGACCCTCGTCGCCGTCGTGGCGTCGGGGGCCGTTCTCCACGCTCAGACTCCCACGCCCAAGGCACCCAAGGCCTTGGCCGCGGCCGAGTCCGAGTTCACGATCCGCTGTCCGGTCGGTGGGTTGACCCCCGAGAACGCTTCCGCGGTCAAGGGCGCCTTGACCCACCTGACCGCCCAGGTCTATGCCTGCGACTCATGCAAGGTCGAGCAAGCCGCCGCCGGCAAGTGCTCGAAGTGCAGCGCGACGTTGCAGGCCGCACAGCGCCCGCTGCTCGTCAGTGTCGCCACGGCTCCGGCGGAAGCCAGCCTCACGCTGGGCCTGAACCCGCGGCGTCGCACGAGCCTCGCGCAGATCGAGAGCGCGCTCGAGAAGAGCGGTGTCCACCTCGACGACAAGGCCCTGAAGCTCCCCGGTCGCATCATCCTGGTGATCGACGGTGGGCTCCCGGAGCACGCAGCCACGCTCCAGAAGGCCCTGGTGGATGCCAAGGTCTTCGCGGAGGTGAGCGGGGCCATGGACGCAGCGACGAGCCGGCTCATGCTCACGGCTCGCCCGCTGGCCACCCCGCCCACTCGCGCGGCGGTGATCCAGGTCCTCGAGGGGCAGAAGCTGCGGCTCGCGGACGTTCTCTTCGAGAACGAGCCCGCCGCCGGCTAGCTTCCAGGGGGCGGCTCGCACCGGCTCGCGGGGGCCGCGGGCCGCCCCCGCTCCCTTGCAGGAAGGGCCGCGCTCGATCACACCGACCAGCGGGGGGGGGAACGGGCTAGTTAGTCTGGTGATAGGCGGTCCAAGCGCACGGCCGCCGGCGAGTCGGCGCCCTGCTCGAGTCTTCCGATGGAGGTTCCGCTCGCGCTGGATCGAGAAGAGAGCGAATCCTCCAGGCTCGCGCGTGCAGCCGATTTCGGATCGCAGCATCGCTGGCGCCGGAGGGTCGTCCACTCCCGACGCAAGTCGGCCCCATGATGCCACGGGGAAGGGGGGGGAGACCTCTCCAACGAATGGACGATTCCTCGTCGAGGCGACGCCGGGCAGGTCACCCCAGCCTGCCTGGCGGAAGTAGAATCCCCGTCAGGGACCAGGTGTGCCGCTGCTGAGATTCGGGATCCACGTTGCGCTGGCGCTCTTGACCACGGGAGACCGCTGGGTCGAGACACGATCCATCCAGGAGCCAGCCTCGGCGGCGACAGAAGAGGAGCAATATCGGCGCGAGTTCGCGAGCGGAGTACAGGCGATCCAGGCGGGCAAGCTCGCGGAGGGGATCGCCAGCTTCGAGCACTGTCTCGTGCTCCGCCCCCGGGACGGCCTCTCGGCCTACAACCTCGCGTGCGCACACTCCCTGGGAGGCCGCATCGAGCAGGGAATCGCTTGGCTGGAGCGTGCCGCCGAATGGGGTCATCACGACGTCCATCTCGTTGCGAGCGACCCGGACCTCGCTTCCCTGCGGCCGGACGCGCGCTTCGCCACCATTCTGACGCGCATGCGTGAGGCGGACCAGCAGGCTCGGGAGCGCGAGGCGCGGGAAAGGGAGCAGCGCATGAGGAGCTTGCTCGCGGAGGAGGCGGTTCGAAGCACGACGCCGACGATCGACTGGCTGGCCGGACATCGTCGCGCCGTAATCTCCTGCCAGTATTTCCCGGACGGAACGCGGATCGTGACGGCGAGCCGCGATGGAACGGCCCGCGTCTGGGATGCAGAGCAGGGCGAAACGCTCCTGACTCTCGCCTCCGGCGCGGAGTCCGTAGGGCTCGTGCTGAGCCCGAATGGCGAGCGGCTCCTGGCCAAGGGCCCGTACGTCCTCGCCCGACTGTGGGACACGGGTACCGGGGAGCTCCTGGCCCTTCTGGGGCAGCCGGGAGGAACGACCCCCTGCGCCGCTTTCTCTCCCGATGGAACGCGCGTGACTACGGGCAGCGAGCGTGGAGACATCGAGCAGTGGGATGCCCTCACAGGAACCTGGATCCGTTACCTGGGTCGGGTACCCGGTTTCGTGCGGAGCCTGGCCTACTCGCCAGACGGAGCCCGCCTGGTCCTTGCGGACTCGACGGAAACCGTGCGGATCTGGGACGCCGCCAGCGGCGAGGAACACCTCGTGGTCGAGGGTCATGGGATGGGCAAGGTGGGCCTCGCACTGGTGGACGCCCTGATCCTGAGCGGCCCCTCCGGACTGCGCAGGGTGGATCCCGCGACGGGAGCCGAAACCAGGATGCTCGAGAGCTCGTCCGATCGGGACATGCGAGTGGCGATCAGCCCTGGCGGAGCCTACGTTGCCGCTTCGACGAGTGCGGGGCTGCGTATGTGGGAGCGGGCAACCTGGCGCCCGCTGTATCTCCTGGAACTCGACGGGGGGTGGTCCGCCTTCGCGTTCAACGCCCAGGGTGACGAGGTGACTGTGGCCGTGGGCACCTCGGTGTCGACCCATGACGCGCGAACGGGAAGCCTGCGAATGGACACCGTTCTGGACTCCTGGGTCTATTGCGTGGCTTCCTCCCCCGACGGGCAGAGCATCGCTGCTGGTTGCGAGGACGGGTCCGTGCGGATCCTGGAGGCCCGGAGTGGACAGGAGCGCGTGCGCCTCGGTGGGAGCGCGCTCGCCCTGGGCGGTGTCCGCTTCAGTTCGGATGGGCAGCGTCTCGCGCTCGTCAGCCTCGACGGGAGTTCGGAGTGGAGCACGCTCACCGGCGAGAGGCTGGCGCCAACGGGGACCCTCCGAAGCATCGCACCAGAGGGGCAGGACCCCGAGCCCGATCGTGTTCGCGCCCTGACGACACCCCTCTCGGAAAACTACTCCTGGGATCCTGCGGTCCAGGCACCGATCCACCTCGCGGAGCGGGAACCCCTGCACGCCGGCGGTGGGAGCCGGATGGTGGTGTTCGCCCGCGATGGGAGTCGCCTGGCCACGAATCACCTCCTCGAGCGCAACGGTGAGATGCTGCCCCGCATCGAATTCTGGGATGCCGCCGGAGCACGCCTGGGGCGGATGGAGAGCGCGGAGACCATGAGTCTCGTGCTGGACTTCGATCGGGCGGGCGAGCGGGCCGTGCTCAGCCGAGGCAAGGTCGAGGCCCAGCGTACGGCCGACGGCAGAACCGTTGGTCTCGGTTCCGTGCCGCGTGACCTCCTGGTGGTGAACATGGAGGGAACCGAGCTCTGGTCGCGCGAAGATGCCCACGGAGATTCCATCATCGCCGCGCGCTTCTCGCCCGATGGCCGCCAGCTTCTCAGCGGCGGGCAGGATGGCTGGGCCCGGCTCTGGGACCTCGAGTCCTCCGCGGAGGTCGCACGGCTCGACCACCACGGCAGCTGGGTCAAGAGCGTCGCCTTCGACCGGGACGGCAGGCGTGCCCTGACCGGTTGTCAGGACGGCAGCCTTCGGTTGTGGAGCCTCCCGGACGGGGGCGAGCTGCTCTCGACGCGAGTCGACGGCATCGTCGAGGACGTTGCCTTGAGCCCCACCGGCGACCGCATCGCCGTGGCGGGGTCGGACGGGGTGGCGCGCCTGTGTCACGCTTCGAGTGGTGAACTCCTCGCCACCTTCGTGGCCCTGGCCGGAGGCGAGGGACTCTGCTTCACGCCGAGCCTTCACTTCGTGGCCAGCCCGCTGGCCGCGCACCAGGCCCAGCTCGTGCTCGGTGGTGTGACCTACCCGCTCGAGTTGTTCGCCTCCACGTTGCAGAAGGACGAGGAGGTGAGGGCGGCGCTCGCCGGACGGCTCCGGACGATTCCGGCCGTTCCGACCCCGCCCTCTCTCGAGCTGCTGTCGCCCGCGGAGCGCGAGGTGCGCACCACGGAGCGTTCCGTGCGCCTGCGCGCCCTGGCCACTGATCGTACTCTCGGGATCGATCGAATCGAGGTCTACCAGGATGGAGTGCCGCTGGACGGCAAGGGCTCGGGCGTCGTCCAGCGCCATGAATCCGGCAACCGCACCCTGCGGCTCGAGTGCATGCTCGAGATCCCTTCCGGGGTCGACGAGACCACCATCCGCGTTCAAGCCGTAGGGGAGCGCGGAACGCGCTCGCAACCGCGGAGCGTGCGCTTGCGGTACGAAGCCCCGCGCAGCGACCTCTACTTGCTGGCGCTCGGCGTCTCGGATTACGACGACGACGCGCTCGACCTGGCCTGCCCCGTGGCGGACGTGGATGGTGTGGTGAGCGCCTTCACGGCCCAGCGCGAGGAACTCTTCGGGGAGGTTCACGTCGAGCGCCTCGTGAACGCGCAGGTCTCGGCGGCTCAGGTACGGCGCCTGCGCGAGGAGTTCCTGCGGCGCGCTCAACCCGAAGACACGATCGTTGTCTTCGCGGCAGGTCACGGCCTGCGTACCGATGCTGGCGAGTACTACTTCCTCACCCACGACGCCAGTCCCACCGATCCCTACGCGGGGATCGACCGTGCCACACTGGAATCGCTCGTCACCTGGGACAAGCTCCATGCGAGTCGCCGCGTCCTGCTGATCGACACCTGTCAGGCCGGCTCGACTCTCGTTGCCGGAACGCGCGGGGACGCCCGCGGTCTGTCGGCCTACAGTCAGAAGGAGGTCGATACGCGCCTCGACGAATCCCGCGGCGGACTCTACATCATCGCGGCCAGCTCGGAGGAGGGCTTTGCACGCGAGCAGGAGGGCAATGGCCTCTTCACGCGCGCCTTGCTGGATGGGCTCGCGGGTGGCGCCGATGAGGACCGGGACGGCTACGTGACGATCGAGGAGCTGAAGCGCTACTCGAGCCGCGAGGTCCACGAGAAGAGCGCGGGTCGCCAGCGCCCGACGGTGCCCTCCGTCGTGGGAGGGGAGGACTTCCGAATCGGGAGGGTGCTGATGGCCGGCGGAGCGGCGCGTTGAGGCCGCCACGGCCCCTTTTCGGGCTCGGGCTGTAACGATGGTGGGCGCCGGGGCAGGTACCGGCTGCCATGAACGAGCCCGCCGACCTCCACTTCGCGCGCTGGTGCCGCACGGCCGCCCCGGCGGCGCTGGGCGAGCTCTTCGACGCGACCGAACCGCGCCTGTTGCGCGCCGGCCACCACCTCGTCGGCGACCCGGCCACGGCCGAGGAACTGGTGCAGCAGGTGTACCTGGCCGCACTCGATCAGCGCCCCCGCCTCGAAGGCACGCGGGCCGTGTGGCCTTGGCTGACGGGCGTGCTCGCGGACCTGGCCAGGAAGCACCGGCGCCGGGCGCAGCGCGAGCGCGAACTCGAACCCGCACGGGCCGCCGCAGGTCAGTGCCGTCGCCGGGTCACCACAGTTGGCGGAGTTTCATCCCACGGTGTCCAGCCCTGGGCGCTGAACTAGAGAGAAACTCCCCATTGGGGCAGTCAGGAGGCGGCCTTCACCTCGACCTTGAGTCCGAGCTCTTCGAGACGACGGATGAGCCGCTTGGCGACCTTGTCCTTGTCGCGGCGGTCGAAGTGGTTGGATCCGAGTTCTTCGTAGAGCGATCCGCGTTGAAGCATGTGGTAGGCAGCGGTCAGCATGGAGGCAGCGACCGCGACGACGGCCTTCTTCGGGCCCCGGCGCATGCTGATGCGGTGAAACTGGGCCTTGAAGTAGCTGTCCTTCTTGCGAGACGCTGCCCAGGCCGCCTGGACGAGCACGGTCTTGAGCCAGGGAGCCCCGGCGCGAAGGCGCGTGCTGCGACGCTTGCCGGCACTCTCGTCGTTGCGGGGGCAGAGACCGGCCCATGAGACCAGGTGTCCAGCAGTGGGGAAGCGGCTCATGTCGTCGCCGATCTCCCCCAGGATTACGTGGGCGGCGATGTCGCTGATGCCCGGGATGGTCGTCAGGAGTTCGACGGCTCCACGAAACGACTTGAGGTGCTCGCCGATGCGCTCGTCGATCCCTGCCACCTCCTCTCGGATCACATCAATCAGCCGCAGGTGCGAGCGAATCATGAAGCGATGGTGATCGCGAACGCGGCCTTGCAGAGCTCCGGCGAGCACCTCCTTGGACGCCTTGACGCGCGAAGATGCGCGAGCTGCGAGAGACTGCGGCTCGTCTTCCCCCGCCACGATCGCGTCCAGGATGGCTCGCCCACTCTGCCCCAGAATGGTGCGTCCTGAAGCGACCGATCGACCCGGCCTCGCCGAGCGAGCGGTCGCATGCTGTGAAGGACTCGCGGGTGCAAGTCCCGCCGTGGTAAGCGCCGCAGCGCCACGTAGCAGGTTCCCGTGCCGCGGAGAGATCTGTGACCACGAAGCGGAACGTCAAGCGCCCGGCCCGGCTCGTAGGAGTCGAGGCGTGGGGAGCAACGTCGCGGGCCCAACGCGTGGAGCGTGAAGCTTGCAGCCTCGCAACAGACCGACCCGAAAGGGAGAGGAAGCCGAGCCGCTCATGTCACGGCGAAGGCAACAGACTGCGTCTGGCAGCGGATCGACGCAGGCGTCCTCCGGGGTAAGGAGCAGGGCACGCGACGACAGTCCGACACGGAACAGGAGAGACCCTCCTCGACGGCCGACGTTCGGCGAAGGCGGTCCGCATAAGTCGACGACGAAAGCGGAGCGTGTCGAGAGGGAGTCCTGACCCTCCCTCGATTCGGTGGACACCGGGGTTGTGACGATTGAGATGGCTGCGAGGAATCGCAGCGTTCGGGGGGAAGGGGTCTGGGGAAGGGTCCTCCCTTCCCCAGTGTGCAGCGAAGCTTCGAAGAGCCCGAGAGCCTCCCAGGAGGGGCCGAGCAGCGCGAGGCGAGCTTGCAGAGCAAGTTGCCGAGTGCTCGCGAGAGCCTGTTTCGCTCTGCGAGGCCGGGGACTCGACGAAGATCGACGCTCGTGCGGAGTCATCCCACGCAGCGCTCGGCTTCGAAGTCGGCTGGCGAGCGGTAGCCGATGCTCGAGTGGAGGCGCCGGCGATTGTAGAAGACCTCGATGTAGTCGTGGATGGCCGCGCGCGCTTCGGCGTGAGTCTTCCAGCGGGCGTCGTGCACGAGCTCCTGCTTCAGCGTGCCGAAGAAGCTCTCGACGACGGCGTTGTCGTAGCAGTCGCCACTGCGGCTCATGCTGACCTGGATGCCGAGCCCCGCGAGCTTCTCGCGGTAGGAGGCGCTCGCGTACTGACAGCCGCGGTCGAAGTGATGCAGCATGTTCGGCCCTGGCACACGCGCTCCGAGCGCGACGGTCAGCGCGTCCTCGACGAGTTCGGTCCGCAGGTGCTCGGCCATCGCCCAGCCCACCACGCGCCGCGAGAAGAGGTCCACGATCACCGCCAAGTACGAAAAGCCCGTGGCGGTCGGGATGTAGGTGATGTCGCCGGCCCAGACTTGGTCGGGAGACTCG
>CAZWAY010000004.1:0-123074 GCA_964631945.1 uncultured Planctomycetaceae bacterium
TAAGGACCCGAGATCCAGCCCGCTTTTCCCGATCCGTGGCGCAGACTCCTAGCGGATGTCGTCGCGGTAGACCCAGCGCCGCGGGCGGTCGGAGTTGCGCCGGTGCACCACCAGGCGCCACAGGTCTTCGGGCCCGAGCGCGGTGACGTAGCGCCGGCCGTCGTCCAGCTCGAGGCGCCCGCTCACGAGCCCCAGGAGCTGCTGGGACTTGCCCGGCCGCACCAGGAACACGCCCGCGCCGAGCTGCTCGTCGCCGAGCCGATCGAGTTCCGGGGAGTGCGCGAGCAGCACGCCGCTCACGCGCGGGTCGGCCGCCAGCACGGCCTGGACCTCGAAGGGCTCTCCGGCCCGTCGGCCGCGCACGACGACCTCGCTGCCGGCCGGGGGCGGCTCGAAGCACAGGCCCACGCGCGGCAGCAGGATCTCGCCTTCGGTGGCGAAGACCCCGCCGCCCATGGCCTCGACCACGCCCTCCTCGCGCGAGGGGCCGTCGCCGAACCAGACCGTGAACTGGACCCGCCCGCTGCGGGCGGTGCGCCCGAGGAACACCACGCCGTAGTCGGTCGAGACTCCGAGCTCGTCGCCGCCGGCGCCGTGCACCACGACCACCGGATCGAGGCTGGTGTGGGCGCTGCTCTCGAGCGCGGTGCAGGCCTGGAGCGGGAGCAGCGCGGCGAGCGCGGCCAAAGGTGCGAGGCGGGCCATCCGGCCCCAGGCTGGCGCGCGGGACGCGCCGGTGCAAGGGCTCACTTGCCGGCGCTCTTCTTCTGCAGCAGGTCGAGGAAGCGCTCGCGCGACGCGCGCAGGAACTCGTTCTCGGGCTCGAGCTCGCAGGCCAGGCCGAAGTGCAGCTCGGCCTCCGACAGGGCCTCGTCCGAGGCTCCGAGCGCGAGTCCCTCCAGGCCCTCCAGCTCGGCGAACGGGGGCAGTCCGAGCAGGAGCAGGGCCAGCTGGGCGCGGTAGACGGCCTGCAGCGGGGCGCGCGCGACGGCCGTGTGCATGTCCTCGGTGGCGCGCTTCAGGTCGCCCTTGAAGGAGAGCAGCTGGCTGCGGGCCGAGAAGGCGCGCGGGTCGTCGACGCCGGCCGCGATCGCGGCGTCGAGGTCCTCGAGGCCGCGCTTGCGCGCCTCTGCGTCGCCCGCCGAGCGCAGCGCCTCGAGCCCGCGGCGGAAGCGCGCCTTGGGCGCGTCGATGGGGATGGCCGCGATGTAGGCCTTCCACTCCTCCTCCAGCGCCAGCGTGTCCTTGCGGCCCAGCTTGTCGAGCAGCAGACGCCGCACCTCGGCGGGCGGCACGATCTTCCAGGCGCCGTACTGGTTGCCGCCCCCGGGTTCCAGGTCGAAGGCCACGCCCTTCGAGATCGTGTAGAAGTCCTTGAAGAACTTCTTGAAGGCCTTTTCGTACTCGGGTCGGGCGTTGTTGAGGAAGTAGACGAACGACCAGGCGTGCGCGTATTCGAAGGCGCCGAACTCCTCGCCCTTCGTGAGGAAGAAGAGCTTCTCCAGCGGCACGAAGGAGCCGTCGGCGATGGCTTGTTGCACGGTCAGCACGCGCTCGAGCGAGAGCTGACCCGGCTGGATCTCGAGCTTGCCCTTCTTGTTGCGCCCGATCTGGGCCGTGCCGAAGTAGTCGGCCACGCCCTCGTTGGCCCAGATCCAGGGCCGCGCCTGGGGCTCGATCAGGAACGTCAGGAGGTGCGTGCCCTCGTGCAGCGCGATCCACTCCGAGATCGAGGGGTCCTGGTAGTCGTGATAGAAGTGCAGCTCGCCGGCCACGAAGTTGAAGAAGCCGGCCACGCCCGGAGGCTGCTTGGTGATCTCGCGGAACTCCGGCCGGCTCTTGTAGATGCAGACCCGCATCCGGGTCTTCTTCAGGCCCGGCGTGGGGTCGATGCCGACGCGCTGGTCCATCAGATCGTAGTAGGCCTCGAGCAACTCGGCGTAGTAGTCGAGGATCTCGGGTGACGTGTTGGACTGGATCGCGAAGTGCTTGGTCTCCTTCTTCCAGCCGTCGTAGAAGGTCGAGTGCGCGGCCAGCTCGGCCGTGCGCGCCTTGCTGAGCGCGGCCTGCTTCGCGAGCTCGCTCAGGTAGGTGGCCTTGAGCATCCACTTGCCGCGGTACTTGACGTAGCCGTCGGCCAGCTTCTTCCTCTCGTCCTCGCTGGCCGGGACGTAGTCCGACATGTCGCCCTCGATCTCGACCGAGGCCACCAGCTCCTTCGGGCAGGCGATCGCGCCGCTCTCGAACACGAGCCGGTAGCTCCCGTCCGGGAGCTGGCGTGCCTTCTCGACCTCCAGGATGCGCCCGTCGCTCGTGATCAGGCGGTCGGCCGCCAGCGGCCCGGCGAGCGCGCAGGCCAGCCAGAGCGCGCCCAGGAGGGTGGCGGCCGGCGCGGGGGAGTTCGCCGGGCTCATCGGGTGCCGCTCTTCTTCTGCAGCAGATCCAGGAAGCGCGCGCGCGACTCGCGCAGGACCTCGTTCGCGGGCTCGAGTTCGCAGGCCAGGCCGAACTGGAGCTCGGCCTCCGAGAGGGCCTCGTCCGTGGCGTCCAGTTGCGGGTCGTCCTCCTCCGAGCCCACGCTGAAGGCCGGGGTCTCGAGCGTCAGGCCGGCCAGGAGCTGCGCGAGGTTGGCGCGGTAGCCCGCGTCGAGCGGGGCCAGCTCGATCGCCTTGCGCAGATCGGCGCCGGCCTTGTCCTCGTCGTCCGTCAGGAACAGCTGGAACAGCGCGCGTGCCCAGTAGGCGCGCGCATCGGCGACGCCGCCCTGGATCCCGGCCTCGATGTCCGCCAGGCCCGCGGCGAGCTCCTCGTCGCCCTCGGCCGAGTAGAGCGCCTCGAGGCCGCGCTCGAAGCGCGCGCGCGGGGCGTCGATCGGGATCGCGGCCACGAACGCGAGCCATTCCTTCTCCAGCTTGGCGAGGTCCTTGACGCCGAGCTTGTCGAGCAGGAGGCGCTGGACCTCCTCGGGCGGCACGATCTTGGCCGTGCCCTGCTGGTTCGGGAAGTCCTCCTCGATGCGGAACTCGACCGACTTGGCGATGCCGTAGAAGTCCTTGAAGAACTTGCGGAAGCCGGCCTCGTACTTGGTGTTGTTGAGGAAGTAGACGAACGACCAGGCGTGCGAGTACTCGAAGCCGGTGAACTCCTCCTCGCCCACGAAGAACAGCCTGGAGAGCGGCACCTGCTCGCCGTCCTGCAGCGCCTGCTGCACGGTCAACACGCGGTCGATCTGGATCTGGCCGGGCTCGATCGAGAGCTTGCCCTTCTTGTCGCGCGCGACCCGCGCCGAGCCGAAGTAGTCGGCCACGCCCTCGTTGATCCAGATCTGGGGCCAGGCCTGGGGCTCGATCAGGTAGGTCAGGAGGTGCGTGCCCTCGTGCAGCGCGACCCACTGGGACTGGGAAGGGTCCTGGTACTCGTGGAAGAACTGCAGCTCCTCGGCGGTGAAGCTGAAGAAGCCCAGCACGTCGGGCTCGGACTTGGTCAGCTCCAGGAACTCCTCGCGGCTCTTGTAGATGTTGACCTGCATGCGCGTCCGGCGCAGCGTGGGCGAGGGCTTGATCCCGACGCGCTGGTCCATCAGGTCGTAGAAGGCCTCCAGCAGCTCGGCGTAGTCGTCGAGCAGCTCGGGCGAGGTGTTCGTCTTGAACTTGAAGTGCTTGGTCTCCTTTTCCCAGCCGTCGTAGAAGGTCGAGTGCGCGGCCAGCTCGGCCGTGCGCGCCTTGCTGAGCGCGGCCTGCTTCGCGAGCTCGCTCAGGTAGGTGGCCTTGAGCATCCACTTGCCGCGGTACTTGACGTAGCCGTCGGCCAGCTTCTTCCTCTCGTCCTCGCTGGCCGGGACGTAGTCCGACATGTCGCCCTCGATCTCGACCGAGGCCACCAGCTCCTTCGGGCAGGCGATCGCGCCGCTCTCGAACACGAGCCGGTAGCTCCCGTCCGGGAGCTGGCGTGCCTTCTCGACCTCCAGGATGCGCCCGTCGCTCGTGATCAGGCGGTCGGCCGCGGCCGGCGCCGCGCACAGGCACAGCAGCGAGGCTGCGAGCAGATATCGATGCAAGGGGTGGCTCCGGCTCCTACATGACGAAGGACTTCCAGCTCTTCTCGAGGGCGTCCCAGTCCACGCCCTCGAAGGCGGCGTTGACGGCCTTCGAGGTGTTGCTGGTCTCGAGCAGCGTGTCCACGTAGCGGTCGAGGATCGAGCCCCACTGCGGCTGCCAGCCCTTGGCCTTCTCCTCACCACCCGTGCGCAGGAACCAGATCAGCGACCAGCCCTGCGCGTAGCAGGCCCAGCCCTCGAGCGGCCGGGCGTCCTTCTCGGTGCCGCTGTTCGTGCCGTAGTACTGGGCCTTGCTCCAGTGCACGAAGTCCTTCAGCGGGACGTAACGCTCGCGGATCATCAGCAGGTTGTCCTGGCGCCCGAGGTTCTTCTTGCGCGTGAAGCGCTTGGTCTTCAGGTTGAACTCGAAGCCCGAGTAGTAGTCGCCCGTGCCCTCGTTGTACCAGGTGTGCGGCGCGCGGTTCCCGAAGAACGCGAAGGTGTACTGGTGGAAGCCCTCGTGGTTCATGACGGCCCAGGTCTTGTCGCGACCCTCGCTCGCCTTGGCGTCGTAGACCACCAGCTCCTGTTCGAGCGGGCTGAAGTAACCGCTCGAGCTCGGGTTGCCGCCGTACTGCAGGTACTGCTCGCGGTCCTTGCACAGGCGCACCACGCTGCACTTGCCGAGCTCGAGCGTGTCCACGACCGAGATCGTGCGGTTCGGGTCGGGTGGGGCCGAGTCGGGCTCCGGCTCGCCCTCGCCCTCGCCTTCGCCGGGCTCGCCCTCCTCGCCCTCGCCCTGCGCATCGGCGCTGGCCACGACCTTGATCTTGTTGGCCAGCTCGGGCGGGTAGTCCTTCTCGTAGACCAGGCGGATGGCCTCGAGGCGCAGCTTCATCTCGTCCATGAAGCCGCGGTCGTCGTAGCACGAGAGGATGAAGTAGTTCGGCGTCTCGTGCAGGCTCCAGCCCGGACTCTTGGCCACCTCGTTCTGCAGCTTGGCGCGCTTCAGCGAGCGCGGGTCCTTGCCGCTCGACAGGTTGGCGAGGCCCTGGATGTCGAGCGGCTGCAGCGACTTGGCGAAGGTCTCGTAGGCGCTCTCGAAGCTACGCCACTTCTTCTTGTCGCCCGGCCCGAGGCCGACCAGCGCCACGTCGAGCTCGGGCGAGAGCGCGAAGACTGCCGCGTAGGCGCGGATCGGCTGCGCATTCTTGGGGTTTGGACCGCGCGTCGAGAGGCCCTCGAAGATCGAGACCTTGCCCGGGAGGGCGCCCTTGAGCGACTCTTCGGCCCCGATCCGACGCCAGTTCCCGCCCTCGTCGACGCCGTCGCTCATCCACTCCTCGAGGTTGGCGAGCCCCTTCATCGAGATCTCGATCTTCTTGTCGCCGAACTGGCGCTCCTCCTTCTGGTTGGCGCTCGCCCGCCGGTCGAACTTGACCAGGTAGATCTGGACCATCACGAAGGCTTCCTTGCCCAGGTTGATGTACTGGCCATTCCCGGCCGCGTACTTCCCGATCAGGTTGCGCTCCAGCGGCGTGCCGGGGACGAACTCCCAGTCGCGCGGCGCCTTGACCTTGAAGCCGAGATCGACCTCGTCCTCGTACCAGGTGTTCCCGGGCTTGGGCTCCTGGAGGGCCGCGGGAAGGGACGCGAGCGCGGCCGCGGCCAGGGCCGCGCCGAGCGAGCGGAAACGGAGCATGCGAGTTCCTCGAACCGGTCTGCGGCGGTCTTCGAGCCAGGGGGCCCTGCCGGACCTCCTGGCCCGGCAATCATCGCTCGAAGGCGGTCTGGCTGGCAAGAGCGCCCGGATCCGGGGCCAGTGGCGCGTCCACCCAACCCGAACCCGCTCCCGAGCGTAGTCCGTGCGCTCGGCGTCGTCGCGCGACCCTCCGGCGGCGTCTAATGGGCGCTCCGCTTCGCGGAGAGCTCGGTCCCCCGTCCCGAATCCTCGCTCCCCATGGGCAATCGACTGACCCTTCCCTTGCTCCTCCTCGCCGCGCTCCTGGCCGGCGGCGCCTTCTTCTGGATGACGGGCGGGGAGCGCGTCGTTCCGGCGGTTCGCGGCGTCCAGCCGGCGAGGGAGGCGGCCGAGGAGCGCAGCGCGGCAGAGCTGGCCGAGCCCGCGCGCGTGGAGGCCGAGCCCAAGGCACCGGCCGCGACCGCGCGCGTCGAGCTGGCCAAGGGCACCGAGCCCGTGGCCGCCAGTCAGACGAAGGGCGCGGGCGGCGTGAGCGTGCGCGGCCGGGTCGTCGATCGCTTCGGCACGCCCATCCCCGGCGCGCGCGTGATCGCGGCCGCCGACACGGGCTTTCCGATCGACCTCGAGCTCGAGCGCGAGTTCCCGTGGCTGCGCCGGCAGCGCGCCGAGACCGACGCCGAGGGGCGCTTCCGCTTCGAGCGCGTCGAGCCCGGCAGCATGCAGGTCGCGGTGCGCGCGCCCGGCTTCGCCCCGCTCGAGCAGCGCGGCGTGGGCGTCCCGGCCGGCGACAGCGAGCTGCCGGCCTTCGTCCTGGCGCGCGGCGCGATCCTGAGCGGCATCGTGGTCGACTCCGAGGGTCGGCCCGTGCCCGCGGCCAAGATCGTGCGCGCCGAGCTGGAGGACGGCGGCGGGCTGTTCCTGATCGGCGAGCGCGAGCCCGCGGCGCTGAGCGGGCCCGACGGGCGCTTCCGCGTCGACCAGCTGGCCTGCGGTGCCTGGCGCTTCCTGGTGCGCAGCGAGGACCATCCCGATCTCACGGTCGAGGGCCTGTCGGAGGAACCCGGCGTCGAGCAGGGCGGCCTGCACTGGCAGCTCGCGCCCGGCGCGACCATCGCGGGCACGGTGACCGCCGTGCCCAGCGCCGAGCGCGGCCAGCTCGAGGTGCGCGCGGTGCGCGGCGCGGGTGCGGAGGGCTTCCTGGGCTTCGGGACGGGCCGCACGGCCGAGGTCGCGGCCAACGGCAGCTTCCTGCTGCGCGGCCTGGAGGTGGGCGCGAGCTACGCGTTGCAGGCGCGCCAGGCGCGCAGCCCGGACGAGCACTCGTTCTGGGAGCGCTCGCGCTCGGCGAGCGTGCAGGCGCGCGCCGGCGACACCGGTGTGGTGCTGGCCTACCAGCCCGAGGCGGCGCTCACCTTCAGCGTGTTCGACGCCGCCACGCGCCTTCCGCTCGAGGAGTTCCAGGTCGAGTCCGGGCTCGACTGGGCCATGCCCCTGCGCGACGACGACGGCCGGCCGCGCACGCGCTTTCCCGGCGGCGTGGCGCGCGTGGGCGGGCTGCGTCCGGGCTCCGACCAGCAGCGCGTGCAGCTGACGATCAAGGCCACCGGCTACGCCGAGTACCAGCGCAGCGACATCGCCGTGCGCGCCGGTCAGGAGCTCGACCTGGGCGCGCTCTACCTCGATCCGGTGCCGCTCGTGCGCGTGCGCGTGCTCGATCAGGCCGGAGCGCCGATCGCGAGCGCCAGCGTGCAGCTCCAGAAGCAGCAGGGTGGCGACGCCCTGGAGATCCGGCACTCGATCTCCATCGGCGAGGAGGAGGGCGTCGAATCGATCGACTTCGGCGAGGGCCGTCGGGCCACGACCGACGCCGAGGGCTGGGCCGAGATCACGAGCTACGAGGGCGAGACGGTCGAGCTCAGCGCGCGCGCCAAGGGCTATGCGCCCGCCAAGCTCAGGGACCTCGTGCTGCCGCGCGGCAAGACGGTCGAGCACGAGCTGCGCCTGACGCGCGGCGGCGAGGTGCTTGTGCGCGTGCTGGACGCCCAGGGCACGCCGCTCGCCGGCGCGCGCGTGGAGCGTCGCCAGAGCGACGGCGCTCCGGCGGGCGGCCGCATGATCCTCGGCGGCTCGCGCGGCCCGGGCCAGGTCACGGATTCGGCGGGCGAGGCACGCTTCGAGAATCTCGCCGCGGGCGTGCACTCCTTCCGGCTGGCCGAGTCGAGCGGTGGCGGGCCGATGTTCGCCACCATGGACACGGTCGTGATCGCGGGCATGGACGGGGATGGAGGCGAGGACTGGAGCGAGGTCCAGGTCAAGGAGTCCGAGCAGAGCGAGATCGTGCTGCGGGCGGCGCCGCGGGCGGGGCTGGCGGGGCGCGTGCGCGAGGCGGGCAAGCTCCTGGCGGGGGCCACGCTGCGGCTGGCGAAGGAGAAATCCGGCGACGAGCCGCGCTTCGCCCTGCCCGGCATGAGCGCCGGACCCGAGGCCAAGAGCGACGGTGAGGGGCGCTACCAGATCGCCGACGTGAAGGAGGGGCGCTACACGCTCACGGTCGAGCATCCGACCCGCCGCATGCCGCAGGAATTCGCGCTCGAGCTGCGCGAGGGCGAGAACTCCTTCGATGTCGAGCTGCCGCTCTCGATCGTTTCGGGACGCGTGCTGGACAAGGACGGCAAGGGGCTGGCGGGGGTGCGCGTGTGGCCCGAGCGACGCTCGCCCGAGGCCGGCGGACGACAGATGAGCTTCCGCATGGTCATGATCGACGACAGCGGCGGTGGGGGCGTGGTGGACTCCGGGCAGTTCGGCGAGCGCGCGCTCACCGACGAGCGCGGCGATTACAGCCTGCGCGGCGTGGCGAGCGACACGGACCTGGTGGTCAAGGCCGAGGGCGATGCGGTCCAGCCGGGCCAGTCGAGCGTGGTGCGCGTGGCGCCCAACGAGGTCAAGCAGGGCGTCGATCTCGCGCTCCAGCCGGCCGGCTCGATCCGCGTCGAGGCCACCCAGGCCGACGGCTCGCCGGCGCGCTTCCAGCTCGTCCAGGCCACGTACCTGGGGGACGAGCAGCCGCCGCCCGAGCCCAAGTTCGGCTTCCTGCAGCAGGGCTCGACCGAGCTCAAGGGCCTGAAGCCGGGTCTCTGGCGCGTCAACGTGCGCAACGCCAACGAGGGCCCGCGCGGCGCCGGTGGCCAGGACCAGGAACTCGAGGTCGAGCCCGGCGTGACCGCCACGGCGAGCTTCGAGGTGGAGTAGCGTCGCGCCGCGCGCGCCTCGTCGTCAGGCGCGCGCGCTCGAGCCGAACAGCTCTTCCACCAGCTCCGCGATCGTGTCGGAGTTGTTGGGGCCGATCACGCGCCCGGCCGTGGCCAGCACGCGCGGCATCGAGTTCTGCATGGCCACGCCCAGGCCCGCGGCCGCCAGCATCGGCAGGTCGTTGTCGGCGTCACCCACGGCCACCACGCGCGCGGCCGGGATGCCGTAGCGCTCCTCCAGCACGCGCAGGGCCTCGCCCTTGCCGCGACAGGGCGGCTGCACGTCGACCACGGCGAGCCGACTGCCGCGGTGGGTGGCCAGCGCGTCGAGCGGGAAGTGCGTCACGTGCAGGGGCTGTGCGATCGAGCCCTCGACCTCGGCCGCCAGCGCGCCCGAGTCGGCGTGGCGCTCGGAGAAGAAGGTGATGCGGATCACGTACTCGCGCGGCAGCTCCTCGAACGGCACGTAGCTCAGGCCCTCGAGGCCGCGCAGCGCGTGTTGCTCGTGCGCGTCGCGCGGGTGGGGCGCGAACTTGGCGCCGGCGCGCTGCACGACCGGCATCAGACCCGTGCGTTCGGCGAAGGCGAAGCAGCGCGCCACCACGCGGTCGGACAGCAGGCGTTCCTCGAGCAGGCGGCGTTCGCGCGGACAGAAGAGTCCGGCGCCGTTGAAGACCACGGCCGGCGTGTCCATGTCCAGCTCGGTCAGGACCGAGGCCACGCCGAGCTCCGAGCGCCCCGTGGCGATCATGATGCGTACGCCGCGCGTCTCGGCCTCCTTGAGGGCCGCCAGCGTGCGCGCGCGGATGCGGCCCTCGTCGGTCACCAGCGTGCCGTCGAGGTCGAGCACCAGAGCCTGGTAGGCCGCGCTCACTCGCTCTTCTTCTTCTTGGCCTTCGTCTCGGGCGCCGGCGCGGCCGGCTTCTTGTCGCCGCCCGCGGAGCTGGCGCCCGACTCGGCCGGTTTCTTGTCGCCCTCCTTCTTGTCCGGCTCGCGCTTGTCCGCGTCGGCGCCCTTCTTGTAGGAGTCCGAGCGGTAGTCGGTCAGGTAGAAGCCCGAGCCCTTGAAGAGGAAGCCCGCGCCGCCGCCGATCTTGCGCTTCAGGCGCTGCTTCTTGCAGGCCGGGCAGCGCTTCTTGGGGGCGGCGGAGATGTTCTGGAACAGCTCGAGCTCGTGGCCGCAGCCGTCACAGCGGTATTCGTAGGTCGGCAAGCTAGGAGCTCGCTCTCTCGGCTGCACCACCGGACGCGTCCGCGACCGCCACGCGCGCGGGCCGCAGGATGCGCCCCTGCCAGGTGTAGCCGGGGCGCAGGGTCGCGAGGATCGTCCCGGCCGGACGATCCGGGGCCGGGCGGCTCTCGGCGGCCTCGTGCAGGGCCGGGTCGAAGAGGCCTTCGGTGGCGATCGCCCGGACGTCGGCCAGCTCGAGCGCCTGCACCAGCTTGGCGCGCGTCAGTCCGACGCCCGTGGCCAGGGCCTTGGCCTCGGCCGTGGTCGCCGGCGCGGCCAGCGCCAGATCGAGGTAGTCGAGCACCAGCAGGAGCTCGTCGAGCAGCGGCTGCAGCGTGCGCAGCAGGGCCCCGTCGAGTTCCTGTTGCGCGCGGCGGCGCATGTTCTGGTTGTCGGCCTGGGCGCGCAGCCAGCGCGCCTCGAGCTCGGCGCAGCGCGCCTCGAGCTCGACCACGCGCCCGTCGGGCTCGGGCTCGGACTCGGTCGTCCCGCTGGGCTCGGATTCCTTTTTCATGGTGCTCGCTAGTTGAAGTAGTCGGCCAGCTTCTCGAAGAAGGACTTCTTGCCGCTGCGCTCCTGTTCGATGCCGTCGAACTCGCGCAGGAGCTCCTTCTGGCGCTCGGACAGGTGCTTGGGCGTCTGCACGAAGACCCGCACCAGCTGGTCGCCGCGCGCGCGCGCCTCGAGCTGGGGCAGGCCCTGGCCGCGCAGACGGAAGACCTTGCCGCTCTGCGTGCCCTCGGGGATGGTCATCTCGGCCCGGCCGCGCAGGGTCGGGATCTCGACCACGTCACCCAGCGCCAGCTGCGCGAACGAGCACGGCACCTCGGTCATGAGGTCGGCCCCGCTGCGCTGGAAGATCTTGTGCTCCTGCTCCTTGATCACGACGTGCAGGTCGCCGCGCGGAGCGCCGGGCTGGCCCACGTCGCCCTGGGCCGCGACGCGGATGGTCATGCCCTCCTCGACCCCGGCCGGGACCTGGATCGAGAGGTCGGCCTTGCGCTGCAGCAGGCCGGCCCCGCGGCAGTCGGCGCAGGGCGACTCGATCACCTTGCCGGCGCCGCGGCAGCGCGGGCAGGGGCTGGCCATGGTGAAGAAGCCCTGGCTGCGCTGCACCTGGCCGTGCCCGCCGCAGGTCGCGCAGGCGATCGGGGTCGTGCCCGGCTTGGCGCCGTTGCCGAGGCAAGTGCCGCAGTGCTCGGCGCGCTTGAGGGTGATCTCCTTCTCGACGCCCTGATCGATCTCCTCCAGCGTGAGCTCGAGCACGATGCGCAGGTCGCGCCCCGGGCGCACGCCACCACGCCGCCGTCCGCCGCCGAACAGGTCGCCGAACATCCCGCCGCCGAAGACGTCCCCGAAGGCCTCGAAGATGTCCTCGATGTTGGTGAAACGCGTGCCGGAGGAGCTCTCGTTGCCGAGGCCGGCGTGGCCGAACTGGTCGTAGCGCCTGCGCTTCTCGGGGTCGCCGAGCACGTCATAGGCCTCGGCCGCCTCCTTGAAACGCTGCTCGGCCTTGGGGTCCTGCTGGTTGCGGTCGGGGTGGAACTCGAGCGCCTTCTTGCGGTACGCGGCCTTGATGTCCTTCTCCGCGGCGCCGCGCTCGACGCCCAGGACCTCGTAGTAGTCGCGCTTCTCGCTCATCGCTCGCTGTCCGCTTCGTGTGCCCCGCAAAGCCGAGCGGCGGAACCGACATCGGCCCCGCCGCTCGTCGTACCCTCGGGGCTCCGGGCTAGGCGACGCTGCCGACGACCTTCTTCTTGTCGTCCTTGAGCTCGGTGACCATCGTGTCGGTGGTCAGGAGCAGGCCCGCGATCGAGGCCGCGTTCTGCAGCGCCGAGCGCACGACCTTGGCGGGGTCGACGATGCCGGCCTTGAACATGTCCTCGTACTCGCGCGTGAGCGCGTTGAAGCCGAAGGCCTTGCCCTTCTCCTTGACCGTCTCGACCACCACCGAGCCGTTCTCGCCGGCGTTCTCGGCGATCCAGCGCAGCGGCTCGGACAGGGCCTTCTCGATGATCTTGCGTCCGAAGCGCTCGTCGCCCTTGCCCTTGGCGGCCGCGATCGCGGGGATGGCCGAGAGCAGCGCCACGCCGCCGCCCGGCACGATGCCCTCCTCGATCGCCGCCATGGTGGCCTGGTGGGCGTCGTCCACCAGGTCCTTCTTGGCCTTCATGACCGCCTCGGTGTCGCCGCCGACCTTGATCACGGCCACGCCGCCGGTGAGCTTGGCCAGGCGTTCCTCGAGCTTCTCCTTGTCGTAGTCGGAGGTCGTGCGCTCGATCTGCGCGCGCAGCTGCTTGACGCGCTCCTCCACGTTCTTCTTGGCGCCGGCGCCGGAGATGAGCGTGGTCGAGTCCTTGTCGACCACCACGCGCTTGGCCTGACCGAGCTGGCTGAGCGTGACCTTCTCGAGCGATAGCCCGAGCTCGTCGGTGATGGCGATGCCGCCCGTGAGCACGGCGATGTCGCCCAGGTAGGCCTTGCGGCGGTCGCCGAAGCCGGGGGCCTTGACGGCGCACACGTTGAGGATCCCGCGCAGCTTGTTGATCACGAGCGTGGCCAGGGCCTCACCCTCGATCTCCTCGGCGATGATCAGCAGCGGACGCCCGGTCTGGGCAGCCTGCTCGAGCACCGGGATGAGGTCACGTGCGTTGGTGATCTTCTTCTCGTGGATCAGGATGTAGGCGTCCTCGAGCTCGGCCGTGAGCTTGGCCGCGTTGGTCGCGAAGTAGGGCGAGATGTAGCCCTTGTCGAACTCCATGCCCTCGACCACCTCGAGCTCGGTCTCGCGCCCCGCGCCCTCTTCGACCGTGATCGAGCCCTCGTCGCCGACGCGCTCGAAGGCCTCGGCGATCTTGGCCCCGATCTCCTTGTCGTTGTTGGCCGCGATCGTGGCCACGCTGGCGCGCTCGGCCTTGGTCTTCACCGGCCGGGACTGGGCCTGGATGCTCTCGACCGCCAGCTTGACGGCCTCGTCGATGCCGTTGCGCAGTGCGACCGGGTTGACGCCCGCGGCCAGGTACTTGAGGCCCTCCTCGTAGATGGCCGAGGCCAGCACGGTGGCGGTGGTGGTCCCGTCGCCGGCGATGTCACCGGTCTTCTTGGCGACCTCGTTCACGAGCTTCGCGCCCATGTTCTCGAACGGGTCGGCGAGGTCGATCTCCTTGGCGACCGAGACCCCGTCCTTGGTCACGTGCGGCGTGCCGAAGGACTTCTGCAGGATGACGTTGCGGCCGCCCGGGCCGAGCGTGACGCGCACCGTCTTGGCGAGCTTGGCGATGCCCTCGCGGACCTTCTGCCGGCCCTCGTCGTCGAACATGATCTGCTTGGCCATGGGTCGTGCTTCCTTCGTGTGTGTGCGGGTGTTCTTGGGGGGTGGGGCGGCGCCTAGAAGTCCATGCCTCCGCCGCCCATCTCGTCCATGCCCTCCATGCCGCCCTCGGGGGCGCCGCCCTTCTTCTTGGGCTCGGGCTTGGTCGCGATCAGGGCGTCGGTCGTGAGCAGGAGCTGCGCGACGCTGACGGCGTTCTGCAGCGCGGCCTTGGTGACCTTGGCCGGATCGACGATGCCGGCCTCGAGCATGTCCACGTACTGGCCGCTGAGGCTGTCGAAGCCGTAGCTCGCCTTCTTCTCCTGGAGCACCTTGTGCGAGACCACGTCGCCGTCGAAGCCGGCGTTGTCGGCGATGGCCTTGGCGGGCCGCGCCAGGGCCTCGTAGAGGATCTCGATCCCGGCATCGAAGTGCTCGTCCTGCCCGCGCACGAGCTTCTTGAGCACTTCGCGCGCGCGCAGCAGCGCGAAGCCGCCGCCCGGCAGGATGCCCTCCTCGACCGCGGCGCGCGTGGCGTGCAGCGCGTCCTCGATCAGGGCCTTCTTCTCCTTGACCTCGGTCTCGGTCGCGCCGCCGACGTTGATCTGCGCGATGCCGCCGGTGAGCTTGGCCAGGCGCTCCTGGAGCTTCTCGCGGTCGTAGTCCGAGGTGGTGGTCTCGATCTCGGCCCGGATCTGGGCCACGCGCCCGTCCACGTCGGCCTTCTTGCCGGCGCCGTCGAAGAGGGTGGTGGTGTCGCTGTCGATCACCACGCGCTTGGCCGTGCCGAGGTCGCTCAGCTTGACCTTGTCGAGCTCGGTGCCGAGGTCGCTCATGATCGCGGTCGCGCCGGTCAGCGCGGCGATGTCCTGCAGCATGGCCTTGCGCCGGTCGCCGTAGCCCGGAGCCTTGACCGCGCAGGTGTGCACGATGCCGCGGATGCGGTTGACGACCAGCGTGGCCAGGGCCTCGGACTCGACGTCCTCGGCGATGATCAGCAGCGCGCGCTTGGTGCCCTTGACGAGCTCGAGCAGCGGCAGGAGCTTCTGGATGTTCGAGATCTTGGCCTCGTGCACCAGGATGTAGGGCTTCTCGAGCTGGCACTCCATCTCGTCGGGGTTGGTGACGAAGTGCGCCGACAGGAAGCCGCGGTCGAACTGCATGCCTTCGACCAGGTCGATCTCGGTCTCGAGCGACTTGCCCTCCTCGACCGTGATGACGCCGTCCTTGCCGACCTTCTCCATGGCGTCGCCGATCAGCTTGCCGACGATCGGGTTGTTGTTGGCCGAGATCGTCGCGACCTGGCGGATCTCGCTGTTGTCCTTGATCGGACGCGCCACGCGCTCGAGTTCCTTGACGACCGCCGCCGCGCCCTCGCGCAGGCCGGCGTTGACCAGGTTGGGGGAGTGTCCGGCCGTGATCGCGCGCAGGCCCTGGGTGAAGATGGCCTCGGTCAGGAGCGTGGCCGTGGTCGTGCCGTCGCCGGCCTTGTCGCTGGTCTTGCTGGCGACCTCCTTGACGAGCGCGGCGCCCATGCGCTCGTAGGGATCGGACAGCTCGATCTCCTCCGCCACCGTCACGCCGTCCTTGGTGATCGTCGGTGCGCCCCAGCCCTTGTCGAGGACCGCGTTGCGGCCGCGCGGGCCGAGCGTGCTCGTGACGGCCTTCGCGAGCTTCTGGACGCCGCTCTGGATGGCATCGCGCGCGTCGGACTGGAAAACCATCTGCTTGGCCATGTCGGGATCGCTCCTCGGCGGAGAAGGGGGCTCGAAGGGATAGGCCCGCCTTGGGGGGGGCGGGGCGCCGCGCGTTCGCAAGAAGAGTGCCGGCAGCCCGAGGCCAGCGGCGCGCGGGGTAGATGGGCCAGCGCGCCGGTGTGCGGGCGGATGGCGCTGTCTTTTTGGCAGCTGTAGAAGCGGAGGCAATGGCCTCCTGTCAAGCTGGCAGCGCTCGCCTTCACGGGGCGGCGAGGCCAGGATGAGCTCGATGATCGCTCAGCTGGTGGCCCTGTCCCTCGCCTTCCCGTCCCAGTCGGCTCCGGCCGCGCGCCTCTTGCTCGAGGATCTCGAGGGGCGCACGCGCGAGCTCTCGCCGGGCGATCTGCCGCTCACCGATCCACGCGCGCACGGCGGCTGGATCGTGCGCCCGCAGGGGTTCCAGCGCACCGCTCCGGCCGCCCCTCCGAGCGGGGCTCGCGCGCTGGTCACGCTGGTCAATGGCGACGAGGTCCGGGCGCGCGTGCACGGTGGGGGTGGCGAGACGCTCGAGCTCGAGCTGTACGGCGACGTGGTCGTGCCCTTCGACCTCGCCAGCCTGCGCAGCCTGCAGTTCCCGGAGCGGATCCCGAGCGACCAGCGCCACACCCTGGGGCCGGCTGAGGCGGGCGACCGGCTCTACCGGCGCGCGGGCGCGCTCGACGCCATCGACGGCACGCTGGAGGGCTTCGCGCCCGAGGGCGTGCGCTTCGACAGCGTGCTCGGGCTGCGCACGCTCCCGTGGGCCGAAGTCGCGGCGCTGTATCTCGAGGTGCTCGGCTCCAAGGCCGCGCCCTCCGAGCGCGCGCGTGTGCCGGTCACGCTCGACTTCGCCGGGCCCGAGGGCGGCCGCCTGCGGGGCGGACTGATCGCGCTGGAGCGCGAGCGCGTCCGGGTGGTGCTGGGACGCGACACCGAGGTCGTGCTCCCGCTCTTCGCGCTGGCCCAGCTGGTGGTGACCGACGGGCGCCTGACCTTCGTCTCGGAGCTGACGCCCGCGGAGGAGACGGGTCGAGGCGCACCCTTCGGCGACGAGCTCGGCATGACCTGGCCGCACCGCATGGACAAGAGCGTGCTGGGCGGCGAGCTGCGCGCGGGCGGTGAGTCCCATCGCCGCGGGATCGGCATGCACGCGCCGAGCACGCTGCGCTTCGCGCTGGCACCGGGCTACGAGCGCCTGCGCGGATTCGTGGCGATCGACGACAGCGCGCTGGTCAACGCCGCGCCCGCGCGCGGCAGCGTGGTCTTCCGCGTGCGCGCCGACGGCGCGACGCTGTGGGAGAGTCCGGTCCTGCGCGGCGGAGACGCGCCCCTCGCCCTGCCGGCCCTGGCGCTCGCCGGCAAGCAGCAGCTGGTGCTCGAGGTCGATCCCGCCGGTGACTTCGCGGGCGACCGTGCCGACTGGCTCGACCTGGTGCTGATCCGCTGAGGCGCCGCTCCGCGCGCCAGGTCAGCGCGCCTCGGCCAGGGGCTCGTCGCCGTCGGCCGGGCGGTTGCGGTAGTAGATGGCCTGGTCGCCGCCGCGGCGCTTGGCCAGGCGCAGCGCGACCTCGGCGTGCAGGCGCAGCGTCTCGAGCGTGTCGATGTCCTCGCCGTCGAAGGTCTCGAAGCCGATGCTGGCGCTCACCGGCACGTCCTCGCGCGCGCCCTCGATGTGCCCCGAGAGGCGGGCGATCTCGGTGCGCAGGCGGCTCACCACGCGCGCGGCGTTGATCTTCCCGGTGTAGGGCAGGAGCACCGCGAACTCGTCGCCGCCCAGGCGTCCGGCCACGTCCTCCGTGCGCAGGTTGCGGCGGATCACCTCGCCCACGCGCGCGATGAGCAGGTCGCCGACGGTGTGGTCGTGGCGCTTGTTGATCGCCCCGAACTTGTCGAGATCGAGCAGGGCCAGGGCGAGTTCGAGCCCGTCGTGGCGCTGGGTCGCGGCGAAGTGCTCGACCAGCCGCGCCTGGAAGGCGTTGGGCCGCAACAGGTCGGTGCGATCGTCGTGCGAGGCGCTGTGGCGCAGCTCGCCCATCTCGCGGCGCTGGCGCGTGTGCTCGAGCAGGCGCGCCAGGCGCAGCTCGAGCTCCTCGTCGGGCGCGTCCCGGAACAGGAGGTCCCAGGCCCCCAGGGCCAGGGCCCGTCCGGCGCGCAGTGGCGCCTCGAGGTCGTCGCGCTCGCACTGCAGGAGGACCAGGGCCTCGCCGCGCGCCAGCTCGAGGGCCTCGAGCTCGGCCTGGCCCCGGGTGAGGGGCTCGAGCAGGATCAGGTCGGGCCGGAAGGCGCTCAGCTGCCGCAGCGTGGCGCGCAGCGAGCCAGACCGGGCCAGGGCGTATGGACGGGTCGCCAGGAAGGCCGCGCGCCCCTCGAGACTACCCCCGCGGTGGTCGGCGACCAGGATGCGGGCGGTCTCTTTCGTCATCTCGTGCGGCTCGCCCGGGGGGGACGGCGCGGGAATCGCCTGCCGTCCGGCCCGAGCCCCGGCTCGCGGGAGCGGTGTCGACATCTCCCATCATACCCGGTTGCTTTCCGGGGACGGGGCCCCGGATCCGTTCGCCGGGGCGGATGGCCTGGGGAGCCCTGGAAGTCCCGTGGGCCATCGCTACACTCTTCGGGCTTCGCTCGTTCCAGCAGGCCCCCGACGCCCGGAGAACCGTCTCCCGCGCCGCCGGCTGGTTCGAACCATCCCGGTGTGGCTCCCGCCGCGCCGCCCGAAGTGCGGAGGGCTCGCGCTGGGCGGCCCGCTGCGAGACGTCATCTGTCCCTGTCCATTGATGGAAACCCTAACCGTCCAACAACTGATCGACGCCGGAGTGCACTTCGGATGCCGCGTGTCGCGGTGGAATCCGAAGATGGCCCCCTACATCCACGGGCGTCGCAGCTTGATCCACGTGATCGAGCTGCGCGAGACGCTCCGGGGCCTCATCCGCGCGCAGAACTTCCTCTACCACACCGTCGCCGAGGGCAGCCAGATCCTGTGGGTCGGCAGCAAGCGGCAGATCAAGGGCGTGATCGCCGAGGCCGGCGAGCGTACCGGCATGCCGGTCGTCACCGAGCGCTGGATCGGCGGCACGCTGACGAACTTCAGCGTCATCCGCAGCCGCCTGCGCCGGCTGGAAGAGCTCGAGACGATGGAGGAGAACGGTTCCGTGAACCAGTACTCCAAGAAGGTCATCGCCTCGTTGCGCCGCGAACGGCGCAAGATCATGCGCAACCTGTCGGGCATCCGCGAGATGACCTCGATCCCCGGTGCGATCGTGATCGTCGACCCGAGCCGCGAGGACAACGCGGTGCGCGAGGCGCGCCGCATGGGCCTGGTCGTGATCGGGATCCTCGACACGGACTGCGATCCGGACGGGATCGACATCATCATCCCCGGCAACGACGACGCGCTGCGCTCGGTGCGTCTCTTGGTCGAGATGCTGGTGAAGGCGGTCGAGGAGGGCGCGGCCACCCACCGCGATCGCCTGGCGGTCACCGGCGCGGCCGAGCGCACCGAGGACCAGCCCGTCTCCGACGAGCCCCGGCCGACGCGCCAGCGCACGCTGCCGCGTCCGCTGCGCAACATCCGCGAGCTCGGCTCGCCGGAGGAGAGCGGGATCGACGACGGTGAAGAGCGCCGCACGGGACCGCGCGTCGCGGCGGTCGAGACCCCGGTCGAGATCCCCAAGGAATAGTCGCGCCCCGGAGGCCGGCCACGGCGCGGCGTCGTTCCGGGCCGGGCTCCGGGCGGTCGCGCTGCGGGCCCATGCCCGCCCCCTCCCTCCAGTCCCCTCGAATCAGCCATGGAAATCACCTCTGAGATGGTGCGCGCGCTGCGCGACCTGACCGGCGCCAGCAGGATGGATTGCAAGCGCGCGCTGGTCGCGACCAGCGGCGACATGAACGCCGCCCAGGACCACCTGCGCCTGCAGGGCGCCAAGGCGAGCGGCAAGAAGGCCGAACGCTCGACCGCCGAGGGCCGCATCTTCGCGGTGCGCGCCAAGGACGGCCGGCGCGGACACCTGGTCGGGGTCGCGTGCGAGACCGACTTCCTGGCCAAGTCGGACAAGTTCCGCGACTTCGTGCGCGAGGTCGAGAAGCACGTGCTGAGCCAGGACCCGAGCGGCGTGGACGACGGGCCGCGCCCGATCCTCGCGCAGCGCCTGCACGGCGAGGGTGCGCCGCTCTCGCAGGTGCTGCAGGAGATCGTCGGCGTGTTCGGCGAGAACACGCGCATCGCCAACTGCGTGCGCTTCGAGAACCGCGAGGGGCAGGTCGGCACCTACGTGCACCACGACCACAAGCAGGGTGCGATCGTCTCGGTCACCACCGCGGCCAAGCCCGAGGTGGCGGTCGAGGTGCTGAAGAACCTGTGCCAGCACGTGGTGGTCTTCCGCCCGACCTACGCCAACCGCGGCGACGTGCCCGCCAGCGAAGTCGAGCGCGAGCGCGCCGTGATCCTGGCGGCGGACGACATGAAGTCCAAGCCCGAGAACGTGCGCGAGAAGATGGTCGTCGGGCGCTTGAACTCGTTCTTCGCCCAGCAGGTGCTGGGCGAGCAACCCTGGATCCTGGACGACAAGCAGAGCGTCGAGAAGGCCCTCGAGAAGGCCCTCGGTCCGGGCACCAAGATCCTCGCCTTCCGACGCGTCCACCTCGGGGCCTAGATGGTGTAGCGGGGCGCCGGGCCTTTCGGCCGCCGATCGCGCGGGCTTGCATCCCCGCGCACGCGTTTGCACCCTGGCTCCCCGATGAGCTACCAGCGAGTGCTCCTGAAGCTCTCGGGCGAGGCCCTGGGCGATCCCGAGACCGGGCACGGCATCCATCCCGGCGCGGTCGGCATCATCGCGCGCCAGGTGGCGCGCGTCGCGCGCCTGGGCGTCGAGACGGCCATGGTCGTCGGCGGTGGCAACATCCTGCGGGGCGCGAGCTTCAGCCAGAGCGGCGCGCACCGCGCCAGCGCCGACTACATGGGCATGCTGGGCACGGTCATCAACGCGCTGGCGCTCTCGAACGCGATCGAGGAGCTGGGGCTCGAGACACGCGTGCTCACGGCGCTCGAGATCCACCAGGTGGCCGAGCCCTTCGTGCGCCGGCGCGCCCTGGCGCACCTCGAGAAGGGCCGCGTGGTGATCCTGGCGGGCGGTACCGGCAACCCGTTCTTCACCACCGACACCGCCGCCGCCCTGCGCGCGGCCGAGCTCGGCTGCGAGGTCCTGCTCAAGGCCACCAAGGTGGACGGGGTCTACACCGCCGACCCGAAGAAGGACCCGAAGGCCCAGCGTCTGGTCGAGCTCACCTACATGCAGGTGCTCGAGCGACGCCTCAAGGTGATGGACGGGACCGCGATCACGCTGTGCATGGAGAACCGCCTGCCGGTGGTGGTGTTCGACCTGTTCGTGGAAGGCAACATCGAACGCGTGGTGAAGGGCGAACCCCTGGGAACGACGATCAGGAGCGAACAGTGAGCACGAATGCAATCCTCGACGATGGCCATGGCCGCTTCGAAAAGGCCCTCGCGCACCTCAAGGACCAGCTCAAGCGCATCCGCACCGGGCGGGCCTCGTCGGCGCTGGTCGAGAACCTGCGCGTGGACTACTACGGGACCCAGACGCCGCTCTCGCAGATGGCGCAGATCTCGATCCCCGAGCCGCGCCAGATCCTGATCAAGCCCTTCGACGCCTCGGCACTCAAGGAGCTGATGAAGGTGCTCTCGCAGAGCGACATCGGGGGAGCGCCCCAGAACGATGGCAAGGTGCTGCGCATCACGCTACCGCCGCTCTCGGGCGAGCAGCGCCAGAAGTTCGCCGCCAAGGTCAAGGAGATGTGCGAGGAGGCGCGCGTCTCGCTGCGCAACTCGCGGCGCGACCTCAACAAGCACGTCGACACCCTGCACAAGGAGGGCGGTCTGACCGAGGACGAGCACAAGAAGCTGCAGGTCCAGGTCCAGGACCTGCTCAAGGAGTACGAGAAGAAGGTGGACGAGACCCAGAAGGCCAAGGTCACCGAGATCGAGCAGGTCTAGGGACCCACGCGGCGGGCCCGGATACGGCCCGCTCGCGGTCCGGCCCGCCGGCCCTTGTCGCTCGCGCGCGTCCGGCGTATCTTCCCGGCCCGTCGCGCGCGCGACCTTCGGGCGCATAGCTCAGCCGGTAGAGCAACTGGCTTTTAACCAGTAGGTCCCAGGTTCGATCCCTGGTGCGCTCACCACCTCCCGCGCGCCGGCCGGCGCCAGCCTCACAGACCGGGCACGTTGTCGGCGTGGCTGAGTCCGCCCAGCGCGCGATAGGTGCGCGCCCAGTAGCCGGCGCGGGTCACGCCCGCGAAGCCGAACAGGGCGAAGACCAGCAACGACTGCAGCACCGCGCTCGGACGGACGAGCGTGCCGAACACGACCTCGGCCGCCAGCAGCGAGAGGAACAGCACGAAGTCCACGAGCGTCGCGCGCAACGCGCCGAGCGGGGAGGCGCGCACCAGACGCCAGGCGTGCGTCAGGGCCGAGGCCACCCCGCGGCGGTTGTGGACCAGGCTGTGCAGCGCCAGCTGGTTCAGCACCATCAGCACCGCGGCGTAGAGCAGGACCAGCACGAGCACGGGCAAGAGCAGGCCCGCGAACACGGCCGAGAAGCGCGCCAGGTCGAAGAGCTTGAGCAGGGCCACGAGCGGCCCGACCAGCACCAGCATCGCGCCGAACTGCATGAGCAGGAGCATGCCCCACAGCCCGAAGGCCACCAGCGCGAGCCCGCGCCCTTCGGCCCACAGGTCGCCCAGCCGCGCCGCGCGCGCGACCTGCACGCCCGTGCTGCCGGTCCGCACGAGCTCGACCGCGCTGCCGGCGTGCAGCGGATCGGAGACCTTGGCCAGGCCCACGATCAGGCGGAACGCGAGCAGCAGCAAGGGCAGGAGCAGCAACACCGGTCCGAGCTCCTCGGTCCCGTGCAGGCCGAGGTTCACGCCCGGGATGCCCGGTCCGAACAGGGTCACGAAGCGCCCCATCTCGCCGGCCCAGGGCAGCTCGACCCCGCTGAACTCCTCGACCAGCGCCAGCACGCCCCGCACGAGATCGAAGTTCAGGTTCAGGCTCGGATACAGGATGCCCACCAGCCACAGCGGGCTCGGGCGCCCGGCGCGGCGCGCGGCGTCGGCCAGCGCGTCCACCGCCCGCGGCAGGCTGAGGCGCTCGTTCGGGCTGCCGAGGAGCAGGGACACGGCACGCCAGTGCGCGCTGTTCGCGCCCCCTTTTCAAGGGCTCAGGCGCGGCGCGCGCCCGCCAGGACGCGTTCGGGTCGGCACAGCGCCTCGAGCTCGTCCACGCCCTTCGGCACGTCGTCGGTCAGCACCTCGTGCCCGTCGGCCGTGACCAGCACGTCGTCCTCGATGCGGATCCCGATCCCGCGCCAGCGCGCCGCGACGCTCTCGTCGTCCGCGGCCACGTACAGCCCCGGCTCGACCGTCGTCACCATGCCCGCTTCGAAGGCGCGCGGCTTGCCATCCAGCGAGTACAGCCCGCAGTCGTGCACGTCCAGCCCGAGCCAGTGCCCGGTGCGGTGCATGTAGAAGCGCCGGTAGCCGTGCTGCGCCAGGACCTCGGCGCGCGAGCCGCTGAGCAGTCCGAGCTCGAGCAGTCCGTCCACCAGCACGTCCAGCGCGGCCTCGTGCACCTCGTCGTGCGTGGACCCGGGCCGCACGCGCGCGATGGCCGCCTCCTGGGCGCGCAGGACGAGCTCGTACAGGGCGCGCTGCTCGTCCGAGAAGCGCCCGCCGATCGGGAAGGTGCGCGTGACGTCGCTGGCGTAGAAGCCCCACTCGCAGCCCGCGTCCACCAGGCACAGCTCGCCCGCCACCAGCGCCCGGTCGTTCTCGCGGTAGTGCAGGATGCAGGCGTTGGCGCCGCCGGCCACGATGTTGCCGTAGGCCGCGCCCGTGCCGCCGCGGCGCCGGAAGGTGTAGTCGAGCAGCGCGTCGAGCTCGCCCTCGTTGACGCCCGGACGGGCGGCGGCCAGCACCGCGCGGTGGGCCTCGGCCGAGACGCGCGCGGCGGCGCGCATGCACTCCAGCTCGCGCTCGTCCTTGCGCAGGCGCAGCTCGTGCAGCCACAGCGCGGGCTCGACCCACTGGCGTGGGCTCGCGCGTGGCGCGCGGCTCTTCTTCTGCAGCATGCCCACGCACTCGAGCAGACGCTGGTCGAAGGCCGCGTCCTCGCCGAAGGCGTACACCACGCGCTCGTGGCCCGCCAGGAGCTCGGGCAGCTCCGTCCAGAGCTCGCCCAGCGGGCGCGCGCGCTCGACCCCGAGCGCCGCCGGCGCGGCCTTCGATCCGAGGCGCCGTCCGGTCCAGGTCTCGGCCTCGCGGTCCGTCTCGTTCAGGAAGAGCACGCTCTGCGCGCCGGGGTTGCCCGGCACCAGCACCAGCACCGCGTCGGGCTCGCGGAAGCCGGTCGCCCAGTAGAAGTCGCTGCGCGGGCGGAAGCGGTACTCGCTGTCGTGGTTGCGGATCTTCAGCGCCCCGGCGGGCAGGATCGCGGCCGCGTTCTCGGCCGCCAGCTTCGCTAGGAAACGCGCGCGGTGTTCCTGGAACATGTCCCTTCCCTATCGGATCGGGGCGCGCAGCGCAAAAGCCTCGGCCAGCCCGAGGTACTCGAGCAGCTTGCGCTCGGAGCGCGGGCCGGGGCCGAAGCGCAGCACGATGGGTTCGAGCGCGGAGGCCGGCCGGAAGCCCTCCGCGCGCAGGCTGGCCGGGACCTGCAGCAGCTCGCCCAGGGCCTCGGCGAAGCGCGCGAGCACGGGCTCGTCCGCCCCCGGCGAGGTCAGGACGAGCTCGCGCCCCGCGCTCGGGCGCGCCAAGAGCTCGAGGCGCGGGCTGGGCCAGCGCTCCTCGGCCGGGTGGAAGGTCAGCCACAGCGAGTGCTCGGGCTGCTCGGCGTCGAGCGTGAACTCGACCGGCCCCTCGTGCCCCGCGAGCTTCTCCCAGTCGGCGAAGACCAGGCCCGGATCGATGCCGCGCGGCAGCGGCGCCAGCACGCGCACGCGCGCGCGCCCGCCGGCCAGGTGGCGAAGGTTCACCTCGAGTCCGTCGCGGTCGACCGAGACGCGCAGCGCACAGCGCGCCGCTCCGAGCTCGAACTCCAGACACTCGATGCGCTTCCCCGCCAGGCAGCGCAGGCCCGCGCGCGCTTCGTCGCAGGGCGGCAGGGCAGGAGCGAGCAGCACGCCCTCGGGCAGCCGAGCGCCCTGTCCCAGGAACTCGGCGGGCACGCCCGGCGAGAACGCCGGCAGCAACGCGGCCACCAGCCCGGGATCGCCCGCGCAGGCCAGCAGGTGTTCCCAGGCGTCGCCATCCCGGCCCTGCACGCGCGCCAGCAGCGCGAGCTCGGCGCGCCGCGCCGCGGCGGGGCTGCTGGCCTCCGCCTCGGCGCGCACGAGCTCGACCCAGCGGCGCCAGGCCGGCTCGCCGCCCCAGCCGGTCGGGCCGCGATCGCTCCAGGCCGGCCAGGTCGCGCCCAGCGGCGCAGGCCGCGCGTCGGGCGCGAGCCCGGCCAGCAACTCGGCCACGCGTCCGGGCGGGACGGCAATGCCCTGCGGCGCGCGCGCCGCCTCCTGGTTCGCCCACAGGAGGATGAGCGCGCCGAGGGCGGGAACGAGGGCCATGCGGGAGCCCGAGTCTAGCCTGGGTAGTGGGGCCGGCGGGGCCGAACTGACCCACTACCCGCGCGGCTGCCGCATCGCCACGCCGCGAGGCTACACTCGCGCCACCGCCCATGATCGAGAAGGAACTGCTCGAGCTGATCGCCTGTCCCGAGACCCACCAGGCGCTGCACGAGGCGCCGCGCGCGCTGCTCGAGAGGCTCAACGCACGCATCGCGCGCGGCGAGCTGAAGAACCGCGGCGGCACGCTGCTGCAGGCACCGCTCGAGGAGATCCTGGTGCGCGCGGACGAGGCCGTGGCGTACCCGGTGCTCGACGGCATCCCGATGCTGCTGGTGGAAGAGGCCATCGCGCTCGTCTGACGCGGCATGCGGTTCGCGCACCCCGACCACGCCGAGCTCGGGGTGCGCCTCACCTACGGGGCCAACGCCTATCCCGCGCTCGACGCAGAGGGCGTCCTGGCCGGTCTGCGCGAGCTGGCGCTGCCGCTGCGCGCGCGCCTCGCGCCGCGCTCGCGCGCCTTCGGCGTGGGCGCCTGGCTGCCCGCGCGGGCGGCGCGCGAGTTCCTGGCCGACGAGCGGCGCTTCGCCGAGCTCGACAGCCTGTGCGCGGAGGGCGGGCTCGACCTCTTCACCTTCAACGCCTTCCCGCACGGTGCCTTCCACGGTCCGGGGCTGAAGGAACGCGTCTTCGTGCCTTCCTGGAAGGAACCCGCGCGGCTCGAGTTCACGCTCGACGTGGCGCGCCTGGCGACGCGCCTGCGGCTCGCGCGCGGCGGTTCGCGCCCCGGCGAGCACCTCTCGCTCAGCACGCACGCCGGGATGTTCGCGGCGGCCATGGGCCCGGGTGATCTGGAGGCCGTGGCGCACGGTTTCGTCGCGGCGGCGCGCGCGCTGGCCGAGCTGGAGTCCGAGACGGGCGAGCGCGTGGTGCTCGCGCTCGAGCCCGAGCCGCGCTCCAGCGCCAACGACACGCGCGAGCTCGTGCGCGTGTTCGCGGCGGTGCGCGCGCGCGCGCACGGAGCCGACGCGTCCGCCGTGGAGCGGCACCTCGGGGCCTGCCTGGACACGTGTCACGCCGCGGTCGAGTTCGAGGCGCCCGCCGAGGCCTTCGCGCGCGCCACGGCCGCCGGCACGGCGCTCGGCAAGCTGCAGTTCTCGAGCGCGCTGGCCCTGGCGCGGCCGGACCAGGACCGCGCCGCCCGGGCGCGCTTCCTGGCGCTGGACGAGCCGGTCTACCTGCACCAGGTCACGGCGCGGCGCGGCGCGACGCACCTGCGCGCCCTGGACCTGCCCGAGCTGGCCCTGGACGCGGAATCCTGGCTCGGATGCGACGAGTGGCGCTGCCACTTCCACGTACCCGTGGACCTGGCCGAGTTCGGCGCCGGCGGCGGCGCGGGCGGGCTGCGCACGACCCAGAACGAGGCCGAGCTGGCCCTCGAGGCCGCGCTGGCCGCGCCCGAGCGCTGGGGCTCGCGCGAGCTGCATGTCGAGGTCGAGACCTACACCTGGGGTCTCTTCGGACCGGCCCAGACCGGTGCGGCCACCCGCATCGCGGGGCTGGAGCGCGAACTCGCGCACGTGCGCGCACGCCTCCTGGCCCGCGGCTGGTGCCCGGCGGGGGAGGGACCGGCGCGTTGACACCCCGCTGGCCGGACCGTACCTTGCCGCCCCCTCGCTCGAACGAGGCGCGTGGCCCCATCGTCTAGGCCGGCCTAGGACACCAGGTTTTCATCCTGGCGACAGGGGTTCAAATCCCCTTGGGGTCACCATATCCATCCGACCGCGGACCCAGGCTCCGGTCTGGGAGGCGCCGATGAAGATCCTCCTGGTCGGTGCCTCGGGCACCATCGGCCGCGCGGTCGCCGCCGAGCTCGGAGCGCGGCACGAGCTGGTCACCGCGGGTCGCGAGTCGGGCGAGGTCCGCCTCGACCTGGCCGATCCGGCTTCGATCCGCGCGGCCTATGCCGAGATCGGAGCGCTCGACGCGGTCGTGTGCGCGGCCGGCAACGTGACGTTCAAACCCCTGGCGCAGATGACGGCGGCCGACTTCGAGCTCGGATTGCGCGACAAGCTCATGGGGCAGGTGAATCTCGTGCTGCTGGGGCGTGAGCACGTCACGGCAGGCGGCTCGTTCACGCTGACGGGAGGCGTCCTCGACCACGACCCCATCGTGGCGGGGACGTCGGCCGCCCTGGTCAACGGTGCGCTCAACGCCTTCGCGCTCTCGGCCTCCATCGAGCTCGAGCGCGGCCTGCGCGTGAACGTGGTGAGCCCTGGCGTGATCACCGAGGCGCTGGACGCGTACGCGCCGTACTTCCGCGGCTTCGAGTCGGTGTCCGCCGCACGCGCCGCCCTGGCGTACGCCAAGAGCGTCGAGGGCAAGCGCACGGGGCACGTCTTCCGCGTCGCTTGAGAGGCGGGGCCGAGACGAGGGGTCGCCCTTCGATCCAGAATGAGGCGCCGACAGCGGCCTCCGACGGCGATGGCGCTGCTCAGTGCGCGCGCGGGTGCGCCTGCTCGTAGACCTGGCGCAGGCGTTCGATCGAGACGTGCGTGTAGATCTGGGTCGTGACCAGGTGCGCGTGGCCGAGCAGCTCCTGCACCGAGCGCAGGTCGGCGCCGCGGTCCAGGAGGTGCGTGGCGAAGCTGTGCCGCAGCGTGTGGGGCGAGGCCGGGCGCGTCAGGCCGGCCAGCAGGCAGGCGCGTTCCAGGATGCGTCCGAGCGCACGCGTCGAGAGCCGGCCCCCGTGCGGGTTCAGGAACACCGCGTTCGCGGCGGCCGCGCGCGGGCGCGGGCGCTCGGGATCGGCCAGGTACTCGCGCAGCGCACGCACGGCGTGGCTGCCGAGCGCGCCCAGGCGCTCCTTCTTGCCCTTGCCGCGCACGCGCGCGACGCCGCGCTCGAGGTCCAGGTCGGCGCGCTCCAGCCCGACCGTCTCGGCCGCACGCGTGCCGGCCGAGTACATGCACTCGAGCAGAGCCCGGTCGCGGCGCCCGCGCGCCGTCGTGACGTCGGGCGCCGCCAGCAGGCGCTCGACCTCCGCCACCAGCAGCGCCTTGGGCAGCGGACGCAGCGTGCGCGCCGAGCGCAGGCCCACGGCCGGGTGCAGGCGCACGTGCCCGTGCTTCACGAGGTGCTTGAAGAACGAGCGCACGGCCGAGAGCCGGCGCTGGATCGAGCTGCGCCCCAGGCCCTGCTCGCCCTGCTCCGCCAGGAAGCTGCGCAGGATGCGCGCGGTGATGGCGCGCGGGTCGGTGATCCCCTGACGTTCCAGGAACGCGAGCAGCGCGGCGAGATCGCCCCGGTAGGCCCGCAGGGTGTGGGCCGAGGCCCCGCGCGTGACGGCCAGCTCGCGCAGGTAGCCGTCCACGTGCTCGGCGAGCGAGGCGCGCTTCCTGGTCACGCGACGATCTTACGAACCCGGCCCGCGCGGGGCCCGGATCCGGCCGCGCTCAGCGCGGCTCCGCTGGCTCCATGAGCGCGCGGATCTTGGCCAGGTTCTGCGTGGCGAGCGCGTGCCGCGGATCCAGCTCGAGCGCCCGCAGGAGATGGTGCTCGGCCTCCTGGGGCTTTCCGGCGCGGAACAGGCAGCGCGCGAGGTCGTTGTGCAGGTCGGCGGACTCGGGCCCACCGGCCAGGCATTGCCGGTACTCCGCGCTGGCTTCGGCCCACAGCTCCTGGCTCATGTAGGCGCGCGCGAGGCACTCGTGGGCCCGCACGGAATCGGGATTGTCGCGCAGGACGGAGTGGAAGAAGGCGATCGCCTCCTGGCCTCGACCGAGGTCGGCCAGGGCCTGACCCAGGTTCATGTAGGTGCCCCCGTCGACCACGGGCGTCTGGATGGCCAGCAGGTACTGCGCCAGGGCTTCCTCGTGGCGTCCGCGCTTCGCGTAGGCCTGGCCGAGGTTGTTGTGGGAGCTGGGATTGCCGGGCCGCTTCGCGACCGCGTCCTGCCAGATGCTGAGGTCGCTCTGGAAGACGACGTTGCGCTGCACCGTCAGCAGGCCGAGGACCGCGACGACGACGACCGGAAGCGCGAGCCAGTACGGGGACGCGCGCGCTCCGGCTCCGCGCAGGAGGCGCCGGCCGGCGCCATGGAGCCCGAGCACGACCACGATCAGCACGCTGGCGAGCGGCAGGTGCATGCGGCGCTCGGCGCCGACCTCGGTGAGGATCGGCACGATGCTGGAGCTGGGCGCGAGGATCCCGAAGAACCACGCGCCGAGGAAGCCGAGTCGCGGGCGGCGCACGAGAGCCCACGCCGTTCCCGCCAGCAGCGGCACGACGACCAGCGCGGCCGGCACGATCTCGCGGGCCGAGTCCGCCAGCCGGCGTCCGTAGTCGAGGCACAGCTCGGTGGGCCAGAAGGTGAGGCGCAGGTAGTGGGCGATCATCACGAGCTGCGTCGCTCCGTAGCGCCACCAGGGCACGCCCAGGCCGAATCCGACCGACGCCCCGCGCGGATTCTGGGCCACGATCCAGGCCAGGATCACCCAGGTGCTCGCCAGGCCCGCGTACAGCCCGCGGCGCTCCTTCCAGGCCGCGCGCCAGCTCGGGTAGAGGAACGCGCGATCGTAGATCAGCACGAGCAGCGGTGTCGCCGCCATCGCCTCCTTGCTGGCCATCCCGAGCGCGCAGGCGAGCACGCTCGCCGCCGCCCACGGTCGCCGCCGTTCTCCGCTGGCGGCCGCGAGCGCGGCGTACAGGGTCGCGAAGCAGAAGAGCCCCATCAGGAGCTCGGTGCGCTGGATCACGTAGGTCACCGCGTCGACCTGCAGCGGGTGGACGAGCCACAGCGCGGCGATCGTGAGCGCCAGAGCCGTCGTCGCGCCGCGGGCGTGGGCCAGGGCCATGCCCGGGAGCGCGAGCGTGCGGCGCACCAGCGCGAACAGCAGCACGCCCGAGAGCACGTGCACCAGCAGGTTGAAGACGTGGTATCCGCGCGGATTGCGGCCGCCGGCGCCGATGCCGAGCGCGCGCAGGGCGGGCGCCAGCGGCCCGCTGCCCAGCGAGATCTCTCCCAGGGCGTAGTTGGCGGAGAGCGAGAGCTCCACCACGGGCCGCCCGCTCTCGGTCGAGTGCCGCAGCTCGGTCGTACCGAACGGCCACAGTCGCTCGATGCGCGGGTTGGTCTCGATCGCGGGTTCGTCGTCGAACAGGAACGGGACGTCGAGACTGCCGTGGAAGGCGGCGAGGCCGAGCGCGACCAGTGCCAGCGCCGCGAGCCGCCCCGAGAAACGCGCGTCGCGAAGGAGGTGCGCGATCCTCCCGGAAGGCTCGGGCATGCGCGTATGCTACTCGGGCGCTCGAGCCCGACAAGGCACGCCGACCGAGCGCCGTTCGCGCCGTTGCGCGAGCGTCGGGTCCCACTGCGCCAGAGTCCTTCATCCCGTCCCGGCCGGCCGCTACAATCGCGTCGCCGACGGTCGCCGTTGCCGGCGCGAGTTCCCCGTGTTTCGCTGCCACGCCCCTGATGCGCCCGGTACGCGCGCTGCCCTTGCGTAGGATGGACGCCGGGTGGTGGGCGACGATCGCGGTCGCGCTGCTCTATCTGGCCTTGTGCGCGTCCGGCGCGCTCCAGACGGGTTCGAGCTGGGACGAGGACGAGCACCGGCGCTACGGCGAGATCGTGCTCGACTTCTACCGTTCCTTCGGGCGCGAGCGCGCGGCGGTGACGGACGAGATGAGCTACTACGGCGCGCTGCACGCGCTGGTCGGGACGGCCGCCGAACGCCTGCTGCCCGCCCTGCCCTGGCCCTCCGCGCGCCACCTCACCTCGGTCGCTTTCAGCTTCGTCGGACTGATCTACTGCGCGCGGCTGGCGCGCCTCCTGGGCGGGCGCTGGGCGGGCCTGCTGGCGGCGCTGCTCCTGGCCGCGACGCCGCGCTGGACCGGCGACGCGATGTTCAACCCGATCGACATCCCGGCCGCGGGCCTGTTCATGGCGGCGCTCTACTACCTCGCGCGCATCGCCGGGTCTCTCGAGAGTGCGCGTCCGTCCGACTGGCTGCGCTTCGGGGTGGCGGCGGGGCTGACCCTGGGGGTGAGGTTGATTGGCGTCCTGCTCTTGCCCTACGCCGCCGTGCTGATCGTCGCCTGGTGGCTCGTCTCCCCGCGGCCGTACGGCGCCACGCTCCGCGCCCACGGGCCGCGCGTGCTGGCGGGCTTCGCGCTGGCGACGGCGGCCTGGTCCGGGGTCGCCCTGGCGCTGTGGCCGCGCCTGATGGTCGAGCCCGTGCGGGCCATGATCGACACGTTCGCGCAGACCCACAGCCATCCGTGGTACGGGCAGGTCCTGTTCCAGGGCACGTACTACGGGAGCCGCGAGATCCCGCGCGCGTACCTCCCGGTGTGGCTGTGGATCACGACTCCGATCGCCACGATGCTCGGCGGCGGGCTGGCGCTCGCCTTCTGGCGCGGCTGGCTGCGCAGCGAGCGTGGCGCGCTGTTGCGCGTGGGCATCCTCGCCTTCGGGGTGTTGCTCCCACCGCTCTATGCCATCGTCTCGCACGCCGTGATCTACGACGGCATCCGCCACTTCCTGTTCGTCGTGCCGCCGCTCACGGCCATCGCCGCCGCGGGCTGGGCCGCGGGCCTCGCGACCGTGGCGCGCTGGCGGCGCTGGGCTCTCGTTCCCTCCGCGCTCGTCCTGGGCGGGTCGCTGGCCGAGCCGATCGTCTGGTACGCGCGCTCGCACCCGCACGAGTACGTGTACTTCAATCCGCTGGCCGGCGGCCTGGAGCGAGCCAGCCACGCCTTCGACACGGACTACTGGGGCCTGTCGCTGCGCGCGGCCGCCGAGACGATGGCCGCGCGCCGACTCGAGCTGGTCGGCTCGGACGACGTGCTGGTGGTCGTGACCAACGCCAACTGGCACCTGCTCGCGCCCTGGCTGGACGATCCCGCCAAGTACCGCCTGGCCGCACCGGGCTCGCCCTTCCACCTGCTGCTCTTGTGGTGTCGTGGGCAGGAGGTGGGCTGGGAGCTCGCCGCCCATCCGCTGAAGCGCGGCTTCGTCGTGCGCGACCAGGTCCCGTTCTGGCAGATGTACCCGGGTCCGCTCACCCTCGAGGGTCGCTCGCGCTAGGCGGTGAGTGCGGCCTCGGGTTCCGTGCCCGGCTCGGGGCGCGGCGAGCGGCCTACTTGTGCGCGGAGCGCGTGACCGGCGTGGGCTTGGCGGGCGCCGGCGTGGGCAGCTTCGGCAGGCCGCCCTCGGCGCCGCTCCAGTAGCCGCGCAGGCCGGCCAGCAGCGTCTGACGCGAGCGCCAGTTCTCGCCCACGGCGAAGCCCTGCTTTTCGGCCTCGTCGAGGGCTCCGAGCAGCGTCTGCGCGGCCTTCGCCTGCTTGTCGAGGTAGCCGATGGTCTTCTCGAGCAGCGCGCGCGTCTCGTCGTTCTTCTGCTTCTGCGCGGCGAGCTCGCCCTCGAGGCTGGCCACCCGCGCCTCGAGCCCCTGGGCCGGGGGGTTGGCCTGGGCCGCCTGGGCGGGCGGGCTCGCGCGCAGGAAGGCAACCGCCAGGGCCGAGAGGAGCAGGAGCGACGCCGACGGAAGGAGCTTCTTCATGGCGGGGTTCCTATCGGACCCGACCTCGCCGGGCCTGTAGAGCCCGGGCCCTAGGCTGCGTCACTCGCGGGTAGGGGCGGCAGGCGCAGCGTGAGCAGGGCCGGCAGGGCCGACACGGCCGCGGCGCCGAGATAGGCCGCCTGGCTGCCGAAGCGCCAGTAGGCCAGGCTGGCCGCGATCGGCCCGAGCGTGCGCGCCAGGGCCATCATCGAGCGATTGGTCCCGAGCGCGAGGCCCTGGCGGTCGGTCGGAGCGTAGCGCGAAGCCAGCGAACTCAGGCAGGGCAGGGCGAGCGCGCTACCGACCGCCATCAGGCCGAGGCCCGCGTAGAGCGCCTGGCCCGAGCCGGCCAGGGCCACTCCCGCGTAGCCGGGCAGGAGCACGAGCAGGCCGGAGAGCAGCACCTTGCGCTCGCCGAGACGCGGGACCATGCGGCGCACGAGACCGCCCTGCACGAGCGCGATCAGGAGCCCCGAGTAGACGAACAACCACATGTTGTCGTGGGGTCCGTAGCCGAGCCGCTCGGCCGCCAGGAAGGTGAGCGTGAACTCCATCCCGCTGAAGGCCGCCAGGAAGAAGAACGTGACCTGGCTGGTGAGCGCGACGCCGGGGAAGCGCAGGCGCGCGAGCTGCGCGAAGGGATTGAGCACGCGCGCGTGCTGGCTCGTGCCGCGCCGTTCGGGCGGCAGCGTCTCGCGGAAGCGCGTCGCGATCCAGGCCAGGTTCGCGAGCGCCAGCGCGGCCGAGGCCAGGGCCGGCCCCGAGAACGGGTTCAGCGCCAAGCCGGGGCTCCACGGACTCCCCGCGCCGAGCGGCACGTTCCGCGCGAGCTCGCACAGCACCGGTCCGAGGATGAACCCGAGGCCGATCGACATGCCCACGAGTCCCATCCCGCGCGCGCGGTCCTTGCCCTCGGTCACGTCGGCGATCACGGCCGAGGCGGTGGAGATGTTGCCCGAGCACAGTCCGCACAGCAGGCGCGAGGCGACCAGCAACCAGAACGAGCCCGCGAAGATCCACAGCACGTAGCCGAAGCAGGTGCCCGCGAGCGTCACCAGCAGCGTCGGCCGGCGCCCGATGCGGTCGGAGAGCCCGCCCCACACCGGCGCGAACAGGAACTGCAGCAGGGAATACAGCGAGCCCAGCAGGCCCCCGAAGAGCGTCTGCACCGCGTTCGAATCCGAGCCCGCCAGGCCGGCCAGCGAGTGGCGGAGCGCGCCGATCGCGCTGTCGGTCCCCTCGAGCTCGAAGTAGTGCTCGAGCATGCGCGGGAAGATCGGGAACAGGATCGAGAACCCGACCATGTCGAGGAACACGGTCAGGAGCACGACCGGAACGGGCGATCCCGCGCGCGCGGGCGCGCTCGCTTTGGTCTGACTCACGGCGTCCTTGTACGTTGTCGTGCGCCTGGCTGCCATCCCGCTGGCCGCCGGGCCGCCCCATGTCACCTCCCTTCCGTTTCCAGCCACGCGTCGAGCTGCTCGCCGGACCGCCGGGCGAGCTGGCGCTGGTGGAGCTGGCCACGCGCCTGGGCGCGGGTCCGCTGGCGCTCCTCGACGGCTGGCCGCACGGTGCGAGCCTGCTCGGCTTCGCGCCGCTGCGCACGCGCCTGCCGCGCCGTCTGGCGGGCCTGCGCGAGCTGCTGGCGCGCCTCGAGGCGTGCCCGGGCGACGCCGTCCCCGGCCCGTTCCAGGGCGGGTTCCTGGGGGCGCTCGCCTACGAGCTGGGCGCGGCCCAGGAGCATGGTCTGGTGCTGCCGCCGGATCCCTGGCGTCTCCCGGGCCTGGTGGGCGGTCTCTACTGTGACTTCCTGGTGCGGGACGAGGCGCGCGGCACCACGCACCTCGTGCTGAGCGAGGCCCCGGGCGACGGTCGCCCGAGCGTCGGCGCGCGCGCGGCGGCGTTGCGCGCACGCTTGGCTCGGCCGGTGGCGCTCGCGCCCTGCCGGCCGCGGGGTCCGCTGCGCCGCCTGGTCACGGCGGTCGAGCACGCGCGGCGCATCGAGCGCGCGCGCGCGCAGATCGGCGCGGGCGAGATCTACCAGGCCAACCTCACGCACCGCTTCGAGCGCGAGCTCGCGGGCGAGCCGCTCGAGCTCTACCGGCGCCTGAGGGCGCTGCATCCCGCGCCCCACGCCGGCTACCTGCGCTTCGCGCGCGGTGCGCTGCTGTCGGTCTCGCCCGAGCTCCTGCTCGAGTTCGGCTACGGGCCCGGGCCGGAGCACGGATCCGGAGTGCTCGCGCGCACGCGTCCGATCAAGGGCACGATCGCGCGCGGTCGCGACGAGGCCGAGGACCGCGCCAACGCAGCACGCCTGCTCGCCAGCCCGAAGGACCGGAGCGAGCTCGCCATGATCGTCGACCTCGAGCGCAACGACCTCGGGCGAATCGCGCGGCCCGGCGGGGTCGAGGTACGCGCCTTCCCGAGCCTGGAGAGCTACGCCAGCGTGCACCACCTCGCGGCCGACGTCGTCGCTCGCCCGCGCCCCGGGATCGACGCCGTGGCCTGCCTGGCGGCACTGTTCCCGGGCGGCTCGGTGACCGGCGCCCCCAAGCTGCGCAGCATGGAGGTGATCGCCGAACTCGAGCGGGAGGGCCGCGGCTTCGCCTACGGTTCCCTGCTGGCGCTCGACACGCGCGGCGAGCTCAGCGCGAGCCTGCTGATCCGGACCCTGATCTGGCGCGCGCGCCGTGAGCGCGGGGGCGGCGCGGGCGAGGTCACCTTCCGGGTCGGGGGTGGCATCACCTGGGGCTCGGAGCCTGCGGCCGAGGAGGCCGAGGCGCTGGCCAAGGGCGAGCGGCTCGCGCGCGCGCTGGAGGGACCCGCGCCCGGGGCCGGATCGCTGTAGCGCCGGAGCCGGGCAAACGCTCTGCTCTACGGGCATGTGCCTGCCGCTCCCCGCCTGCTTCCTGGCCCTCGGAGGTGCTGGCCTCCCCGTCGTGGCCGACGATCCCTGGCTCGAGCTCGATCGCGCCCTGGCGCGGCTCACGGCGCCGGCTGCGGATACCGGGCGCTCCCAGGGCGTGCTCCTGCGCACCTACTACACCAACGCACCCGCGGAGGCCGGCGCCGGCACGCGCGATCTCTCGGGCCAGGTCTTCGAGGACGTGGACGTGTTCGTGGCCTTCGACCGCGGCGACGTCGCCCTGCGTCTCAGCGCCGACTTCGACCAGGGCGACGCCCGCCTGGAGGACGCGCACGCGCGCTGGCAGAGCGTCGACTGGTTCACGCTGACCTTCGGCCAGTTCAAGCCGCGCGTCGTGCGCAGCGCTTCCGTGCCCGCCGATGGGCTCCTGTTCCGCGAGCGCAGCTTCCTCGGCGCGGCCTTCGACGGCTGGGACGACGGTTTCGAGCTCGGTGGGCACTACGACCAGTTCGACTACTGGCTGGCCGCGACCGACGGCTCGAACGGCGAGCAGTCCGACCACTTCTGGAGCGCGCGCGGCGAATGGGCGCTGTACGACGCCGCCTGGGACGACCTCGAGGGCGCGCGCGGCGCGCCGAACCACCTGCGCGTGTTGCTGGGCGCGACCTTTTTCGAGGACGTGACGCTCTCGGCCGCGGACGGCGGGGGCTATGCGGCCGACTTCGCGCTCACCTTCGGGCCCTACTCGTTCCAGGCCGAGTGGGCCAACCTCGACCCGTCCTTCGCGCGCACCATCGACGTGTTCGACGGCGCGCTGCTGACGCTCGGCGACGGTCAGCCGCGCGCGGCCACGCTCAGCCGGCGCGTGGGCGAGAGCGCCGAGGCCGCGGTGCGCTTCCAGGCGGCCGACGACGCCGATTCGACCGAGGCCCTGAGCCTCGGCGCGAACTGGAGCCCGGGCCAGGCGCCCGTGCGTTTCGCGGCCGATCTCGCGCTGGTCTCGGGCGACTCGCGCGACTTCTCGGTGTTCTCGCTGGGCTTGGTGGTCGGCTCGAGCGGGCTGTCCCGACCCTTCGCGGACGCGCGCTAGTCCATGGCGCCGGGCTGGCTCGACGGGCGTCTGCTCGACGAGCACGGACCGTCACCCGCGTCCGATGCAGCGGGGGTGTTCGAGACCGTGCGCAGCGAGCACGGCCGGATCGCGCGCCTGCCTGCGCACCTGGCGCGTCTCGAGCGCGGTGCCCGCGCGCTGGCACTCGCCTGGCCTCCGCCCTGGGAGCCGCGCGCGGCGCTGGAAGCGCTGGCCCGCTCCCTCGCTCCCGGCGTCCACGCCCTGCGTCTCACCTGGCGGCCACCGCACCTCGAAGTGACCGCGCGCGAGGTCGTGCCGCCGCCGCCGGAGGCGCTGTCGCTCCTGGCCGAGCCGGGACGGGTGGCCGTGCCCCGGCCCTTCGGCGTCAAGGCGACGCGGCGCGCGGACTACGACGGGCTGCGCGCGGAGGCGCTCGCCGCGGGCGCCTTCGACGCGCTGGTGTGCACGGGCGCGGGCGAGCTGGTCGAGGGCACGATCTCCAACCTGTTCGTGGCCGCGGAGGGCGAGCTCGCCACGCCGCCGCTCGCGTGCGGGGCGCTGCCGGGAATCGTGCGCGCGCTGATCTTGACGGAACTCGAGCACAGCCCCCTCCTGGACGACGCCGGCCGCCTCTGGCGCGCGCGCGAGCGGCGCCTGCGGTTGCCGGACCTGCTCCGGGCCGAGGAGATCCTGCTGACGAACTCCGTGGTCCGGGTGGTCGGTCTCGCCCGTCTCGGTGGCGCCGAGGGAGGCCTGCGCGAGGGCCTGCCGGGCGATCGGGGTCCGCTGGCGCGGGCCCTGCGCGCGCGCCTCGTCGCGCTCGAATCCGGGGAGGCGGTCCCCCGTATCCGGCGGCGCGGTCCTTGCTAGAACCCGGGTCGCAACTGGACCGTGCATCGGGACGCCCGATGCGGGACACTACCCGGACGCCCTCACCGGCCTCTTCCCATGATCCTCTCCGCGCCGTTCCTCGCCCTTTCCCTGCTCCTCCCCCCGGTCTCGGCCGTGGATCCCGCGCGCGCCGCCGCGCAGGACGCGCAGCAGATCGTCGACGAGCGTCCCGAGCTGAAGACCCTGCTGGACGAGTTCGCCGGGCACGTCAAGGCCAGGGGCGAGAAGGACGCCGAGGCCATCGGCGTGATCGACAAGTTGCTGCCCGAATACCCGAATTCGGGCCCGAAGGACCGCGCCGCGATCGTCAAGGCGCTGGTGGATTGCTTCGACGCGAAACGCACCAAGGAGCTCGAGGAGGGCATCCCCGACGACCGCCTGTTCCAGGCGGCGGCCACGGCCCTGGGTGAGATGGGCCCGGAGAGCGCCAAGCCGCTGAGCGCGCTGATCGGCGACAAGGCCCACCGCAAGAACTCGCGTTTGCAGCAGCGCCTCGCGCTCGCGCTGGGCAAGACCAAGAGCCCCGAGGGCCTGAAGACCCTGCTCGGGCTCCTGAAGCACAAGGACGCTCCCATGCAGGCCGCCGGGGCCGAGGCGCTGGCGAACTTCTTCGACGCCGGGCTCGAGACGCGCAAGACGATCTTCGAGGAGCTCCTGCGCACGTTGATGGACCAGAAGGCGAAGAAGGACAACGTGACCGACCTCGAGGCCCAGGAGCGCTGGAACACGATCGCCGGTCCGATCCAGGAGACGCTCCAGAAGCTCAGCGGCCACGGCGAGACGAATCCCGATCAGTGGCTGCGCTGGTGGAACGACAACAAGAAGAAGGATTGGGGCACGAAGGCCGGCTAGGCGCGGCGCGCACGGGTCGGGCGGGAGCCTTCTCGTTCGGCCTGGTGGTGGGCGCGCTCGTGCTGGGCTACGCGGCCCTGCGCCTGTTCGAGCTGGCGCCGCGCTCCGGCGCTCCGGCCCCCGGGCCGGACGCGGAACGGGGCCCGCCCGTCGAGGCGGAGGCCTGGCGCGCCCAGGTGACGCTCGGCACGGCGCGCATCCAGGCCCGGCTCCTACCGTTGCACGACGAGCCGGTCCTGGAGGAGTTCCGGGCCGCGGCCTTGCGCCAGCGCTATGGGCTGCCCGCGGGCCGGCCCTGGCGTCTGTACCTGGCGCTGGAGGAAGCCACGGACGCGCCGGTGCGGGTGCGCGCCGCGCGCGTGGCGGGGCTCGCGCCCTTCGTCGAGCTGGCCGCGGCGCCCACGGGAATCGATCCCGTGTACGCCCTGCTCGCGGCGGCCCCCGGCGCGCTCGAGTTCGGCCATGTGCGTCCGGTGGTGCTGTGGGGCCCGTCCGTGCTCGAGGGCGACGTGCTCCAGATCGAGGGCGAGACGGCCACGGGTTCCGGCTTGCTGGCGCGTGCGCCACCCGCGGGCGGCGAGGAGCCGGTGCCGCGCTGGTACGCGGGGCGCGCCCTGCCGCGCGGTGCGCCGCGCTCGCTGGAGCAGGAGGTGGCGCGCCTCGAGGGTGAACTCGAGCGCGAGCGCACGCGCCGAGCCGAGCGCGAGCAGGCCTTCCTGGAATTCAGCCGCCTGCTGGGTGAGCTGCCGGGCGGGCGCGAGCTGGGGCTCGCGCCGGGCGCGCTGGCCACCGTGGCGGCGCCGCCCTCGCCCGAGGAACAGGAACGCCTGGCGGCCGAGCGCGACGCGCGTGCGCGCGCCGAGGTGCTCGCGCGCTCGCTCTCCGTACTGATGCGCCTCGAGGGTCTGCGCGGGCTCGACCTCATGGACGCCGGGACCCTGCAGCCCGGTCCACCCTCGGCCCTCGGGCCGGTGGTCTTCCGCTGTCTCGACGAGCGCGGTCAGCTCACAGGCAGCTTGCGCGCCGAACGCCTGCGCCTCAGCGGCAGCCACTCGGCCCACACGCTCACGCTCGTGCTCGAAGACGGCTTCGAGAGTCGCGCCGGCGCACGTGAGCCGTTCGAGAACGGCGAGCGACGCATCACGCTGCGGGACGTCGACCCGGAGCCGTGGATCACGGAGTGTCCCGAGTTGTTCGCACCCGAAGAGCTGGCGCGCGCGCACGACGACGGTCGCTGGGTGCTGTCCGAGGTGCGCCGCGAGCTCAACCGTCTGCTGGCGCTCGATCCGCGCCTGGGCTGGTACCGTTTGCACTCGCTGGGCGGCGTGCTGGGTGCGGAGCTGCGCGACGTCCAGCTCGAACAGCTGCAGCCGGACGGGCACGTCGAGCGGCGCCTGTTCGCCGACCGGCTGACGCTGGCGCTGGAGGACGGCAGCCTGGTGCTCGAACTGACCGACGGAGCCTTCGTGCGCGGCGAGGAGAAGCAGCCCTTCCGCAACGGACGCCACCGCATCGTGCTGCCCGGAGTCGCCCAGGAGGCCTGGAGCGCGGCCCGCCTGCCGGGCTTCGCCCCGACGCCGGCGCGCGAGAAGGCGGCGGAACCGGCGCCGGCCGGAGGATAGTCTGCGCGGCCCATGCAACGGCCCCAGCGACCTCCCGAGCCTGAACGCGAGCGGGGACTCTTCGACGAGCTCGACCCCGTTGCAGGCGTGCCCGCGGCCGCGCCACCGGGTGCTCCGGCCCCCACGAGCCCGGAGAAGGCTCCGCCGCCGCTCTACAGCGTGGCCCAGCTCTCGGCCCTGGTGCAGGGGCGCCTGCTCGAGCTCGGTCGCGTGCGCGTCGAGGGCGAGGTCTCGCAGAAGAAGCGCGCCGCGGCGGGGCACCTCTACTTCGATCTCAAGGACCCGGGCGCGAAGCTGGCCTGCAAGATCTGGCAGAGCCAGGTGGCGCGCGTCGCGCGCTTCGAGTTCGCCGACGGCGCGCAGGTGATCGCGTGGGGCAAGCTCGACGTGTACGCGCCCCAGGGAAACTACAGCCTGATCGTCGACCGGCTCGAGCCGGTCGGGCTCGGGGCGCGCCTCGCGCAGCTGGCCCAGCTCAAGGCCGAGCTCCAGGCGCGCGGCTGGTTCGAGCGCAAGCGCGCCTTGCCGTCCTTCCCGCGCGTGCTCGGACTGGTCACGAGCCGCGACGGCGCGGCGTTGCGTGACTTCCTGCGCACGCGCAGCCTGCGCTGGCCGGGCTATCCGCTGCGCCTCGTGCACAGCGCGGTGCAGGGGCCCGGCGCGGCCGAGTCCATCGCCGCCGCGCTGCGCGCGCTGGAGGCCTCGGGCGTGGACGCGATCGCGCTGGTGCGCGGTGGCGGATCGCTCGAGGACCTGTGGGCCTTCAACGAGCTGCCCGTGCTGGAGGCGCTCTGGAACGCGCGCGTGCCGGTCGTGACGGGCGTCGGTCACGAGACCGACACGACCCTGGCCGACCTGGTGGCCGACCGGCGCGCGCACACGCCCACCGACGCGGCCCAGACGTTGATCCCGGACCGGCGGGAACTGTGCGCGCGCATCGCGCGTCTCGGGAACTACCTGGGCGAGGCCTTCGAGCGGCGCTGGAGCGAGCGCTGCGAGCGCTTCGCCTCCCTGGCCGCGCGCCCGGTGCTGCGCAGCGCCGGCTGGATCCTGGACGAACGCACGCGCACGCTGCGCAGCTTGCATGTGCGCCTGGACGCGGGCCTGTCCGGCGCGCTCGCGCGGCGCGCGACGCAGCTCTCGCGCGCGCACGCGCGCCTGGCCCAGCGCGCGCCCGCGAGCGAGCTCGCGCGGCGCGCCCAGCGCCTGGCCACGGCGCAGGTCAAGCTCACGGGCGCGAGCGGCCGCGCGCTGGAGCGGCGTGCGCACGCGCTCGCGCTGGCCACGCGTTCGCTGGCGGTGGTCTCGCCGCTGGCCGTGCTCGCGCGCGGCTACGCGATCGTCAGGAAGCGCGCGGGTGGGGGCGCGCTCACCGACGCGCGCGGACTCGCGCGCGGTGACGAGCTCGAGGCGCGCCTTGCGCAGGGCTCGTTCCGCGCGCGGGTCGAGTCGGTGCAGCCGGTCGAAGAAGACGCGTGAGCGCGCCCGCCCACGACGACGCCACCGGCACCTGGGCCGTGGTCCTGAACTGGAACGGCGGCGGGCAGAACCTCGCCTGCGTGCGCTCGCTCCTGGCCCAGGGCCTCGCGCCGGGGCGCATCGTGTTCGTGGACAACGCCTCGACCGACGGCTCGCTCGAGCGCGTGGCGACCGAGTTCCCCGGCCTGGTCGTGCTGCGCAACGACGCCAACCTTGGCTACGGCGACGGCACGAATCGCGGCATCGAGCACGCCCTCGCACGGGGCGCCGAGCGCGTGCTGCTGGTCAACAACGACGTCACCTTCCCGTCCGGGACCCTGGCCGGGCTCGAGGCCGCGCTCGGCGACGGAGGAGGGATCGTCGGGCCGCGCGTGCTCTTCCTGCACCCACCCGAGCTCGTGTGGGCGGCCGGCGGGATGCTCACCTTCCGCACGAACCTGTCGAGCCTGCTCGGTCACAAGCAGCCCGACGGCCCCGCCTTCCGCGTCACGCGCGCGGTCGACTACGTGCCCGGCTGCGCCATGCTGGTCGCGCGCGCGGTGTTCGAGCGCACGGGTTTGCTGGAGGGCCACTACTTCGCCTACCACGAGGACCTCGAGTTCTGCTGGAAGGCCAAGCGGGCCGGTTTCCCCGTGCGCGTGATCGGCGCGCTCGCCGTGCACCACGACGCGCATTCCTCCACCGGCGGCGGCTACAACCCGTTGCGCAAGTACATGATGGCCGTGAACACGGTGCACTTCCTGCGGCGCCACGGGACGCCCGGACGCTGGCTCTCGTTCTGGCTGCACGACGTGCTCTCGCTGCCGTTCGTGTTCGTCTACCGGGCGCTGCGCGGTGAGGGCCGAGCCGTGCTCGCCAAGGCGCGCGGCACCTTCGACGGCCTGCGCGGCCGCCAGGTGACGGCGGAGCGCCTGCGCGAGCTGTCGGCGGGCGGGCAGGGCACGGCATGACGGAGACGGACGAGAGCGAGGACGCCCGCCAACGCCAGGATCCGCCGGCGCTGCTCCTGCACACCGGCCGCGTCGCGGGCGAGGCCACGGTCGAGCGCCTGCAGGCGCTCGACATCGCGGCCGAGATCGACTACGTGCCCAACCTGTTCGTGCGCTTGCTCTCGGGCGGGAGCTACCGCGTGCGCGTGAGCGTGCCGGCTCCGGAGCTCGAGCGCGCACGAGCCGAGCTTCAGCGCTGGGAACTGGCGGCACGGCCGAACGTGGCTGTCCTGGCGCGCGAGGTCCAGCGCGCGCTCGCCACGGCCACGCTGCTGGCGCTGGTGGTGGGGGGCGTGCTCGCCTGGTGCGGCGTGCCCCACGCCCTGTCGTGGGGCACGGGACTGTGGCTCGCGCTGCTCGGGCTGTGGACGGTGCGTTCGCGGCGCCGGTACGGGCTGGGTGGAGTCGAGCTCGGAGCAAGCCATGAGCCGGCGACTCCGGATCCGACCCGCCGCGGTCGATGAGTGGTGGTCCTCTCCACGTTGCTCCCGTCGCGGACGCGGGCTAGGCTCGCGCCGTCCGACTCCTCGAAGCGACCCATGACCCAGTTCTCCGACTCGGCCCAGAAGAAGTACGCCGTCCAGGACTACAAGCCCAAGCGCGCGATCGAGGGGCTCGAGGTCGTGCCGCTGAAGCGCTTCAACGACGACGGCGGCTCGATGACCGAGCTCGTGCGCCTGGACGGCGGCAAGGTCCAGGGCCTGCAGGGCTTCCAGGCGCTGCAGATGAACTACAGCGTGATGGAGCCGCTCGCGATCAAGGCCTTCCACCTGCACAAGCGCCAGACCGACGTGTGGTACGTGCCGCCCTCGGACAAGCTGCTGCTGGTGGTGGCGGACATGCGCAAGGGCTCGCCCACCGAGGGCCTGGTGCAGCGCATGGTGCTGGGCGACGGCAACTCGCGCCTGGTGCGCATCCCGCCCGGAGTGGCCCACGGCGCGCGCAACCTGCGCCCGGCCACGCCGACCGCGATCATCTACTTCGTCGACGTGCAGTTCTCGACCGACGACCAGTGCGACGAGGGGCGTCTCCCCTGGGACCACTTCGGCGCACAGGTCTGGGAAGTCGAGCGCGGCTAGCGGAGCTGGCCGGCCCGGCCTTCGACCACGGCGATCATGCGCTCCATGGCGAGGCGCGCCTCGCTGACGAGCTCGAGCCGCTCGGCCTCGCCCAGGCGGTCGCGGCCGAGGGTGCGCTCGTTCATCACGTCGCCGGCCAGCACGCGGTTGATCTCGGGCGCGCGGCCACGTCGCAGGAGGTCGAGCATGCCGGCCAGGTGCGGCGGATCGTTGCGGCTCATGGTTGCGCAGCCGCAGCCGCCGAGCGTGCTGCCCGGGACCTCGGCCAGGTGCACGACCTCGACCCCGCGGGTGGCGGCCTGCTGGCGCGCGTTGCGTACGAAGTGGCCCTCGGTGCCGATGGCGAGCCTTCCGCCGCGCGGCGTGCGCTCGAACTCGCTCCACAGGTAGTTCGTGCTGCCCGAGCCGTCGGCCGCGAGCACGGTCTCGAGCGGCGACTCGGGGTGCACCAGCACTCGGTAACCGTGCTCCTGCCAGTGGCGCACCATGGCGGGCGTGAAGATCGTGTGCACGCCGCAGGAGGACCCCCACAGGATCATCTCCGCGCGGTCGAGCCGTTCGAGGCCGACCGAGGCGAGCGCGATCTGGCCGCGACGCGGGTCCGGCAGCGCCAGCACGCGTTCGGGCGCGATCCCGAGCCTGTGCGCCGTGTTGCGACCGAGGTGTTCGTCGGGCACGAAGAAGACCCGCTTGCCCTGCTTGCGCGCCCAGGCCACGACCTGGTGCGCGTTCGAGCTCGTGCAGGCCGCGCCGCCGGTGCGCCCGGCGAGGGCCTTCAAGCGCCCGCTGGTGTTCATGTAGGCCACGGTGGTGAGCTCGTCGCCGTAGCGCTCGACGAGCTGGTCCGCCACCGGCAGCACCATGTGGTCCTTGGCCAGCATCTCCATCGTGCAGCCGGCCTTCGGGTTGGTGATCCACACGCGCTGGTCGTCGTGCGCCAGGATCGCGATGGCCTCGGCCATGAAGTGCACGGCCGACTCCACGATGACCTTCTTTTCGGGGCGGTTGCGAGCCTGCAGCGCGAGCTGGTAGCTGTCGGCGACCGCGCCGCCGTAGCGCTCGACCAGCTTCACGATCTCGCCGCCCATGTAGAAATGCGCCAGCAGGAGGAGCGCGTCGCCGAAGTGCGCCTGGGCCGGCCGGACGTAGGCGTCGAGCCAGCCGAACAGCGTCTCGGGCCGGCGGTCGGAGAGCGCCAGGTACTCCTCGGCGTAGGGCTTGAACTCTTCCTGGTACCAGTCGAGCGGCAGGTCGGTCTGGCACACCGGCAGTTCGGGCTGCAGCACGAAGCGCGGGGCGGGGGAGGAGGGGGTCTCGGTGCGCATGTTGAGGATCCGGCTCCGTCTCGGGACCCCCGATCGGCCTAGCCCATGTACGGGTAGCGCCAGTCGGTGGGCGGCACGAAGGTCTCCTTGATCGTGCGCGGCGAGACCCAGCGCAAGAGGTTGAGGATCGAGCCGGCTTTGTCGTTGGTGCCCGAGGCGCGGCTGCCGCCGAAGGGCTGCTGGCCCACCACCGCTCCGGTGGGCTTGTCGTTGACGTAGAAGTTGCCCGCTGCGAAGCGCAGCACCTCGGTGGCCCGCCGCACGACGGTGCGGTCCTCGGCGAAAACGGCGCCCGTCAGGGCGTACTCCGAGCGCGTGGCGCACTCCGCCAGGGTCTCCTCGAAGCGCGCGTCGTCATAGACGTGGATCGTCAGGACCGGCCCGAAGAGCTCGGTGCACATGGTCTCGTAGGCCGGGTCCTTGGCCTCGATCACGGTGGGCTGCACGAAGAATCCACGGCTGTCGTCGCACTCGCCGCCGACCAGGATCTCGGCCCGCCCGCGCGCCGCGCGCGCGGCGGCGATGGCCTGCTTCTGCTTCGCGAACGAGGCCGCGTCGATGACCGCGCCCATGAAGTTCTTGAAGTCGCGCACGTCGCCCATGCCGAGCGCGCCCACCTCGGCCCGCAGGCGCTCCTTCAGGTCGCCCCACAAGCTCTTCGGCACGTAGGCGCGGCTGGCGGCCGAGCACTTCTGTCCCTGGTACTCGAAGGCCCCGCGTACGAGCGCAGTGGCGAGCGCCGCGCGCTGGGCCGAGGCGTGCGCGAAGACGAAGTCCTTGCCGCCGGTCTCGCCCACCAGGCGCGGGTACTGTGCGTAGCGCGCGATACCGGCACCGACCTTGCCCCAGATGTGGTTGAACACGCCGGTCGAGCCGGTGAAGTGCACGCCCGCCAGGCGCCGGTCGGCCACGACCGCGTCGCCGACCTCGGCCCCGCCGCCCGGCAGGAAGTTGATCACGCCCTTCGGCAGTCCGGCGGCCTCCAGCAGGCGCATCATCCAGTAGTTCGAGAGCACCGCGGTCGTGGCCGGCTTCCACAGCACGGTGTTGCCGAGCAGCGCGGGGGCGCTGGGCAGGTTGCCGCCGATCGAGGTGAAGTTGAAGGGCGTGATGGCGAGCACGAAGCCGTCCAGCGCCCGGTGTTCCAGGCGGTTCCAGACGCCGGGCGCCGACTCGGGCTGCTCGGCGTACAGGCGCTCGGCGAAGTGCACGTTGAAGCGCCAGAAGTCGATCATCTCGCAGGCCGCGTCGATCTCGGCCTGGTGCACGGTCTTCGACTGGCCGAGCATGGTCGCGGCGTTGATGCGTGCGCGCCACGGGCCGGCCAGGAGTTCGGCCGCGCGCAGGAACACGGCCGCGCGCTGCTCCCAGGAAAAGGCCTGCCACTCGGCGCGCGCCGCCGTGGCGGCCTCGATCGCCTGGGCCACCTCGCGTGCGCCCGCCAGGTGCACCTTGGCCAGCACGTGGCGCTTGTCGTGCGGCGCGACCACCTCGGCCGTGCGGCCGCTGCGTACCTCTTCGCCGCCGATCACGAGCGGGATCTCGACCACCTCGCGAGCCTGGTGTTCGAGTTCGGTCTGGATCGTTTGGCGCTCGGGGCTTCCCGGCGCGTAGCCCAGGACGGGTTCGTTGTGGGGCGCGGGTGTGCGGAAGTGGCCGAGGCTCATGGTGGGAGCGGGGGGAGAGGGGCCGAGCGGACTCCGGTGCGGCGCAGCGATGCACGGCATCGCCTTGGCCTCCATGGTACGGTACGGTCGCGCTCCGAAGAGGAGCGGATCTCGTCCCCCAGGAGCTGGAATCGATGGTCAGTACGCGTACATTCGTCCGTCCTCGTCTCCTCCCTTCGTGGCTCGCGCTGGCGCTGCCGCTCTCGTTCGCCGGCTGCTCCTCGCTCGGTCCGCGCAGCGCGGACGGGGGCGACGATGAGGCGGACGAGTCCGAAGCCGAACAGGCCGAGGAGGAGCGCGACCTCGCGCGCCAGCTGGGGATCGCCGAGCTCCAGCTGGAGCTCGCCCGCCTCGAGGCGAAGCACGAACAGGCCGGCGCGGACGGCGAGCTGGAGGCGGCGCGTGTCGCGCTCGACAAGGCGCGGCTCGAGCACGAAGCCTTCGCCAGCTCAGGGCGAGCGCGGGAACTCGACGAGGCGCGCCTCGGGCTGGACCAGTCCCGTGGTCGGGCCGAGGACGCCGCCGCCGAGCTGGCCGAGCTGGAGGCCATGTACTCGGCCGAGGAGTTCGCCACCAAGACCAAGGAGCTGGTGCTGACGCGCAGCCGTCGCGATCTGGAGCACGCCCGACGCGCGCTGGAGCTCTCCGAGCGCAAGCTCAAGGAGCTCGAGGGCTTCGAACTCGCCAGCCAGGAGCGCGACCTGGAGCAGGCCCGCCTCGCGGCCGAGAAAGGGCTCCGGGAGGCCGAGCAGGCGCTCGCGAGCCAGAAGCTCTCGCAGAAGATCGCGCTGCTCGAGGCCCGCAAGGAGGTCGCCGAGCTCACGCACAAGCTCGCCAAGGCGAGGAGCAAGAAGAAGCAAGCGAAGCACGAAGAGCACGAACACGAGGAACACGAGGAACACGACGAGAAGGACGAGGCCGGCCACGAGGGCTCGCCCAAAGGCGAGGCGCGCCGGTTGCCGGAGGACTCGCAGCGGTGAGGCTCGCGCTCGGCTCGGCCGGCCTCGTGCTCGCCCTGCTCGGCGCGACGCCGCTCGCGGCCCAGCACCTCGAGGTGCCGACCACGCTCGGCCCCGAAGAGGGCCGCGCGGCGCGCGAGCGGGCGCTCGCCTGGCTGGTGGCCAGCCAGAACGAGGACGGCTCCTGGGCGCACGGCGTGCTCGACGGCCTGCTCGAACTCGGCTTCTCGATCGAGTCGTTCTATTCGTGGCAGGTGGCCGCCCAGGCGCTCTCGTGCATGGCCCTGCGCGAGGCGCCCGTGACGCCCGAGCGCAGCGCGGCGCTCGAGCGCGGCTTGACCTGGCTGGTCGAGACGCGCGCGCCCAAGCGCGGCAGCGACTGGGACATCGACTACGTGTGGGGCGGCCTGTTCGGCTTCGTCGCGGCCACCGAGTGCGCCAGCGATGCGCGCTTCCAGCAGGGCGCGTGGCCGGGGCTCCTGGCCGCCACGGGCCAGCGTTTCCTGGGGATCCTGGTGGCGAACCAGGTGCCCGAGGGGGGCTGGGGCTACTACGACGACCCGATCTATTCGCAGCGTCCGAAGTGGGCCACCAGCTTCTCGACCGCCACGGTCTTGCCCGCCTTGAAGCGCGGCGAGGAGCTGGGTTGGGTCGCCGACTCGAAGGTGCGCGAGCGCGCCACGAGCTACGTCAGTCGTTGCGCGCTCCCGAACGGCGCCTACTCCTACGAGCTCTCGGTCATCCCGTGGATCGGCGGCGACAGCATCAACGACGTCAAGGGCAGCCTGTCGCGCATCCAGGCCTGCAACTGGGCGCTCTACTCCGTGGGCGAGAAGAAGATCACCGTCGACCGACTGCGCGCGGGGCTCGAGCTCTTCTTCGAGCACCATCGCTTCCTGGACGTGGCCTACATGGACCCCGTCCCGCACGAGGCGTACTACTTCAACTCGGGCTACTTCTACCTGTTCGGCCACTACTATGCCGCCAAGGTGATCGAGCTCCTGCCGGCTGCCGAGCGCGAAGGTTGGCACGCGCGCCTGCGGCCGCACCTGGTCAAGGTCATGCGTGCCGAGGGCGCCAGCACGGACTTCCTGGCCAGCAGCTACATGCAGGTGGCCGGGACGGCTTTCTCCGCGCTGGCGCTCGGGCTCGGCTTGCCCGAGCCCGAGCGCGTCGAGAAGATCAAGCGATGACCCCGTTCTTGTTCCTGCGCAAGCTGCTCGAGGTGCGCCTCTCGCCCGGTGCGCTGCAGTGGATGAAAGCCGCGAATGCGGAGGTCGCCGACGGCGCCCCGAGCGCGCGCTTTTGCGCCCTGTTCTCGCTGGCGGCGCGGCATGCGCGCCGTGATCCGCTCGCGCCCGGGCCAGCCGAGCTCGAGGCGGCGGGGCGCATCCTGCAGGGCTGGAACCCCGAGCGCTGGAGCGTGCTCGAGACCCTGCGCGTGGCGCTGCTGCTGTCGCAGCGCGATCTGGCCGGGGATGGCGGTGCGCTCGGGATCTCCGAGGCCTTCCGCTACGCCGACGAGGGTGAGCTGTGCGCGTTGCTGCGCGCCTTGGCGCTCGTGCCCGGGGCCGAGCGCTTCAGTGCGCGTGCGAGTGAGGGGTGCCGTTCGAACATGCGCAGCGTTTTCGAGGCCGCGGCGCTGGACACGCCCTACCCATCGCGCCACTTCGACGCGCTCGCCTGGAACCAGTGCGTGCTCAAGTGCCTGTTCGTGGGCGCACCGCTGTGGCGCCTGTGGGCGCTCGACTCCCGACTCTCGCCCGAGCTCGCGCGCATGGCCCTGGACCTGGCCGACGAACGCCGCAGCGCGGGACGGGCGGTGCCGCACGAATTGTGGCTGTGCCTGGGCCGTTACGGCGGCGCGCGCGGGCTCGATGCCCTGGAGCGCGAGCTGGCGCCTTCCAATCCGAGCGCCGCCGGCCGCTCGGCGGCCGTGCTGGCCTTCGCCCGCGCCGGTGATACCGGACGCCTGGCGCGCTTCGGCGCCGAAGAACAGGATCCGCTCGTGCTCGCCGCGCTCGCTCGCGCGCGCGCGGGCGAGACCAGTTCGTCGAGCTTCCGTCTCCTCTGGCCCGCCAGCGCCTAGTCCCGGCATGACCTCGCTGCGTTTCTTCGATCCCCACATCCATCTGACCAGCCGTTCCACCGACGATCTGGAGCGCATGGCGGCGGCGGGCGTGCGTGCCGTGATCGAGCCGGCCTTCTGGGTCGGCCAGCCGCGCACCAGTGTCGGCACGTTCGTGGACTACTTCGCCAGCCTGCTGGGCTGGGAACGCTTCCGGGCTGCCCAGTTCGGGATCACGCACTACTGCGCCATCGGGCTCAATTCCAAGGAAGCCAACGACGAGGGGCTGGCGCGCGAAGTGCTCGAGATCCTGCCGCGTTTCGCGCTCAAGGAAGGCGTGGTCGCGATCGGTGAGATCGGCTTCGACGAGATCACCCCGGCCGAGGAGCGAGCCTACGTGAAGCAGGTCGAGTTCGCCCGGGCCAACGACATGGTCGTGATGGTGCATTCACCGCACCGCGACAAGAAGCGCGGCATCGCGCGTTCGCTGGAGATCGCGCGCGAGGTCGGGCTACCGCTGAACAAGCTCGTGATCGACCACAACAACGAGGAGACGGTGGCGCTCACGCTGCAGGCCGGCGCCTGGGCCGCCTTCACGATCTATCCGCACACCAAGATGGGCTCGGAGCGCATGCACGAGATCGTCGTCAAGTACGGTCCGGAGCGCGTGATCGTGGACAGCTCCGCGGACTGGGGCGTGAGCGATCCGCTGGCCGTGCCGAAGACCGCCCGGCTCATGCTGGAGCGAGGTCTGGCGCCCGAAATCGTCGAGCGCGTCACCTGGGGCAACGCGCTCGCGGCCTATGGCCAGTCGGGACAGATCGACCTCGAGGCTTTGTTGCGCAAGCCGGCCATCGACCAGCGCCAACTGTTCTCGGACAACTCGGTGCTGCGCGGACAGGATCCACGCGTCGAGGGCGACGTTCCCAACTGAGCGAGCGACGGCGGCCCGCAGCGGCGGGACGGGCTCAGGGCGTGATGCGCAGGAGCTGCGCGGCGTTCATCCCCAGGATGCGCGCGCGGTCCTCCTCGCGCACGCCACACGCACCCAGGGCCTCGCGCTGGGCCAGCAGGAGGTCGCGGCGCCAGCCGCGCGGGAACACCGAGGAGTCGGTGCCGAACAGGATGCGTTCGGGTCCGAACACGGCCAGGGCGCGCTCGAAGACATCGGCCAGAGAGAGGCCCGCGGGTTCGGTCGACAGCCAGGCATGCGACGAACTCGTGTCCACGTACACGTTCGGACACTGGGCGCCCGCCAGCAGGGTCTCGCGCAGGAAGCCCGCGCCGAAGTGCGGCACGACGAAGGCCACGTTCGCGAAGCGCCCGGCGGGCGGGACGAGCGCCAGCGGATTCGCGAAAGAGAGGTCGATCCGGTTGGGGATTCCGAAGCGCTCGCGCAGCGGCATGCGCAGGATGCCGCAGTGCACCACGGCCACCGCTCCGTGCGCGTCGAGCACTTCGAAGGTCGCCGCCGCCTCCGGACCATCGAGGCGGTACTGGTGCAGGGCCGGGAAGAACAGCGCACCGCGCACGGTGTCGTGCTCGAGCAGGCGCGCCAGTTCGGCCGCGGCTCCGCTGCGCAACGGATCCACGTAGGCGAAGAAGGTCATGCGTCCGCGGGCCTGCCCGGCGAGTTCCTCCAACACGACCGTTTCCTCGGGCGCGCTCCCGAAGCTCACCATGTGCGAGATGCCGTGACGCTCCATCTCGTCCAGCCAGCGCGCCAGGTGCTCGCCCGCATCCGCGGCCGGCAGCGCCACCCCCAGCGCACGCGTCACGCGTTCGCTGCGCTCGGCCGGCGAGCCGCGCAGCGGCGACGAGGCCGCCAGGGCTTCGAACAACGGCCGCGAGAAGAGGTGCGTGTGGAAGTCGGCCAGGAAAGGCATGGGGACAGGCTAGCCGACGGCGCCGTGCTCGCGCGAGCGCGCTACTGCAGGCTCGCGCCGCCGCCCGTCACGTAGGCGAACTCGTCGTTCCAGTTGCGGCCGGTGCACTGGAAGTAGCCCTTGTTCTTGGAGGCGAAGTCGCCGCTCTCGAAGCTGCGGATTCCCAGGACGTAGAAGTCGGCGTTGCCCACGCACCCGTACGAGCCCTTGGCGTAGACGTAGTAGCGATAGTGGAAGGTCGCGTCGTTGATCGGATCCGTACCGTCCTCGTCGAGGTAGCCCTGGTCGCGCAGCACACGGATGAAATCGCCGTCGCTGGACACGTCCCAGCCTCCGTAGGAGCTGTTGGCGTTGGCTGCCGGATAGCTGCCCTTGTCCAGATAGTACTGCTCGATCGCGCCGCGCACCGCCTTGATGTCGGCCAGGCGTCGAGCATCGCGCGCCGACTTGAGGTGGCTGGTCACGCGTGGGACGAGCACTCCCGAGAGGATCGCCAGGATGGAGATGACGACGACCAGCTCGATCAGCGTGAAACCCCTGGCGTAGCGACGATTCATTGCGGCTGGGAAAGGGCGTTCGTGGGTGGGAGCGGCCTGGATCGCTATCGGCCGAGGCCCCTCGCAGCTGGAGGGAAGTCGTGTACAGCGAGCCGCAGGCGGAGGAGGTCTGCGCCCGAGGGTCTTCCCGCGTGGCCGGGCCGAAAGCCCTTCCCCCCCCTGGCAGCGAGGTCCGAGCCGTCCCGGGCAGCCCGTCGCGATTCGGGCCCAGCGCCGACGCGAGCTTGCCCCGCCCCACTCACGCGCTAGTCTCGCGCCCATGGAACGCTGGTCGATCGAGGTCGACAAGGAGTACCTCAAGTTCTCGGCGGCACACTTCCTGATCTTTCCGGATGGTTCCGCAGAGCGCCTGCATGGGCACAACTACCGCGTCTTCGCCACCCTGGAGGCACGCCTCTCGCCCTTCGGGCTCGTGCTCGACTTCCAGCACATCAAGCCGTTGATCCGCGAGCTGGTGAGCGAACTGGACGAGCGCTGGATCCTGCCGGCCCAGCATCCCGAGTTGCGCGCGGAGCACCGCGCCGACGGCGTGGTCGAGGTCCGCTACCGCGAGCGCTACTACGCCGCGCCGGCCGCGGACGTGCTCCTCCTGCCGATCAACAACACCAGCGCCGAGAACCTCTCGACCCTGCTCGGTCGACGCCTGCTCGAGCGCCTGCGCGCCCGTCATCCGGACGTGGCCGTGCGCACGCTCGTCCTGGCGGTGGAGGAGACCGCCGGACAGCGCGGGGTGTATCGTTTCGAGTCCGACGACGGGTAGCCGGCCCACCGAGCCGGCCCTAGAATCCTCGCCGCGATGACCCTGCCCCGTGTGCAGACGCGTGCCGAGCCCGAGGGCCAGGAGAGCGCGGGCGCGCCCAGCGTCCATGTCGTGACGTTCGGGTGCCAGATGAACAAGTACGACTCGCTCCTGGTCGAAGGGCGCTTCCGTGCGCACGGATACCGATTGACCGACGAGATCGGCGCGGCCGACGTGGTCCTGTTCAACACCTGCGCCGTGCGCGAGCACGCCGAGGAACGCGTCTTTTCCTGGCTGGGCGAGCTGAAGGCCGCCAAGGCCCGGCGCCCCGAGCTCGTGGTCGGGGTGCTCGGCTGCATGGCCCAGCGGGTCGAAGGCGAGATCTTCCGCCGTGCGCCCCACGTCGACCTGGTATGCGGCACGCGTCAGATCCAGCGTCTGCCGGAGTTCGTGGCCGAGGTGCGCGAGCGCCGCGAGCGCGGGCTCGCGCCGCGCGAGCGGCGCCTGCTCGAGGTCGACATGGAAGGCGAAGTGGCCGTCGAGCGCGAGGGCGAGGAATACGCGGGCGGCACCGTGGGCTACCTGACCGTGATGCGTGGCTGTGATCTGAACTGCAGCTTTTGCATCGTTCCGCGCGTCCGCGGTCGGGTCCGCAGCCGTCCCATCGCCGAGCTCCTGCGCGAGGCGCGCTGGATGGTCGCCGGCGGCGCGCGCGTGCTCACCTTGCTCGGACAGACGGTCGACGCCTACGGCGAGGACCTCACGGCCCCGGACGTGCTCGCCGGGCGTGGCCTCGGGCGTGGTGGTCGGCCCGGGTTGGCAGACTTGCTCTACGCGTTGCAGGCACTCGACGGGCTCGAGCGTATCCGCTTGATCACCCTGCACCCGAGCTACGTGACCCGCGCCCTGGCGCGGGCCATGGCCGACTGCCCGAAGGTCGAGCGCTTCCTGCCGCTGCCGGCACAATCCGGTTCGGACGAGGTCCTGCGCCGCATGCGTCGCGGCTACACCCGCGATCTGTACCGCGCCCGGCTCGCCTTGCTGCGCGAGACCATGCCGGACATCGAGCTCGGTTCCGACTGGATCGTGGGGTTCCCCGGCGAGAGCGAGTCGGACTTCGCGGCCACGCTGGCCTTCCTCGCGGAGATCCAGAGTTCCCAGAACTACGTCTTCCAGTACAGCCCGCGGCCAGGGACTCGTGCGCATGCGCTGCCCGACGACGTCAGCGAGGAGAGCAAGCGGGCACGCAACCAGGCCTTGCTGCGGGTCGGGGAGGAGGTCGCGCTCGCGCGCCATCGGCTCCGCATCGGCGAGGTGCTCGAGGTCTTCGTCGAGGAGCCGCAGGCGGACGGGATCCACCTACGCGGGCGCTCGCAGCACGGCCTTTCTGTGAGCTTCGAGGGCGCCACCACGCTGCTCGGGCGGGTCGTGCGGGTGCGGGTGGAGGGTGCCAGCCCATTCAGCGCGTGGGGCAGCCACGAGCTCTGCGATCGACCTGCTACTGACGGGTAGCGGGCGGGGCAGCGAGACGCGCCGGTGCGCTATCGGGCAGTTCCCGGAGGTCTGCCCACACATCCCTGTAGGAGGGCAGTCGGTCCGTGGCTCCGGAGGAACGAAAAAGGGGCGCAGCCTCGTCGGCTGCGCCCCTGAGAGCACGGCTCTGGTTCAGGCCAGAGCCTCAGCAGGAACGTGGGTTAGAAGGTACCGACGGTGCCTTCGACGCCCGAGCTGAGCTTGATGCCGCCGCCTGACACCCGGGCCTGAGCCGCGAAGTGCACGCTGCAGAAGGTGATGTCCAGCGGAACGTCTTGGCCGACCGAGCCCGTGGTCCCGTTGTGGCCACCGGCGAGCGAGGTCAAGAACGGACCAGCGATCAGCACGCGACCCGTGACCGGGGGCGTCGGGGGCAGGCCGTTGGGGCCACCCTTGTTGCGGCGGACGTTGATGGTCATGACACCAGCCGCCGAGGGGGTGGCGCGCGTCATCGTGAGGGTCCAGCGAGACCCGAGGGTCGCGTTGTTGGCCGTCAGCGTGTCGGCGTTGGGGCTCGTGACCGCGTTGTAGTTCACGTTCGTCGTGGCGAGGTCACCCGCTTCGCGGATGGCCATGTTGACGCTCGAACGCGTTCCGAGACCGGGGGGGTTGCCAGCCGTACCGAACGAGAAGCTGGTGACGCCACCGGAGTGCGGGCCAACCGGGCAAACTTGCTCCCAGATGTCGTACATGCCTTGGCCGTCTTCGCCGATGCCCGACGCCGTTCCCGCACCACCGAACCCGGTGAAGCTGGGGTTGAAGGCGCTGAGAGCGGAGCAGCTGACCACGCAAGCGAGGAACGGGTACGTGTTGCCGAGCACGCCATCCGTGCCGACGTCCGTGTAGTTCCAGCTGTAGCCGACGAACGCGCCGTCAGCGAAGGGCAGCAGGGGGTTGAAGTTCACGGTCAGGCCGTAGCAGTTGGCGCCCGGCTGGAACCACGAGCCCTGCGAGGTGTTGGCCGGCATGCCCGTGAGGGCGACCACGGCCGCCGTCGTCGTGGGCGCGCCACCGAACACGGTGTAACCCTCGTAGAAGCCCAGCGTGATCGAGCCGCCGAGGCCGCCCGAGGACACGTCGAGAGCGTTCGAGCAGTAGTAGAAGAAGACGTTCGCCATCAGGTCGCTGGCGTTCGTCGACTGGTTCACGCCCGTGCCCTTGGAGGCGGCGCTGAACCAGGTGCAGGAACCCGCGCCCGAGTCGGTCGTGATCCAGCCGATGGCCGGAGTCGCGCCGTTGAAGACGTCCGAGTTCGTGAAGTCAGCAACGGTGTTGCCACCGCGGTTGTTCGCGATCGGACCACGGGTGTAGACGCCCGTGCTCAGGTCGAGGGACGCCTGACGCGCGGGGGACGGAGCGCGCTTGTAAAGCGCGTTCGTCTTGTGTTGGACGGATTGCGCGCCAGCGGTCGCCCCGAGAACCAGGGCGGCGCCAGCGAGAATCAGGGACTTCTTGGGAACCATCATGTTCACCTTTCCTAAAGGATGCACTCTTCTCAGAGAGAGTTTGACAGGTTGAAGACGCCTCTATGCGCACGCACGGTGGCGCTGGCATGGGGTGGTACAGCGAACCGTACCCGGCCTGGGACCCGAGGCGGAGTCCCAAGTCGGGACTCTTGACGGGAGGACGGGGAATTCGGTTCCAACCTATGCCGCATTCGAGGGGGGTTGACCGTTGGGATGATAGCTGCACGATCCCGGCATGGCGCGGAGAAACGGGATCTCTTCGCAAAAAGCCGGGCCTGGGCGAACCCCGGGCGAGGCCCTGGCCGATCAACGGGGAGCACGCGGTTCTCCGGCCGTTTCGGAGCTGATTCTCTTGACTGAAGGGTCTTCCGCCTCGATGTCTGCTGCCCCTCCCCCCGACCGCGCTCGCGTCCTGGCGGTGACGGTGAACTACCGCACGGCCGAGCTGGCGCTGCGGGCGCTGGACTCCCTGGAGGGGGAGCGCTCTCAGGTCGCCGAGCTACGCGCCGTGCTGGTCGACAACGCCTCCGGGGATGGCTCGTCGGAGCGCCTTCGAGCGGCCCTGCAGGACCCGGGTCGGAGGGCCTGGGCGCGGCTGGTGGAGAGCCCGACCAACCTCGGCTTCGGGGCCGGCAACAACCTGGCCCTTCGCGAGGCCCTGGCCGGCCCTCGGCCTCCGGACTACTTCCTGCTCCTGAATCCGGACGCGGCGCTCGACCCGGGCGCGCTTCGGACCCTGGTCCAATTCCTGGCCGACCACCCCCAGGCCGGGATGGCCGGCCCCGCCACCCAGGTCGGGCGTGGCAACCTGCGCGGCACCGCCTTCCGCTTCCCAGGCATCCTGAACAGCCTGGACGAGGGGCTTCACTTCGGTCCCCTCACACGGCTCCTGGCGCGATGGCAGCTCGCACCGCCGCCGCGGGCGCAGGCCCACCGTGCGGACTGGCTCTCGGGGGGGTGTCTGCTCCTGCGGCGCGAGCTCCTGGTCGAGGTCGGGCTCTTCGACGAGGCCTTCTTCCTCTACTTCGAGGAGGTGGATCTCTCCTGGCGGGCGAAAGGCCTGGGGTGGGAGTCCTGGTACGTCCCGACCGCCCATGTCCTGCACGAGGCCGGGGCCGCGACCGGGGCGAGCGCGGGGCGCGAACTGGCGCGCCGCATGCCGCCCTACTGGTTCGAGTCCCGCCGGCGCTACTTCCTGAAGAACCGCGGGCGCCTCGTGTGCCTGCTGGCGGACCTGGCCTGGGCCGGAGGCAACGCCCTGTGGAACCTGCGCCGGCTGCTCTCGCGCGCGCCGCGCAAGGAGCCGCTCTGCTTCTGGAGCGACTTCGTGCGCTTCAACCTGCTCGGGCAGGACCTGCAGGAGTCGCGATGAACGCGGCCGGCGTGGGTGCGGTGGTCATCGCCCGCAACGAGGGCGAGCGACTCCTGGCCTGTCTCGACAGCCTGCGGGACGAGGCGGGGCCGATCGTGTACGCGGATTCGGATTCGAGCGACGGCAGCGCGGAGCGCGTGCGTGCACGCGGACTCGAGGTGGTCGTGCTCGACCGCTCGCGACCCCTCAACGCGGCGCGCGGGCGCAACGCCGGGTTCGCGCGTCTGCTCGAACTCCACCCGGAGCTCGAGTACGTGTTCTTCGTGGACGGCGACTGCCAGCTGGTGCCGGGCTTCCTCGCGGCGGCGTGCGCCGAACTCGCGCGCGACCCGCGTCTGGGAGCCGTGTGCGGGCGCCGGCGCGAGCTCCGCCCCGAAGCCTCGCTCTACAACCGCGTGGTCGATGGCGAGTGGAACACACCCGTTGGCGAGGCCGAGGCCTTCGGCGGCGACGTGCTGGTGCGGGTCGCCGCGCTGCGGGCCACCGGCGGCTACGACGAGGCCCTGAACCAGGGCGAGGATCCCGAGCTCGCCTTCCGTCTGCGTCGCGCGGGCTGGCGCATCCGTCGGATCGAGCACGAGATGACGCGGCACGACGTCGCCCTGCTGCGTCTTTCGGCCTGGCGCCGGCGCCACCAGCGCGGCGGCTACGCCTACGCGCACGGCGCCGCGCTGCACTGGCGCGAAGCGGGCCACTACAACCAACGTGCGTGCCTCTCGGTGCTCGCCTGGGGCCTGGCGCTGCCGCTGGCGGCCTTGGCCCTGGCGTGGCCGTCGCGCGGCGCCTCGCTCGCGCTGCTGCTCCTCTTTGGCGTGTCCGCGGCGCGCATCCGCGCCCATCGCCTGGCGCGCGGCGACGAGCGCGCGCACGCCACGCGCTACGGGCTCTTGATCGCCCTCGGCAAGGTGGACGAGGCGTTCGGGCTCTTGCGCTGCGTCTGGGCCCTCTGCACCGGACGTCAGGCGCTCACGCTGGAGTACAAGGAACGGCCGGCGGATCCAGGCGCGCGGCGCGCGGCCTGAGCTGCGCGTTCCCTAGCCGTAGGGTGAGGGCGGTGGGGCCGCGGCGAACTCGAGCGCCAACGCCGTCGCCGCCAACAGGGTCGGCCCGGCGAGTGCGAGTGCGGCGCGCAGGCGCGGGCGCGCGGCCGGCGCGCAGGCCGACAGCCACACCCCCAGCGGAGCGAGCGACAGCAGCACGAAGCCCGCGGCCGAGAGCTCGTAGAGGTAGCGTGCCAGCCAGACGAGGGCGAAGTGCAGCAGCACGAAGGTCGCCACGCCCCCGACTCCCAGACCCGACTCGTGCCGCCACAACCCGAACAGGGCGCACGCTCCGAGGGCCAGGGCCAGGGCGCCCGCGAGCTGCGCGTACAGGCCGCCCCCCGCCAGGCCATAGCTGGCCGCGGCCAGCGCCCCGGCCAGCGCCAGGCCGAGCGTCGGCGCTCCGCCCTTGACGCGCCGTTCGTGCGCGCTCAGCGCCTGCCATGTGAGGAACAGCCACACGGCCAGGCCGCCGGTCCAGGCGACGCCTTGCGCCCTGCCCCAGTGATGCTCGCGCTGGAACGCGAGCACGACGAGCGGCACCAGCACCGCGCACAGCGCGCGGGCGGGGAGCCTCGGGCGCATGCTCAGCGCCTCGTAGGTGCCGTAGGCCGCGGCCAGGATTGCCAGATAGAAGAGCCACTCCAGCGTCTCACCGGGTGGCAGGCTCGGCCAGCCGCGCGTGGCCCCGAAGCCGGCGCAGGTGGCCACGCCCAGCGCGAGCGGCGCACCCCAGGGGCGCGTGCTCGCCGCGCGTCCGCGCCAGGGACGCGCGGCGGGCAGGAGCAACGCGAGCGCGGCCAGGCTCGCGCTCCCCACGCCCACGATGGCGTTGACGACGAGCGAGTTGCCGCCCTGGGTCACGAGCCCGCGCGCCAGCTCACTGGCGCACGCCCTCGATACTGATCGTCAGGCTGACCTCGGGGCCGACGGCAGTCGGCGACTTCTTCGTGAACGGGACGCCGTAGTCGTTCATGTCGAGGGTCAGCTCGGCCACGAAGCCGGCGCGGTGGTCGCCGAACGGCGTGTCGCCTTGTCCGACCACCTTGGCCTTGGCCTTCACGGGCTTGGTCACGCCCCGGAAGGTGAGCTCGCCCTCGATCGTGAGCGCCTCCGGCTTGCCGCCGACTGTCTTGCTCTGGAAGACGATCTCGGGGAACTCCTTGGAGTTGAAGAAATCCGCGCTGCGCAGGTGCTTGTCGCGATCGGGTGCGGCCGTGTCCACCGACTCGGCCGCGACCACCAGCAGCACGGAGCTCTTGGCGGGGTCAGCGGCATCGAAGACGATCTTGCTCGCCTCGCCGAACTTGTTGAAGCGCCCCCAGGCCTGCGATAGGCCCAGGTGGGTGGTGCGGAACAGCACCGTCGAGTGGTCGGTGTCGATGGCGAAGGTCTCGGCCCCTGGAGCCGCGCTGGAGGGACGCGAAGGGTTGGCCGAACCGAGCAGGGTGCCGAGACCGGCGAGAGCGAGGGAGCAGAGGAGGAGCTTCATGGGGGATCCTTGGTCCGGGACGACCCGGGGGTACGAGGCAGCCGTTGGCACGCGACGGATGTCGCGACGAATCATGCCGAGCCGGGCCGGGATTTCAACGAGTGCCGATCCGGGCCGAGGCCGCACGGCCGGCTCGCGCCTCAGCCGAGCAGGTGGGACACGATTGCTTTCTCCTGCTGCAGCTCGGCCACGCTGGCCGCGAGCTTGGCCTGCAGGAAGGCATCGAGCTGCAGGCCCTTCACGATGTCCCAACCCCCGCGACCGTCGGCGCGCACGGGGAACGAGCTGATCAGACCCTCGGGCACGCCATAGGATCCGTCGCTGCGCACGCACACCGAGCGCCACTCGCCCTTGGGCGTGGCTGCGCACAGATCGCGCACGTGGTCCAGCAGGGCGTTGGCGGCCGAAGCCGCGCTCGACACGCCGCGCGCGGCGATGATGGCCGCGCCACGCTGTTGCACGCTCTTGAAGAACTCGCCCTCCAGCCAGGCGCGTTCGAGGATCACCGCGTCGCCCGGCTTGCCGTCGATCGTGGTGTTGTGGAAGTCGGGTACCTGGGTGGCCGAATGGTTGCCCCAGATGAGCGCGTTCTTGACGCGCGTCGTGGCCACGCCGGCCTTGCGGGCGAGCTGTGCCTGGGCGCGGTTCTGGTCGAGGCGCGTCATCGCGCTGAAGCGCTCGCGGGGCACGTCGGGCGCCGAGTGCATGGCGATCATGCAGTTCGTGTTGCAGGGGTTGCCGACCACGACCACGCGTACGTCGCTGGCCGCGTTGTCGTTGATGGCGCGGCCCTGGCCCGTGAAGATGCCGCCGTTGTCCTTGATCAGGTCGTTGCGCTCCATGCCCGGACCGCGCGGCTTGGCGCCCACCAGGCAGGCCCAGTTCACGTCCCTGAACCCGACCTTGGGATCGCTGGTGAGCACGATGTCGGTGAGCAGCGGGAAGGCGCAGTCCTCGAGCTCCATCGCCACGCCCCCCAGCGCTTGCATGGGCTTCTCGGCGGGGACCTCGATCAGGTTCAGGGCCACGGGACGGTCGGGGCCGAACATCTGGCCGCTGGCGATGCGGAAGACGAGCGCGTAGCCGATCTGGCCTGCGGCTCCGGTGACGGCCACGCGAATGGGGGCGGTGCTCATGCGGGGATCCTCTCGGGCTCGGGGGCGGAGAAGCGCAACAGTGTGCGCACCGGAGCGCCCCAGGAAAGGCCGGAGCCGCGGATTCTTCGCCGGCCTCCCGGAGACCCCTTGCATGGCGGGCACTCCACGGTCGACTATCTCCTGCGGTGTCCCGCGAGCACGAATTCGATCCGAGCGCCGCCGTTGCCAGCCTCGGCGCGGCCGAGGTCACGCAGTATCACGCTCTGCTCGAGCAGCTCCTGCGGGCGGCGGGGGCGTTCCGCTTCGAGGTTGCCCCCAATCCCTGCGTGGGCGCGAGCGTGCTCTCGGACGGGGTCGAGATCGGACGCGGCTTCCATCGCGCATGGGGCGGGCCCCACGCCGAGGTCGAGGCCATCGAAGCCGCGCGCGCGAGCGGAGTTCCGCGCGAGCGCTGGGACACGCTGGTCGTGACGCTCGAACCCTGCTCCACCCAGGGCAAGACTCCGCCCTGCACCGAGGCCATCCTGGGCGAGCCCTTCCGGCGCGTGGTGGTGGGGGCGCTGGACCCGGACCCGCGTCACCGCGGCCTCGGGCTCGAGCTGCTGCGCGCGCGCGGGCTCGAGGTGGTCTTCCTGCGCGGGGCTGCGCCGCTCGAGCGCGCCGCGCCCCACTTCCTCGACTGGACGCGTCCCGACCGCCTGCGCCGCAGTCTGCCCTGGGTGATCGCGAAGTGGGCCCAGACTCGTACCGGACAGCTCTCGCCGCCCGCCGCCCAGGGCCGCTGGGTCACGGGCACAGCCGCGCGCGAGGAGGTCCAGCGTCTGCGCGCGCGCGTGGACGCGATCCTCACGGGCGTCGGAACGATCCTCGCGGACGACCCGCGGCTGAGCGTGCGCATCCCCGTCGAGGTCGGCCTGGCGCCGCAGCGGGTCGTGCTCGACTCCAGCCTGCGCACGCCATCCGCTGCGCGCCTCTTCCTGCCCTGTGGCCCGGGCGAGTCGGCCGGGCCCGTGCGCGTGGTCGCGCGCGCGGGCTTCGACCCGCTGCGCTATCGCGCCTTGACCGAGGCCGGGGCCACGATCCACGCGCTGCATCCCGGCGACGACGGGCACGCCTCGTTGCGCGAGACCTTGACGCTGCTGTGGGCCGAGGGCGTGCGCCGCGTCCTGCTCGAGGCCGGACCGGTGCTGACCGCGGCCGCCATCGAGGGCGAGTACGTGGATCAGTTGCGCGTCTACACCGCCTCGGTCAACGGTGGCGAGGGCCCTTCGCTGGGGCGCTACCTCGTGCCCGAGCGCCTGCTGCACGTGGCGCGCAGCGAGGTCGGCGAGGACGCGCGCCTGGACGCCTTCTGGCGCAAGTGAGCGCGGGACGCCGCGCCTGGTTGCGCGCCGCGGCGCTCGCTACAAGGAGACGATGAAGCGTCTCCTGCTGCTGGGCCTGCCGGCGTTGCTCTTCTGGCTGGGGCCGACCGCCTGCAGCCTGGCGCGTGGCGTGCACCTCCCGCCGCTGCCGCCCGAGGCCACGCGCGCGCTGGCCGAGGCGCGCGAGCTCACGCGCGTGCGCCCGGCGGACTGGCGCGCACGCGCCGATGCCGCGGCCCGGCGCGCGGCCGCCGCGGCTCCGGACTGGCTCGCGCCCGAGCGCGTGCTCGACGACCTCGAGCGCGAGGCCTGGCTCGGGCACCAGGCCCTGGAGCTGCGCCGCGCCGCGCTCGAAGTGGAGCCCGGGCCGGCCGAGCTCTACCTCGCGGGCCGTCTGGAGGGCACGGCCGGGCTGGCGCACATCGAGCGGGCCGCGCGACTGGATCCGACCCTCGCCTGGGCCCAGCACGGGCTGGCCTGGCACCGCTTCCTGGGCGGGTCGCCGCGGGCGGCGCTGCGCGAGGGCCGCCGTGCCCTCGAACTCGCGCGCGGGTCCTACGAGCTCGGCCAGTTCGCCGGCGCCCAGGCGCGCTACCTGCTCGGGCTGGAGCGCGTGGACGCGGCCGTGCAGCTGCTCGAGGACACGCTGGCCGACGCGCGCTTGCTCGCGCCCGAGCGCACCGAGATCGCGGTCGCCCTGACCCTGGCCGAGCTCGGCAGCGAACGCGCGGAGGTGATCGAGCGCGGCTTCTGGCGCGCGCTCGGGCTGTTCGAGGATGCGCGCCTCACGGACGACGAGTACGAGCGCCTGGGCGAGGAGCTGCTCGCGCGGCGCGCGCGCGTGGATCACCCCGACCCCTCGAGCGCGATCCTCGCGGCGCTGGAGCAGGGCGACGGCGACGCTCGCATGCGGCTGCGGGCGCGCGTGCTCATGGAGCGCGGCGCCCACGGCCTGGGTGCGGTCCTGTGGGAGCGCGCCGGCGGGGTCAGCGTGCCCGCTCGTTTCGCGCGCGCGCGCGAGCTCGAGCGCGGCGCGGCCGAGCATGCGCTCGCGAGCTGGTGCAGCGCCCTGCCCGCCCGCGTGAAGGGTACGGACGGCCTGCCGCTCGAACCCTCCCTGCGCACGCTCGTGCTGGCCGCGCGCGCGAGCAGCACGGCGCCGGGGGCTCAGCGCTTCGGGCAGGCCTTGCTGGACGCCGGCTGGTTCGCCGAGGCCGAGAGCTTTGCCCGGTCCCTGACCGACTCCGACCCCGACGCGGCCCTGGCCCTGAGCGCGCGCGCGGCGGCCGGGCAGGCTCTCCTGGCGGGCGTGCGCGGCCTGCTCGAGCGCGTGGACGACCAGCGCAAGGCCTTCGTGCCGGGGCGCGCGGGGCCGCCCGCCCAGCCGGTCGAGATCGACGATCTCGACGGGCTGCTGGCGGCGCTGCAGCCCTTCTTCGAGCGCTACCACGGGGCGCCGCTGGCGACCGCGCTGGTCGCTTCGCCGCGCCTTCGCATCGGCGGGCTGGCCGAGGTCGTCCACCCCGGTCCGAGCTTCTCGGTGCTCGACCAGCGCGAGGGCCGCGGACGCGAGGGCCAACCCGTGCCCGGACTGGCGGCCGAGCTCGCTGCCCTCGGGCGCTTCGGGATCTTCGGCCAGGCGCCGGGCGGTGGCGGTCCCGACGGGACCGTCCTGCGGCGGATCGGGGGTGAGTGGCGCACGGGCGAGCACCTGGGGGTGGCGTACGCCGGCTACGTGGCCTGGTGCGAGGGAGCCGACGTCCCGAGCCGGCCCGGACGCGCGGGCTCGGGCGTGAGCGGCGCGGCCTTGCACGAGGGCTACTGGGTCGACATCGAGGGCGTGCGCCGCGACTTCGAGCGGCTGCGCGCGCTCGAGCGCGAGTTCGAGGCGGCCGACCCGGCGCTGCTCGCGCGCGCGCTGGCGGGGCGTGGGCCGCGGCTTGCGCGCGGCGCGCGCGGGGACGAGCGCGCACGCTGGTTGGCGCCGCTGGGCGAGGGCCAGCGCGTGCTGCTGGCCATGTTGCAGGAGCGCTCCAAGGGACCGAGCGGGACGCGCGTGCCGCTGGACGAGTTGCTCGCGCTCACCGCCCTGCACGAGGAAGGGCACCTCACCGACCACACGCGCTTCCTGCCGCTGGCCCGCAAGTGGCCGAAGGCCCTGGGGCTCGCGCTGCGCCACGGCTTCACGCCGCGCTCGCTGGCGCGTGCGCTCGAGTACCGCGCCCAGCTGGTGGCGCTGTGCGAGGCGCCCGAGCCGCGCTTGGTGCTGGCGGAGTGTCTGGCCTCGGCCGAGAACGAGGGCGGCGCGTTGCCCCATGGCGAGGCGTATCGCGAGCTGGTCGAGGGCCTGCTCGCGCGCGCGGCGCGCGAACTCGCTTCCTTCCCGGAGCTCTCCTCCGAGCACTTCGTGCTGTACCAGTTGCACCGGCTCGCGGCCGAGGACGTGCGCGCTCTGGCGCTCGGACTGGCGCGCGAGGAGGGCCTGATCGAGGAGTAGCCGGCACGGGTGCGCGGCCCGGACTCATCGGCGCGGGCCCAGCGCCTCCAGCCGCGCCTGCAGCCGGGCCGCCCTGGCCGGATCCCTGCTCGCTTCGGGGAGCGCGAGGGCCCGGGCGAGCGCGCTCCGGGCGGCCTCGTGCTGGCCCAGCTCCAGGTGGACGTCGGCGAGCGTCTCCAGCACCTCGGCCCGGCGCGGATCCGCACGGCGCTCGGCGGCGCGCACGAGCTGCGCCATGGCCGCTTCCCGCTGTCCGCGCGCCAGCAGCAGGCGCGCGAGTTCCAGGCGTTCCCCGACGCGCTCCGGCTCGAGCTCCAGGGCGCGCACGAGGTGCGGCTCGGACTCCGGACCACGCCCCGTGGAGCGCAGCAGGAGCGCCAGGTCGGCGCGGGTCGCAGCCGCGTCCTGGAGCGCGAGCGCGCGCTCGAGCAGCGCGATGGCTTGCTCGAGCTGGCCGCGCCAGGCCGCGATGCGCGCGAGGTTGCGGTAGACGAAGCTCGAGTCGGGGGTCAGCGCCTTTGCGCGCGCGAGCTCGTCCTCGGCCTCCGCCATGCGCTCTTCGTCGATCAGCGCCGAGGCCAGGTTGTTGTGGGCCCGTCCGTTGGCCGGCGCGCGCGCGACCACCGTGCTCCACAGCGCGACCGCCGAGCGGTAGTCCCGGTTGCGCTGCACGGTGGCCGCGGCCAGGCCCACCAGCGCCAACCCGCAGAGGCTGCCCGCCAGGCGCGGGACGCGGCGGCAGGCGCGCCGCACCCCGAGCGCCACCACCAGCAGCACGGGCGCCAGCGCCAGGTACATGCGGTGCTCGAAGGCCAGGTCCTTGATCGGCACGAGGCTCGAGCTCGGCGCCAGCACCACGAAGAACGCGGCCAGCGCCAGGCCGAGCGCGGCGCGGCGCGCGAGCAGCACCAGCGTGACGCTCAGCAGCGCGCCGAGCGCCAGCGTCTGCGGCAGCCAGTCGGCAAGCGCGCTCGCCACGGGCCAGCCGTAGTCGAAGACCAGCGGGTGCGGCCAGAACGCCAGACGCAGGTAGTGCAGCAGCACGCCCGGCTGCGAGCGCAGGTAGGCGAGCGGCCCGAAGCTCTGGTGCGCACCGAAGCCGCTGCTGGAGTCGGACGCGAACAGGTGCGGGGCGACGTAGACCAGGAACAGCGCTCCGGCCTCGAGCCACAGGAGCAGGTGGAAGCCGGCGCGGCGGCGCAGGTTCGCAGCCAGGGGGCCGGGTACGAGCGTGAGCTCGGCCAGCAGCACGAGGAGCGGCGCCGTGGCGGCGATCTCCTTGGCCAGGAACCCGAAGGCCAGGCTGGCCAGCGCCAGGGCCTGCCAGCGCCGCGGGGCGCTCGGCTCCAGCGCGCGCAGGAAGCCGTACAGCGTGCCCAGGTAGCCGAGCGTGGCCAGGATCTCGGCGCGCTGGCTCAGGTAGGTCACGCTGGCCGTCTGCAGCGGGTGGCAGAGCCACAGGAGCGTCACGGCCAGGGTCAGGCTCGCGCGCGCCCGCTCCGGCTCCCGTGGCAGCGCCAGCGCCAGCGCGCGCCGCAGGACCCCGAGCAGGGTCAGGGCGCACAGTCCGTGCAGCGCGACGTTGAGGAGGTGATAGCTCCAGGTCTCGGCCCCGCTCAGCGCGCGGTTGAGCTCGAAGCTCGCCCACACCAGCGGCCGCGCGCGGAAGGTGAGCGCGGTCCCGGGCAGCGGGTCGTCGAACAGGAACGGCCCGCTCAGGCCGTTGGCGTAGCACAGCGCGAGCGCGAACAGGAGCGCCAGGGCCGACCCCGTCGGTCGCGCGGCCTTCGCTTCGGCAGTGGTTGCTTGGGTGTGCACGCGCGCCCGCCGGCTCCCGCCGGGCGGATGGTCCGCGCCGGAGGGCGAAGATGTCAAGGACCCCGGCGCTTGGTAGCTTGGGCGCGCGCGTGGGTTCCGACTCGAAGATCGCGGTGATCGTGCCCTGCTACCGGGCGCGCGGGCAGGTGCTCGACGTGCTCGCGCGCATCGGCCCGGAGTGCGCGGCCGTGTACGTGGTGGACGACGCCTGTCCGGACGGGAGCGGCGCGCACGTGCGCGCGAACTGTCGCGACCCGCGCGTGCGCGTGCTGGTCCACGAACACAACCTGGGCGTCGGGGGCGCGACGGTCACGGGCTATCGCGCGGCGCTGGCCGAGGGCGCGGACGTGCTGGTCAAGCTCGACGCCGACGGGCAGATGGACCCGGCCCTGATTCCCGCCTTGCTCGTCCCGATCCTGCTGGGCGAGGCCGACTACTCGAAGGGCAATCGCTTCTTCGACCTGGAGGGCCTGGGTGCGATGCCGGCCGTGCGCCTGCTCGGGAACTCGGCGCTCTCCTTCCTGAACAAGCTCTCCAGCGGCTACTGGGACGTGTTCGACCCGACCAACGGCTTCACCGCGTTGCACGCGGCCGTGGCCCGGCGTCTGCCCTTCGCCAAGCTCGCGCAGCGCTACTTCTTCGAGTCGGACCTGTTGTTCCGGCTCGGCACCCTGCGCGCCGTGGTCACCGACGTGCCCATGCCGGCGCGCTACGGCGACGAGCACAGCCACCTGGTCGTGCGCCGGGCGCTGTTCGAGTTCGCCTGGAAGCACCTGGTCAACACGGTCAAGCGCATCTTCTACGGCTACTACCTGCGCGACTTCAGCTTCGCCTCGCTCGAGCTGGTGCTGGGGAGTCTGCTGGTCGCGGGCGGCACGGTCTTCGGCCTGGCGCAGTGGCGCGCCAGCGCCGGGACCGGCGTGCTGACGGCGCCCGGCACGGTCATGCTGGCCGCGCTGCCGGTGCTGCTCGGCGTCCAGCTCGTGCTCGGTTTCCTGAGCCACGACATGCACAACGCGCCGCGTCAGGTGATCCACCGCCGGCTCGGACCCCTGCGCTGACGATGCGCGAGCGGTTCGCGATCGCGATCCCGTTCCACTCCGGGCTCGCCTACCTCGAACAGGCGCTCGCCAGCGTGCTGGCGCAGAGCGATCCCGAGTGGAGCCTGCTCGTGCTGGACGACTCGGGCGCGGAAAGCGGGGCGCGCGCGCTGGTCGAGGGGCTCGGCGATGCGCGCGTGCGCTTCCGCGCGAACCCGAGCAACCTGGGCATGGTGGCGTGCTGGAACCGCTGCCTGGAACTGGCCGAGGGCGAGCTCGTCACCCTGTTGCATGCCGACGACCGCCTGCTGCCGGACTACGTCGCGGGCATGCGGCGCCTGGCGCGCGAGAACCCGCGCGCGGTGGCGCTGTTCTGCCCGGCGCTCACGATCGACGCCAAGGGGGCGCGGCGCTTCTCGCTACAGGACGACGTCAAGCGCCTGCTGGTGCCGCGCGCCGGCGTGGACGTGCGCCTGTTCGGCGAGCCCGGACTGCGCGCGCTGATGCGCGGCAACTTCGTGGTTTGCCCGAGCCTGTGCTGGCGTCCAGCCGTGCTCGCGCAACGCCGCTTCGAGACGCGCTGGCGCCAGGTGCAGGACCTCGAGCTGCTGGCGCGCCTGCTCCTGGCGGGCGAGACCGTGGTCGGCGGGCGCGTGCCCGCCTACGCCTACCGGCGCCACGCCGGCAACGCCACCGCGCGCCAGACCGAGAGCCTGCTGCGGTTCGAGGAAGAGTTCGAGCTGTTCGAGCGCATCGCCGCCCAGGCCCGCGCGCTCGGCTGGCGGCGTGCCGAGCGCACCTCGCGGCGCAAGCTGATCCTGCGCCTGCACCTCGCCTGGCGCGCGCTGAGCGAGCTCGTGCGCCTGCGGCCGGGTCCGGCCGGACGCTACGCGCGCTTCTTGCTCGGCGTGCGGCGCGCCTGAGCCGTTTCTTGCGCCGGCTAGGCGCGCACGCGCACCGAGTCGAAGACCTCGTCCATCGCGTGCAGCAGCTCCTCCAGGCCCGTCTCGGTGTGGTCGCCCATGTGGCCGATGCGGAAGGTCTGGCCCTTGAGCTTGTCGTAGCCGTTGCCGATCTCGTGGCCCTTCTTCTTGAGGGCGTCGATCAGCGCGGCCACGTCGAGGCCGCCGGCCTGGATGCAGCTCACGGTGGGGGCGGACAGGGCCTCGGGCGGGAAGGGTGCCAGGCCGTGGCGCGCGGCCCAGGCCAGCGTGGCGGCGCGCAGGCGCGCGTGCTTCTCGAAGCGGGCGCTCCAGGCCGCGGCTCCGCTCTTGCCCTGGTCGCGGGCCGGCAGCGTCACGCCCTTGCTGATGTCCTCGAGCTGGCGTGCGAGCGCGCGGTACAGCGTCACCACCGGCGTGGCCGGCGTCTTGCGCTCGACGTGTCCGTCGATGGTGCGGACCGGGTCGAGGTACCAGGAGGCGCGCTTGCGGGCGCGCGCGCCGTCGAGGTAGCGCTTGGAGGCGCACATCACGGTGATGCCGGGCGGCAGCGCCAGGGCCTTGTTCACGCCGGCCAGCGCGAAGTCGATTCCGTGCGTGTCGAAGTCCAGGGCGGTGCCGGCGATCGCGCTGACCACGTCCACGAGCAGCAGCGTCGCGGGCGAACTCTCGAGCGCCTTCGCCACGGGCGCGAGCGGCGTCAGGACGCCGGTCGAGGTCTCGCACACGACCAGCGTCACGGCGTCGAACGGGCCCTTCGCCTTCAGGGCCTCGGCGAGCTGCGCCTCGGTGACGGCCTGGCCCCAGGGGAACTCCAGCACGCTCACCTCCTTGCCGAGCAGCTTGGCGATCTCGGCCCAGCGCTTCGAGAACGAGCCGTTGACGATGCTGAGCACGCGTGTGCCCACGCCCAGCAGCGCGCCCTCCATCATCGCGGTCGCGCTGTGGTTGCCGACCGCCACGGTCGCGCGCGAGCCTTCGCCCAGTCCGAAGGCCAGCCGCAGGGGCGGATCGATGCGCTCGATCAGCTCGGTCATGGCCTTGGAGCGGTGCCCGATCATCGGGCGCGTCTGCTCCTCCAGGATCTCGTTGCGGACGTGCGTGGGACCGGGGATCCAGATCTTCATGCTAGGCCGTCGGGGGCAGGGAGCTCTGCGGGAGCTCGAACAGGGTGCGATGAGCCGGATCGCGCGCGAGGGTCGCGATCTCGGTGTCCGCGAGCAAGAGCGGAGCCAGGCAGCGGAAGTCGGGCTCCAGGCAGCGCACGCGCGCCGCGGCCAGCACGCGCGCGCGGCGCTCGATGCCGCCGAAGGCCACGAAGCGCTCCGCCAGGTGGGCCGCCTCGAGGTCGGTCGCGCCGTCGCCCACGAAGGCCAGGGCCTCGTCGGGGCGTCGCAGGCCCGCCAGGACCGTGACCTTGCCGCCCGAGCGCGCCAGCGGCGACTCCTGGTCGAAGCCCGCGTACTGGCCGCGGGCGTCGAAGCGCACGTCCACCGCCAGCACGTGCTCGTCCGGGATGGAGAGCGCGCGCGCCGCCGCGCGCACGGCCGGCAGGAGCCCGCCCGAGACGATCATCACGCGCTTGCCGAGCGCCTGCAGCGCGGCCACCAGGCGCACGGCGTTCGGGAGCAGCGTCTCGACGTAGGTCGCGCCGATGCGTTCGACGTCGGCGCGCGAGGGCCGCACCAGCGCCAGGCGCCGGGCGTAGACCTCCTCGAGCGCGAGCTGGCCTTCCATGGCCTGCTGGGTCAGGCGCGCGACCTCGGCGTTGTCGCGCGCGAGCTCCTCGATGCCCTCCAGCGCGCACAGCGTCGAGTCGCAGTCGAACACGACCGTGCCATAGGGCGGCGGGCGGTCGAGCAGCGTGGGCGCGGCGTTCACAGCCGCAGGAGCTGGAGCTCCTCGATGGCCGGGATCGAGCGCAGCGCCTCCAGCACGACGGGCGAGGGCGCCGGCGAGAGCGTCAGGTAGCCGTGCGCGCTGCTCGTGTCGCTGCCCGGTGCGAGCTCGAGGCGCTGGATGTTGATCTGGTAGCGCCCCAGGATCGAGCCGATCTGCCCGAGCACCCCCGGCTGGTCCTTGTGGCGCGTGACCAGCAGGATGCCCTTGGGCGGCAGGTCGAGGCGCAGGTCGTCGACCGCGATGATGCGCGGCTCGCGCCCGAAGACCGCGCCCGCCACGCGGTGGCTGCGGCCGCCGGCCTTCTCGCTGGCGCGCACGCTGACCTCGCCGCCGCGGAAGTCGGGCCGCTCCTCGCGGCTCTCGAGCAACAGGATGCCGCGCTCGCGCGCCAGGGCCGGGGCGTTGACGAAGTTGACGCTGCGGTCGCAGGTGTGGCGCAGGACGCCCACCAGGAAGGCCAGCTTGAGGTGCTCGACGCCGTGGCGCGTGACCTCGCCGCCGACCGTGAGCTCGACCTTGCGGATCTGCCCTTGCATGCGCTGCGCCAGGAAACTGCCGAGTTTCTCGCACAGGAGCAGGAAGGGCGCGACCTCGGCCATGGCCTCGGCCGGGAGCGTGGGCGCGTTGACGGCGTTCTCGGCCACGCCGTTCTTGACGAAGTTCGAGATCTGCTCGGCGATGTCGAGGGCCACGCGCAGCTGGGCCTCTTCCGAGCTGGCCCCGAGGTGCGGGGTCACGATCACGTCCTCGCGCGCGAGCAGCGGGTGATCCTTGGGGGGCGGCTCGTCCACGAACACGTCGAAGGCCGCGCCGGCCAGCTTGCCGGAGGCCAGGGCGTCGAGCACGGCTTCCTCGTCGACCACGCCGCCGCGCGCGGCCTGGATCAGGCGCGCGCCCGGCTTGATGCGCGCGAGCTGCTCCCACGAGATCAGGTTCTGGGTCGAGTCGTTGAGCGGCACGTGCACGCTCACGAAGTCCGAGCGCTCGAGCAGCGCGTCGAGTTCGAGCAGTTCGACGCCCGGCACGGGCGAGGCCATGCCCTCGCCGGACAGGTAGGGGTCGTGCGCGACGACCTTCATGCCGAGTCCACGGCCGCGCTCGGCCACCAGTCGTCCGATGCGACCCAGGCCGAGCACCCCCAGGGTCTTGCCGAAGACCTCGGTCCCGACCAGCCCCTTGGCCTTCCACTTGCCGCTGCGCACCAGTCGGTCGGCGCGCGGGATGTGCCGGGCCAGCGCGAGCAAGAGCGCGATCGCGAGCTCGGCCGTGGTCGTGGCGTTGCCGCGCGGCGTGTTCATGACCACGATGCCGCGCTCGGTGGCGGCTTCCAGGTCGACGTTGTCGACCCCGATGCCGGCGCGCCCGATGACGCGCAGCTCGCGCGCGGCCTCGATCACCTTGCGCGTGACCTTGGTGGCCGAACGGATCACCAGCGCGTCGACGCCGGCGATCACCTGGCACAGCTCGTCCTCCTTGAGGCCGGTCTTGAGCTCGGGCTCGAAGCCGGCGCGCCGGAAGACCTCCAGGGCCGCGGGGTCGAGTTCGTCGCTGATCAGGATGCGGGGCGGGCGCGGTTCGCTGCTCATGGGGCTTCAGCAGAGCGCCGGGGAGGCGCCGAAGGAAGGCTCTGTCGGCCGTCGGCCAGGCGTTCCTGGAGCGCCCTACTCCCGCAGGGCCGTGCGCACCAGGAGCTCCAGGTCGTCGCCCGGGACCTTGGCCGCGGCGCGCTCCACGCTCTTGCGGGCTTCCTTGTCCGAGTAGCCGATCGAGGTCAGGGCCCGCACCGCGTCCTCCAGCCGGCGCGCCGGCAGCGCGGAGCGTGGCGCGAGCGTCCCGCGCTCGGCTTCGGCCAGGAGCCGCGGGGCCTTGTCGCGCAGGTCCAGCAGGATCTGTTCGGCGGTCTTCTTGCCGATGCCCTTGACGCGCAGGAAGGGCGTGGCGTCCTGGCCGGCGATGGCACGCAGCAGCTCGTCGCCCGGCAGGCTGGAGAGCACCGCCAGGGCCGCCGCGGGGCCCACCCCGCGCACCTCCAGCAGCAGCCGGAAGAGCTCGCGGCGCTCGCGCTCGGGGAAGCCGTAGAGCCGGTGCTCGTCCGCGCGCACGATCAGGTGCGTCCAGGCGCGCACGCGCCCCTCACGCAGCGGGAAATCGGAGCCGACCGGGACCACCAGGTCGTAGCCCACGCCGCCGGCCTCCACCACCAGGCGCGTGGGGCGGCGCTCGCCGAGCCGGCCTTCGATGTAGTCGTACACCGGCGCCCCGCGCGCGCGCGCCCTATTCGCCCTTCAGCTTCAGGTTCATCTCGGCCAGCTTCGTGCGCAGCTCCTGCAGCGAGGTCTGACCGAAGTTGGGCATGCCGAGCAACTCCTCGGCCGAGTGCTTGGTGATGTCGCCCACCGTCAGGCAGCCGAGGGTCTCGACCGTGCGGCGCGCGCGGATCGAGAGCGCCAGTTCCAGGATCGGCTTGTTCATCACGTCCGAGCGGTCGCCGGTCTGCAGGCGGCGCGCATGGGCCTCGATCGAGGCCACGGCCTCGTCGCGCGGCATGCCGAGGCGCAGGCCCTTCGAGTGCAGGATCTCCTTGATCTCCGTCAGCGAGGTCTCGCCGAAGTTCTTGTAGGAGAGCAGCTCCTGCTCGGTCTTCTGCACCAGGTCGCCGAGCGTGGTGATCTGCATCTTGTTGAGGCAGTTGCGCGCGCGCACCGAGAGTTCGAAGTCCGTGATCGGGACGCGCAGGATCTGGTTGAGGCGATCCTCCTTCTTCTCCAGGTCCTCGTCGTAGTACATGTTCATCGCCGCGCGCGCGTCGGCCAGGTACAGGCGTGCGCGCTCGTCGGTGGCGTTGTTGCGCAGCGCCGTGTCGTAGCAGGAGGCCGCATCGGCGTCGCGCCCGACGTCCTCGTACAGGATCCCCAGGTTGAGCAGCGCGCGCAGGTCGATCGCGCGCAGGTGCACGAGCTGCTCGTAGAGCTCGAGCGCGAGCTCGTCCAGGCCGCTGCGCTCGGCCAGGTGTGCGAAGTGCGTCAGCAGCGCGTGGTGCTCGGGATCGATGGCGAAGGCCTTCTCGTAGGCCTCCAGGGCGACCTCGGGCTCGCGCGCGGCCTCGGCCGCACGTCCACGCACGTACAACCCCTCGACCGACTCGGCGAAGCCGCCCGGCGCGGCCGTGATCGCGCTCACGATCTCGGCCGCGAGCTTGGCGGCCTCCTCGGGCTTCTTGAGCAGGCCCGCCTCGAGGCGTGCCTCCAGCAGCCCCGAGCGCGGGCGCGGCTCCTGGGGGTGCTTGTCGCTCAGGCGCTGGAAGATCGCGGCCGCCTCGTCGAAGCGGGCCAGCGCGAACAGGCTGCGCGCGCGCGTGTAGGCGGCGGTGTCGTCGGCCTCGTGCGCCCCGAGTTCCTGCGCGCTGCGCGCGTACTCGGCCAGGATCCACAGGCCGAGCCCGCGGCGCCGTCCGAGCTCGCCCGTGGTCGGCATGGCCTCGACCTTGTTCTTGAAGCGCTGCTTGGCGTCCAGCGATTCGTACACCGAGAGGCGCCCGGCCTCCAGTGCGGCGAAGGACAGGCTCTCCTTCTCCAGGTCGAAGGGCGGCGCCTCGTAGCGCGGCTCGGTCTCCGGCGTGGTCGTGATCTCGTTCTCGGGTTGAGCAGTCTCGGAGGTCATCGGGGCGAGGACGTGGTTCGGGAGCGGAGCCGGGGGGCAGGTCGCGCCAGGAGAGCGTCGCCGTCCGCGGCCGGTCTGGCGGGACGGGGCCGTCCTGGAGGGCGCGAAATGATAGGAGGGGGCCGGAGGGGGGTCAAATGGGGCCTGGTCCGGCGGGCGCTGCGACCTCCGGCACGGGCCGCTCCTCTGCCTCGGCATCGGCGGGGCAGCCGCGACAACGCTCTTGGATCCCGGCGCGCCATGCGTAGGGTGTGGACGCGTGGAGGAACTCCGCGCTTGAGCTGCATCTTCTGTCGCATCGTGGCCGGCGAGCTGCCCGCGACCCGCGTGCACGAGGACGCGGACGTGCTCGCCTTCCGGGACATCGCCCCCCAGTCGCCGACCCACGTCCTGGTGGTGCCGAAGCTGCACCTGGCCTCGCTGGACGAGCTCGAGGACGAGCGTCTGGGCGGGGCCCTGCTGCAAGCAGCTCGCCTGGTGGCGCGGGCCGAGCGGCTCGAGCGCGGCTGGCGCCTGATCGCGAACGCGCGCGAGCACGGCGGCCAGGAGGTCGACCACCTGCACCTGCACGTGCTCGGCGGTCGTCCGCTGGGCCGCATGCTGGCACCGCCCAAATAACCTTCCGAACCCCGCCGGAGTCTCCGAACACCCGAGGAATCGCAGCCGTGGACATCTTCGTCATCCAGGGCGCAAGCCCGCTCGCCGGGACCGTGCACACCGCCGGGGCCAAGAACTCGGTGCTCCCGATCCTGGCCGCCTCGCTCTTGACCGAGGAGACGCTCGCGCTCGAGAACGTGCCCGACCTGTCGGACGTGCGCACGATGCTGCGCATCCTCGAGATGCTGGGCGCGGCGGTCGAGCACACCGGGCCGAACCGCCTCGACATCACCACGCGACCCTCGGCCCAACCGGTTGCGCCGTGGGAGCTCGTGCGCAAGATGCGCGCCTCGTTCGAGGTCTTCGGACCGCTGCTCGGGCGCCGCGGGCGGGCCGAGGTCAGCTACCCGGGCGGATGCTCGATCGGCGTGCGCCCCGTCGATGCCCACATCCGCGGCTTCGAGGCCCTGGGCGCGCGCATCCGTACCCAGGAGGGCTACGTGGTGGCCGAAGCACCGCCCGACGGGCTGCCGGGGGGTGAGGCCTACCTCGCGACCTCGGCGGGCTCCTCGGTCGGGGCCACGCGCAACGTGATGATGGCGGCGGTGCTCGCGCGCGGGCGCTCGGTCCTGACCTGCGCGGCCTGCGAACCGGAGGTGGTGGACCTCGCCAACTGCCTGAACGCGATGGGCGCCAAGGTCGTCGGCGCCGGCTCGCCCACGATCGAGATCGAGGGAGTCGAGGCGCTGCACGGGGCCCGCCACCGCGTCATCCCGGATCGCATCGAGGCCGGTACCTTCGTCGTGGCGGGCGCGATCACGGGCGGGCGCGTGCGCGTCGAGGGCTGCCGGCCCGAGCACCTGACCGCGCTGCTCGACGCCCTGTATCGATCGGGGGTCGGGATCGAGCGCGGCCGCGACTGGATCGAGACCCAGCCGCGCGACCCGGCCGAGCGCCTGCGCCCGACCGACGTCACCACCCAGCCCTACCCCGGTTTCCCGACCGACCTGCAGGCCCAGTGGATGGCGCTCATGACCCTGGCCGACGGGGTGAGCGTGATCACCGAGCGCATCTTCCCCGATCGCTACATGCACCTGGCCGAGCTGCTACGGCTCGGGGCGCGCATCCGGCGCCAGGAGACGGCCGCGGTGGTCGAGGGCGTCAAGGTGCTCTCGGGGGCGAGCATCATGGCCAGCGACCTGCGCGCCTCGGCCGCCCTGGTCCTGGCGGGGCTGGTCTCCAAGGGCCAAACCCAGGTGCACCGCGTCTACCACATCGATCGCGGCTACGAGCGCATCGAGGAACGGCTGTCCCACCTGGGGGCGACCATCCACCGTGAATCCGTGGCCGGCGAGGGTCCCCTGGGTCAGGTGGCGTCGCGCCAGGGCTCGGAAGGACGGGGGACAAAGAAAGAGGCCGGCCCGAGTTCCCCTGCGAACCCGAACCGGCCTCGCTTCGCCGGTCAGGATCGAGGCCCGTAGACCTCCCTTCTGTCCGTGAAGCAGTGCGTCCGCCTCCTGGTACGCAGGAGGGTGCGCCGGAAGAGCGCGACCCCCCAAAAAAACGCCAAGACTCCGCGAACGCCCTCCGGGAACGGACTTGCGTCCGCGTCCAGGCCCTGCGCCCGGCCGCGGAGTCCGGGCGCCTCGGGGCAGCGTCGCTACCGGACGCTGGCTATCATCCCGCCCCGTGTTCGAGACCCTGAGTGAACGCCTCGGCTCGGCCTTCGCCGCCCTGCGCGGCAAGCGCGAGCTCTCCGAGCAGAACATCGAGGAGGGGCTGCAGAGCGTCCGGGCGGCCTTGCTCGAGGCCGACGTCCACTTCCAGGTCGCGCGCGACCTCGTGGAGCGGGTGCGGGCCTCGGTCGTGGGCCAGAAGGTGGTCCAGGGCGTCGAGCCTTCGCAGCAGTTCGTCCACGCCGTCCACCGGGCGCTGGTCGAGTTCATGGGGCCGGAGGACGCGCGCCTGTCCTTTGCCAAGCAGCCGCCGAGCGTGATCCTCCTGGCGGGCCTGCAGGGGTCCGGCAAGACCACGACCTGTGCCAAGCTGGCGAAGCTCCTGCGCGACAAGCACCAGAAGCGGCCGCTGCTGGTGGCCGCCGACATCAAGCGCCCGGCCGCGGTCGAGCAGCTGCGCGTGCTCGGTACGCGCCTCGGGATCCCCGTCTTCCATCGCGAGGGGCTGGGGCCGGCCGAGCTCTGTGCCCAGGGCGTGCGCGAGGCCGGGGCGCTGGGACGTGACGTGGTGCTGCTGGACACCGCCGGGCGCCTGCACGTGGACGAGGAGCTGATGCGCGAGGTGGCCGAGATCGCCACGCGCACGACGCCGATCGCCACCCTGCTCGTGTGCGACGCCATGACCGGGCAGGACGCGGTGCGCTCGGCCCAGGCCTTCCACCAGCACCTGGCGCTCACGGGTCTGATCCTGACCAAGCTGGACGGCGACGCACGCGGTGGCGCGGCCGTGAGCCTGAAGGCCGTCACCGGCGCACCCATCCTGTTCGTCGGGACGGGCGAGAAGCTCGACGACCTCGCGCCCTTCCACCCCGAGCGCATGGCCGGGCGCATCCTCGGCCTGGGCGACGTGGTGGGTCTGGTCGAGCAGGCCCAGGAGAAGATCAGCGAGGGCGAGGCCCAGGCCGCCTACGAGAAGATGGTCCTGGGCTCGTTCACGCTCGAGGACATGCTGGCGCAGATCCGCATGTTCCGGCGCCTCGGGCCGATGAAAAAGGTGCTCGGGATGCTGCCCGGCATGGGCGGGTTGGTCGACCAGATCGACGTCGACGACAAGAAGATGAACCGCCTCGAGGCCCTGTTCACCTCGATGACCCCGTTCGAGCGTCTGCACCCCGACAGCCTCGAGATGGGCCGTCGCCGACGCATCGCGCGCGGCTCGGGGCAGGAGGTGGGCGCGGTCAACGAGCTGCTCAAGTCCTACAAGGGCATGAAGCAGATGATGAAGGAGATGAACAAGCTCGGCCTCGGCGCGCGCTTCGGATCGAAGGAGAAGAAGGAGGCGCTGAAGGGCATGTCCCCCGACGGGAAGCTGCTGGGGGAATCCCCGGGAGGCTTGGACGCGCTCTTCGGTGGGGGGGCGGGCGCGCCCGCGGCGGGCGGACTCGGCGGCATGGGCGGCCTCGGGGGCCTGGGCGGGATGTTCGGCGGCGGTCGAACGGCCCGCCCCATGGGGAGCTCGGCCACGCGCCAGGGCGGCTCGAAGCGCAAGAAGGACAAGCGACGCAAGAAGAAGCGCCGCTAGTCGAGCCGTGGCTCTCGCGGGGGGTGGACCCCCCGGGGGCGAGGCACTACACTCTGCGCCCTCGTTTGCGACCCAAGGGGGTCGCTCCGTCCCCTGTCCCCTTCGGCGCCGGTCGCGTCGAACGTCCCCAACCGATCGCGATGGCCGTCGTCCTCCGAATGAAGCGCACGGGGCGCAAGAATCGCCCCTCCTACCGCATCTCCGCCACCAACAGCCGCAATGCGCGCGATGGGCGGACCCTGGAGACGCTCGGACACTACGACCCGGCATCGCCGGTCGAGGCCCTGCGGCTCAAGCTCGTGCCCGAGCGCATCCTGTACTGGCTGAGCCAGGGCGCCCAGCCCAGCGAGACGGTGGCCTCGATCCTGCGCAAGAATGGCATCGCGCTGCCGGGGAACGCGCAGAAGGCCGTGGTGCGCGAACGCCCGGGGCGGAAGAAGCCGACCCAGACCAAGGTCCACCGCGCCACGCGCAAGAAGACCATGCTGGAGGCCAAGGCCGCGCGCCACAAGGAGCGCATGGCTGCCAAGCGCGCCGCCGCCAAGACCGCCGCCGCGCCCGCGGAGGGCGCCGCCTCCTAGCGCGCCCCCGCGCCGGACGAGTGCGCTTGAGCGACAAATCCCAGCGTCTGGCCGAGCTCCTGGCGAAGGTGCCGGCTCCGCACACGCCGCTGCCCAGCGTCGAGGGCAAGAGCCTGCTCGAGATCGGCTTCCTGTGCGTGCTCTACCGCCGGCTCTCGGAGAGCGCGGCCGAGAAGACGCTGCAGGCCCTGCGCTCGACCTTCCCGGACTGGAACGAGCTGCGCGTGTCGCAGGGGCAGGAGTTCCAGCACCTCGTCCAGACCAAGAGTGCCGAACTCGCCATGCAGGTCACGCGCGACGTGCGCGAGTACCTGCAGGAGATCTACCAGAAGATCCACGGCTTCAACCTGGACGTGATCAAGGGCGACGTGGCCGAGGCCGCGCGCTTCGCCTCGCACCTGCCCTTCCTGGGCGCGAGCGCGGGACACTACCTGCTGTTGCTCGCCAACCCCGGCGAGTTGCCCATCAGCCCGGCCGTGGTGCGCACCCTCGACCGCCTGGGGATCTTCAAGCGCACCTCCTCGATCAAGAAGGCCCAGGCCGGGATCGAGGGCTCCGTGCCCGAGAGCATGCGGCGCGACTTCGCCATCCGCCTGGGCTTCGTGGTCGAGAAGTGGTGCGACGCGAAGAAGCCGCTGTGCTGGGAGTGCCCGCTGGTCGGGGGGTGTCCGCACGGCAAGAAGGTCGAGCGCGACTGGAAGCAGTCCCAGCGCCGGCTGGAGTTGCAGCGCGCGCGCGAGGACGAGCGCCAGGTGAAGGAAGCCGAGAAGGAACGCCGGCGCGCGGCGGCCGAGGAGAAGCGGCGCCTGATCGCCAAGGCCAAGGACGAGGCCAAGCGCCAGCGCGAGGCCGAGCGGAACAAGGCCAAGCTCAGCGCCAAGGCCGCCAAGAAGCGTCCGGTCGAGGCCAAGTCGCGCAAGAAGTCGGCGCCCAAGAAGAGCGTCCACAAGAAGATCACGCGCGACGCGCCGAAGGCCAAGAAGAAGCAGCGGTGAGGCCGGGCGCGCCGCTCGCGCGCATCGTGCTGGCTTCCGCCTCGCCGCGGCGACGCCAGCTCTTGCTCCAGGCCGGCCTGGTGTTCGAGGTCGAGCCCGCAGGTGTGGACGAGGACCTGCCGCCGGGCATCGAACCCTTCGCCGCGGCGCGTCTGCTGGCCGAGCGCAAGGCTTGTGCAGTCGCGCTGCGCGCGCGACCACCCGCCTTCGTGATCGGCGCCGACACGGTCGTGGCCGTGCCGCACGAGGCCGAGCACGAGCTGCTCGGCAAGCCGGCCTCGCCGCTGGAGGCGGCCGGGATGCTGCGCGCGCTCTCGGGCACGCGCCACGCCGTCGTCACCGGGGTGTGCGTGGTGCGCACCGAGGACCAGGCCGTGTTCGTGGACGCCGAGCGCACCTGGGTGCGCATGCGCGTGATCACGCCGCGCGAGATCGACGCCTACGTGGCCTCGGGCGAGTGGCGCGACAAGGCCGGGGGCTACGCCATCCAGGAGAGCGCCGACCGCTTCGTCACGGCGCTCGAGGGCGGTGGCTTCGACAACGTGGTCGGGCTGCCCGTGGCCCGCACCCTGGCCCTGCTGGCCGCGGCGGGCGCGCCCGTCTCCGCCGCGCCCGGCCGGGGCTGAGCGGCCCGGACGGCGGCGTCTTGCCGGGGAGTGCCCGCCGCGCTAGCCTGCTGCGCTTCTTCGAGCCCCGACCGAGCTCCCTCGGCCCGGCCCGGTGACCCAGTCCACCGAGCGCCGGCCGGAACAGGCCAAGCCCATGAAAGACGGCATCCATCCCCGGTACGTGAACTGCACGGTGACGTGCGGTTGCGGGAACACCTTCGAGACGCGCGCCACGGTGAACGAGCTGCGCGTCGAGGTGTGCAGCGTGTGTCACCCGTTCTACAGCGGCAAGCAGCGCTTCGTGGACTCGGCCCGCCGCGTGGACAAGTTCCTGAAGCGCTATGCCAAGGTCGAAGGCGCCAAGAAGTAGGCGTCGCGCCCCGCGCGTCCGTTCGTCATGCTCCTCGCGCCCGCGGTGGTCGCCAAGCTGCGCGAGAAGGCCGACCGCTATCGCGAGCTGACCGAGCGCCTGTCCGAACCCGAGATCGCGGCCGACCACAAGAAGGCCGTCGAGCTGATCCGCGAGCAGGGCCGGCTGGGTGAGGTGGCGCGCCTGCGGGCCGTGCTCGAGCAGCACCAGAAGCGCCAGGCCGAGGCCGAGGCCCTGCTCGCCGACGCGAGCGCCGAGAAGGAACTGCGTGAACTCGCGCGCGAGGAACTCGCGAGCCTGGCGCAGGAGGCCGAGACGCTCGACCGCGAGATCAAGGACGCGCTGATCTCGGATGCCGAGCTCCAGCGCGACAAGGTCATCATGGAGATCCGCGCGGGCACGGGTGGGGACGAGGCCTCGCTGTTCGCCGCCGATCTGTTCCGCATGTACCAGCGCTTCTTCGACGAGCGCGGTTGGCGCCTCGAGATGCTCTCCGGCAAGCCCTCCGAGATCGGCGGCTTCAAGGAACTCGTCTTCGCGGTCAAGGGGGCGCGCGCCTGGCGCTACCTGCGCTTCGAGGGCGGCGGCCACCGCGTGCAGCGCGTGCCCGAGACCGAGAGTCAGGGGCGCGTGCACACTTCGGCCGCGACCGTGGCCGTGCTGCCGGAGGCCGAGGAGGTGGACCTCGACATCCGCGCCGACGACCTGCGCATCGACACCATGCGCGCCGGCGGCGCAGGCGGGCAGCACGTCAACAAGACCGAGTCGGCCGTGCGCATCGTGCACATCCCGACCGGCACCATGGTGGTGTGCATGGACGACAAGTCGCAGCACAAGAATCGCGCCCAGGCCATGCGCATCCTGCGGGCGCGCCTGTACGAGCTGGAACGGCAGCGCCTGGCCGCCGAGCGTGCCGCCGAGCGCAAGAGCCAGGTCGGCTCGGGCGACCGTTCGGAGCGCATCCGCACCTACAACTTCCCCCAGAACCGCTGCAGCGAGCACCGCCTGGGCCAGAACTTCGCCCTGGAGCAGGTCATGGCGGGAAAGCTCCTGCCCGTGCTCGAGGCCCTCGACGAGCAGGACCGGGAAGAACGCATCCGGAACCTCTAGGGCCCGTTTCCCGTTACCCTGCCCGTCCCTCCGGCCTCTTCCTCCTCCCATGAGCCCTGACCAAGCGCCCCCGGACGACCTGATGGAGCTGCCCGACCCCCTCCTCGGGCCTGGCGCACGCCCACCGCTGCGTGAGCTCGACAAGGCCCCGCAGCACCTGCGCCTGGCGGCGCTGATCGTGACCGGCGGCTCGCTCTTGCCCTGGATGCCGGGCAAGCTCGAGGCGGGCGACGGTGCCTGGTGGCTGATGGCGCTGCTCGGCAAGGCCATCATGGGGGCGGCGGCCTGGTTGTGGCTGCAGCAGGTCCGGCACGACTTCGGCCCGAAGCTCACGGGCGTGCTGGGGCAGCTCGCCGACCTGCACCTCAAGCCCAAGACCAAGCCGGCCCCGGACGAGACCAAGCGCAAGGCCAAGCCGAAGGCCGCCACCAGCCTGCACCTCGAGCACCCGTTCCCGACCGGGCTGCACGCGCTGGCGCTGGTGCTGGGCGTGGCCGCGGTGCTCGTGGCGGCGCGCGACCCGCGCGTGGGCTTCGCCAGCACCTCGAGCGGGATGCCCGAGGTGATCATGCTCGGCTGGGCCGCCTTCACCTGGGTCCACATCGCTGGCTACGAGCGCTGGGGCGCCTTCAACCCGCTCTTCCCGCTGATGTTCCTGGGCATGCTCTTCGCCGGGATCATGGGCGTGCTCGGCGCGCTGGCCAACGAGTCCGGCGGCCTGATGAAGCTGGCCGGTCTGATGGGCGGCGGCCTGGTCGCGGCCGGCGGCGGGCTGGCGGCCTACACGATCGTCGAGGCCATGATGCAGGCCAAGAAGCAGGGCGACCGCAAGAAGGCGGAGGCGCTCGAGGCGCGCAAGGCGGCGCGCGGCAAGAAGGCCTGACGACCCCATGGCTGCCGCGAACGAGCCGCGTACCGCGCGCGAGATGCTCGCGCGCGGGCACGAGTTCCTCGCGCAGCGCGGGGTCGAGGCGCCGCGGCGCGAGGCCGAGCTCCTGGTCGCGCATGCCCTGGGCCTCGGGCGGTTGCAGCTGTTCCTCGCGCTCGACCGTCCGCTGGAACGCGACGAGATCGTGCGCGGCCGCGAGCTCCTGACGCGGCGCGGCAAGCGCGAGCCGACCGCGTACCTGACCGGCAAGCGCGAGTTCTACGGGCGCGAGTTCCGCGTCGGTCCCGGCGTGCTCGTGCCGCGCCCGGAGAGCGAGATCCTGGTCGATCGGGCACGGGCGCTGCTGGCCGGGTGCTCGGCGCCGCGCCTGGCCGACGTGGGCACGGGGTCCGGCTGTCTGGCCGTCACCCTGGCGCTCGAGCTCCCCTCGAGCCGCGTCCTGGCGCTGGACGTTTCCGCACGGGCGCTGGAGCAGGCGCGCGCCAACGCGGCCCGGCTCGGGGCCGAGGTGGAGTTCGCCCAGGGCGACGGCCTGGCGCCGCTCGCCGGCCGCTTCGATCTGATCCTCTCGAACCCGCCCTACGTCGATCCCGCCACGCGCGCCGCGCTCGCGCCCGAGGTGCGCGAGCACGAGCCCCCCGAGGCGCTGTTCGCGCCCGCGGGCGACGCCGACCACTGGGTCCGACGCCTGCTGGCCGAGGCGCCACCGTTCCTGGCGGGAGGCGGCCATCTGCTGGTGGAGCTCGGACACGAGCAGGGCGCGCGCGTGGCCCCGGCGCTGGCGGCCAGCGCCGTGCCGTGGCGTTTCGAGCGTGATCTCGAGCGCCACCAGCGCGTGCTCGAGGTCGGCCCCTTTCCCTGAGGTCGGGCGCGTGCCCGGGGCCTACGCCGTGGAAGCCACGAAGGCGTCCAGGCGCTGGCGCTGGGGCTCGCCCAGCTCGTTCAAGAACAGCGCGATCTCGTAGTGATCGACTGCCTTCGAGAGCGGCAGACAGCGCACCACCGCGCCGCGACCCTCGATGCGCACGGCCTCGCTGCGCCCGCGCCCCGGCAGGTCGATGCGCACCGAGAGGATCGTCATCTCGGGCAGCGCGCGGTCGAGATAGAAGCAGATCCCGGCCCGCGAAACGTCGCGCAGGCGTGCCACGTGGGCGCCGTCGTCGAGCTGGATCGTGATCGAACCGTCGTACAGGGCGCGCGGGTGGGCCCGCCGCTCGCGACCGCCGGGGCTGGGCTTCTCGGGGCTGCTGCTCATGGGCTCGAAGCGTACCGGCGCGCGCCCATGCAATCGAGTCCCGCGGCGGCTAGACTGGCGGGCGGACACAGGAGCAAGAGCCATGGCGAGCTTCAACAGGGTCATCTTGATGGGCAACCTGACGCGCAACCCCGAGACGCGCTTCACGCAGGGCGGCATGCCCATCGTGAACTTCGGGCTGGCCGTCAACCGCCGCTTCCAGGACGGCGAGGGCAACTGGAAGGAGGAGGCGACCTTCGTCGACGTGACCATCTTCGGCAAGCGCGGCGAGGCCTTCGCGCGCTTCCACACCAAGGGCAAGCCGGCCCTGGTGGAGGGCCACCTGCGCATGGACAACTGGGACGACAAGACCACCGGGCAGAAGCGCAGCAAGCTCTACGTGGTGGCCGAGAACTGGGAGTTCGTCGGCGCCGGGGGCGGGCGCGATGGCGGTGGTGGTGGCGGTGGCGGTGGCTACGAGGGCGGCGGGGAGGCGGTCGAGTCCTCCACGCCCTCGCCGGCCGCCGTGGACGAGACGCCGTTCTAGTCCGACCCATGAGCCGCGAGGTGTCCGCGTGCGCCTGACGGTGCGGCTCTTCGCCAGCCTGCGCGAGCGCGCCGGGCGCGAGCGGTTGCTGCTCGAGGGCGTGCCGCCAGGTACGGACGTGGGTGGGGCCAAGCGGCTCCTGGAGGAGCGTCATCCCGAGCTCGGTTCGCTGCAGGCCGTGCGCGGCGTGCTCGGCGCGAGCTATGTGGCCGACTCGACGCCGCTCTCCGAGGACGCGGAGCTGGCCCTGTTGCCGCCGGTCTCGGGCGGTTCCGGGGCCGAGGACGAGGCCCTGGCGCGCGGGCGCTTCGAGTTCTCGTCCGAGCCCCTCGACGTGGCCGCCGCCCAGGCCCGCGTCGAGCACGCCTCCTGCGGTGCCGTGCTCGTTTTCACGGGCAACGCGCGCGATCGCAACGGGGCGCGCGAGGTCGTGCGCCTCGACTACGAGGCCTTCCCGAGCATGGCCGAGCAGGAGATGGCGCACGTCTTCGAGGACTGCCGCGCGCGCATCGCCGGCGACAGCGGGCATGCGCTGCGCATGCTGGTGCAGCACCGCACCGGCACCGTCCCCGTCGGTGAGCCCGCGGTGGTGGTCGCGGTCGCCTGCCCGCACCGCGACGCGGCCTTCCAGGCCGCGCGTTTCCTGATCGACGAGCTCAAGGCGCGCGTGCCGATCTGGAAGCGCGAGGTCTACGCCGACGGCCACCACTGGATCGGCGAGCGCCCCTGAGCGTAGGCTGCGCGGCCCATCGGGGCCGTCCGGGCCGCCGATCCGGGTGCGCATGAGCAAGCAGAACGTGGGCGGAGTCAGCCTCAACGCCGCGGGTGTCGAGCGCGAGGAGCTCGAGGTCGACGTCCTGATCGTGGGCGCCGGCCCGGCCGGGTTGGCCTGCGCGATCCAGCTCAAGCGGCTCTTGCAGCAGGCTGGCCAGGGCGACGCCGCGCTGCTCGTGCTCGAGAAGGCCGAGGAGGTCGGCTACCACGTGCTCTCGGGCGCCGTGATGGATCCGAAGGGCATGCAGGAGCTCTTCCCCGACTGGCGCGAGAAAGGCTGCCCGATCGAGAGTCCGGTGACCTTCGATTGCCTCGACTTTCTGCGCGCGAACGGCAAGCGCCTGCGCCTGCGCGGCGCGCTGGTGCCGCCGCCCCTGAAGAACCACGGGAACTTCATCGTCAGCCTGTACCGCGTGGTGCGCTGGCTGAAGGCCGAGGCCGAGGCGCTCGGCATCGACGTCTACCCCGGATTCGCGGGCGCCAGCCTGAACTACGACGGGCGCCGCGTCACCGGCGTGCAGACGCGCGACGCGGGCATCGGCAAGCACGGCGAGCAGAAGCCCACCTTCCAGCCGGGCATGAACGTCAAGGCCAAGGTGACGGTCTTCGCCGAGGGCACGCGTGGCTCGCTGGCCAAGGGCCTGATCGCCAAGCTCGGGCTCGATGCGGGCAAGAACCACCAGCTCTACGAGACGGGCATCAAGGAGATCTGGCGCATCCCGGAGGCGCGTGCGCGCGAGCTCCAGGGCAGCGTGATCCACACGCTCGGCGCGCCGCTCGGCACCTCGGGCTACGGCGGTGGCTGGATCTACGGCCTGGGCGAGAATCGCCTCTCGCTCGGGTACGTGGTCGGACTCGACCACCCGGACGTGAAGCTCGATCCGCACGCGCTCTTCACGCAGTGGAAGCAGCACCCGGCCGTGGCCGAGCTGCTGGCGGGCGGCGAGATCCTGCGCTACGGCGCCAAGACCATCCCGGGCGGCGGCTACTTCGCCATGCCGAAGCTCCATGGCGACGGCTTCGTGCTGGTGGGGGACACGGCCGGGTTCGTGAACATGCCGCGCCTGAAGGGCATCCACCTGGCCCTGAAGTCGGGCCTGCTGGCGGCCGAGGCCCTGGCCGAGGCGCTGGCGAAGGACGACACCTCGGAGGCCGCGCTCGCGTCCTACGCGGCGCGCTTCGAGGCCTCCTGGGCGCGCGCCGAGCTCCACGGCGTGCGCAACTTCCGCCAGGCCTTCCAGGGCGGCTTCTTCGCGGGTCTGTTCGACGCCGCGCTCCAGCAGGTCACCGGCGGGCGCGGGCTGGTCGCGCGCCGCACGGCCAGCGCCGACCACGAGACGCGCCGGCCGCTGGCCCAGGCTCGCCTCGAAAAGCCGTCCTTCGACGGCAAGCTGGCGCTCGACAAGCTCACCGACGTGTACCACTCCGGCGCGGTGCACGAGGAGGACCAGCCCGCGCACCTGGTGGTGCGCGACCCGGACCTGTGCATCACGCGCTGCACCACCGAGTTCGGCAATCCCTGCCAGCACTTCTGCCCGGCGGCGGTCTACGAGTGGCCCCACGCGAACGCCGAGGTCGCGCGCGCGGCCGGCGGGGTCGTGATCAACTTCTCGAACTGCGTGCACTGCAAGACCTGCGACGTCGCCGATCCGTACCAGATCATCGAGTGGACCGTGCCCGAGGGCGGCGGCGGCCCGAAGTACATCGACATGTAGACGTGCGCAGCGCGCGCGCCCCTCGGCATGAAGCTCTCCCTCCACGACACCCGTTCGTCCCCGCCGCGCTGCGACCTCCTGGCCGTGCTCGGCCTGCAGCGCGAGGCGCCCGTGCTGCCGCGGGCGGTCGAGGTGCCGCCCCTGGCGCTTTCCTCCTTCCAGGGCGAGTTCCGCGAGACGCGCCTGACCGACGCGCTGTCGGGGCCGGCCGCGCGCTTCCTGCAGGTCGGGCTGGGGGCGCGCGCCGAGGCCGGCCACGAGCGCCTGCGACGCGCGGCAGCGATCGCCGTCAAGAAGGCCGAGAAGGTGCGCGCCAAGCAGCTGTGCCTGTGGATCGAGCCGCGCGTGGCCGAGCTGGCGGGCGGCGCGGAGGCGGCCGCCCAGGCCCTGGCGGAGGGCGCCGTGCTCGGCAGCTACGCGCTGCGCCGCTTCAAGACCAAGCCCAAGGGCCCGTACCTGGCCGAGGTCGTGCTGGCCGGTCCGGGCGCCGCCTTCGCGCGTGGGGCCAGGAAGGGCGAGCGCATCGCGCGCGCCAACACCTACGCGCGCGAGCTGCAGGACACCCCCGCCAACCTGATGCGGCCGCGGGAGCTGGTGGCGGCGGCGCGCGCCCTGGCGCGCGGGAACTCCGCCCTGCGCGTGCGCATCTTCGACCAGCGCGCGCTCGCGCGCCTGGGCATGGGCGCCTTCCTGTCGGTGGCCAAGGGCTCGGCCGAGCCCGCCTATCTGATCCACCTCGAGTACCGGTCGCGTGCCCGCGCGCGCGCGCGCCTGGCGCTGGTCGGCAAGGGGCTGACCTTCGACGCCGGCGGCATCAGCCTGAAGCCCGCCGCCAAGATGGACGAGATGAAGTACGACATGTCGGGGGGGGCCGCGGTGCTGGGCGTGTTCCAGGCCCTGGCGGGACTGGCGCTGCCACTCGAGGTGCACGGCATCGTGGCGGCCACCGAGAACCTGCCCGACGGGCGCGCCAACAAGCCGGGCGACCTGGTCACGGCCATGAACGGGACCACGATCGAGGTCCTCAACACCGACGCCGAGGGACGCCTCGTGCTGGCGGACGCGCTGGTGTACGCCGAGCGGCGCGTCAAGCCCGACGCGCTGGTGGACCTGGCCACCCTCACCGGGGCCGTGATCACGGCCCTCGGACACGAGCTCACCGGCGTGATGGGCAACGACTCGGCCCTGCAGGACGAGCTGCTGGCGGCCGGCAAGGCGAGTGGTGAGGTGCTCTGGCCGCTGCCGCTGCTCGAGCAGCACAAGGAGCAGATGAAGGGCAGCGTGGGCGACCTCAAGAACATCAATTCGGGGCAGGGCGCGGGTTCCTCGGCCGGCGCGGCTTTCCTGTCACATTTCGTGGGCGCGACGCCCTGGGCGCACCTCGACATCGCCGGCTCGGCCTGGGGCGTCGAAGAACGCGACTACCAGGGGGGCAGCGGGGGCACGGGTGTCGGCGTGCGCCTGCTGCTGGCCTGGCTGGAGGCCCGCGCCGCCGCGCCCGCCCGGCGCGCGCGCAAGCGTTGAGCCGCACGCGTTCTCGCGCCCGAAGCTTGAGCCGTCCGCCTCGGCTCCGTATCTAAGGACACCTTCCGATCCTCTTCTTCCCGGACCGCTCTGCCATGGACCGCACGCGCACCTCCCCGAACCAGCCCAGTCGCCTCGAGCGCACGCTCGCACACCTGAAGATCGTCTCGCGCCTGCTCGGTCACGAGCTGCACGCGCAGAACGCGCCGCGCCTGACCTTCAGCCGCGACGAGATCGGCGAGATCCAGGCCAGCATCGACCTCTTCATCGAGGACGCCATGCGCAGCGCGCGCGGCGCGGGCGCCGGACAGACGCGCGAGGTCGAGATCCCCATCGTCGAAGCGCGCGTGAACTGAGCCCCACGGCCCGCGCATGGACCGGGGACCCGTTCGCTCCGAGGTCGCCGCGCCGCGCGCGCGGGCGCTCGCGCAGCTCCTGCCCGTCGTGGCCGTCCTGGCCCTGGCGGGCGCGCTCGGCTGGGCACACCACCGGCGGAACGCGGCGGCGGCCGGTGCCGTCGAGGAGCCGCTGGTGCTGTGGATCGATCCCGGCCAGGCGCGCGTGGCGCGCGCGCCCACCTGGGCCGACCCGCGCTGGCTCGAGCGTGTGCAAGGCGTGCTCCAGGAAGAGGCCCCCTTCGCCGCGGTCGGGCAGGTTCCGCTGGCCGGCCTGGCCGGGCGACTGGGCGCGCTGTCCTTCGTGGAACGCGTCGAACGCTGCGAGCTCGCACCGGCCGGCCTGGTGCTCGAGCTGAGCTTGCGCGAGCCGGTCGCCTGCATCCCGGTCGGAGGCGAGTTCGCGCTGGTGGACGAGGATGGGGTCGTGCTCGAGGGGCGCTGGCCGCTGCCACCGCGCCTCGGACGCGCCTTCCTGCCCGTGCTCGGGCCGCTCGACGACGAGCTGTTCGCGCGCGCGCGTGCGGGCGACTGGCTGGTCGAACCCGAACACACCGGAGCGCTCGACGTGGCCCTGTCGCTGGCCGCGAACCTGAGTATGGAGCAGCGCGCCACGCTCGGCCGGATCGTGATCGACGCGCGCGGGGCGCGTCAGGCCTCGGTCAGCGAGCCCGGCGTGCGGCTCGAGCTCGAGGGCGCGCGGCTGGCGCTCTTCGGGCGCATCCCGAGTGCGGACGAACCGGGCGAGCTCGCGCCGCGCAGCAAGTGGCAAGCGCTGGTGCGCGCGCTCGAGCTGTTCGAGCGCGATCCCGAGGGCGGGGACTGGGACCTCGTCGACCTGCGCTGGGACCGCCCCGAGCTGGCGCTGCGTTCGGCCCCGCTGGTGGCCGCGCTCGACGGAGCGGGCCGACCCGCCGCGCGCTCTGCCGGGCGCGCGCTGCCGCGCACGCACGACGACACGCGCGCGCGCGTGCGCTAGCCGGAGCGTGGCGCTGCGCTGGCTCGCGGCCGCATTCGCGCTGGCGCTGCTCGTCCCGCTGCTCGAAGGGCTCGTGCCCGGGCTGTTCCTCGCGCGTGGCTCGCTGGCGGCGCTCGCCATGCTGCCGTGGTTGGCGCTGGCGCCGCTGCCGAGGAAGCACGGCGCGGACGCGGGCCCGTTTCGCGGCGCGCTGTTCGTGGGGTGTCTGGCCTTGCCCCCGCTCGCGCTGGCGGCGGGGCTCGATCTGGCGCGCGGGGCCGAACCGCGTGCCCACGCGTTGAGCGTCGTGGGCGCGTGGCTCGCGCTCGTGCTGTGGGTCGGCGCGGCCGAGCGCGCGGCGGGTGTGGCCCGCGCGCGGCGCGCCTATGCCGGGCTGTGGCTGGTGCTCGTGCCCGGCGCGGCGGCGTTGCGCCTGGCCCTGGCCTGGGCGCCCCTGAGCCAAGCGCGCGCGGGGTCCGGGTCGAGCGCGTGGTTCGCGCTCGACCCGCTCGTGTGGTGCCATCGCTGGGCGCGCCCGTCCGGATTCGAGGCGCAGGCCGCGCTCGAGCTCGGACTGGTGCTGGGTGCGGCCGTGTCGGTGCGGGTGGTGGTGAGTTCCTTGGCGCGCTCGGGCGCGCAGCCCAGCCGATGAGCGCGCTCGGGCTCCTGCTCGCGGCCTCGGCGAGCCTCGGCGGCGAGAACCGCCTGTGGTGGGTGGAGCTCGAGCTGCGCGGAGCCTGCGCGGAAGTGCGCCTCGACTGCGGAGCGGAGGGCGAGACGCGCCTGCGCGGCCCCTTCGCCAGCGGCGAGGATCGGCGCCTGCTCGTGGCGGTGCCGGTGCGCTCGCCGCCGGGCGCCGCGGGGCTCACCGCCCTACCCCTGCCGCGCGCCGAGGTCCTTCCGCCGGGGGCCGTGGGAACGGCGCGCGTGCTCGCGTGGAGCGCTCGGCAACCCGCCGCGCTGCTCGAGCCGCTGCGTGAGGGCCTGGGAGAGGGGCTGGGCACGCTGGCCTTCCCACCGGTCCGGTCGGGGGCGCCCGTGGCCGGCTCGGTGGAGCTCCTGCTCGTGCTGGCGGCTGGGCTGGGCCTGTTCGCGCTGCGCCGCCGGCCCGCGGCCTGCCTTGTGCTGGCGCTGCTCGCGAGCGCGCTGGCCTTCTCGCTCGCGCGCTCGCGCCGCGCCGCGTCCGGGGAGACGCGCGTTCTCGCCTGGCGGGCCGGCGACGAGTTCGCGCTGGCGCGCGCGGCGGGCGCCGACCGGATCGCTCTCCCGCGCGCCGCGCTGGAGGTCCTGCCCGCGGGGCGTCGCCTCGAGTTCGAGCAGGACGGGGGCGGGGGCGATGGATGGGCCAGCGCTCCGGGCGCGCGCCTGGTCGCCCTGGAGGGCGTGCCCGCGCCCGCGCTCGCGCGCGAGCGGAACGGGGACCAGGACCTGCTCGAGGTCTGGACCCGGACCCCGGCCGGGGCGTGGCGAACTCACGGCCCCTGGCCCCGTGGAACGGCCCTGCCGGCCGCGCTTGCCCCTGGCGTCGACCACACCGCTCCGCCCGGGTGGCTCTCCGGTGGACTGGCCCCGGGCCGCTCGGTCCTGCTCGGGCGCGGCGCGGACGGCGCCTGGCTGTGCTGCCTCGGCTTCGAGTCCGAGTAGGGCGGCCACTCGACCCCGGCGGGCGTCGGGGGATTGATGCCCCCGCGCCCGGCCAGTACCTTGTTCGCCCCCAAGGAACCCCGAGGCCCGCGCGCGGGCCCTTCCGACGCCGCGCCGGCCCGTTCCGCCGCGGTCCAACCGACGATGAAGACCACCCGTTTTCGAGCCCAGGACGTCGAGGAGCGATGGTACCTCTACGACGCCTCCAAGCATGTGCTCGGGCGCATGTCCGCCGACATCGCCATGCGCCTGATGGGCAAGGACCTGCCCACCTACACGCGCGAAGAGCTCACCGGAGCCCACGTGGTGGTGATCAACGCCGCGCAGGCGCGCTTCACCGGCAAGAAGGCCGACGTGAAGTACTACCCCAAGTACTCCGGCTACCCGGGCGGCCTCTACGAGCACACGCTCGACATGCTGAAGGCCGCGCGTCCGCACGACATCGTCAAGCTGGCCGTGCGGCGCATGCTGCCCAAGAGCACGCTGGCCCGGACGATGATCACCCGCCTCAAGGTCTACGGCGGCAGCGAGCATCCGCACGCCGCTCAGAAGCCCGTGCTCGTGGAGAAACTGATCCGATGACGGCCACGCAATACGTCCTGGGACTCGGCCGCCGCAAGACCGCGGTGGCGCGCGTACGCATCAAGCCCGGTACGGGCAGCTACCTGGTCAATGGCCGGCCGGTCACCGAGTTCTTCCCCACCCTGCGCGACCTGAACGAGGCGCGCGGGCCGCTCGGGCTGCTCGAGACGCCGGACAGCTACGACGTGCTCGCCAACGTGGGCGGCGGCGGGCCGCACGGCCAGGCCGGCGCGCTCTCGCTGGGCATCGCGCGCGCGCTCAAGGTGGCCAATCCGGCCCTGTTCGAGCGCCTGCGCCAGGGCGGCTTCCTCACGCGCGATCCGCGCATGCGGGAGCGCAAGAAGTACGGCAAGCGCGGCGCGCGGCGCGGCTTCCAGTTCTCCAAGCGCTAGCACCAGCGGCCCATGGCCGGGCATTCCCACTCGGCGAACATCGCGCGCCGCAAGGGCGCGGTGGATCAGAAGCGCGCGCGCACGTTCAACAAGTGCGCGCGCATCCTGCAGTCGGCCGTGCGCCAGGGCGGGCCGGATCCGGCCACGAACCTGAAACTGCGCTACGCGATCGAGCGCGCGCGGGCCGTGAACATGCCCAAGGAGAACATGGAGCGCACCATCAAGCGCGCCGTGGGCGAGGGCCGGCAGGACGAAGAGCTGATCTACGAGGGCTACGCTCCCGGCGGCATCGCGCTGATGGTCACGGCCCTGTCCGACAACCGTCACCGCACCGCGGCCGACCTCAAGCACGTGTTCGAGAAGGGCGGCGGCAACATGGGCTCGCCCGGCTCGGTCGGCTTCCTGTTCCAGCACCGTGCGATCCTGGTGGTCGAACGCGGCTCGCTGAGCGAGGACGAGTGGATGGAGATCGCGCTCGAGGTGGGCGCGGACGACGTGCGCCTCGAGGCCGGCGCCGCCACGATCCTGGCGGAGCCGTCCGCGTTCCTGGAGGTCAAGTCCGCCCTGGAGAAGCGCGGCCTGGCCTTCCTCTCGGCCGAGCTCGGCTACATGCCGCTGAGCTCGGTCGCGGTGGCCGACAAGCCGGCCGCCGCCAGCGTCCTGCGGCTGATCGAGCTCCTGGAGGAGAACGAGGACGTGCAGGACGTGTACGCCAACTACGAGATGCCCTCCGAGTGGCTCGAAGAGCTGGCCTAGCCGCTGTCCGTCGCCAGCCGGACCGGCCAGCCAAGGCTGAGCGAGAAGATCTTTCCGTGGCAGCGGTCCACGGCGCCGGCACTTCCCCTTTGACCTCCCGCGCCCGAGGGCGTTGACTAGATCGCGGATCCGAGCCCCGAGCCCCCCGAGGAAGACTCCATGCCCGAGCCGAAGCGTACCGTGCGGATCGTGACCAACGACGAGTCGCTCTACGCGACCACGCGTGGCGCCGTGGCCGCGCTGGAGGGCTGGGAGCTGGCCGAGCCCCAGTCGGTCGAGGAGTTGCTCGCGAAGCGACTCGGGTCGGGCGACGTGATCCTCATCGATGCCTGGCTGCGCACCGAGAACGTGTACGAGTCCTGCCGTCGCCTGACCGGCAAGACCCGCTGCCGCACCTACATCGTCACGGACGGTCGCAACGGCTTCGCCGACGAGATCGCGGCCTTCTGCGGCGCGACGGGTGCGATCCAGCGGCCGCTCTCGGGCGAGCGCCTGCGGCATCTGCTGGTCGACCCCGGCCAGGAGCCGCGCGCGTTGCCGCCCGAGCAGCGCGGCCAGGCCCTGGAGCACGCCCTGCCCGAGCGGCTGCTGCGCGACCTGGTGGGCGAGGGCTCGCACCGCCTGGTCGACGCCCTGACCGACCCCGAGACCGGGCTCTTCAACTTCGACTACCTCGCCTACAAGCTGGACGAGGAGTTCAAGCGCGCGCGGCGCTTCGAGCAGCCGCTCTCGTGCGTGATGCTGGGTTTCGAGGGCCAGGTCGAGGAAGACGTGCTCGGACGCCTGGCCAGCATCTTCCTCGGAGCCTCGCGCGACACCGACGTGCTCGGGCGCTTCGACCTGTGCTCGTTCCTGTTCCTGCTCCCGCACACCGGGCCGGACGGCGCGGCCGTCATGGCGCGGCGCATCCGCGAGGCGGCCGAGAGCGAGGGGCTGCGCGACCTGGTGGGCGACAAGCTGGCGATCGCGGTCGGCATCTCGACCTGCCCGCACCCGGCCGTGAAGCGCCGCGAGGACCTGTTCTCGCGCGCGCGCGCGGCCTTCCTGGCGGCCCAGCGCGACGGCGGCGTGGTGATCCACTCGGCCTGAGGGCGGGTCGCGCGAAATGCGTCCGGCTAGCACGCGCAGGGGCGCGGCCCGATGGCTCTCGCGCGCGTCTTCGCCTGGCTCGACCGCTTGCTGGGCGCTGCGGCACGCCCCGCGCCGGGCTTCGTGAGCGCCGCAGGCGGAGGCGGCGGTCGGATTCCGGGCGCGGCCGCGCGTCCGCCCGCGGAGAGCGCCGCGCTGCTCTCGGTCGACGGTGGCGGTCAGTTCCTGCTGTGCGCGGGCGAGCGCCTCACGCTCGGGCACCTGCGCGCCGGGCGCGCGGACCTGGGGTTCCTGGCCGACGTCGGCGCGCTGCACGCGGCCCTCGAGCGGGTGCAATCGCTGCAGGCCGGTCCGGGCTGGCGGCTCGTGCCCTGCGCCGGTGAGCGCGCTCTGGTCGAGGGCCAGGTCGTGCCGCCCGAGGGGCGGGCGCTTGCAGCCGGCGAGCGCGTGCGTCTGGGCGCCAACCTCGAGTTCCGCGTGCGCGTCCCGGACGCGGCCAGCGCCAGCGTGGTGCTCGAGCTCCTGCACGGCGCCGAGTGCGCGGGCGCGCGCCACGTCGTGTTGCTCGCGCCGGGCGCGGGCGGACGCGTGCGCATCGGCGCCGCGCTCGCGCACCACGTGCGCGTGGCCGGGCTGGAGTTCGAACTCACGCTCGAGTGGCACGCGCACGAGCTGCGCCTGCGCAGCCACGAGCCCCTGGCCGGCGCCCTGCGGGGTGCCCATGGATCCCTGCCCTTCCCGCCACCCGCGCGGCTCGCGCTCACCTGCGGCGGAGCGCAGGGCTCGCGCCCGCCCTTCGGGTTCTCGTTCGAGCCGGTGGAGCGCTGCGGGCCGCCGAGCGAGGGGGGCTAGAGTGGCGCGGCTTGGTCCGGCTTCCCGCGCGCCAGTACAATCTGCGCGCAGGCCGCCGCGGACAGTGCGCACCCCGTGCGTCCCCGCGCGAAACGCCGGGCGATGATCGACTGGGAAAGCTTCTACGGCGCGTTCAGGAAGCCCGACTTCATCTCGGGCTACGAGGTCCTGAATCACCTCGGTGGGGGCGCCTTCGGCGAGGTCTACAAGGCCAAGAAGAGCTCGATCGGCAAGGCCTACGCCATCAAGTTCCTGCGCATCGACGACTCCGTCCAGCGCGACGCGGTCGAGCGCGAGCTGGAGCAGGTGCGCCTGTTCGCGGCCATCGACCATCCGAACCTGGTGACGATCGAGGACATGGGCGTGGTCATGGGCGTGCCCTACCTGATCATGGGCTACGCCGGCGAGGACACGCTGGCGCGACGCCTGAAGCGCGCCGACCTGGACCGCGACAGCGCGCTGCGCTTCTTCGTGCAGGTCGCGCGCGGCGTGCTGGCGTTGCACGACCGGCGGCTGGCGCACTTCGATCTCAAGCCGAGCAACGTGTTCCTGAACGGCGACGTGGCGCGCGTGGGCGACTACGGCCTGGCGAAGCTGCTGATCGAGGGTCGCGCGACGCTGTCCTTCGGACGCGGAACGCCGCACTACATGGCGCCCGAGATGCTGCGCAACCGCGCCGACCTGCGCGCCGACCTGTACTCGCTGGGCGTGATCCTGTTCGAGAGCCTGAGCTTCCGCCTGCCCTACGCGACCGACGCGGGCGGCGCCTTCGTGCTGCGCGAGGACGACCGGCCGCCCGAATTCCCGAGCACGTTTCCACCCGCGCTCCGCCCGGTGGTCGAGCGCTGCCTGCGGCTCGAGCCGGAGCAGCGCTACGCCTCGGTGCACGAACTCCTGTCCGAGCTCGGGCAGACCGCGCGCCAGGGCGATTCGGTGCGCCTGCCGTGGTCGGACTCCAGCGCGCCGTCGGCGGGGCGCGCGCTCGCCGGCGCGAGCGCGTCGGAGCCGAGCACGGCCCGGGCGACCAAGGACGACCTGCGGGGCGCCGCGGCCGAGCTCGCGCGCGGCGCGGTCGGGGTCGCGCGCGGGGTGTGGGACGGCGTGGTCGAGCGCGTCGCGCGCGGGGACGGGGCGACGGACGGGGCTCCCTCCCCGGCGAGCGCGGGCCAGCCGCTCGCCGGCGACGACGGTTCGGAGGTGCTGGTGATCCACTCGCTCGAGGATCCCGACGAGTTCGCGCCCGGATCGAAAGCGGTGGCGCTCTCGGCGCCCGACGCGCCCTGGCGCATGGAGCTGCGACGCGCGCGCGAGGCCGACCCGCTGCTCGGAGCACCGGCGCGCGCCGCCTCCGCCCTGGCGACCGTACCCGTGCCGCCCCGCGCCGAGGGCGGATTCCTGGGCAGCCTGGTGCAGTCGCTGGTGGTCGGAGCGGAGATCCTGGGCGCGCTGGTGACCGGCCCGGTGATGGTCTTCGCGCGGCGCAGCGCGCACGCCTTCGACCGCACCGTGCGCGGCCTGCCGGCCGTGCTGGGGGGACTGGTGCGGCTGGTCCTGTTCCTGGTGCTGATGGCCCTGATCGGCGCGGTCTCGGCCTTCGTCCTGCTGGCGGCCCTGACCCTGAACGCGTAGCGTGGCCGGCCGCACATGAGCGACTGGGCGCCCGACATCGCGCGACTGCAGGCGCGCGAGGACGACGAGTGGCTCCGCGTCGAGCGCACCTATTGCGGGCGCCTCCTGGCCTATGCCCTGCGCCGCACGGGCGACCGCCAGGCAGCCGAGGACGTGGTGCAGGAGACCCTGCTGGGGGCCGTGCGCGGGATCGGCGAGTTCGACCCGGCGTTCACGTTCGAGCAGTACCTCTTCGGCATCTGCAAGAACCGCACGATCGACCACCTGCGCCGGCGCAAGGTGCGCACGCTGCAGTTGCGCGAGGAGGAGGACGGCCCGCAGCCGATCGAGCTCCTGGCGCGCGAGACCGAGACGCCCAGCGCGATCGTGCGCGGGCGTGAGCTGTCGGCACGCGCCCAGGAGCTGTACGCCCAGATCCTGCGCGCGTGGGTCGAGGAGACCTGGAACGAGCGCGAGTTCCTGCGCCTGTGCGTGATCGAGGCCCTGTTCGCGGGCCAGTGGCGCAACCGCGACGTCTGGAAGCGCTTCGACCTGCGCGACGAGACGGCCGTGGCCGGGATCAAGTTCCGCTGCCTGAAGCGCCTGCGCCAGCTGGCGGCGGTGGAGGAGTCCGGCACCGACCTGCTGCACTTCCTGGGCGCGGCCGAGGAGGGCGACGAGCGATTGTTCGACGTGGACGTGCGCGCGCTGTGGCGCGAGCAGCGCGTCGCCTGCCCGGCGCGCCACTGGATCGCGCGCCTGGTGGCCGGCACGCTGGACGCGGACGCCAAGCTCTTCATCGCGTTCCACCTCGACGAGATGAAGTGCCCCTGGTGCCTGGCCAACCGCGACGACCTCTCGGGCGCCGGCAAGGAGGCCGAGCTGGAGCTCCTGATCGAGCGCCTGCGCGAGTCGACGCGCCGCTACCTGCGCAGCCGCAGCGGGCCGGACCCGGTCGACTGACTCCGCCGGGCTTGCCGAGCTCGAACCCGCCTGGCGGGGGCGCGCGGGAGGCCGCGTTCCTACCATGGCGGTCCCCCCGACCCCGCCATGCCCGTGAACCCGACCCTTCGCCGCACGGCCGCGCTGCTGCTGCTCGTCCCGGTCCTGGCGCGCAGCGCGGCTTCGGCCGGCGACGAGCTGCGCCTCGAGCGCGCGCTGGAGACGATCGAGGCCAGCGAGATCCGCGCCGACCTGTACTTCTTCGCCGATCCCGAGCTGCGCGGGCGCGACACGCCTTCCAATGAGCAGCGCGTGGCCGCGCGCTTCCTGCGCGCGCGTCTGGAGCGGCTCGGCGTGCTGCCCGGCGCGGGCACGAGCTTCTTCTTCGAGTACCCGCTGCAGCAGCGCCGGATCGACCCCGAGCGTTCGCGACTCGTGCTGCGCGGCCCGGGCGTTGCGCAGGAATTCCGCTTCGCGCGCGACTACTTCGTGCCGACCTCCGACGACATCGCCGCGCTCGAGCGCGAGGGCGAGGCCGTCTACTGCGGGACGGGCGAGCGCGAGGCCTTCGAGCGCGCTCCCGTGAGCGGGCGCTGGGCCGTGTGCGTCCGCTCCGAGCTTTCGGCGCGCCGTCGGGCACGCTACGCGGAGGCCGCCGGCGCGCTCGGGCTGGTCGTGCTGGCCGAGCCCGGCGGCGAGGCCGATCCGGCGGCCGAGGAGTGCCGGCGCACCACCGACTATGCCCTGAGGGGCCTGAACTCCCTGCGCAAGGACCCGGATCCGGTCTTCCCGCAGCTGGTCCTGTCGCTGGCGGCCACGCGCCGCCTGCTGGCCGCGGCCGGGATCCAGGGCGCGCTGCCGGCCAGCGGTTCGCCGCTCACGCTCACGATCCACGACGTGCGCGCGGGCAGCGGCGCGATCGCGCTCGAGAACGTGTGCGCGCTCCTGCCGGGCAACGACCCGCTGCTGGCTCAGGAGGTCCTGGTGGTCTCGGCGCACTACGACCACGAGGGCGTGAAGAACGGCAAGGTCTACCCCGGGGCCGACGACAACGGCTCGGGTTCGATGGGGCTCCTGGCGCTGGCCGAGGCGCTGGTCGAGTACGGGCCGCTGCGCCGCACGGTGCTGCTGATGTGGGTCTCGGGCGAGGAGAAGGGCCTGTGGGGTTCGGATGCCTGGACCCGGGCTCCGCTCTTGCCCGAGGGAAAGCGCGTGGTCGCGGACATCAACATCGACATGATCGGGCGCAACGCGCCCGACAAGCTCCTCATCACGCCCACGCGCGCCCTGAAGAAGGAGTACAACGGCCTGACGCGCCTGGCCGAGTCGCTCGCGCCGCTCGAGGGCTTCCCGGTGCTGGGCTCCGCGGACGACTACTGGCGGCGCTCGGACCACATGAACTTCGCCGACCACCTCGGCGTCCCGGTGACCTTCCTGTTCTCGGACGTGCACGAGGACTATCACCAACCCACGGACACGGCCGACAAGATCGACTACGACAAGGTCCGGCGCGTGACGCGCCTGGTCCTGCGCATGCTCGTCGGCCTGCAGGCGGACGAACTCGGACTCTGAGTCGCTCGACCGCTCCAAGCCCCCAGGCCCTCGCCCATGCTCTGCTCGCTGTACCTCGCCGCACTACTGGCACTCTCGGACCCGGCGGCCCTCGAGCGAGCCCTGGAGGGCGTGCGGCCCACGGCGATCTGCGCCGACGTGCGCTTCCTGGCGTGCGACGAACTCGAGGGCCGGGACACGCCCAGTCCGGGGTTGCGCCTGGCGGCGCGCTACTTGCGCGCGCGCCTCGAGCGCCTGGGCTTCCGCCCGGCCGGGGACGACGGCTTCTTCGATCGCTACGAGCTGGTGCGCGGCGGGCTCGACCCGCTCGCCTCGGGCGTCGCGCTGCTGCGCCCCGAGGGCGAGGTCGCGCTGCAGTACGGGCGCGACTACCTCTCCTCCGGCAGCGCGGAACGCGAGCTCGAGGGCGCGCTCGTGTACGTCGGCAGCGGGCGCGCGGAGGATCTGCGCGCCCTCGACCTGCGCGGGCGTTGGGCCCTGATCCTGGACGAGACGCGCCCGCGCGGAGAGGCCGCCTGGAGGGAATGGAACGAGCGGCTCGAACGCGTGCGCGCCACCGGAGCGCTCGGGATCGTGAGCGCACCCGTCCCGGGGTCGGCCGACACGCTCGAGCGTGACGAGCGCCTGGCGCGCGGCGCGCGCGCGGCCGGCGAGCCGCGCCTCCGTCTGCCGGAGGGCCAGGAGCGGCGCGGCGAGCGGGGGCCCGAGCTGCCCGCGCTCTCGCTCACCAGCGTCGCGGTGCGACAACTGCTCGGCGAGGGACCGTTGCCGGCCGTCGGCAGCGAACTCGCGGTGCGCCTGCGCGAGCGCAAGAAGGCGCTCGCGCCCGAGACGCTCGTGCTCGAGAACGTGGCCGGGTTGTGGCCCGGCGCGGACGAGACGCTCGCGCACGAGGTCTTGATCCTCTCCGCGCACTACGACCACGTCGGCAAGCAGGGTGGCGAGATCTACAACGGCGCGGACGACAACGGTTCGGGCACGGCCGCGCTGCTGGCCTTGGCCGAGGCGCTGAAGACCTATGGACCGTTGCGGCGCTCGGTGCTGCTCCTGTGGGTCTCGGGCGAGGAGAAGGGACTGCTCGGCTCGCGCGCCTGGACGCTCGCGCCGACGCTGCCCGAGGGTTTCCACGCGGTGGCCGACATCAACGTGGACATGGTCGGGCGCAACGCGCCCGATCAGCTGCTGCTGACGCCTTCGCGGGAGCTGGCCGAGTACAACGGGCTCGCGCGTCTGGCCGAGGCCCTGGCACCACGCGAGGGCTTTCCCGTGCTCGGCAGCGCGGACGAGTTCTGGCGGCGCTCCGACCACATGAATTTCGCCGACCAGCTGGGCATCCCGGTGGCCTTCCTGTTCTCGGGCGAGCACGAGGACTATCACCGGCCGAGCGACGACGCCGACAAGATCGACTGCGACAAGGTGCGGCGCGTGGTGCGCTTGCTCGTGCGCATGCTGGACGCCCTGCAGGCGGACGAGCTCGGGCTCTAGCTGGGCTCCGGGGAGACGGGAGCGCACGGGGTTTTTCGGCCCGGGTCCCCGCGGGCGGCGCCCTGGGTTAGAATGTCGCAATTCGGAGGGTGACCCCCATGTGCTCCCGCCCCTGCCCGCCCCGCGCCACCATCCTGCTCCGCCGCCTGGCGGCGCTCGCGCTGCTCTCGGCCCCTTCTCCGGCCGTGGCGCAGGGCTTGGTGAGCCCGCTGCCGCCCTCCAACCCCGCGCCGATCGTCTACTGTCCGCCCGAGCGGCTGGCGGCCGGCGCGCCCGCGCCGCAGCACGTGCTCAACGTCTTCCTGCCGCGCGGGCCGCGTCCGCCGGCGGGTTGGCCAGTGGTGCTGGCGACCGGTTACGGCGGCGGCAACGCCGTTCCTCCGCTCACGAACCTGAGCAAGGGGGGCGGCAGCGCGCCGCTCTGGAACCTCGTCTCGGCCGGCATCGCGGTGGTGCAATTCGGCACGCCCGGTCTGGGGGGGCGGCGTGGGCTGTGGTATCCGCCCGGACACCCGAGCGGGCGCTACGAGTCCTTCCTGCCGGCCAACGACAACCCCGAGAAGTCGGCCGTGTGGGCCCTGCAGTGGGTCAAGGCGCAGACGCTCTACCCCTTCGATCTCGCGCACGTCGGGCTGCGCGGCTCGTCGGGTGGGGCGGTGCTGGCGATCCGCACGGCGATGGGGCCCGAGCGTGCGAGCGCGACGGGCTCGGCGCAGGTGCGCGCGAGCACGCGTGTCGCGGCCGTGCTGGCGATCCAGCCGCCGACCTCGGCCTGGGCCCTGGCCCAGGGGCCCGAGCTCACGATCGCCTTCCCGGGCCACCTCGAGCAGGCCGCGCGGCCGGGCGTGCCCGCCACCGAGCTCGGCCAGGTGGCGCCCGAGCTGCAGAAGGACTACAGCCTGATGCGCGAGGCCTTCGTCAGTCCCGCCGCGCGCGCGAACAACGCGAGCCAGGCGATCTGCCTGGTGTACGGCGACCCGGTGCTGCGCATCGGCGGCCAGGTCGCGACGATGGAGCTCGACGCGAGCGGCTTCCCGCTGCTGCACGATGCGATCCTGCAGCCGCTGCAGCACGATGCCTGGTTCGGCTACGTGTTCTGGAAGCAGTTGCTCGAACTCTCGCCCGCGGCGCGCGCGTTCCACGGGCAGAACTCGATGTTCGCGATGCGCGACGTGAACGCGCTGGCGCCACCGCTCGACATCCACACGCGCACGTACTCGGGCACCGTCATGGGAGCGGCGGCCGCGCGCCTCGGCCACGACTGGCTGGTCGCGCGCCTGCGGCCCACGACCCAGCTGAGGGCCCAGGACTCCAGCTCGCCGCCGCGGACGATCCCGGCGCGCAGCTGCCCGAGCGCTTCGGAGGTGGAGCTCGTGCGGCTCGCGGGGCCGGATGCGGCCGGGCGGCTGGTGCTGGGCCTGCGCGGACCGGCGGACGCACTGGCGCTCGTGTCGCTCACCCGCTCGGCGCCTCCCGGCTGGCCTTGCGGGCGCGGGCCGCGCACCGCCCTCGGTGCGCCGCGCCCGATCCGGCTCGGAGCCTCGGCCGAGGGTTGGGACCCGCTCGTGCTCGAGCTCGGACCGGAGGCGCTCGCCGCCGGACTCCGCGCCCAGGCGCTGGTGCTCGAGCGCCGTTGCGGGGCGCCGGCGCGCGTGGCGCTCAGCGCCGAACTCGCGCTGGATGAGTAGTGTCCACTGGTCCGGCGCTAGCCGCGCAGGGCCTTGTGCACCTTGCCGACCATCTCGGGGCCGGGCTTGAGGGTCTTGTCGCCCTTCTCCTTCCACTCGGCCGGGCAGACCTCGCCGGGGACGTCCTTCAGGTAGACGTTGGCCTTCAGGCGCCGCAGCAGGTCGTCCATGTTGCGCCCGATGTTGAGCACGTTGATCTCGGAGCTCATCAGCTTGCCCTCGGGGCTGATGATGAAGCTGCCGCGCAGGGCCAGGCCGGCGTCCTGCAGGTAGACGTCGAAGAGCCGCGCGACGTTGCCGGTCGTGTCGGCGCCCATCGCGTACTTCACGCCGGCGAGCTCCTTCTCCTCGCGCTGCCAGGCGAGGTGCGTGAACTGCGTGTCGCAGCTCACGGTGACGAGTCGTGCGCCCAGCTTCTCGAACTCCTTCTGACGCTCGGCCAGGGCGGCGAACTCGGTCGCGCACACGAAGGTGAAATCGGCCGGGTAGAACACCAGCACCGACCACTTGCCGGCCTTCTTGTTGTCCCTGAGGCTGTACTTGCCGAACGCCCCGGTGGTGGGCTCGAAGGTGGTCAGCTCGAAGTCGGGGACGTCTTGCCCGACCTGGAGGTGGGGGTGGGTGGGCTCGCTCATGGGCTCGTTCCGGGGGGGTGTGGGGGGCCGAAGGGGCGGGAGTGTAGCGTCGGCGCCCGGGCCGATGAAGCGCGGCGCAGGCGCGCCCAGGCCCACGCCTTCAGCGCCTGCGCGCGGCCGCGATCAGCGCGCGGATCGCGGCGTCCTCGGCCGCGCCCTCGATGCGTCCGAGCTCGCCCTCGGGCCCGAACAGGACCGTGAAGGGCACGCCGCCGGGCCAGCCGTGCGCGTCCACGAGCGCGTCGAAGTCGCCCCGGAAGGCCAGCACGGGGAGCGCGATCTCACGGCGTTCGACGAACGCCGCCAGCTTCTCCACGCTGTCGACCTTCTGGGGCAGGGCCAGGTCGACCGAGACCGCTATCAGGCGCACGTTCTCCTGCTTCAGCTTGGGCCCGAGCTCGACCAGCTCCGGCATCTCGCCCAGGCAGGTCCCTCACCAGCTCGCCCAGAAGTTGGCGAGCACCAGCTCGCCCTCGACGCGCGGCGCGAGACGCGCGAAGAGCGCGCTCGTGTCCACGGCTTCGGGCGTCGCGTAGGTCCAGGGGGCGCGCGCCGGAGCGCAGGCCAGCGCCAGCAGGGCCAGACCGCTCGAGGCGAGTGCGCGCCTCACGGCTTCTTTCCCGCCGCGCCGCCCGCGGCTGGCGCCTTCGGCGCGCGCTTGAGCGCCCGTCCGGCCGGGCGCGTCCAGTTCTCGTCCGGCCGTTCCCCGGCCAGGATCCGGGTCAGGGCGTTCTCGAGCCAGGCGCGTCGCGCCAGGCCCTGCTTCGCACGCGCGCCGTCCGGGTCGTCGTCGATCCCGCCGTGGTAGCGCAGGAAGCGGTTCGCATCGAGCAGGTACGCCTGGCCGTTGGCCGTGGCGCCGAAGGCGTCGGCCAGCGCGTTCCCGTGGTCGAGCCACACCGGCAGCGTGACCTTCTCGGCCTCCAGCACCGCCCGCAGCTTCACGAGCGGATCGACCCCGGCCACGAGTTCGTCGTGGTTCGAGTCCACCAGCACGATCCGCAGCCGCTCCGCATGCGTGCGCTGCAGCTCGGCCAGGGGCTGGGCGTAGAAGCGCGAAACCGGGTCGCGGTAGCTCCAGAACACCAGCACCAGGACCCGCTCGGGGTTCTCGGCGAAGAGCGCGTGGGGTTTCCCGTCGAGGTCGCTCAGGTTGAGCTCGCCCTCGATGCGCCCGTTCAGCGGATAGGGCTTGGCGGTCGGCGCCGCGGCGGCGGCCGGAGCCTGGCTCGCGCGCGCCGGCAACCCGGCCAGCAGCGCGAGCACGAGCGGGGCGAGCGGGGAGTGGGTCATGCCGGGCTCCGTGGGAGCGTGCGCCATCATAGGCGGGGCGCGGCCCGCCGTGACGGCGAGAATGCCGGAGCCAGCGCGTGGAGGCGCGCACGACGCTGCCCTAGACTCGCGCGCCACGATGGCCGCGCGTCCCTACCCCACGGTTCCTCCCCAGCCCCGCCTCGCCGAACTCGAGGAGCGCGTGCTCGCCCACTGGGAGGCCGAGGGCATCTTCCAGGCCTCGCTCGAGCGCCGCCGGGACGCGCCCGAGTTCGTCTTCTACGACGGCCCGCCCTTCGCGAACGGGCTGCCGCACTACGGACACCTCCTGACGGGCTACGTGAAGGACGTCGTGCCGCGCTACCAGACGATGCGCGGCAAGCGCGTCGAGCGCCGCTTCGGCTGGGACTGCCACGGCCTGCCGGCCGAGATGGAGTCCGAGAAGGAACTCGGCATCCATGGGCGCGCGCGCATCCTCGAGTACGGCATCGAGCGCTTCAACGCGCATTGCCGCTCGTCGGTGATGAAGTACACGGGCGAGTGGCAGCGCTACGTCGAGCGCCAGGCGCGCTGGGTCGACTTCGCGCACGACTACAAGACCATGGACCTCTCCTACATGGAGAGCGTGATGTGGGCCTTCGCGGAGCTGTTCAGGAAGGGCCTGGTCTACGAGAGCTACCGGGTGATGCCCTACTCGTGGGCGGCCGAGACGCCGGTCTCGAACTTCGAGACGCGCCTCGACAACTCCTATCGCGAGCGCCAGGACCCGGCCGTGACGGTGCGCTTCGAGCTCGAGCCTGGTGCGGGCGATGCGGGGCCGCTGGAGCTGTGGGTCTGGACCACCACGCCCTGGACGCTGCCCTCGAACCTGGCCACCGCGGTCGGGCCCGGGATCGAGTACGCGCTGTTCGAGACGGACGGGCGCCGCATCGTGCTCGGCGCGGCCGCGGCCGCGAAGTACGAGAAGGATCTCGCCGGCGCGACGCGCGTGGGCAGCGTGCAGGGCCGCGAGCTGGTCGGGCGCCGCTACCGGCCGCTCTTCCCCTACTTCGCGCACGCCAAGAACGCCTTCCGCGTGCTGGCCGGCGACTTCGTGGACACGGCCGAGGGCACGGGCGTGGTGCACATGGCGCCCGGCTTCGGCGAGGACGACCAGCGCGTGTGCGCCGAGAACGGCATCGAGCTGGTCGTGCCGGTCGACGAGAAGGGCCGCTTCACGGCCGAGGTGCCCGACTGGCAGGGCCTGAACGTGTTCGAGGCCAACAAGCCGATCCTGGCCGCGCTCAAGCAGCGCGGCCTGCTCGTGCGCCACGACACGATCGTGCACAACTACCCGCACTGCTGGCGCACCGACCAGCCGCTCATCTACCGCGCGATGTCGTCGTGGTACGTGAAGGTGACCGCGATCCGCGAGCGCATGGTGGCGCTCAACCAGGACATCAACTGGATCCCCGCGCACGTGCGCGACGGTCAGTTCGGCAAGTGGCTGGAGGGCGCGCGCGACTGGTCGATCAGCCGCAACCGCTTCTGGGGCTCGCCCATCCCGGTGTGGCGCAGCCCCTCGGGCAAGCTCAAGGTCTTCGGCAGCATCGCCGAGCTGGAGCGCGCCAGCGGCCAGCAGGTGAAGGACCTGCACCGCCCGTTCATCGACGAGATCGTGGTGCGCGAGGGCGGCGAGGAGTACCGACGCGTCGAGGACGTGCTCGACTGCTGGTTCGAGTCGGGCTCGATGCCCTTCGCGCAGATCCACTACCCGTTCGAGAACAAGGCCTGGTTCGACGACCCGGCGCAGGGCAAGGCCGATTTCATCGTCGAGTACGTGGCCCAGACGCGCGGCTGGTTCTACACGCTGATGGTGCTCTCGACGGCGCTCTTCGAGCGCGAGCCCTTCAAGAACTGCATCTGCCACGGTGTGGTGCAGGACGAGAAGGGCCAGAAGCTCTCCAAGCGCCTCAAGAACTACCCCGACCCCGAGGAAGTCTTCGCGACCCACGGCGCCGACGCGCTGCGCTGGTTCCTGTGCAGCTCGCCGGTCCTGCGCGGTGGCGACCTGAACATCGCCAAGGACGGCAAGACCATCGCCGAGGTCGTGCGCCTGGTCATCCATCCGCTGTGGAACGCCTACAGCTTCTTCACGCTGTACGCCAACGCGGACGGGATCCAGGGCCAGCTGCGCAGCGACGCCAAGGGCGTGCTCGACCGCTACATCCTGGCCAAGCTGCGCGTGACGCTCGAGCGCGTCACGGCCGCGATGGAGGCCTACGACCTGGCCGGGGCCTGCGGCGAGCTGCGCGCCTTCCAGGACGCGCTCAACAACTGGTACATCCGCCGCAGCCGCCCGCGCTTCTGGCGCGGGGAGCTCGACCAGGACAAGCGCGACGCCTACGACACGCTCTACACGGTGCTGACCACGCTGTGCCGGATGAGCGCGCCGTTCCTGCCGCTCGTGACCGAGGAGATCTACCGCGGCTTGACGGGCGAGACGAGCGTGCACCTCACGGATTGGCCTATGCCGGAGGGTCTACCTCGAGATGAAGAGCTAGTTCAGGGAATGGACTTCGTCCGTGACGCCTGTTCGACGTCCTTGGGCCTTCGCGAGAAGCACAAGATCAAGGTACGCGTTCCGCTCGCCACGATGATTGTTGTTGGGGACAGCAAACGGGAGCACTTGGTGCTTCGTCACGCAGACTTGCTAGCAGCCGAAGTGAATGTGAAGCGAGTAGAGGTCAGGAGTCCTATCGAAGATTGGGCGCAACGCCAGATAAAGCTCAACTTCAAGATCCTGGGCCCAAAGCTCGGTCCTCGGATGAAGGAATATGCCGAGTTGGCCAAGCGCGCGAACGACACGGGGACGTTCGATGTCGACGAAGGGGACAACTTGATCCTTGGGGATCGGACTTTCGTGGCGGGAGAATACGAGGTGACTCTCGTTCCGAGCCCCGAGCTCGCAGCGCGAGAACCGAACATGGTTGTGGCGCCCGTCGGGAAAGACGCAGTTCTTGTTCTTGATCTGACCGTGAAGCCTGAGCTCGTTCGAGAGGGCATCCGCAACGACCTCGTGCGCCTGATCCAGCAAGCGCGCAAGGACGCCAAGCTCTCCATCTCCGACCGCATCCGCCTGCGCGTCGCCGGGGACGCGGCCCTGGCCGAGGCCGTGCGCGAGCACCGCGAGTACATCGCCACCCAGACGCTGGCGAGCGAGATCGAGTTCGCGCCGGCCGAGAAGGGCATGTTCACGGCCGAGGGCGAGGTCGGCGAGACGAAGGCCACCGTCGCGCTGGCGCGCGCCTGACGGGGACGCGGCGTGCACGGCGAACGCCTGTTCCTCGCCAACCTGGCGCTGGTGCTGTGCGTCGCGGCGGTGACCTCGGTCCTGTTCCGCCGGCTGCGCCAGCCGGTGGTGCTGGGCTACCTCCTGGCCGGCGTGATCGTCGGGCCGCACACGCCCACGCCGCTGTTCCTGTTCGCGGACACCGACAACCTCGAGGTCCTGTCCCAGCTGGGCGTGATCCTGGTCATGTTCTCGATCGGGCTCGAGTTCTCGCTGCGCAAGCTCGTGCACGTCTTCCCGCGCGTGGGGCTGGTGGCCCTGGTCGAGATCGGCGCCATGCTGTGGCTGGGCTACGTCACCGGCCAGGCGCTGGGCTGGTCCACCCGCGAGAGCTTCTTCGCGGGTGCGATCGTCTCGATCTCCAGCACCATGGTCATCGCCAAGGTCTTCGCCGAGCAGCGCGTGCCGCGCAAGCTGGCCGACCTGGTCGTCGGCGACCTGATCGTCGAGGACCTCGCGGCGATCCTGATGCTGGCGATCCTGACCACGGTCGCGCGCGGCGAGGAGGCCGCCGGCGCGCTGGCCAGCACGGCCGGACGGCTGGGGGCCTTCCTGTTCGCGCTCACGGTGGGCGGATACCTGTTCGTGCCGCGCGCGATCCGCGCGGTGGCCAAGCTGGCCAGCCCCGAGACCCTGCTGGTGAGCAGCGTGGGGCTGTGCTTCGCCTTCTCGCTGCTGGCCGAGGCGGCCGGCTTCTCGGTCGCGCTCGGCTCGTTCCTGGCCGGCTCGCTGGTGGCGGAGTCTGGACGCCACAAGCAGGTCGAGCCGCTCGTCGTGCCCCTGCGCGACCTGTTCGCGGCCGTGTTCTTCGTCTCGGTCGGGACGCTGGTCGACCCGCTGGTGGTGGTCGAGCACTGGCCGGCGGTCCTCTTGTTCGTCGTGGTCGTCGTGTGCGGCAAGATCGTCAGCGTCTCGCTGGGGGCCTTCCTCTCCGGCTACGACCCCTCGACCGCGCTGCAGGCCGGGATGAGCATGACCCAGATCGGGGAGTTCTCGTTCATCCTGGCGGGCGTGGGCGTGGCCAGCGGCGCGATCGACCCGGCCCTGTACGGGATCGCGGTGAGCGTCTCGGTCGTCACGACCTTCCTGACGCCCTGGCTCGTGCGCGCCTCGGGGCCCCTGGCGCTCTCGATCGAACACCGCCTGCCGAAGCCGTTGCGCACCTTCGCCTCGCTGTACGGCTCGTGGCTCGAGCAACTGCGCGCGCGGCCGCGGCGCGACCCGCTGCGCTTCAAGCTCCTGAAGCACGCCGGCTGGCTGGTGCTCGACGTGCTGTGCTTCGCGGGAGTGGTGATCGGCACTTCGATCTACCTCGAACGGCTGGTGGTGCTGCTGGACGAGAGCACGGGCACGAGCCACCGCGTGGGCCGGGCGCTGGTGCTGCTCGCCGCCGGCACGGTGGCGCTGCCCTTCGTGGTCGGGATCATGCGCCTCTCACGCGCGCTCGGGGCCGAGCTCGCCAGCGCGGTGCTGCCGCGCGAGGGCGGGGGTCGGCCGGACCTCGCGCGCGCCCCGCGGCGTGCCTTCGTGGTGGCGCTGCAGCTCGCGATCGTGATCGTGGTCGGCGGGCCCCTGCTGGCGCTGACGCAGCCCTTCGTGCCGATCCTGTACCAGGCCGGCGTGGTGCTGTGCGCGCTCGGCGCGCTGGCCTTCGCCTTCTGGCGGCGCGCGTCCGACCTCGAGGCGCACGTGCAGGCCGGGGCGCAGATCGTGGTCCAGGTGCTGGCGCGCCAGGGCGAGCGCGAGGAGCCGAGCCTCGAGCAGCTGCAGCCGCTGCTGCCGGGGCTGGGCGAGGTCACGCCCGTGCGTCTGGGGCCCGGCAGTCCAGCCGTGGGCAAGACCCTGGCCGAGCTCGACCTGCGCGCGCGCACGGGCGCTTCGGTGATCGCGATCACGCGGGCCGAGGGCGGCCTGGTGGCGCCCACCGGGCGCGAGGCGCTGCGCGCCGACGACGTGCTGGCCCTGGCCGGCAGCCGCGAGGCGGTCCAGGCCGCGCGCCATGCGCTGGGCGAGCACGTGCCCGCACCGCAGGCCGACTGAGGAGACGCCTACTGCTGGCCGGAGAACATGCGCAGCCAGGGCACGTCGAAGCCGAGCACGGCCTGGAAGAACTGCTGCTCGGTGAAGTCGCGCTGGCGATCGCCGAGCACGAAGGTCCCGTGCGGATCGCCGCCCATCGCGTAGTGACCGATGGGCAGGCCGCCGATCGCGCCGTAGCCGAGGGCGACGCCGCCGAGGGCGAGATAGCCCGCGCTCACGCCGCCGAAGGAGAAGAGCCCCGCCGCCATGCCTCCGAAGGCCAGCAGGAGGCCGAAGGAGAGCCCACCCCACGCCAGCAGTCCGCAGGCGATGCCGCCACAGGCGAAGCCACCGTAGGCGCGGGCGCCGAAGGCCAGCACGCCCACCGCGACTTCGGGCGAGGCCGCCAGCCAGCCGCGCGCCACGCGCTTGGGTTGTCCGGGGGTGCGCGGGCCGTTGATCACGTGCACCAGCGGCAGGCCGAGCAGGGTGCGGTGCGAGCGGTACTCGTAGGGCAAGCCGGACACGTACAGGCCGCAAGTGGACCAGGCCCGGCGCAGGCGACCGCCCTCGGCGCGGCGTGCTTCGGTCGGGCGGCCCTCGGCCAGCGCGCGTAGGTCGGCCGCGAACGCCTGGGCGCCGCTGTAGCGGCGTTCGAGCGCGCGCGCCATGGCACGCCGCAAGACGGCCGCGCCGTCGTCCGAGACGCGCGCCTCGATCGAGTTCGGCGAGGGCGGCAGGGCGGTGCGGATCTTCTCGAACACCTCGAGCACGCTCGCGCCCTCGAACGGGCGCACGCCGGTGAGCGCCTCGTACAGGCACACGCCCAGGCTGTACACGTCGGTGCGGTGGTCGACCTGGACGCCCGCCAGCCAGGCCTGCTCGGGTGACATGTAGTAGGGCGTGCCGAGCGTGTCGCCGGTGATCGAGAGCGCCGGGTCGCCGTCCGACTTGGCCAGGCCGAAGTCGACCACGACCGGCGTGCCGTCCTTGCGCAGCAGGATGTTCGAGGGCTTCACGTCGCGGTGCACGACCCCGTGCTCGTGCGCGACGGCGAGCGCCTCGGCCACGGGCGTGAGCAGGGCCGCCAGGGCCTGCTCGAGCGTGCGCCCGCGCGCCGCCAGGGGCGCGCTGCCGGCCGCGTGCGCCAGCTCCTCGGCGCTCCAGCGCCGTCCTGCGGCCGGGCCCAGGGTCTCGAGCACGCGCGCGAGCGACGGGCCCTCGACGTACTCCATCGCCAGGTAGTGGAAGCCGCGCTCGCTGCCCACGTCGTGGATCTGCACGATGCTCGCGTGCTTGAGCTTCGCGATCGCCAGCGCCTCGCGCCGGAAGCGATCGACGTGGGCCTGCTCGAGCGCCAGGCCCGGGCGCAGGATCTTGAGCGCCACCGGGCGGCGCAGCTCGCCGTCCTGGGCCAGCCACACCAGCGCCATCCCGCCCCGGCCCAGCTCGCGCACCAGCCGGTAGCGTCCGAGGCTGGTGCCCGGCGCGAGCGGCACGGCCGCGCCGGGGGCGCTGGCCAGGCCGGCCTCGATCATCTTGAGGCAGCGCTCGAGCCCGGCCCGCGCCGTGGCCGGGACGCGCTCGAGGAAAAGCTGCTTCTTCGGGTGCTTGCCGGACGCCAGCAGGTCGGAGTACTCGGCCACGAGGTCGTCGAGCTGGTCGTCGAGCGGTTCGGAGGGCAGGGCAGGGCTCATGGCGCCTCCGGGCGCAGGCCGGCGCCGGATTCGTCGCGCAAGCTCCGTTTTCGCGTCAGCTCCTCCTGCCAGGCCTCCAGCGCGCGCCGGTAGAGCGAGTGCACGGCGCTGGCCGAGCGTCCCATGCGCCGACCCGTGTCCTCGGCCGACAGGCCCTCGAACTGGCGCAGGCCGAGCACGCGCTGGTGCTCGGGCGTGAGCGTCAGGAAGGCGCGCGCCATCGCGCGGCTGGTCTCGCGTCCGGCCGCGGCCGTGTGCGGTCCCGGCGCGCTGGCTGCGGGAGTCCGGCCGGCGCCGGCCCGGCTCCAGTCGGAGTGGGTCAGGCGCTCCTCGCGCCCGTCGCGGCGCGCCGCGCGCAGGGCGCGCGCGGCGTCGATCACGGTCTGACGCGCGAGCAGTGCGAGCAGTCGCCACAGGGCACCCTCGCCCGCTTCCGCGGCCGGCAGGCCGCGCGCGCTCGCCAGCGTGCGCAGGAACACCTCCTGCACCAGGTCGTCGAGCTCGACCCGCGCGCGCACGGCGCGCCCGGCGAGGTGCGCCAGGCACAGGCGCAGGCGTCGTTCCTGCGCCGCCAGGCGCTCGCCGTCCGCGCGCGCCCCGGGATCCCCGCTGTGGCCCGCCGGCTGCATCGCCGCGCGAGTGTAGCGCCTCGGCGCGCGGCTCCGCTCGTCCCCCGATGGCATTCCCGTACGCGCGTGCCTACCCTCTTCCTTTCCGTCTCCCCGCGTCCCAGCCGCCGCGCCGCCCCCGCAACCCCCATGGCCAAGCAGGAGATCCGCGACCGATCCGATCCGGAGAGCATGCGCGCCTTCATGCGCGCGCTGCTGGAGGACGTGCACGCCCTCGAGAAGATGCTGGCGGGCGAGTGGTTCGAGACCGGCGTGCGCCGCATCGGCGCCGAGCAGGAGATGTTCCTGGTGGACCGCGCGCTGCGGCCGGCCAACCGGGCGCTGACGCTGCTCGAGGAGCTGCCGCGCAACTTCTTCACGACCGAGCTCGGGCAGTTCAACCTCGAGCTCAACCTGACGCCGCTGGTGTTCCAGAAGGACTGCCTCTCGCAGCTGCACCGCGAGCTCGACCAGCGCCTGGCGGAGGTGCGCGGCGTGGCCGCCAAGCACGGCGTCAAGGTGCTGCTCACGGGCATCCTGCCCACGCTGGAGAAGCGCCACCTCGGGCTCGACTCGATGACGCCCATCCCGCGCTACTACCAGCTGAACCAGATCATGCGCGGGCTGCGCGGGGGCGAGTTCCGCACCTACATCAAGGGCCTCGACGAGTTCCAGGCCAAGCACGACAACGTGATGCTGGAGGCCGCCAACACCAGCTTCCAGCTGCACTTCCAGGTCGGGCCGGGCGAGTTCGCGATGCTGCACAACGTGGCCCAGCTGGCCACCGCGCCGGTCCTGGCCGCGGCCGTCAACTCGCCGGTGCTGCTGCGCCACCGCCTGTGGCACGAGACGCGCGTGGCGCTGTTCCAGCAGTCGGTCGACACGCGCTCGGAGACGCACGCCCAGCGCGGCGGCCGCGTGCGCGTGAACTTCGGCGACCGCTGGGTCGAGAAGTCGATCCTGGAGATCTTCCGCGAGGACGTGGCGCGCTACCGCGTGCTGATCGCGACCGAGCTGGAGGAATCCCCGCTGGCCAAGCTGGCGCGCGGCGAGGCGCCCGAGCTCAAGGCCCTGCGCCTGCACAACGGCACGATCTACCGCTGGAACCGGCCCTGCTACGGGGTCGTGAACGGGCGCGCCCACCTGCGCATCGAGGCGCGCGCCCTGCCGGCGGGGCCCAGCGTGCTGGACGAGGTCGCCAACGCGGCCTTTTTCTTCGGCCTGATGTGCGTGCTGTCCGACGAGTACGGGGACCCCAAGAACGAGATGTCCTTCGACGATGCCAAGGCCAACTTCATGGCCGCTGCCCGCTACGGCCTGCACGCGCGCCTGCACTGGTTCGGCAAGACCGTCGGCGCGGACGAGCTCATCCAGCGCGAGCTGCTGCCGCTCGCGCGGCGTGGGCTGGAGACGCGTGGCATCGACGGCGGCGACATCGAGCGCTACCTGGGCGTGATCGAGCAGCGCGTGAAGAGCGGACGCACCGGCGCGCAGTGGCTGCTCGACTCGCTCGAGAGCATCGACGGCAAGGGCCGTCCCGACGAGCGCTACCGCGCGCTCGCGGCCGGGATGCTGGAGCACCAGTGGACGGGCAAGGCCGTGCACGAATGGCCGCTGGCCGAGGTCGAGAGTTCGGCCAACGCGCGCGACAGCTACCGCACCGTGGGCCAGTACATGTCGACCGACCTGTTCACGGTGCACCCCGAGGACCTGGTCGACCTGGCCGCCAGCGTGATGGACTGGGAGCACCTCCGGCACGTGCCGGTCGAGGATCACGAGGGTCACCTGGTGGGGCTCGTGACGCATCGCCAGCTGCTGCGCCAGGTGAGCCAGGGCCAGACCGGCCGACCGGTGGCCGTGCGCGAGATCATGCGCCCCGATCCGGTCACGGTCACGCCCGAGACGACCACGATCGAGGCCCTCGACCGGATGCGCGCCAGCAAGCTCGGCTGCTTGCCCGTGGTGCAGGACGGCAAGCTCGTGGGACTCGTGACCGAGTCCGATTTCATCGACGTCTCGGCGCGCCTCCTGGACGAATGGCTGCGGCAGGAGTGAACACCCGCAGCGCCGAAGCGCTGGCCGACCTGCAGGGTCTGCCGCGCGTGCTCGGCGTGCATCCGGCGCGCGGCGAGGCGCGCGGGACGCTCTTGCTGGTGGTGGGCGGTGTGCACGGCAACGAACCGGCCGGCGTGCGCGCGATCCGCGCGGTCCTGGCCGAGATCGAGCGGCGCCAGCTCGCCATCCGCGGCCGCCTGGTGGGGCTGGTCGGCAATGCGCGCGCCCTGGCCCAGGGCCAGCGCTTCCTGGGCAGCGACCTGAACCGCCTGTGGACCGAGGAACGCCTGGCGGCCCTGCGCACCTCGAGCGAGCCCGTGCGCGATCCCGAGGTGCTCGAGCAGATCGCCCTGCTGGCGGCCTTCGAGGAGCACCTGGCCGGTTCGTGGGAGCGCGTGGTGCTGCTCGACCTGCACTCGACCTCGGCCGGTGGCGCGCCCTTCACGATCATCTCGGACACGCTGCAGAACCGGCCCCTCGCCTTCGCGCTGCCGGTGCCGGTGCTGCTCGGTCTGGAGGAGCGCATCGAGGGCACCCTGCTGGCCTGGTTCGCGGACCTCGGGCACGTGGCGCTGTGCCTCGAGGGCGGCCAGAACGAGCTCTTCTCGACGGTCGAGCACCACACCGCGGCGCTGTGGCTGACGCTGGTCTCCGCCGGCCTGCTCGCGGCCGAGGACGTGCCCGAACTCGAGGCCCAGCGCCGGCGCCTGGCGAACAGCGCGCGCAGCCTGCCGGCCGTGGTCGAGCTGCGCTACCGCTACGCGATCGCGCCGGGCGCCGAGTTCGAGATGCGCCCCGGCTACCAGAACTTCCAGCCCGTGCGCCGCGGCGAGGTGCTGGCGCGTGTCGATCCGGGCAGCGGCGCGCGCGAGGTGCAGAGCCCGCTGGGTGGCCTGGTGCTGATGCCGCGCTACCAGGCCCTCGGTGACGACGGCTTCTTCCTGGGGCGGCGGGTGCGACCCTTCTGGCTGCGGCTCTCGGGCTGGCTGCGGAGCGCGGGCCTCGGCTGGTTCCCGCGTCTCCTGCCGGGCGTGCGTCCCGATCCCGCGCGCCCGGGCGAGCTGGTGGTGGACCGGCGCGTCGCGCGCTGGTTCACGGCCGAGATCCTGCACCTGTTCGGCTATCGCTGGCGCTCGCGCGAGGGCCGCACGGTGCGTTTCGTGCGCCGGCGCGACGCGCGGTGAGGGCGGAGCCGCGCAGCGTGCCGCGAACGGGCGGGAAGAAGTCCTGGGCCCCGCGCGTCCAGGGCCGCGGCCGCGAGACCCCGTCATGAAGCTGCTCGTCACCGGCGGCGCCGGATTCATCGGCTCGCACCTGTGCGAGAGTCTGCTGGCGCGCGGCCACGACGTCTGCTGCCTGGACGACCTCTCCACCGGGCGCGCCGAGAACCTGGAGGGCTGCCGCGCACACCCCGACTTCCGCTTCGTGCGCGGTTCGGTCCTGGACGAGGCCCTGGTGCGGGCCGAGGTCGGCGCGGTGGACGGGGTCTTCCACCTGGCCGCAGCCGTGGGGGTGAAGCTCGTGCTCGAGCAGCCCAGTCGCACGCTGGAGCTCAACGTGGTCGGCACGCGCAACGTGCTGGCGGCGGCGGCCGAGCGCGGGGCGCGCGTGCTGTTCGCCTCCAGCTCGGAGGTCTACGGACGGAACGAGCACCCGCCCTTCGCCGAGGACGCCGCGCTCCTGGCCGGCGCGACGCGCGAGCCGCGCTGGAGCTACGCCTGCTCCAAGGCGATGGGCGAGAGCCTGGCCTTCGCGCACGCGCGCGAGCACGCCCTGGCGGTGCTGGTGGTGCGCTTCTTCAACGTGGTCGGACCACGCCAGCGCGGCGCCTACGGCATGGTCCTGCCGCGCTTCGTGCGCGCGGCCCTGGCGGGCGAAGCGCTGGAGGTCTACGGCGACGGGACCCAGACGCGCTGCTTCCTGCACGTGGCCGACGCGCTGGAGGCCGTACTGGCGCTGTGGGACGAGCCGCGCGCCTTCGGTCAGGTCGTCAACGTGGGCAGCGCGCGCGAGGTCGAGATCGGCGCCCTGGCGCGCTGCGTGGTGCGCGTGGCCGGGAGCGCGTCGCCCCTGGTGCACATGCCCTACCGCGAGGCCTACGGGATGGAGCTCTGCGACTTCCGCCGGCGCGCGCCCGACCTCGCGCGCCTGGAGGGCCTGATCGGCCCGCGCCGGCCGCGCGCGCTGGAGGCCATCGTGGCCGAGCTCGTCGGGCTGCGGCGGCCATCACCCGCGGGACGCTCAGCCTAGACGGGTCCGTCGGACGATCCATGGGGGGCATGCTGCGCCTGGCCCGAGCCTTCGCCCTGTCCGCGCTGTTCCTCGCCTGCCTGCCGCTCGTCCTGGGCGCGCGCCTGCTCGCAGCCTGGGGTCCCGAGCGCGGCGCGCTCCGCTTCGCGGCCGTCGTTCAGCGCCTGTGGGCGCGCGGCATGCTCGCGATCCTGGGGGTCGAGCTCGAACTCGTCGGAGCGCCCTCGGCCGGCGCCTACCTGGTCGTCGCCAACCACCTCTCCTACCTGGACATCCCGGTCCTGGCAGCGCTCTTCCCGGGCCGCTTCGTGGCCAAGAGCGAGATCGCCAGCTGGCCCGTGCTGGGCGCGCTGGCGGGTCTGGTGGGCACGATCTTCGTCCACCAGCGGCGCACGCGCGACCTGGTGCGGGTCGAGCGCGAGATGGCGCGCACGCTCGCGGCCGGAGTGCCGGTGTTGCTGTTCCCCGAGGGCCACTCGACGCGCGGCGCGGGCGTCGATCGGCTGCACAGCTCGCTGCTCGAGTGTGCCGTGTCCGCGCGCATCCCGTGCCTGGCGGTGACGCTCGGCTACGAGACTCCGCGCGATCCCTGGGCCCCGGCCGCGACCGTCTGCTGGTGGGGCGGCATGGGCTTCTGGCGCCACGTGCACGGCCTGGTGGGCCTGCGGTGCATCCGGGCGCGGGTACGCGTCGCCCCGACGCCCCACGGCTCGAGCGACCGCAAGGAGCTCGCCGGCCTGCTGTGGGGCGAGCTCCAGGTCGCCTTCGTGCCCGTGCGCCAGGGGCCGGTGGCGCCCGACTATCCCTGGCCGGAGCTGTTCGAGGGCGGGCGCCTGGCGCAAGGCGGAACCCACGCCGGGGCGCGCTCGGGACCCTAGGCGAGGGCAGCCAGGGGCTGGCGCCTCGAGATTGCCGAGATCGAGTGACCCCTCAGGGCCGCGGCGACAATCTTTTCGGCACGCAGCCCTTTCCAGGGGCCCCAAGTTGCCCTGGAATGGAGTGCGCTCCCTTCCCTGGTTCCTCCTGCCCTTCCCCCAGGCCCCCGTCCCATGCACTGGACCCCCGCACTCGCCTTGTCCCTGGCCGTCCTGGCACCCCCCTCGGGGCCCCGGCAGTCCACCCCGGAGCTGCAGTCCTCCGCGCTCCCGGTCATCACGGTGGGGGGCCGCTCCTTCGACACCTGGGAGGCCTACCTGCGCTCGCCGCTCTTCCTCACGCTGGGGCTGCGCTGCGGCACGCGCCTGGAGGGGAACTCGCTCGAGCTGCGCCCGGCCTCGGACTGCACCTCCTCGGCCACCGTGATCAAGCCCGAATACGCGGCTACGGTCGGCAGCACGCTCTACCGCATCCCCGTCGTGGTGCACATCATCCAGAGCACGAGCGGGCAGGGGCAGATCTCCGACGCCCTGGTGAACAGCCAGATCGCCGTCCTGAACGAGGACTTCCAGGCCATCCTCGGGACGCCCGGCGAGGACGGCAACGATGCGCGCATCGAGTTCTTCCTCGCGACCAAGGATCCGAGCGGGAACCCCACCACCGGCATCACGCGCACCACCAACAACTCCTGGTTCAACGACTCGGGCACCTACTACGACTCGCTGAACTGGAACACGAACGAGTACCTGAACATCTACACCAACTCGGCCTCGGGCGCCCTCGGCTACGTCCCGAGTCTGCCCCAGGGCGGGATCGTCGGGGCCAACAGCGACCGCGTGGTGATCCTGTGGTCGGCCTTCGGGCGCAACGCGCCGATCGGGCCGCCCTTCAACCTCGGTCGTACGGCCACGCACGAGGTCGGGCACTACCTCGGGCTCTACCACACCTTCGACTTCGGGTGCGGCTCGGGCTCGTGCTACACGAGCGGCGACCGCATCTGCGACACCAACCCCGAAGCGAATCCGGTCTTCGGCTGCCCCGGCAGCAGCACCTCGTGCGGCTCGGGCGATCCGTTCCACAACTACATGGACTACTCGGATGACCCCTGCTACCAGGAGTTCACGCCCGAGCAGGTCAACCGCATGCGCTGCACGCTGACGAACTGGCGCGTGAACCTGGACGACCCGATCCTGTGCGGAACGGCGGCCTCGAACGCGATCCGCGCGCCCGCCCCGAACCTCAACGTCTACTCGGCCACGCCGGCGGTCCTGGGGGGAGTCATCACCATGACGGTGAACGATCCGGCCAGCATCGCGGCGGTGATCCTGGCCCACGGCTCCCCGGCGAACTTCACCCTTCCCAGCGGCTACGTGCTGCTCGTGAACCGCGGCTCGCCCTTCTTCTTCCGCTTCGCGCTGGCGTTGCCGCCCAACCAGGTCAGCCAGGGCGTGCCGAACGATGCGGCCCTGTGCGGATTGACCGCCTACACCCAGGCCACCCTGTTCCGTCCGGGTGGCGTGAAGGTCTACTCCAACTCGGTCGACCTGACCGTGGGTCTGTAGGTCCGCTCCGGTCCGCCGCGGGCGGTCGGCCTACGGGCGCGTGAAGACGTGCACGTGGATCGATCGCCCGAAGGCGTGGACCTCTTCGCGCGGGTAGCGCGAGCGCAGGGTCTGCAGCAGGGCGCAGTCCCTGGGAAGGCTGCGCAGGAAGCAGAACACGCGTTCGTGCCCAGCCAGGCGCTCGGGCGCGAGCAGCGCGAAGTCGTCGGTGTGTTCGAGGCTCTCCGGCCGGGATGCCGGCGGCCGGTGCGCGGCGTAGTAGCGCCAGCCGAGGGCGTGCGGGAAGAGGCGCGGTTGCCAATCGGCTGCGACCAGCGCGTCCGCCGGCGTTGCCCGCGCCAGGACCCATTCGGCCGCCCCGCGGTAGTCCTCCTCGCCCGGATCGCGCGCATTGAACACGGCCAGCACCAGCGCGCTCGCGATCACGCCCGCCAGCGTCAGGCGTCGCGTGCGCGCCAGGAAGCCTACGGCGCAGGCCTCGGCTGCGGCCAGGAGGCAGAAGGCCGGCAGGGCTCCGGCCAGGTAGCGCCACTCGAACCCCGTGCGCCTCGACAGGTGCACCGCGCTCCAGCCGAGGAGTGGCACGACGAGGGCCGCGCCGACGAGCAGGACCGGCAGCGCCACCCGCCCCGTGCCGCGCGCAGCGCGCAGCGTTCCGAGCGCGCCCAGCCCCGCCAGCCCGAGGAAGAGCGCGCTCGCCGCGAGCAGGACCAAACGCAGCGCCGGACCGGCCACCGAGACGTTCGGGAACTCGAGGTTCTTGAAGCCCTCGAACAGCCGCAGGAGCGTGGCGTTCGAGCCGCCCGGCGCGAGCCCGTGCGCGAGCTGAGCCGGGAAGCCGAGCAGGTACCAGGGCGCCGACAGCAGCCCGGCGGCCGCGAAGGCGCCCAGGCAGGCGCGCAGGCGGGCGCGATAGGGAGGCCTCGTTCCCAGGAAGAGCGTGGCCGAGCCGAGCACCGCGAGCGTGTAGAGGAAGTGGTAGTGGGAGTGCAGCCCGATCACGGTCCACAGGCCGATGCGCCAGGCGCCGCGGCCCTCCTCGAGGGCGCTGAGCAGGGCCTCGAGCAACCCGGCACCGGCCAGCGCGAGCAAGGCGTACATGCGCAGATCGCTGGAGAGCTCGAGGTGCAGGCTCGAGACGGCCACGAGCGCGGTCGCGGCGGTCCGAGCGCGCGTGCAAGCGAGGCGTGCGCCGATGCGCCAGACCAGCGCGAGCGTGGCGAGCCCGGCCAGCAGGGCGGGCAGGCGCAGCGCCCAGGGCTCCTCCCCGAAGAGCGTGCGCGCGCCCCGCACCAAGAGGAACGAGAGCGGCGGATGGTTGTCCTGCGTCAGGACCCGGAAGAAGGCCGCGAGGTCGCTCGCGCGCGCGTGGTGCAGGCTGTGGAAGTCGTCCAGCTTGAGACTGCCGTAGGCCGAGTTCGCCAGGCGCAGCGCCAGGGCCAGGGCGAACAGGGCGAGGAAGGTCCCCTCGCCGGACCAGGGGCGTGTGCGCTCCGGGCTAGGTGCGGCCATAGGCGGCGTGGACGGCCGCCAGCGGGTCGTCCGCGGCGCGCCAGTCCTGTTCGGCCAGCGCGGCGCGCAGCGCGCCGAGCACGAGCTCGACGTTGGCGCGCTTGGCGCCCGCGCCCATCAATCCGATGCGCCAGATGCGCCCCTTCAGCTCGCCGAGGCCGCCACCGATCTCGAGCGAGTGGCGCGCGAGCAGCGCGCTGCGCACGCGGCCCTCGTCGATCCCGGCCGGCACGCGCACGGCCGTGAGCGGCACGAGTCGCTCGCCCTCGGGCACCAGCAACTCGAGCCCCATGGCCGTGAGCCCGGCCCACAACGCGCGCGCGTGCCGCGCATGCCGGTGCCAGCGCGCTTCCAGGCCCTCCTCGAACAGGAGCCGCAGCGCCTCGTGCAACGCGTAGACGTTCTGGATCGGCGCGGTGTGGTGGTAAGCGCGTCCCTGGCCCCAGTAGCTCTGCAGCAGCGCGAGGTCGAAGTACCAGCTCGCCACCGGAGTCTTGCGCGCCGAGAGGGCCGCGAGCGCGCGCGGCGAGAGCGTCACCGGCGACAGGCCGGAGGGCGCCGCCAGACACTTCTGGGTGCCCGAGTAGGCGGCGTCCACGCCCCACGCATCGACCTCGAGCCGCAGGCCACCCAGGGTCGTCACGCAGTCGGCGATCAGCAGCGCCCCCAGCTCGTCCGCCAGCGTGCGCATGGCCGCGAGGTCGTGCACCACGCCGGTCGAGGTCTCGCCGTGCACCACCGCCAGGGCCTTGAAGCGCTGGCCGCGCGCGGCCCGGCGCAGCGCGTCGGGCGTGAGCGCGCGGCCCCACTCGCCGCGCACCTCGCTGACGCGCGCGCCCACGCGCCGTGCGATCTCCGCCAGGCGCGCCCCGAAGTATCCGGCCACGCCCACCAGCAGCGCGTCGCCCGGCTCCAGCAGGTTGACGAGCACGCTCTCCATCCCGGCCGTGCCGGTGCCCGAGACCGGCAGGGTCAGCTCGTTCTCGCTGCGGTAGGCCGCGCGCAGCCCCGCGCGCACCTCGTCCATCAGCGCCAGGAACAGCGGGTCCAGGTGCCCGAGCGTCGGGCGCGCGAGCGCCGCCAGCACCTCGGGCGCGCACTCGGACGGCCCGGGGCCCAGCAGGACGCGCGCCGGCGGCGCGCTCGGGCGGAGCGGGTTCATGGGCGACGAGCCTGGCCGGCACCGGCGCCCAGGTCAACCCCGGCCGCTTCCAGGGACGGGCCTATGCCAGCTTGCGCAGCGTGCGCTCGGCGAACTGCTCGACCTCGGTCGAGCCCGCCATGGCCGTGGTCGAGGACTGGCCGCTCGCCACCGCCTGCGACACGGCGTCGAAGTAGGACGTGCCGACCTCGCGCTGGTGGCGGGTGGCGGAGTAGCCGCCGGCCTCGCCCGCGAACTCCTGCTGCTGCAGCTCGGAGTAGGCCGCCATGCCGCGCTCGCGGTAGCCGCTCGCCAGCTGGAACATCGAGTGGTTGAGCGCGTGGAAGCCGGCCAGGGTGACGAACTGGAACTTGTAGCCCATCGCCCCGAGTTCGCGCTGGAAGCGCGCGATCGTGGGCGCGTCGAGGTGCTTCTTCCAGTTGAACGAGGGCGAGCAGTTGTAGGCCAGGAGCTTGCCGGGGAAGCGCGCGTGGATGCCCTCGGCGAAGTGCTTGGCCTCGCCCAGGTCGGGCTTGCTCGTCTCGCACCACACCAGGTCGGCGTAGGGCGCGTAGGCGAGGCCGCGCGCGATGGCCTGCTCGATCCCCGCGCGCACGCGGAAGAAACCCTCGGCCGTGCGCTCGCCGGTCAGGAAGGGCCTGTCGCGCTCGTCCACGTCGCTCGTCAGCAGGTTGGCGGCATCCGCGTCGGTGCGCGCCACCAGCACGGTCGCCACGCCACTCACGTCGGCCGCCAGGCGTGCGGCGTTGAGCGTGCGGATGAAGCTCGCGGTCGGCACCAGCACCTTGCCACCCAGGTGCCCGCACTTCTTCTCGGAGGCCAGCTGGTCCTCGAAGTGCACGCCCGCCGCGCCGGCCTCGATCATGGCCTTCATCAGCTCGAAGGCGTTGAGCGGTCCGCCGAAGCCGGCCTCGGCGTCGGCCACGATCGGCGCAAACCAGTGGGTGCTCGTGTCGCCCTCCATGTGCGCGATCTGGTCGGCGCGCGCGAGGCAGCGATTGATGCGCCGCACGACCTCGGGCACGCTGTTGGCCGGATACAGGCTCTGGTCGGGATACATCTGTCCGGCCAGGTTGGCGTCGGCGGCCACCTGCCAGCCCGAGAGGTAGATCGCCTTGAGGCCGGCCTTGACCATCTGCATGGCCTGGTTGCCCGTCAGGGCTCCGAGCGCGTGCACGTAGTCCTCGCCGTGCAGCAGCTGCCACAGGCGCTCGGCCCCCAGCTCGGCCAGAGTGTGGCGGACGCGGATCGAGCCGCGCAGGCGCTCGACGTCGGCCGGCTTGTAGTCGCGCTCGATCCCGTCCCAGCGCTGGGCGGAGAGGGCGGTCCCGTTCGAGGATTCGGGCAGGTAGCTGCTGGTGGCCATGGTGCGTGTGGCCCTCGCTGGAGGGCGTCTGGCAGGGGTCAGAGGTGCTCGTAGGCGGCGAGCGTGAGGAAGTCCTCCAGCTCGCTGTTCGTGAGGAGCGGCTCGAAGATCCGCGCGGCGAGCTCGAAGCGGCTGGCGCTCCAGCCCGGTTCGCCGAGCTCGGAGCGGAACTTGGCCAGCTCTTCGGCCAGGATCGCGCGCACGAGGCGTGCGTCGATCACGCGTCCGTCCGGGAGCCGGGCCGCGTGGTGCAGCCACTGCCACACCTGGGTGCGCGAGATCTCGGCCGTGGCCGCGTCCTCCATCAGGTCGTGCAGCGGTACGCAGCCCGCGCCGCGCAGCCAGGCCTCGAGATAGGCCACGCCCACCGACAGGTTCTGGCGCAGGCCGGCCTCGGTGATGGCACCCTTCGGCACCGCCAGCAGGTCGGCGGCGCTCACGCGCGGCTCCGTGCGCGCGCGTGCGAGCTGGTTCTGGCCGCCGATGGTGGCGAAGACCTCGCCCGCCACCGCCACCAGGGCGGGGTGCGCGACCCAGGTCCCGTCGTGGCCGTTGGCGACCTCGCGCTCCTTGTCGGCGCGCACCTTGGCCAGCGCGGCCGCGTTGCGCGCGGGGTCGTTCTTGATCGGGATCTGCGCGGCCATGCCGCCCATGGCGTGCACGCCGCGGCGGTGGCAGGTCTCGACCAGCAGCCGGCTGTAGGCCGACAGGAAGGGCTGGTCCATGCCGACCGCGCCGCGATCGGGCAACACGCAGGCCGGGTCGGCGCGCAGCTTCTTGATGAAGCTGAAGATGTAGTCCCAGCGTCCGCAGTTGAGTCCGGCCGAGTGCTCGCGCA
>CAZWAY010000004.1:123084-124136 GCA_964631945.1 uncultured Planctomycetaceae bacterium
AGCTCCCACAGGATCTCGTCCATCTCGAAGGCCGCGGGCAGGGTCTCGATCAGCACCGTGGCCTTGATCGTCCCGTGCGCCAGCCCGAGCGCGTCCTGGGCGAACTCGAAGGCCTCGTTCCACAGCCGCGCCTCGAGGTGGTTCTCGAGCTTGGGCAGGTAGAAGTACGGGCCCGTGCCGCGGCCGAGCAGCGTGCGCGCGTTGTGGAAGACGTACAGGCCGAAGTCGAACAGCGAGGCCGAGACGGCGCGCCCGTCCACGTACAGGTGCTTCTCGTCCAGGTGCCAGCCGCGCGGCCGCGCGAACAGCAGCGCGGTGCGCTCGTTCAGACGGTAGTGCTTGCCGCTGTGCGGGTCGGTGAAGTCGATGGCGCGCCGCACGGCGTCGCACAGGTTCTGCTGCCCGCGCACGCAGTTCTCGAAGGTCGGCGAGTTCGCGTCCTCGAAGTCGGCCATGAAGACCTGGGCCCCCGAGTTGAGCGCGTTGACGACCATCTTGCGCTCGACCGGCCCGGTGATCTCGACGCGCCGGTCGAGCAACTCGGCCGGCACGGCCGCCACCCTCCAGGCCGAATCGCGGATCGCGCGCGTCTCCGGCAGGAAGTCGGGGCGCCAGCCCTGGTCCAGCTTGCGCTTCAGGCCCTCGCGCCGGGCGAGCAGCTGCGCGCGCCGGAAGCGGAAGCGCCGCTCGAGGTCGCGCACGAACTCCAGCGCGGGCAGCGACAGGACCTCCACGCAATCGGCCGGCACCGGCGCCAGCAGCTCGACGCCGTCGGGCACGGGCACGGACACGCAAGCGGGAGGCGGCGCGCGCCGCGAGGTGGAGTGCTCCGACATCGGGGGTGGCTGCAGGGCGTCGAGAGTCGGGGGGAGGCGAGAGGCAAGACTACTCGCTGGGTCTCGTGTCGGCCTGGCGGGCGCTGCTTTTGGAGCTCCAGCGCCCGAAAGCGTTTCCGTCCGCCGCGCTTTCCTGGCGCACGAGCTAGAGCTGCCGGCGCAGCTGCTCGAGTTCGGCCGCCAGCTCGGCGCGCTCGGCCACAAGGCTCGCGCGCA
>CAZWAY010000005.1:0-42353 GCA_964631945.1 uncultured Planctomycetaceae bacterium
CCTGACGCTGGCCGCGCACGTCAGCCTCGGCACCTATCCGATCTTCGCCTGGGGCGGCGACGCGCTGCGCAACGCCTACGTGCCCAAGCTGGTGGCGGGCGAGTACATGGGCGCCTACGGCCTGACCGAGCCCAACGCGGGCTCCGATTCGGGCGGCACGCAGACCACGGCCGTCGCCAAGGGCGACGCGTGGGTGCTCAACGGGCGCAAGTGCTTCTGCACCAACGCGACCCACGCCGGGACCTTCATCGTGACCGCGGTCACCGACCGGAGCCTCGGGCCCAAGGGCATCAGCGCCTTCGTCGTGCCCAAGGGCACGCCGGGCTTCTCGCTCGAGAAGGGCGAGAAGAAGCTCGGCATGCGCGGCTCGGACTGGGCCTCGCTCGTGTTCGAGGACGCGAAGATCCCGCGCGACCACCTGCTCGGGCCCGAGGGCGAGGGCTTCAAGACCTTCATGAAGACGCTGGAGGGCGGGCGCATCTCGATCGGCGCGCTGGGCCTCGGCATCGCGCAGGGCGCCTACGACTGCGCGCTGCAGTACGCAGAGGTGCGCGAGGCCTTCGGCAAGCCCCTGGCGAAGCAACAGGCCGTGGCCTTCAAGCTCGCCAACATGGCGCTCGAGGTCGAGGCCGCGCGCCACCTCGTCTACCACGCCGCGCGCCTGAAGGACGCCGGCCAGGCCTTCGGCACCGCCGCCGCCATGGCCAAGCTCTACTCCTCCGAGGTCGCGATGCGCGTCACCTACGACGCGATCCAGATCTACGGCGGCTACGGCTACTCGCGCGAGTACCCGGTCGAGCGCATGTGGCGCGACGCCAAGCTGTGCACGATCGGCGAGGGCACGAGCGAGGTGCAGCGCATGATCCTCTCGCGCGCGATCCTGTCGGCGAGCTGAGGCCCGTGGCAACGCTGTCCCGGCCGGCGTGGCGCCCGGAGCGCGTGCAGGTCGGCCCCTGGCGCGTCACCGCGCTGCTGGACGGCACCATGCGCCTGGACGGCGGCGCGATGTGGGGCGTCGTGCCGAAGGCGCTGTGGGGGCGCCTGACGCCGGCGGCCGAGGACAACACCATCGAGCTCGCCCTGCGGCCGTTCTTGCTGGAGCGCGGCGACTGGCGCGTGGTGCTCGAGCCCGGCATCGGCGGGCACGTGGCCGAGAAGTGGCGCCGGATCTACGCGCTCGAGCGCCGCACCACGCTCGAATCGTCGCTCGCGGCGCTGGGCCTCGCGCCCCTGGACGTCACGCACGTGCTGGCCTCGCACTGCCACTTCGACCACATCGGCGGCTGGCTCACGCGCGACGGCAGCGGCGCGCTCGTCCCGCTCTTCCCGCGCGCCGTGCACCGCGCCCCGCGCGTCGAGATCGAGGCCGCGCAGTCGCCCGACCCCGCGCGCAAGGGCGGCTACGAGCCCGAGCACGTGCGCGTGATCGAGCGCGCCGGCTTGCTCGAGCCCTATGCGGCCGAGGAGGAGCTCCTGCCCGGCCTGCTGGCGCACGAGGCCGCCGGCCACTCCGACGGCGTCAGCGTGCTCACCGTGAACGAGAGCGGCCCGGGCGAGAGCGCCATCTTCTGGGCCGACGTCGTGCCGACCTCGCACCACATCCAGCCGGCCTACATCATGGCCTACGACCTGGACGTGCCGCGCTCCTTCGCCTCGCGCTCGAAGTGGCTCGAACGCGCCGCGCGCGACGGCTGGCTCGGCCTCTTCTATCACGACCTCGAGCACGCCTTCGGGCGCGTGACGCGCGCCGGCGAGCGCTACGGGTTCGAGCCCTACGGGACCGCCTGAGGCCCGCAAGCGTCCGTGATCGAGGGCCGCGGCCTGCGCGGTCCGACCCGGTGCGTGAGCGCCGCCCTACTTCGGCTTCGGCGGCGCGATCAGCTCGGCCCACTTCGCGTCGGCCTTGCGCGTCAGGTTGTCGGCGTCCTTCAGGAACTTCGCGCGCGTGTCGTTGAACCAGCCCTTGTAGAAGAGCATCAGGCGTCCGTCGCGCACCAGGAAGGACTCGGGGTCGACCTCGACCTTCTCCTTCTGGGCCATGGCGTAGGCGCACCAGCCGCCGTAGGCCGGCTCGTACTTGGCCGGGCTCGCCTGGAACAGCTTCTGGTTCGCCTCGTTCGCGAAGCGGTAGCGCACGCCGTCGTGCACGAGCTCGAACTTGGCGTCGCCCTTGCGCGGCTTCCCGTCCTCCGCGAAGTAGGCCACCGGGTCGTGGCCGGCCAGCGCGAGCCCGTTCTTGCCGAGGTTGAACTGGGCCACGTCGCGCGGCGGCTTCTCCTGCGGTGCGGCGGCGAGCGCCGAGCGCGCGGGGGCCAGGACCAGCAGCAGGAGGGCCAGGGACGACCCCAGCAGGAGCGCGCGACGGGCGGGCGTGAGGTGGGAGTCGCTGGTGGTCTTCATGCTTGGATCTTCGCTTCCGAGGTCCTCGGTGGCCGGGCGAGCAGCGTACGCCTCCGATGCGCGCGCGTGACCGGCGTTTCCGTCGAGGCTCAGCGCCGCCCGCCACGCCGCCCACCACGCCGCGCGCGCAACCGTGGCAAGGCGGCGCGGAAGGTCTGGACCACGGGCAGCGCCTCGAGCCAGGCCGCGGCGTCGGCGCGGTCGGGGTTGTCGGGATGGGGCGCGCCCGCGAAGCCGGCCGGGATCTGGCTCTCGCCCTCCTCGTGGTACTCGTAGCCGGGCAGGAACACGTCCTCGTCCGCGTCCACGTCGTGCACGCGCACGCCGTAGCTCGAGAGCTCGGTCGTGAGCAGCTGCGGCGGGCCGAGCCAGACGTGCGTGGGCGAGGTCAGGAAGAGGTACTGCACGCGCCGGTTCTGCGAGAGCACGCGGAACTTCTCGATGCGGCCGCCGAAGAACGCGCTCGAGGACGTGCCGCGCTCCACGACTCCGCGCGCGAGGTCCGGCGAGTAGCCGCGCGCGAAGCGCAGCGAGGAGGGCTCGCCCTGGTGCAGGAAGCGCGCCACCGCGCGCCCGCCGTTCTCGCGGAAGCGCGCCGCCGCCGCTCGTCGCGGTGCGCAGAAGTCCGCGTAGGCCTCGATGCGCCCGCGCGGTGCCGCGCGCACGACCAGCGGGATGGCCGCGTCGTCGCGCCGCCGTCGCGCGCGCCGGCTCAGCTCGTCGAGCGCGAAGGTGAGCTCGAACGGCAGGTTGGCGGTCTCCTCCGCGCTGTGGCGCAGGACCCACTCGCCGCGCTCCTCGAGGCGCGTGTCGCCCTTCCCGATCCAGACCTGGCCGCCGTCGCGCACGAAGTGGCTGGCGACGCGCCAGAGCAGCGAGGAGTCCTTGTAGAAGACGCGCGGCCAGATGCGCGCGGCGCTCTCCGTGCCGGGCTCGCCCAGCACCACGTACCCGACCAGGAACCCGACCGCGTCGTCGTAGCGGTAGTCGCCGAGGAAGAAGCGCGCGCCGAAGAGGTGCAGCTCGTAGCGCGGCGGGTAGCGCTCGAGCAGCACCTCCGGCCGCTTCTTCGCCCGCCCCGCGGGGACGAGGCGCGCGCCGTCCGCCAGCAGGCCCCGGAAACGCCGCGCCACCTCGGGCGGCGCGAGCCGCTCCGGCGCCACGCCGATGACGAGGCGCGTCTCCGGCTCGCGCCGGCCATTGCGCTCGTGCGAGGGGGCCATGGGACGAGAGAGATACCGTCTCGCGCCCTCGCTCCCCAGGGAGAAGTCCGACTGGACCCCGGCGAGCGCGCGATGGGTGGCCCGGGCCCTAGGCTCAGGGTGTCCTGACGAGCCCACTTCCAGTCGATGTCAGCTCGCCAGGGCCAGGCCCGGAGCGGGTTGCCATTCGAGGCTCAATCCTCGCCTTCGCCGTCCTCGTCGCCGCCGAGAGCGCGCTCGATCTCGGCCCGCATCTCGGCCAGGGATTGCTCGAGCCGCACGCTCGCCGCTTCTGGCGCGCGCCCGCCGCCGACCTCGACGGCGCCGCTTCCGAGCGCGTGGCCCGCGATGCTGAGCTCGAAGCGCACGCGACCCTCGGCCTGCGACTCCAGCACGAGCCGCCCGTCGGTCAGGACGCGCTGGCCGCTCGAGAAGAAGGGCTCGCTTCCAGTGCGCATCCACCCGAGGTGGCTCGCTCCATCCTCGTTCTTCACGGCCACCTCGAGCCGCGGCAGGCGCACACCATCGCGGTCGAGGAACTCGACGGTCACGGCGTGACCGCCGGGGCGCAGCGCGAGGCGGTGCTCGTGCACGCCCGGGGCGCACTCCTGCTCCGGCACCTCCAGCGGCAGGTAGCCGAGGCCCAGGAGCGTGAGCGAGAGCGGGCTCGAAACCCCCGCAATATTGAAGCGACCCTCTCCGTCGGTCCTGACACGGCTCTGCCCCGTGGCGGAACGAGCGAAAACCCACACGCCGTCGAGGGGCGCGCCCGAGTCGGCGTCGAGGACGACGCCGGTGTGCGGGACCTGCCGTGGAGCGGGCGGGACGTAGCGGCCGAGATCGACCCGCAGCGTCTGCTCGCCCTCCTGCACGGGCAGGACCCAGCGCTGGAACAGCTCCATCGTGACTCTCTGGATCGCGGGTCCACTCGTGTTCGTCGCGAACGGGAGCTGGAGCCCGAGCTCGACCCGGCCGGGGGGCAGTTGCGTGAACTGGATCCGGCCCGCGCCGTCCGAGAAGCGCGCGCCGTGCGGATGCCTCGCGAGCCAGGCGGACTCGGCCGGCTGCGCGGGTTCGTCCGGTAGGAGCGCGAGGACCGCGACGCCCCTTCCTTGCAGGGGCTTCTCGGTCGTGTCGGTCATGCGCACGGACACGGCTCCCGCCCGGCGCAGCTCGAAGACCGGCGGCTGCGCGGCCGCCGTCGTCCACACCGACCACGCCCCCGGCAGGTAGTCGCGGTGCGACAGCTCCAGCCGACACTCGACGCCCGGCTGGAGGCCACGCAGCTCGAACGAGCCGTCGCGCGCGCTGGTGGTCGAGACCGAGACCCCGTTCGCCGTGCGCACGAGCGCCGCCTCCACGCCCTCGATCGGCCGACCGGCGGCGTCCTGGACGCGCGCGTGGAAGCCCTGCACCGCCGCCGGCAGGCGCACGGTCTGGTCGGGGCAGGGCAGCTCGAGCACGCTGCGGATGAGCTCGCCGGTCTGGCCCTGGCCCCGTCCGAGCTGCGGCACGACCCCGAGCTCCCAGCGGCCCTCGATCCCGAACAGCTCGGCCTCGCCCTGCGCGTCGGTGGTCCACACCAGGGTGTCGTAGGGCCAGACGCGCGGCGCGGCCCCCTCCTCGGGCGGCCGCGCGTGGCCGAGGAAGAACTCCAGCGGCTCGGGCGTCCTCGTCGCCAGCGCGCGCAGCTCCAGCGGCGCGAGCTGGACCTCCGCCGCCTCGACCGGTCGGCCCAGGGCGTCCCGGACGCTCAGCCGGAAACGGTGCAGGGGCACGACCTCGATGTCGCGGTCCTCGGCGCGGACTCGCGCCTGGACCTCGCTGCACGCTCCGCTGTTCAGGTCGGGCTCGATCTGGAGCCAGCGCTCGGGCTCCACGCCCAGGCACCAGTCGCCCGGCGGCAGGGGCGGGAACTCCACGCGGCCGTCCGCGCCCGTCGTCGCGGCCACCAGGCCGGGCTGCCAGGAGGTCAGGTCGTAGCCCACGCCCTCCGAGTAGGCGTGGACGCGCGCCTCCGCGACGGGCCGGCCGTCGGTGTCCACGACGCGCGCGCCGAGCACGCCGCCGAGGTCCAGCTCGAGCGTCTCCTCCAGCGAATCACCCGGATCCAGGTCGGCGTGGTGCTCGGCGAAGGCCAGCGCGAGGCCGCTCTCCGGCGGCGGCACGCAGCGCAGCCAGTCGATGTGCACGAAACCGGGGAAGCTGAACTCGGCCACGCCCTTGGCGCTCGCGCGCGCCTCGTGCAGAAAGGTCTCGTCCGTGTGCTCGAGCCAGGACTGCGCCTCGACCAGCCAACCGTCGAACGAGCCCGGTGCTTCCGAGGCCAGCGCCAGCTGCACGCGCACGGAGACCGGTGCGGGGCTGGTTTCCAGCACCCGGCGCGACTCGGGCCTCGATTCGGGTGCGTCGACCTCGCGCGACGCGGCCGGCGCGGGCTCGAGGCGCTCGTGCGAGGGGGCGGCCGTGAGCTCGGCCGGCGCAGGCGCCGCCACAGGATCGAGCGTCGCGGCGTGCGCAACGACCCGCGACACGCCGTCCTCGCGGGCGGCGATCCACCAGACCAACGCCCCGCCCATGGCGCAGGCCAGCGCGAGCCAGAATCGAGCGTGCATGAGCGAGGACCTCCTCGAGCCCACTCCCGTATCCCTGTCCGGCGCGATCGTAACCGACCTGGAGCGAGCGGAGGCACGCCCCTCGTCCTGGCTCTGGACGGAGCCAGGATCGCGCGCGGCTTGGTAGCGTGCTCGCAGCATGCACTCCATCCCCGAGGTGTGCGAGGTCGCGCTGGTGCGCGGCGCGCGCGCGGGCGCGCGGCCCGATCTCCTGCTGGAGGTCCCGCACGGCGCGACGCGCGCGGCGGACTTCGACCGGCTGCGCGCCGCCTTGCGCGGGTCGTTCCCCGCCGACCTGCGCGAGTTCTTCTTCGTGAACACCGACGTGGGCGCGCCCGAGTTCGCCTTGCGCGTGGCCGAGCGCGTGGTCGCGGCCGATCCGGGCCGTTCGGCGGCGGTCATCCGCTGCCTCGTGCCGCGCACCTTCGTGGACTGCAACCGGCTCATCGACGCGGACCCCAGGCCGCGCACGTCGGCCGCGGGCGAGCTGACGCCCGGGATCCACGCCTGGGTGCGCGATCCGGCCGACCTCGCGCTGCTCCTGGCGCGCTACCGCGCCTATCGCGCCTGCGTCGAGGACGCGTGCGCGCTCGTGTGCGCGGGCGGGGGCCATGCCGTGATGGTGCACTCCTATGCTCCGCGCTCGGTCGACGTGCCGGTCGACGAGCACATCGTCGCCAGCCTGCGCGCGGCCTACGCGCCGGCGCGGCGCGAGAGCTGGCCCTTGCGCGCGCCGGTGGACCTGATCGTGGACGCGCCCGACGGGACGCGCCTGGCCTCGAGCGAGCTGGTCGAGCGCGCGCGCGCGAACTTCACCGCCGCGGGCTTCGAGGTCGTGCTCAACGGGGCCTACTCGCTGCACCCCGGCACGCTCGCCAGCCTGCTGGCTCGGCGCCACCGCGGGCGCACCCTGTGCCTGGAGCTGCGGCGCGACCTGCTCGTGCCGGAGTTCACGCCCTTCCAGGAGATGCACGTCGATCCCACCAAGCTCGAGCGCCTGGCCGTGCCGCTCGCGGCGGCGCTGTAGGTGCGCGCATGGCCCTCGCGTCCAGGCCGAGTCGCCGCTGGTCCCGCCGCCGCGTCGGGCTCGTGCTCGTCGGCGTCACGCTCGCGCTGGCAGCCCTCGGCCTGTGCTGCGTCTCCATGGGTCCGCCCTCGACCGCGCAGGCGTTCGCCGGGCGGCCGCGACCCAGCGAGCACGTCTACACGAGCGCGCAGGGCCTGCGCGTCGCAACGGCCGAGACCGGGCCAGAGGACGGACCGCTCGTGCTGTTCGTGCACGGCACGCCCGGCGGGTGGCGGGCGTTCAGCTTCGTGATGGCCGACGCGCGGCTGGGCGAGCGCGCACGCCTCGTCTCGGTCGATCGGCCGGGCTGGGGCCGTTCGAGCGCCGGCGGGATCGTCCCGTCGCTGGCCGAGCAGGCCGCGGCGCTGCGCGTGGTGCTCGCGGCGCACGCGGCGAGCGGCCCGGCGGTCGTGGTCGGGCATTCGCTCGGCGGCACGATCGCGGCGCGCCTGGCGATGGACGCGCCCGAGCTCGTGCGCGCGCTGGTGCTGGTGGCGCCCTCGCTCGATCCGGAGCTCGAGGAGCCGACCTGGTACCAGGCGCTCGGCCGCACTTGGCTGATCCATCCGCTGCTGCCCGACGGGCTCGCGCGCGCGGACGAGGAGCTACGGCCGCTGAAGCAGGAGCTCACGGCCATGCTGCCGCGCTGGAGCATGCTGCGCCTACCGATCTGCGTGCTGCAGGGCGAGGACGATGGGCTGGTGCCCGCGGCCAACGCGGACTTCGTCGAACGCATGGCCACGCACGCGACGCTGCGCATCGAGCGCATTCCCGAGCAGGGGCACTTCATCCCCTGGGAGCGCCCCGAGCTCATCACGGAAGCGGTGCTGCGCGCGCTCGGTGAGCGCTAGGTCCGAGCGCGAGACCCGCCTAGAATCGATGCCAGAAGCGCGTGGCCGTGCCCTGAAGCGATGAAGCTCGTCTCCCTGTGTCCGTCCCTGACCGAACTCGCCTTCGCGCTGGAGCGCGGTGGCGACCTCGTGGGCGTGACGCGCTTCTGCGTGCACCCGGCCGACGGCGTGCGCGCGCTCGAGAAGGTCGGCGGCACGAAGGACCCCGACGTGGCGCGCATCGTGGCGCTGGCGCCCGACCTGGTGCTGATGAACCGCGAGGAGAACCGCGTCGAGGACGCCGCGGCGCTGCGCGCGGCGGGCTTGCGCGTGCACGACAGCATGCCGCGCACCCTGGCGGAGACGGCCGAGATGGTGCGCTCGATCGGCGCGGCCGTGGGACGCGCGGAGCGCGGCGAGGAGCTCGCGCGCGAGATCGAGCGCCGCGCCGAGCGCGTGCGCGCGCGCGCCGCGGGTCGGCCGCGCGTGCGCTTCGCCTACCTGATCTGGCGCAAGCCGTGGATGAGTGTCAATTCTGATACCTTCGCGCACGCGCTGCTCGAGCTGGCCGGCGGCGAGAACGTCTTCGGCGCGCGCCCGGTGCGCTACCCCGAGGTCACGGCCGAGGCCCTGGCGGAGAGCGCGCCCGAGGTGGTGCTGCTCTCGACCGAGCCCTTCCCGTTCGAGGCCAAGCACGCCGACGAGCTCGCGCACCTCTCCGGCCTCGCGCGCGCGCGCTTCGCCCTGGCCGACGGCGAGTACCTCTCCTGGCACGGCGCGCGCACGCCCGACGGCATCGACTACGCCGCCGGCCTGATCGAGGCGGCGCGCCGCGGCGTGACGGGCTAGCGTCAAGCGCGCCTCGGCCTTGGACGGCGGCCCCGCGCCGAGCCAGAATGCCGCCATGACCTCGGCCAAGGGCACGTTCGCCGCGACGGCCTCACCCGCGCGGCCGGCCGCGCGCGCGCTGCCCAGCACGCTGCTGTTCACGCTGGCCGGCGCCCTGCTCGTGGCGGCCTGCTACCTCGGCTGGCAACGCTTCCGTGCGCGGCCCTGGCTGCAGGGCTTCCGCGTGGTGCACGAATACCCGCACGACCCGGCGGCCTACTGCCAGGGTCTGGTCTTCGACGGCGGCCTGCTGCACGAGAGCACCGGTCAGCACGGCACCTCGAGCGTGCGCACGGTCGAGCTCGAGACCGGCAAGGTGCTGCGCAAGACCGAGCTGCCCTACAACCTCTTCGGTGAGGGCCTGGCGCTGGTCGGCGAGCGCCTGATCCAGCTCACCTGGCAGCAGAGCGTCGCGCGCGTCTACGACCGCGCCACGCTCAAGCCGCTCGACCAGTTCGAGTACGAGGGCGAGGGCTGGGGCCTGGTCTTCGACGGCACCTGGCTGATCCAGAGCGACGGCTCGGAGGTGCTGACCTTCCGCGACCCCAAGACCTTCAAGGAAGTGCGCCGCGTGCGCGTGCTGTCGAAGGGCGCGCCGGTCACGGAACTGAACGAGCTCGAGATGGTCGCGGGCGAGCTGTGGGCCAACGTCTGGAAGCGCAACTACATCGTGCGCATCGACCCGGCCACGGGCGAGGTGCTGGGCGTGGTCGACCTCTCCGGGCTGTTCGACGCCAGCTCGATCCCGAACAGCGACGCCGTGCTGAACGGCATCGCCTACGACCCCGCTGCGAAGCGTCTGTTCGTGACGGGCAAGCTGTGGCCGAAGCTGTTCGAGATCGAGGTAGTGGCGAAGTAGCGCGAACGCGCGCAGGTGGCGCGGTGACAAGACGCGCGGAGAAGAGTGCCGAATCGAGAGCGCGAGCTCGACTGCACGGCGCCACCGGGCCGGACCATCAGCTCCCATGCGCGGCGGGGCCCCGACGAGCGAGCCCCTCTGCGAACCTGAGCGCTCTATTCCAGACGGCGGTCGCGCCGCGCTTCGGCGCGCGGGAAGCGCTATCGTGCCGCTCCCATGCCGCGCTACTTCACCGCCGACGAGCTCGAGGCCCTGCGCCGGATGCGCTCGACCTTCGTGGCCTTCGAGGACCGCGGCGGGGGCGGGGATCCGTACTGGGAAGAGCCCGAGGACCTGGCGCTGTACGACGAGACCTTCGCGCAGCGCATCGCCTGGAAGTGGGACGGGGTGCTGGACGAGCTCGAGCGGCGCCGGCGCCGGCCGCTGGGGCGCACGGTGCTCGACTGGGGCTGCGGGACCGGCATCGCCACGCGGCGCTGGCTGGCGCGCGGCGCGGGCGAGGCGGGGAACCGGGTCGAGCGCGTGTTCCTGTTCGACCACACGCCCGCGGCGGCCGAGTTCGCGCTCGCGCGCGTGCAGGCCGAGCACCCGCGCGTCGCGGCCCAGCTCGGCCTGCCGGCGGAGGCGCCGGACGTGCTGCTCGTGAGCCATGTGCTCGACGAGCTCGATCCCGAGCAGCGCGAGCCGCTGCTCGAACTGGCCGAGCTCGCCGGCGCGGTGGTGTGGGTCGAGCCCGGCAGCCGGCGCACGTCGCGCGCGCTGGGCGAGGTGCGCGCGCGCCTCGGCCAGACGCTCGACGTGCTCGCGCCGTGCACGCACCAGGCCGCCTGCGGCGCGCTCGCGGGCGGCGACGCCTGGTGCCACTTCTTCGCGCGCGCGCCGCAGGCCGTGTACACCGAGGGCAACTGGGCCGAGCTCGGGCGCGAGCTCGGCATCGACCTGCGCAGCCTGCCGTACTCGTTCCTGGCGCTGGCGCGGCGCGGCGCGGTGCCGCTGGCGGGGCCGAGCGGGGAGCCGGGGCCGGGCGCGCGCATGCTCGCGCGCCCGCGCCTGACGCGCGGCCGCGCCGAGTTCGAGCTGTGCGACGCGGACGGGGTGCGGCGCGTCGACTACCTGCAGCGCAGCGACAAGGCGCTCTACAAGCGCCTCGAGGACGTGGCCGGTGAGCCCTGGCTGTTCGACGCGACGCTCGCGGGCCGGCGCGTGACGGCGCTGGTGCGGCGCGACGTCTAGGGCAAGCCGCCGAGGGGACAGCCGCCGTCTAGTGCGGCGCTTCGCTCACCAGGTTGCGGTTCCACTCCGGGATCTCGACCACCACGTCCGAGGTGCCGTTCGGGACGCACTGGCAGCCGAGGCGCGAGTTCGGCTCGAGGCCCGGGGCCTTCTCGAGCATGTCGAGCTCGTCCTCGCTGGGCTCGCCGCAGCTCTCGATTCCCTGGCGCACGATCACGTGGCAGGTCGAGCACGCCAGCACGCCGCCGCAGGAGTGGTCGAGGTCCACGTCGTGCGCCAGCGCGATGTCGAGGATCGAGCCGGGCTGGCCCGTGCGGTCGTAGGGGACCCTGGCCGGATCGACCTCGACCTCGCGCTCCTCGGGCCGGAAGGTGAGCTTGTACTTGCGCGTCGGACGCTCGGGTGCGACCGACTTGAGGTAGGGGTTCGTGCCGCCCATCGAAGCGGAGTCTAAGCCACCCGGCGTGGGGCTAGTCGAAGTCCTCGGCGCGGTTGCCCCAGCGGCCGAGGCCGTCGGGGTCGCGCGGGTTGACCTCGGGGCGCGTGGCGCCCGGGCGGTGGTGGCGGCGGCGGCGCGGGCCGGGCTCGGGCGAGCGGTCCTGCACGCGCGGCGGAGATTCGTCGCGGCGCGCGGGGCGCTGACCGGTCGGTTCGGCCGGAGGGCGTCGCTCGCCGCGTCCACGCGCGGGGGACTCGGGCGGACGAGGGCCGCGCTCGGCCTGCGGCGCGCGCTCGCCGCGTTCGGGCCGTTCGGTGTGGGGACGGCGTTGGGTCGCTTGCGCCTGGGGGCGGCGCTCCGCGCTGCGGCCGGCACCGGACGAGCCCTGGTCGCGCGGATGCTCGGAGCGTTCGCGCTGCGGGCGAGTCCCGCGCTCGGGCGGGGGCGCAGCTTGCTCGCGGGATCCGCGCTCTTCGCGTCGAGCGGGCGGCGGCCCCTCGCGGCGCGCGCCCTCGTCGCGCCCACGGCGCTCGCCGCCGCGGCGCTCCGGCTGGGGCGGCGCGTCCTCGCGCCGCCGGCGCTCGCCCTGACCGCGGCGCTCCTGGGCCTCGTCCGAAGGCGGTGTCCGCTCCCGCTCGACGCGTGCCGGACGCTCTTCACGCACCGGACGCTCGTCGCGCGGGGCGCGGTCGCCACGCGGCGGGCGCTCGTCCCGCGCCGGGCGCTCATCGCGGGGCGGACGCTCGTCGCGCGCCGGACGCTCGTCGCGCGCCGGGCGCGAGCCGGTGCGACGCGGGATCTCGAGCTCGGTCACCTTGGCCTTGGTGCGCGCCAGGACCTCGTTCCAGCGCCGCCCGTCGTGGGGCGTCACGAAGGTGATGGCGATGCCCGAGCGTCCGGCGCGGCCCGTGCGGCCGATGCGGTGCGCGTAGTCCTCGCCGTCGCGCGGCACGTCGTAGTTGATCACGTGCGTGACGTGCTGCACGTCGAGGCCGCGCGAGGCCACGTCGGTCGCGATCAAGGCCTTGACCTCGCCGGTGCGGAAGGCGGACATGACGCGGAAGCGCGCGGCCTGGTCGTAGCCGCCGTGCAGGGCCCGGATGGAGAGGTTGGCGCGTCCGAGGCCGCGCATGAGCTTGTCGACCTCGGTGCGCCGGCCGCAGAAGACCAGGAACACGTCCTTCGGGCCGCTCTGCTCCAGGATGCGCACCAGCGCCATCGGGCGCTCGTCCTCGCCGATCTGGATGTAGCGCTGGTCGACGGTGTCGACCGTGACCGTGCCGACCGCGGTCGCGACCTCGAGCGGGTTGCGCGTGGACTCGCGCGCGAGCTTGAGCACCTCGGTCGGGAAGGTGGCCGAGAAGAGCAGCGTCTGGCGCTCCTCGGGCGTGAACGAGAGGATCTTCTTGATGTCGTCGATGAAGCCGATCTCGAACATCTTGTCGGCTTCGTCGAGCACCACGAACTCGGTCCAGGGGAACGCCAGGAAGCGCTGCTGGTAGAGGTCGAGGATGCGCCCCGGCGTCCCGACCACGACCTGCGCGCCGGCCTGCAGCTGCGCGACCTGGGGTTGCAGCGGGTCGCCGCCCACGCACATGGCCACGCGCACGCCGCGCGGCAGGCCGAGCGTGGCCAGCACGCCGTGCACCTGCTGCGCGAGCTCGCGCGTCGGGCACATGACGAGGCCCAGCACGGTCGCGCGCGCGGCGTCGATCTTGCTCATCATCGGCGCGCCGAAGGCCAGCGTCTTGCCGGTGCCGGTCTGGGCCTTGGCGATCACGTCGCGGCCCTCCAGCACCGGGCCGATCGAGAGCGCCTGGATCGGCGTCGGCTTGACGATGTCCATGGCCGCGATGGCGCGCAGGATGTCGGGCCCGAGCGCCCACTCCTCGAAGGTGGCGATGTCGGGCGGCTCCTCGACCGGGTGCAGCTCGGAGATGTGTTCGCGGCGCGGGCCGGACGGCCCGTCGGGCCGGGAGGGGCGGCGGCGGCGGCCGTGGCCGCCACCGGAGGGTTTCGGGCTCATGCAGCCCCAGAGGGTACGCGCGCGCGCTGGCGCGGTGAAGCGTGGCCCTGGAATGCGCGCGCGGATCGGACCCGGATCAGGTCCCCAGGCGCTGGCAGCACTGCTTGAACTTCTTCCCGCTGCCGCACGGGCAGGGGTCGTTGCGGCCGGTCTTGTCGGCGCGGTGCACGAAGGGCGTGGTCTTCTTGGCCGGCGCCCGCCCGGCGAACTCGCCGCTCGCCACCGCGCGCCGGAAGCTCGCGGCGTGCTCGGAGAGCGCGTGCGCGAGCTCGAAGGCGTGCAGCACGACCGCCTGCTCGCCCAGGAAGGCGAGGTAGGCGCCGAGCACGTCCTCGACCGTCTCGGCCAGCGGATCCTTCTTGCCGAAGTGGGCCGGCAGGCGCTGGGCCAGGATCTCGCTCAGGTCGTCGCCCTCGAGCAGGTGCGGGGCCTTGCCCAGCTCGTCGTAGGCGCAAGCCAGGAAGCGCTCGACGATCACGCGCACGTCGGCGCGCTTGCCGGGCAGCGCACCGGCGCGCGCCGAGTCGAGGAAGGCGGCGCAGTCCAGGCGGATCTCGCGGGCCGGGCTCATCGGCGGGGATCCTACCCGCTAAGCTCCCGGGCCTCATCCCCATGCGCATCGCCACCTGGAACGTGAACTCGGTCCGCGCGCGCCTCGAGCGGCTGCAGGCCTGGCTCTCGGAGTCCCGCCCCGACGTGGTGCTGCTGCAGGAGACGAAGTGCCAGGACGAGCAGTTCCCGCGCGAGCCGATCGAAGAGCTCGGCTACCAGATCGCGCACCTCGGGCAGAAGACCTACAACGGCGTGGCGATCCTCTCGCGGCTCGGCCTCGAGGGCGTCGAGCGCGGCCTGGGCGACGAGCGCTTCGACTCCGAGGCGCGCGTGATCGCGGCCCAGGTCGGCGAGTGGCTGGTGGCCTCGGTCTACGCCATCAACGGCCAGGAGGTCGGGCACGCGCGCTACCACGACAAGCTGGCCTGGTTCGCGAGCCTGCGCACGCGCCTGGCCGAGCGCTTCCCGCTGGCCGAGAGGGTCGTGGTGGGCGGCGACTTCAACGTCACGCGCGACGACCTCGACGTGCACGACCCGCGCGCCTGGCACGAGCGGATCCTGTGCTCCACGCCCGAGCGCGCCGCGCTGGGCACGCTGTTCGAGCTCGGCTACGCGGATGGCCTGCGCCACTTCCACCCGCAGGGCGGCGTCTACACCTGGTGGGACTTCCGCACGCGCGCCTTCGAGCGCGGCAACAAGGGCCTGCGCATCGACCACCTGCTGCTGTCGCCGCCCGCGCTGGCGGCCTGCAGCGCGGTCGAGGTCGACCTCGCGGCGCGCCGCGGTCCGAAGCCCAGCGACCACGCCCCCGTGGTCGCGACCTTCGCGTGAAGACCGCGCGCGGGCCGGCCGTCGGCGCCGAGCCGGACATCGGCGCCGAGCACGATGCGCGCATCCGCGCGCGCGCCGGGCTGATCTCGCTGGCGGTCTCGCTGCTCTTGCTGGCGGCCAAGTTCGAGGCCTACCGCCGCACGGGCTCGGCCGCGGTGCTCTCGGACGCGCTCGAATCGATCGTCAACGTCGTGGCCGCGCTGTTCGGCCTGGGCAGCGTGGTCTTCGCGGGGCGCCCGGCCGACCGCAACCATCCCTACGGGCACGGCAAGATCGAGTTCTTCTCGGCCGCCTTCGAGGGCGGCCTGATCGCCTTCGCGGCCGTGCTGATCGTGTACGAGGCCGTGCAGGCGCTGCTGCTCGGCCCCGAGCTGCGCGCGCTCGACCTCGGGCTCACGATCGTGGCCGGCGCGGGCCTGGCGAACGCGCTCCTGGGCGTGTTCCTGGTGCGCACCGGCCGGCGCCTGGCCTCGCTGGCGCTGGAGGCGGACGGCAAGCACGTGCTGTCCGATTCGATGACCAGCGCGGGCGTCGTGCTCGGGCTGCTGCTGGTGAAGTGGACCGGCCTCACGTGGCTGGATCCGCTGGCGGCCTGTGGCGTGGCGCTGCTCCTCTTCCACACAGGCTTCCGCCTGGTGCGCGAGGCGGCCGGCGGCCTGCTGGACGAGGAGGACGGCGAGCTGCTCGCGCGCCTGGTGCAGGCGCTCCAGCCCGAGATCGGCCAGGGCGTGATCCGCCTGCACGCGCTGCGCGCCATGCGGGCCGGGCGCTACCACCACGTGGACGCGCACCTGGTCGTGCCGGAGTTCTGGAGCGTCGAGCGCGCCCACCACGTGTCCGACGCGCTCGCCGCGCGCGTCATCGGCCAGCTCGGGATCGAGGGCGAGCTCGTGTTCCACACCGACCCGTGTCACCGCGCCTACTGCAAGCAGTGCGACCTCGCCGACTGCGCGGTGCGCGTCGAGCCCTTCGTGGCCCGTCGCCCGCTCGAGCTCGAGGAAGCCGTGCGACCGGACGAGTTCCGGCCCGGGCCCGTCTGAAGTGTGGCGCTAACGACAATCGCATAAAGAGGTGACGGTTTCTTCCGTCCGTGCCGATTGAATAGGCATGGGGAAGAAGATGTCTCGTGAAGCTGTCGAGGCTCGCCGCGCTCGCGCGATCGGACTGTTCAAGCGAGGATTCAGTCAGGCTGAAGTCGCAAGGCGGCTGCGGGTGACGCGGCAGTCGGCGATGCGCTGGCAGCGGGCGTTCGAGAGCGGCGGAGCGGAAGCGCTGCGCTCGAAGAAGCGCGGCCGGCCGGGTCGGTTGTCGGAGAAGCAACTGGAGCAGTTCGAGAAGGCACTCCTGCAAGGAGCCAAGGCTCACGGCTGGTCGAGCGACATCTGGACTCTCGAGCGCATTGGGATCGTGCTGCAGCGCCTTCACGGCGTGAGCTACCACACGGGTCATCTCTGGCGCGTGCTGGGAGCCATGGGCTGGTCCCCTCAGCGTCCTGCTACTCGTGCTCGTGAGCGCGACGAAGACGCGATCGAAGGCTGGAAGAAGCACGAATGGCCGCGTCTCAAAAAAACGCCAGGGGGCCGGTCTACTTCGTCTTCCTAGACGAGAGCGGCTTTTCGGAGGGCTCAGTCATCCGGCGCACGTGGGCTCCGCGGGGCCAGACGCCGGTCCTGCGGACGAAGATGCGCAGCTGGAAGCGCATGTCGGCGATCGGAGCACTGGCCTATCGGCGCGATGGTCGTTGTCGAGTGCTACTGCGCTTCCACCGAGGCGAAGTGCGCACTCCACAGATCCTGGTCTTCCTCCGCCACCTCCTGCGCCACCTTCGAGGAAGGATCGTCTTGGTCTGGGACGGCTTGCAGGCGCACCGCGCGAAGCCAGTGCGGGAGTTCCTGCAGCGTCAGTCTCGACTGCAGGTCGTTCGACTCCCGGCCTATGCGCCGGAACTCAATCCCGTGGAGGGCTTCTGGGGATGGATCAAAGGAACCTGTCTGGCCAATGTCTGCGAAGACACCCTCGAACCCCTTGTCGAGCTCGTCCGTCGCGGAGTCAGGCGGCTCCGACAGAGGACCGACCTCCCCTGGGCCTTCCTCTCCAGAACGGGGATCTTCTTGTGACCTGCGGTCACCCTATTACGCGAACGTCGTTAGCCGGCGCGCGAGCAGCGCTCGTGCTCGGCCAGCGCCGCCAGCGCGCGCTTCTCGGCGTCGAGCTCGAGGTAGAGCGCGTTCCGGCGCGCGTGCTCGAGCGGCAGGCGCAGGGCGAGCATGTCCGCCAAGTGCGCGCTCGAGAACTCGGGCGGGATCTTCTGGCCCTCGTCCAGGTGCGCCTCGAGCGCGCCCAGGAGGCGCGCGCGCAGCTCCGGCTCACGCGCGGCCGCGATCGGCGTCTCGACGGCCGGGAAGGTCTCGACCAATCGATAGGGGTGCGCGCTCTCGACCTCGACCACGAACACGCGCTGCAGGCCGACCAGCAGGATGTCGAAGCGGCCGTCGGCGTGGCGTTCGTGCCGGCCGATCTCGCCCAGGCCCGCCAGCGGGTAGATCGGCGGCGCGCCGGGCGCCTCGCCCTCGTGTCCGGCCTGGATCGTGCCGAGCACCAGCCGTCCCGGGCCGTCGAGCGAGTCCTCGAGCATGCGCCGGTAGCGCGGCTCGAACACGTGCAGCGGCAGGATCACGGCCGGGAACAGCCACACGTCCGGCAGCGGGAAGAGCGGCACGACCTTCCCGGGTAGGCGCTCGGGCACGCCGCTCGACTCGCCGCGCACCACCGCGCTACTTGGTGCTGCGCCGGCGCGCGCGCTGGCGATTCACGGCCGCCACGATGGCCTGCAGCTCGGCCGCCTCGCGCGCGTGCCCGCGCGCCTGGTGGCTGCCCATCAGGTTCAGGATGTGGCGGTGGAAGAGCGCCGCGTCGCCGGCGTCGGCGAACCACTGCGGGCGCGGCACCAGGCCGTGCTTGGCCAGGTAGTTCACGCAGTCCTGGCGCGTGCGTGCCTTGCCGCCCAGGAACGGGTCGAGGATCAGCGAGCGCGGGCCGGCGTAGAGCCGCAGCAGCACGCGCCCGGGCAGCGCGATCGGCGCGGCGCGCAGGCCGGCGCGGCGCGCGACCAGGAGGTAGATCGCCACCAGCGTGAGCGGCATGCCGCGCTTGGTCTCGAGCGCCCGGTGCAGGTGCACGTTGTCGGGGTGGTTGAAGTTCGCCTCGGTGCCCACGAAGCCGAGCTCGTCGCCCAGGTACTGCGCCAGCGCCAGCGGCGCGCTCGGGCTGTCCGGAGCCGCGCTCACGCGCGCGCGCACGGCCGCGCCCATGGCATCCAGCGCCTTCACGTAGGGCCGGCGGTCGAAGTCGGGCCGCTCGAGGCGCCCCAGCAGGAACAGGCCGCGCTCGACGTCGATGTCGGGCCGCAGGGCGTAGCCCGCCAGGCGCCGCAGGACCGTCTGGCGCTCGAGGTGCGCGACCAGCCTGCGCGCGCGCGCGCGGCGCCGCGGCTCCGGATCGCGCGCCGCGCGGCGCAGGGCGGGCAGGGCGGCGCGGCCCTCGGCCAGCAGCCGCTGGCGCACCGGGGCGTGAACGGCCGGGGATTCGTCGGAGAGCAGCTCGATCAGGAGCTCCACGCGCGCGCGTTCCGCGCGACTCGGCGTGACCGCTGCGGGCCGTGGCTCCGCGACGGACGCGGACGGAACGACCGTCAGGTCCTCGGCACCCTTCGGGCCGGATGGGGCGGACAGGGCCTCCGCACGCGGATCGGGACTGTGCTCCAAAGAAGCCTTCCGTCTTCGGGGGGACAAACCCCGTGGGGGGCGCGGGGAATCCGAAGCGTTGCCGCGATCCTAACCCCGCGAGCGCCAGCGCGGAAACCCGCCTCGTTCCTGGGTCGCAACTCGGGCGCCCGAGCTTGTGCCGTCCCGCCCGGCCACCTACCCTATTTGCCCTTCGAACTCCGCGGGCGAAGGCCACCGAGCGCTGCAGCGGTCCCCGGTCTGAGGGCTCTCGCGACCCCGACCCCAGGGCCTCCGGCACGTTCCCCTGGGCTCCCTCGCGCCCCTCGAAGGCCGAGCGCCCTCGTGAACCGCCTTCAACCCAGCCCCGTGGTCGTGACCCATGCCCTGCGGACGCCCATCGGGCGCTTCCAGGGCTCCCTGGCCGACCTCGGCGCGGCCGACCTCGGGACCGCGGTCGTGAAGACCCTCCTGGAGCGCGCGCGGCTCGACGGGGCCGAGGTGGGCGAGCTCGTCTTCGGCAACGCGCGCCAGGCCGGCGGCGGGCCGAACGTCGCGCGTCAGATCAGCGTGCGCGCCGGGATCCCGGTCAGCACCCCGGCCTGGACCGTGAACATGGCCTGCGGCTCGGGTCTGAAGGCGCTCGCGCTGGCGGTCGAGTCGGTGCGCCTGGGCCGGGCCGAGGTGGCGGTGGCGGGCGGCACCGAGAGCATGAGCCGGCTGCCGTTCTTCCTGCCCGAGCTGCGCCGCGGCTACCGCCTCGGACACGCGCCGGTGGTCGACGGGATGTACCAGGACGGATTCCTGTGCCCGCTCGCGAAGATGCTGATGGGTGAGACGGCCGAGAAGCTCGCGCGCGAGCTCGACATCCCGCGCGCCGAGCAGGACGCCTTCGCGCTCGAGAGCCAGCGCAAGGCCGCGGCGGCCCAGGCGGCCGGGCGCTTCGAGGCCGAGCTCGCGCCCGTGCGCGTCCCGTCCAGGAAGGGCGAGGTCGTGTTCGCGCTCGACGAGCACGTGCGCGCCGATGCGACCCTGGCGGGGCTCGCCAAGCTGCCGCCGGTGTTCGACGCCGAGAACGGCAGCGTCAGCGCCGGCAACTCGAGCGGCATCACCGACGGCGCGGCGGCGCTCCTGGTCATGAGCGCGGCCAGGGCCGCGGCGCTCGGCTTCGAGCCGCTGGCGACGGTGGGCGAGAGCGTCCAGGTCGGGCTCGATCCCAGCGTGATGGGCCTCGGCCCGGTGCCGGCCGTGCAGGCGCTCCAGGCCCGGAACGGCCTCGCGCCGGCCGATTACGACCTGATCGAGCTCAACGAGGCCTTCGCGGCCCAGGTGCTGGCCTGCCAGCGCAAGCTGCCGCTGCCGATGGAGCGCGTGAACGTGAACGGCGGCGCGATCGCGCTCGGGCACCCGATCGGGGCCACCGGCGCGCGCATCGTGGTGACGCTGCTGCACGAGCTCGCGCGGCGCGGCGGCAAGCACGGCCTCGCGACCCTGTGCATCTCCGGCGGCCTCGGCTTCGCGGCCGCCTTCCACCGCTAGTCCACCGCTGGTCCACCCCTCCCGCAGTCCACCGGAGCGAATCGCATGCAGATCAAGAGAGTCGGAGTCGTCGGCTGCGGCCTGATGGGCCACGGCATCGTGCAGGTCGCGGCCCAGGGCGGCTTCCAGGTCGTGGCGCTCGAGTCGAAGCAGGAGTTCCTCGACGCCGGCCTGGCGCGCGTCGACAAGAGCCTGGCCAAGCTGGCCGAGAAGGCGATCGAGAAGGGCAAGACGCCCGAGCAGGCCAAGGCCGAGGCCGCCGCGACGCGCGCGCGCATCACGGGCACGCTCGCGAGCAAGGACCTGGCCGAGTGCGACCTGGTGGTCGAGGCGATCGTCGAGGACCTGGGCGCGAAGAAGAAGCTCTTCGCCGAGCTCGGCAAGCTGTGCAAGAAGGACACGATCCTGGCCTCGAACACGTCCTCGTTCCCGATCGCCGAGATGGCCGAGGCCTCGGGCCGGCCGCAGCGCTTCGTGGGACTGCACTTCTTCAACCCGGTGCAGCTGATGAAGCTGGTCGAGGTGGTGCGCACCGCCAAGACCGACGAGAACGTGTTCGCGGCCGCGCGCGCCTTCGGCGAGGCCGTGGGCAAGACCCCGGTGGCCTGCAAGGACACGCCCGGCTTCGTGGTGAACCGGCTGCTGGTGCCGTACATGACGCAGGCGCTGCAGATGCTCGAGCGCGGCGACGCGACCAAGGAGGACATCGACGCGGCCATGCAGTACGGCTGCGGCCATCCGATGGGCCCGATCACGCTGACCGACTACGTCGGGCTCGACACCACGCTCTCGATCCTGGAGGGCTGGGTGGCGCGCTTCCCGAAGGAGCCGGCCTTCGCCATCCCCGCGATCCTGCGCCAGAAGGTGGCCGAGAAGAAGCTCGGCCGGAAGAGCGGCGAGGGCTTCTACAAGTGGCAGGGGGACAAGAAGGTCTAGTGTCGCTCACGGCCCTCATGCTCGCGCTCGCCGGCGAGGCCGAGCTCACGCTCGACGTCCCCAGCTTCCACGTGGCCGGCGCGCCCTTCGCGGTGCACCTGGCGCTGGTGGCGCCGGAGGGCGGAGCCGAGCTGGAGAGCTGGCGCGTCACCGCGGCGGCCTTCGCGCTGGACGGCCGGGGCCTGGGCGAGCGCAAGGGCGGCACGCTGCGCCTGGCGGCGGGGGAGCGGCAGGCCCTCGACGTCGCGCTCGAGCTGCCGGCCGACCTGCGCGACTTCGAGCTGGCCTGGTGCGACCGGCCCGCGCGCAGGGTGCGCGTGCTCGCGCCCGCCCCCAGGGGCCTGGCGTTCCTGGACGAGGCCGCCGTGCCGGCCGCCGAGCTCGCCCGCTACTGGGTGCTGCTGGCCACGAATCGCGGCGACATGCTGCTCGAGTTCTGGCCCGAGGTGGCGCCGAACCACGTGCGCAACTTCCTGGAGCTCTGTGGGCGCGGCTTCTACGACGACCTCACCTTCCACCGCGTGCTGCCGGGCTTCATGATCCAGGGCGGCGACCCGGACGGCAGCGGCAGCGGCCGGGGGCCGCGCCGGCTCGCGCCCGAGTTCAGCGATCGCCCGCACCGGCGCGGCGTGCTCTCGATGGCGCGCGGACCCGAGCTCGACTCGGCCTCGTGCCAGTTCTTCCTGCTGCACGCGGACGCCGCGCACCTCGACGGCTCCTACAGCGCCTTCGGGCGGGTCGTGAACGGTCTGGCCACGCTCGACCGCATCGCCACCGCGCCCGGCAGTCCTCTTCCCGCTGGCGGCAACCGCCCGTACTCGCCGCAGGTGATCCTGAGGGCGAGCGTGGTCGCAGCGCCCGCCGATCCCGCCTCTTTCCAAGAAAGCAAGTGACGTCATGACCAAGACCACGCTCTCCGGCATCCGCGCCCGCATCGAGACCTCGGCCGGCGCGATGACCTTCGAGTTCTTCCCCGACAAGGCCCCCGGCCACGTCGAGAACTTCGTGAAGCTGGCCGAGAAGGGCTTCTACGACGGCACCGGTTTCCACCGCGTGATCAAGGGCTTCATGATCCAGGGCGGCTGTCCGCGCGGCGACGGCACCGGCGGGCCCGGCTACCAGATCAAGGCCGAGTTCAACGACGTGCACCACGCGCGCGGCGTGCTGTCCATGGCGCGCTCGCAGGACCCGAACTCGGCCGGCAGCCAGTTCTTCGTGTGCCACGGCGACGCGGCCTTCCTCGATCGCCAGTACACGGCCTTCGGCAAGCTGGTCGAGGGCGACGTGGAGAGTGACCGGACGCTCGAGAAGATCGCCACCGCGCCGGTCCAGCCGGGGGGCGAGCGCTCGAAGCCCGTCACGCCGATCCAGATCACCAAGGTGACCATCCAGCGTCCCGGCGGTTCCGAGGGAGCCAAGGCGGCCAAGCGGTGAACTACCAGAACCTCCTGCTCGAGGTCGCGGGCGGCGTCGCCACGCTGACCGTCAACCGTCCCGACAAGCTGAACGCGCTGAACGCGCTCACGCTGGACGAGATGGAGCAAGCCTTCGAGCACTGCGCCCGTTCCGAGAGCGTGCGCGTGCTGATCGTGACCGGGGCCGGCGAGAAGGCCTTCGTGGCCGGGGCGGACATCAAGGAGCTGGCGCAGATGACGCCGCTCAGCGCCAAGGAACTGGCCTACCGCGGCCAGCAGGTGCTGGCGCGGGTCGAGCACATGGGCAAGCCCACGATCGCGATGATCAACGGCTTCGCCCTGGGGGGCGGGCTCGAGCTCGCGCTGGCCTGCAACCTGCGCACGGCCGCCAGCACCGCGCGCGTGGGCCTGCCCGAGGTCAGCCTGGGCATCATCCCCGGCTACGGCGGGACCCAGCGGCTCGCGCGCGTGGCCGGGCCGGCCGTGGCGCGCGAATGGATCTTGACCGGGGAGCAGTTCTCGGCCGAAGAAGCCCATCGGGTCGGCGTGGTGAACCGCGTGTTCCCACCGGCCGAACTGCGCGCCGGAACGATGAAAATGGTCGATGCCATCCTCTCCCGCGGTCCCGTGGCCCTGCGCTTCGCGATCGAGGCCATCAACCGCGGCTCGAACATCCCGCAGCGCGAGGGCGAGATCCTCGAGTGCGACCTGTTCGGCCTGGCGGCCTCGACCGAGGACATGCACGAGGGCATGGCCGCGTTCCTCGAGAAGCGCAAGCCGAGCTTCAAGGGCAAGTAGTCCGAACCGAGCAAGACGAACCCAGCCATGAAGACAGAGATCGTGATCGTCGGCGGAGCGCGCACGCCCATGTGCGAGTACTCGGGCACGCCCGGGTACGGCAAGCTCAAGGAGCTCTCGGCCATCGAGCTGGGCGCGCACGCGGCCAAGGCCGCCCTGCGGCGCGCCAAGCTCGACCCCGAGACGATCCAGCACGTGGTGCTCGGGAACGCGCTGCAGACCTCGGCCGACGCGATCTACGGCGCGCGTCACGTGGGCCTCAAGGCCGGCCTGCCCCAGGCGACTCCGGCACTGACCGTGAATCGACTGTGCGGTTCCGGCATCGAAGCCGCCGTGCAGGCCGCACACCTGATCCAGCTGGGCGAGGCCACGACCGTGCTGGCCGGCGGCATGGAGAACATGAGCCAGGCGCCCTTCGTCCTGCGCGGCGCGCGCGAGGGCTTCCGCTTCGGCGTGCAGCCGCAGCTCGAGGACCTCCTGTTCGCGGCCCTCAAGGACCCCTTCTGCGGGCTGTTCATGGCGCAGACGGCCGAGAAGATCGCCAAGCGCCTGGGCGTCACGCGCGCGGCCCAGGACGAGTACGCGCTGCGCAGCCACCGGCTGGGCGCGGCGGCGGTCAAGGAGGGGCGCTTCGCCGAGGAGATCGAGCCGATCCGGATCGCCACCAAGAAGGGCGAGCTCGTGATCGACACCGACGACCACATCAAGCCCGACACGACGCTGGAGGGCCTGGCCCGGCTCAACCCGGCCTTCGGCAAGGACGGCACGGTCACGGCCGGCAACGCCAGCGGCATCGTGGACGGCGCGGCCGCGCTGCTCCTGACCACGGCCGAGCGCGCCAAGGCCGACGGCCTGGACGTGTTCGCGCGCGTGCGCGCCTCGGCCTCGGTCGGGGTCGATCCCTCCGAGATGGGCATCGGGCCCGTGCCCGCCATCCGCAGGTGCCTCGAGCGCGGTGGCGTGAAGCTGGCCGACGTCGACCTGTTCGAGATCAACGAGGCCTTCGCGGCCCAGTACCTCGGCTGCGAGAAGGAGCTCGGGTTGGCGCGCGACAAGGTCAACGTGAACGGCGGCGCGATCTCGCTCGGCCATCCGCTGGGCGCCACCGGTGCGCGCCTGATCCTGACGCTGATGCTGCAGCTGCGGCGCAGCCAGAAGCGCTTCGGCGTGGCCTCGGCCTGCATCGGCGGCGGGCAGGGCATCGCCATCCTGATCGAGAACCCGCGCGCCTAGCAGCATGAACTCGCTCGTCCATACCCGCGCCGATGGCACCCGGGTCGTCCGGCTGGATCCGAAGAAGCGGATCCTGTTCCTGACCAAGGACTTCGTCGCCATCAAGAAGCAGCTCAACGGCGAGCTCGACCTGCGCATGGACGAGGTCGATCCGTCCGAGCTGCTGGACGACATCAACACCGACGTCATGACGCCGGCCTGGGTGTGCTTCCGCCACAAGCCGGAGGACATCGCGCTGGATGCCTACGCGGGCCTGATGGACGCGAAGCAGAAGCGCGTGTTCCCCACGCGCGCGCTGCTCGACGGCGACTTCCAGGTGATCGTGTCGGGCCAGCGCAAGGGCACCGGCAGCTCGCGCGAGACCGCACCCCAGGCCGAGAAGTGGTGCGGGGTCGAGCTCGTGATCGCGTCCTCGTTCGCGCCCATCCACGAGCGCAACAACATCAACCTCGGCCAGCTGATGGCGGGCTACGCCGTGCTGGTGCGGCTGCAGCGCGGCGAGGAGATCCCGCTGGCCGAGTTCACCGCGCGCTACGACCCGGTCACGCGCGCGATCCTCGAGGCCGGCGGCCTGTTCCCGTTCTCGGCCAAGGTGCGCGCGGGCGAGGTGCGCGTGCCGCCGCCGGCCACCGGCCCGCGCCCGATGACCATGGCCGAGAAGATCCTGGCCTCGCACCTGATCCGCCCGCCGGGCTCAGGCGCGGCCGGTCCGGCCCATGTGCAGCCCGGCGACTGCTGTCTGGTGCGCGTGGACGCGGGCTACAGCCACGAGTTCACCACCGCCCAGGTGCACCACTTCCTGACCGCCGAGTACGGCCCGGAGTACCGCCTGCCGAACCCCGACAAGTTCGCGGTCTTCGAGGACCACCTGCTGTACGCCGACGGCGTGCCCAAGATGGCGCCCTTCGCGCCGCTGATCGAGACGCTGCGCAGGCTGCAGCGCGAGTTCCAGCGCCACACCGGCGTGCGCGACTACTCCGCGCGTGACGGCATCTCGCCCGGCATCTGTCACCAGGTCGCGCGCGAGCAGTTCCTCGACCCGGGCGACTTCGTGCAGGCCACCGACAGCCACACCTGCATGGGCGGCGGCAACAACGCGCTGGCCTGGGGCGTGGGCGCGACCGAGTACGCCGGCCTGGTGCAGGCCGGCTTCACCTTCGTCAACGTGCCCGAGTCGATCCGCTTCGAGCTCACCGGCCGGCTGCGCCCCGGCGTCACGGCCAAGGACGTGATCCTGCAGATCCTGGCGACGCATGCGGTGAACGAGGACACGCTCGACCGCGTGATGGAGTTCGGCGGGCCGGGCCTGGCGACGCTGGAGCTGGACGAGCGCGCCACGCTGACCAACATGGCCACCGAGTGCTCGGCCAAGACCGGCATCTGCGAGGGCGATGCGGCGCTGGCCGAATGGATCGCCGCGCGCCGCCCGGGCACCGACGCGCGCGCGCTGGCGGCGCGCTTCGTGACGCCCGACCCGGGCGCGCACTACGCCGGCGGAGTCCACGTGCTCGACCTGGCGCGGGTCGAGCCGATGGTGGCGAAGCCCAGCGACCCCACCAACGGCGCCAAGATCGCCGACCTGGGCGAGATACGCATCGACATCGCCTACGCCGGTTCGTGCACGGCCGGCAAGGAACGCGACCTGGACTTCTACGCGCAGGTGATCGCCGAGGCCCTGGACGCCGGCCGGCACGTCAAGAAGGGCGTGCGCATGCTGATCCAGTTCGGATCCGAGGCCGTGCGCGACTACGCCGCGGCACGCGGCTACCTCGAGCTGTTCGAGCGCGCCGGCGTCGAGCTCATCCAGCCCGGCTGCGGCGCCTGCATCGGCTGCGGCCCGGGCGTGTCCGACAAGTCCGAGCAGGTCACGGTCAGCGCCATCAACCGCAACTTCACCGGTCGCAGCGGCCCGGGCTCGCTCTACCTCGCCTCGCCCCTGACCGTGGCGGCCAGCGCGATCGAGGGCAAGATCGTGGCCTTCGAGCCGGGCATGTTCCGCGCGCGCCCCCAGCGCGTGAAGGCCTAGAGAGACCCTCCCTCCCCCCAGCCAGAGTCCTCCATGAAGCAGTTCGACATCGCAGTGATCCCCGGCGACGGCATCGGCCCCGAGGTGACGGCCGAGGAGCTGAAGGTCCTGGACGCGGCCGCCGAGGTGTACGGCTTCAAGCTGGACTACCAGCAGCTGCCGTTCGGCAGCGAGCACTACTTCAAGACCGGCGAGATCTTCCCCGACAAGGCCTTCGAGGAGGTCAAGGGCATGGACGCGGTGCTGCTCGGCGCCATCGGCGACCCGCGCGCGCCGATCGGGCTGATCGAGTACGGCATCATCGCCAAGATGCGTTTCGAGCTCGACCTGTACATCAACCTGCGTCCGATCAAGCTGTTCGACGAGCGTCTGTGCCCGCTCAAGGGCAAGAAGACCGAGGACGTCGACATGGTGTTCATCCGCGAGAACACCGAGGACGCCTACGTCGGCGCGCACGGCTTCACGCACAAGGAACAACCCAACGAGGTCGCGACCCAGGTCCTGGTCTACACGCGCGCCGGCGTCGAGCGCGCCATCCGCTACGCCTTCGAGCTGGCGCGCACGCGCAACCAGAAGAAGAAGGTCACGCTGATCGACAAGGCCAACGCCATGCGCGCCCACGACCTGTGGACGCGCACCTTCGCCGAGGTCGGGCGCGAGTACCCGGACATCGCCCAGGACCACGCCTACGTGGACGCGGCCTGCATGTGGATGATCAAGAACCCCGAGTGGTTCGACGTGGCCGTGACCACCAACATGTTCGGCGACATCCTGACCGACCTCGGGGCCGTGCTGCAGGGCGGCCTCGGCATCGCCGCCAGTGCCAACATCCACCCGGGGCAGAAGGCGCTGTTCGAGCCGATCCACGGCTCGGCTCCCAAGTACGCCGGCCAGAACACGGCCTCGCCCGTGGCCGCGATCATGGCCGGCAGCATGCTGCTCGAGTACCTGGGCCTGAACGAGGCCGCGCACGCGATCGAGGGCACGGTGGTCTCGCTGCTGCGCTCGGGCCGCATCAAGGGCGTGAACAGCGGCCTGCACAAGTGCACCGAGGTCGGCGACATGGTCGCGCGCGAGATCCGCGCGGCCGTGGCCGGCGCCAAGCACTGAGGCCAGCCAGCCGTGCGGCCGTAGAGTAGGCGATCGCGTGAGCGCCTCGCCCCCCTTCCACCTGGCCTTCCCCGTGCGCGACGTCGAATCGACGCGCGCCTTCTACGCCGGCGTGCTGGGCTGTCCGGTGGGGCGCAGTGCCGAGCGCTGGATCGACTTCGATTTCTTCGGGCACCAGATCTCGGCCCACGTGGCGGCCGCGGACGCGCTCGACACCAACGAGGTCGACGGCGACGACGTGCCCGTGCGGCACTTCGGCGTGGTGCTCTCGATGGAGCGCTGGCGCGTGCTGGTCGAACGCCTGCGCGCGGCCGGGATCGAGTTCCTGCTGGAGCCCAGGATCCGCTTCACGGGCGAGGTCGGCGAGCAGGCCACGTGCTTCGTGCGCGATCCCAGCGGGAACGCACTGGAGTTCAAGGCCTTCGCCGACGCGGCCAATCTGTTCCAATCCGGAAAGCCCTAAGCCGTTGCCGGGCCGCCGGATGGCGGCCCTCTTCGCCCTCCGCGCCAAAATAGCCGCGGGCCGAGGGTCCAACCCGCGCGGGTCGATCGGCATCTTCTGGCCCGGGCTCCCGGACTGCGGGGCTCCCTTGTCGTATCGCGTGCTTGCGCTGTGGCGTTTTCGCGTCTGCCCGACACCGAGTCGTTCTCCCCCCCCAACCGAGGACCCACGCCATGTCCCTTCCCTCGCTCCCTCGTTGCCTCAGGCCGACCATTCCGTGGGCCGCGTCCGCCTGCGCCGCGCTGCTGGCGCTGAGCCTGCTGGCGCCCGCGTCGCAAGCCGACGGCGAGGACAGTCGCCACACTCGGGTCCACGATCCGCGCACGGTCGCCGTGCTCGAGACGCGCGTGCCGGACGTGGCGCGCTTCCTCCTGCGCGGTACGGTGCCCATTCCGCGCGGGGTGTTCCCGCGCGCCGACGGGCGCACGCCGCTGACGGTCCTCGACTACGACGGCCGGCCGTTGCTCACGCAGGTCGAGGTCGTGAGCCGCTACCCGTCCGCCGCCGACGGCGCCGACGTGGTCGAGGTGCTGGCGCAGGTGCGCCGCGATCCGAGCCTGGCCAGCGGGGCCCGCGCCAGCTACACGGTGATCCTGCTCCCGCGCCCGAGTCCGAGCGCGCCGGGAGTGGTGGAACCCTTGCCGGACGCGGTGCGCGAGCTGCTCGCGGATCCGCGCGGGATCGAGATCGCGAGCTACGACTGCTTCGGCAACAAGTACGTGAGCCGCCCGCTCGACGGGAGCGGCGAGCGCGTGCGCCTGCACAGCGGACCGCTCCTGTCCGAGGTGCGCGTGTACACGGACATGCTGCCCGTTGCGCCGCTGGCGGGCAGCACCCTGCCGCACTCCTTCGGCGTGCACGCCTACGTGAGCCTGTTCCGCGGCAGCAATCACGTCGGGCTCGACCTGCGCTTCCACAACGCGCACGACGGCCACGATCCCGTCAGCGAGCGCGACGATCCCCTCGACAAGCTGTACTTCCAGCGCATCGAGGTGTCGATGCCGGCCGGCTGGGTCCTGCTGCAGGACTTCGCCGATCCCTTGTTCGGGGCCGAGCGCCTGGAAGGCGATCGTCGGATCGTCTCGCTGGTGGGGCCCGACCCGAGCGGCGGCATGCACGTGCTGCGCTGGCAGGGGCAGTTCCATCGCCGGCTCATGCTCGCCACTGTCGAGCCCGAAATGGTCGTGGCGGCGCGCGCGCGCCTGGACGGCGTCGGGCGCGCCTTCTGCACGCGCGGCTTCATGCCGAACGGCCGTGAGCTGTGGTCCTGGTGGAACCAGAACACCGCGCGCTACTTCCCGCAGCGGCACCAGCTCCCGCTGCTCGAGCACGTCGGCCGCAACGCGCTGGACGCCGGGCTCGGGAACGAGCTCGATGCGCTGGTCGCGCACATGGCGAACGGCACGGGCCTGGGCGACTACCCGGTGGCCGCGGGCGCGCTCGGCTGGGGCCATCCCTACGGCGTCGCCTACGGCGGCATGACCAGCGGCCTCGAGATCAACTGCTACGACGGGATCACCCTGGCGGCCGCGGCCAACCCGCGCGGCTACCGGCTGTACACGCTGCTGCACCGCATGCAGACCGACCGCCAGCCCAACGCGCTCTACCGCCTGGACGGCGAGCCGGCCTCGGTCGAGGAGTGGCTGATCGAGAACGGCGACGTCGACTACGTGCCGTTCGAGCACTTCGTCGTGCCGCTCCTGCCCTCCAGCCACGCCGATCCCTTCGGCATCCGCTCGGCGCCCAGCTTCCAGGCCGATTTCGTGGCGGCCAACGGCCTGGTGCCGCCCTACGAGGGCGGGCACCTCTCGTTCGACCCGCACGATTACCAGCACTTCATCCGCTACACGCGCTCGGCCAAGGTGCTGGCGTGGCTCGCGAACGACTCGCTCGTCATCGACGACCTGCGCCTGCAGGCGGAGATGTTCAACCTCTCGTACCACGAGAACGCGAACTCGGCCAATGGCGGCTCGCAGGGCTCGGGCATGCACAGCGCGCTGCGCTACGTGAACACCCACAAGGGCAAGGGCGCGCCCTATGGCCGCGGCGAGGCCTGGGGTCTCGACTGCGCGGTCGCGGCCTACTCCCTGGGCACGCCCGAATGGCGCGCGCGCAAGCTGCACTGGCTCGAGCTGCACGCCGAACTGGTGTCCGAGGGCCAGGCCACCTGCAGCGGCTTCATCCAGGCCTTCCTGAGCAGCAAGGCGGTGGGCGGCAAGTACCAGGCGCGCCAGCAGATCGAGCAATCGATCACCGAGAACGCGCTGGTGGGCCTGCTCGAGAGCGTCTTCCGCGGCGCCGACCCCGTGCACGCGGGCTTGCTGCGCGACACGCTCGCCGGCTCCCTGCGCGCCTTCATCGGCGAGATGGCCTGGTTCCCGGGCGAGCCGGGGCCGTGGCGCTACACCGGCGTCGGCCCGGCCAACCCGGACCTGCCGGTGTGGTGCTCGCGCGCCGAGATGCCGAGCGACGCCTGGACCGCGGGGGACATCGAGGCCTACCAGGACTGGTCCTCGTTCGCCTACGGCTACGAGCTGACGGGCGATCCGGTCTTCCTGCAGTTCGCGCGCACCCAGCGTGGCGCGGCCACCTTCCAGGACCTGGTGGCGCTCTTGCGCGGCGACGGGACCAACAACCTGGTGAATCGAGCGGCCCTGCTGGCGCTCCTGCAGAGGCTCACCGGAGAGCTCTGAGCGCCACCAGGGAGCCACCGCGCAGGACCTCCCCGCTTCCGCGCTCGCCCCGAGGTGCGACATTCCGAGCGGGTGCAAGCCAGCGCTCCGGCCGCGACATGGGTAGGTTGGTCGTCTGTGGTCGTCTGAACGAATGGCCGTGCGAGGCTCCGATCCCCCGGCGCGTCTGACGGCGGCCGAGTTCACGGCGCGCTTCCAGTCCGGAGCGCGCGTCCTGTGGACCCTGGCCGCGGGACTGCTCGGGGATCCGATCGAAGCCGAGGACGTGTGCCAGGAGGCCTTCCTGGCCGCCTATGCCAAGCGCCACCAGTTCGACCCGGCGACGAACTTCCAGGCCTGGATGGGACGCTTCATCCGCAACGTGGTGTCGAACGAGCTGCGCAAGCGCGGGCGCCGGAAGACCGCCAGCACCGACCCCGCGCTGCTCGACGCCGGAGCCGGCGGGCTCGACGAGCGCGCGCCCGCGCGCTCGGTCTGGAGCGCGGGCCGCCTCGACGAGGACGGGCCGGACGCCGCCGGAGCCGCGCTGTACGACGCCGAGGCCTTCGACGAGCGCCTGGCGGCCGGGCTGCGCGAGCTGGCCGAGGTGCCGCGCTCGTGCCTCTTGCTGCGCAGCCTGCGCGAGCTGAGCTTCGCCGAGATCGCGCAGCTGCTGGAGATCCCGGAGGGCACGGCCATGAGTCACGTGCACCGCGCGCGCCTGGCGCTGCGCGCCCGCTTGAGCCAGGACCCGGCCCTCGGTTCGGAGGAGCGAGTGCAACCATGAAGGAACCCGTGCCCGACGAGCTCGACCGACGCCTCGAGCAAGCCCTGCGACGCCGCTTCGAGCCGCCGGCCAGCCTGGCCGAGCTGCCCGCGCGCGTCCTCGCGCACGCACCACGGCGCTGGCGTGCCGCGCCGTGGCTCTTCCTGGCGGCCGTCGCGGCCGCCGCGCTGGCCTGGCTGGCGCCGTGGCGCGGCGCGCCCGTGCGCCGGAGCGTCCGACCGTCGTTCCCGCAGCAGATCGCGCGGGCCCCGGAGAGCCGCGCGCTCGTCTGCCGTCCCAGCGGCCCGCTCGAATCGCCGGACGGTCGGCCGGAGCGCGTCCACAGCCCCGACCTCGCGCAGCTCTACGCCACGATGGACGCCTGCCAGCGCTTCGCGGATGCGCTCCCTTGTCGCGAGAACGAGGGCCTCGCCGAGCGCCTGCAGGAGACCTACGGGGCCGAGATCGAGCTGCGCCCGGACGCGGTCGGCTTCCTGCAGGGGCCCTTCGCCTCGGCCGACTGGCCCACCGCGACGATCCTGACCGGCACGAGCGAGGAGCACACCTCGGTCCTGGTGGCGGAGCGCGACGCGACCCTCGACTGCTGCCTGTGCGTGGACCTGCCCGAGGACTCCGGGCTGCGGCTGTTCACCTGGCAGGTCGGCGACCTGGTGCTGACCGAGATCACGCCCTTCGACGAGCCGCGCCTGTTCCAGTTCTTCGAGTAGGTCAGGTCGTGGGCAGGGCCGAGGCCGCGGCGCCGCTGTCGGGCAGCACGCGGAAGGGCGCGCGCCGCGCCGGCGCGCCCTCCAGGCGACGCGAGACGATGCGCCAGGCGCTGTCGAGTTCGACCGAGCCGCGCGCGAAGGGCGCCTCGCTGAAGAAGGCCGAGCGTGCCTCGAACACGGCCAGGGGTTCCGGTGCGAAGTGCTGGGCCAGGTCGAGCTCGTCGGCTTCGGGCGCGAACACGTCGTAGGGCCGCACCGGGCGGTTCTCGCCCAGGAAGCTCGCCAGCGCCGGGCCGTTCTCGAACAGCGCGTTGCCCGGGCCGCCGGCGGCCTCGCCGCGCAGGTAGAACTCCTCGCCCCGCTCGCCCTCGACCGCGAGCTCGATCGCGAAGGCGTCCTCTTTGCGGCGGAAGGCCGAGCGGCCGTACTCGCCGCGCAGGAACTTCGAGCCACAGCGCGCCTCGAGCCACGACGAGGTCTCGCGCCGCGCGATCCAGGTCGCCTCGGTCCCGTCCTCGCGCCGCACCGCGAAGCGGTAGGCCAGGTGGTCCGAGCCCCGCGCGCGGCCGGGGAACAGCCGCGCCGCGCCGAGGCGCGTGTAGCAGGCCGCGCCGATCGCGTGGCCCTGGATCAGGCGCGGCGCGAGGTTCGCCGGGAAGAACCCGGCCGCGAGCGCCGGATCGAAGCGGTAGACCACCAGCAACCGGCAGCGGACCGGCCGACGACCGAGGGGAATGGCTGGGAAGGCACCCATCGAGAACCAGGAGGAGCGCGTCCAGTCTAGGGGCCCATGCGCGGGGGCTCCAGGGGGGCGAGTCGTCCGCCCCGATCCGGCCCTAGCTCGGGCGCCCGAGCGCCAGGGCGAAGTCTCCGGCCTCGTCCGTGATCCAGCGCTCGAGCACGAGCCCGGCGCCGCGGAAGGCCTCGGCCACCGTCTCGCGCCGGAACTTGCAGGAGATCTCGGTGTGCAGCTCCTCGCCGGGATCGAACTGCAGCTCGAGCGCGAGCCGCTCGAGGCGCGCTTCGACCCGCTGCAGCGCCACCAGGCGCATCTCGATGCGCTCGTGGCGCGCATCGTAGAAGGCACGGTGCGCGAAGGCCGCGGGGTCGAGATCACCGCCGAGCTCGCGGTCCAGCACGGTCAGCACGTTCTTGTTGAACTCGGCCGTGACGCCGCGCGCGTCGTTGTAGGCCGCGTGCAGGCGCGCGGGCGACTTGACCAGGTCCACGCCGAGCAGGAAGCGGTCCTGGCCCTCGAGCATCGCGCGCACGCTCTTCAGGAACGGCACGCGCTCCGCGGCCGTGAGGTTGCCGATGGTCGAACCCAGGAAGCACACCAGGCGCGCGCCCGAGCGCGGCACGGCGCCGAGGTGACGCTCGAAGTCGCCCACCACGCCCAGGACCTCGAGCCACGGGTAGCGCGCCGACAGGCGCGCGCCGGCGGACTCGAGCGCGACGGGCGAGACGTCGATCGGCACGAAGCGCTTGCCGCCGTGCTTCTGGAGCGCGTCGAGCAGGAGCTGGGTCTTGCGCGAGTAGCCCGCGCCGATCTCGACGATCTCGCGCGGCCGCGCCAGGGCCACCAGCTCCTCGGCCACGCGCTCCAGGATCGAGGTCTCGGCGCGCGTCAGGTAGTACTCGGGGAGGCGCGTGATCTCCTCGAACAGCTCGGAGCCGCGCGCATCGTAGAAGTACTTGGGCGGCAGGGACTTCGGCGTCCCCGTCAGCCCCGCACGGGCATCGCGCTCGAGCTGGCGCGCGAATTCCTCCGCGGCCACCAGGGACAGGATCTCGACGGTCATCGATGGTGCGCGGCGGCCTGCCCTGCGCGCCAGTCTAACCGACGCGCGGGCGCGGGCCGCGCCGGCCGAGCAAGGGATCCGTGCCCAGGGTGGAGCGGAGCGTGCCGGCAGGCGAGACTGCGCGCCAGCTCGAGGAATCGGAGCTCGAAGAATCGGAGAACCGTCTTGAAAGGCATGCTCGTGGCCCTCGCCCTCCCCGCGCTCGTGCGCGTCCAGGACCGACCGCTCGGTCCGCCCTTCGTCACCCGTTCGGAAGTGATCGCGCGGCACGGCATGGTCGCGACCAGCCAGCCGCTGGCGACGCAGGCCGCGCTGGACGTCCTGCGCCGCGGCGGCAGCGCGGTGGACGCGGCCATCGCGGCCAACGCGGTGCTGGCCGTGGTCGAGCCCACCGGCTGCGGCATCGGCGGGGACCTGTTCGCGCTGGTGTGGGAGGCCAAGACGAAGACGCTGCACGGGCTCAACGCCAGCGGACGCTCGCCGGCCAAGCTCACGCTCGAGGCCTTGCGCGCGCGCTGTCCGGACGGCTCGATCCCGAGCCTCGGGCCCTTGCCCGTGACGGTGCCGGGCTGCGTGGACGGCTGGTTCGAGCTCGCCACGCGCTTCGGGAAGCTCGCGATGCCGGAGCTGCTCGCGCCGGCCGTGGCCTACGCGCGCGAGGGTTTTCCGGCCAGCGAGCTGATCGCGCGCGCCTGGCGCGTCAATGCCCTGCTCCTGGCGGACTACCCCGGCTTCGCCGCGCAGTTCATGCCCGCGCCCGAGAAGGGCCAGATCGTGAAGCGCGCGGAGCTGGCGCGCACCCTGGAGCGCATCGGCAAGGAAGGGCGCGACCTCTTCTATCGTGGCGAGCTCGCGCAGCGCATGGCCGAGTACCTGGGCGCGAACGGCGGCTTCCTGACGCAGGCGGATTTCGCCGCGCACACGAGCGAGTGGGTCGCGCCGATCTCGACGCGCTACCGCGGCTACGACGTGTGGGAGCTGCCGCCCAACGGCCAGGGCCTGGCCGTGCTGCAGATGCTGCAGCTCCTGGAGGGCTTCGATCTGGCTGCGCTCGGCTTCGGCAGCGCGGACTCCCTGCACCTCCTGGCCGAGGCCAAGAAGCTCGCCTTCGAGGACCGCGCGCGCTACTACGCCGATCCGGCCTTCGCGGGCGTTCCGGTGGCCGAGCTGCTCGCGCCCGAGTACGCCGACGCGCGGCGCAAGCGGATCGATCGCGGGCACGCCGCCACCTTCGTCGAGGCCGGCGCGCCCAAGAGCACCGGCCGCGACACCGTCACGCTCGCCACCGCCGACGCCGCCGGCAACATGGTGGCGCTGATCCAGAGCAACTACCGCGGCATGGGCTCGGGCATGGCTCCGCCCGGCCTCGGCTTCGTGTTCCAGGACCGCGGCGAGCTGTTCGACCTCGAGCCCGGCCGGCCGAACAGCTATGCCCCCGGGAAGCGCCCGTTCCACACCATCATCCCCGGCTTCGTGACCAAGGACGGCGAGGCCTTCCTCGCCTTCGGCGTGATGGGCGGCGACTTCCAGCCCCAGGGCCACGTGCAGGTGCTGGTCAACCTCCTCGACTTCGGCATGAACCTGCAGGAGGCCTGCGATGCCCCGCGCCTCGCCCACGAGGGCTCCTCGGAGCCGACCGGCGCACGCAGCCAGGACGGCGGCGCGCTGGTGGTCGAGGGCGGCTTCGCGCCCGAGGTGCTCGAGGAGTTGAAGAAGCGCGGCCACGCCTTCACCGATCACCCCGGCATCTTCGGCGGCTTCCAGGGCATCCTGCGCGACCCGAAGACCGGCGTCTACTTCGGCGCCAGCGACCCGCGCAAGGACGGCCAGGCGGCGGGGTACTGACACCCGGAAGGGGCTCGCTACTTCTTCTTCGCGCTGAGCTTCGCCACCACGGCTTGCAGCGCGGCCTGGGCCTCGTCGCCGAACCATTCGTCGAGGAAGCCGTCCAGCATGCGTTCGTCGCAGGCGGCGAAGGAGTCGGCCAGCTCGCGGCGCGCCAGAGCGCGCGTGTTGCGCAGCGTCGTGGGCGGGAGCAGGAGCTGGGATTCGATCCACCTTCGCGCGCGCGGCACGACCTCCTCGGGAGGCACCAGCTCGTCCACCAGGCCGAGGCGCAGGGCGCTCTCGGCCTCGAACAGCTCGGCGCTCGTGATCAGGCGTTCGGCCGTGCGCGTGCCGACGGCGTGGCGCGCGGCGGCCCAGACCATCTCGGGTACACGCACGCCGACGGCCACCTCGTTGAGCCCGATCTTGAAGCTGCCCTGGGCCATCACGCGCCAGTGGCAGCAGAAGGCCAGCACGCAGCCGCCGGCGGGGGCATGGCCGGTGAGGGCGCAGGCCAGCGGGATCGGCGTGACGACCAGCGCCTGCATCAGGTCGAGGAAGCCGCGCCAGGCCGCGCGTGCGCCGGCGCGGTCGAGCTGTACGAAGAGCGGCACGTCCAGGCCGGCCGAGAACATGCCGGGGCGGCCCGAGAGCACCAGGCCGCGCGCGCCGCGCGCGGGGGCGCTCCGCACGGCGGCGGTCAGGGCGCCGATCAGCTCGGGCGAGAGCGCGTTGGCGGGGGGACGCTCGAGGCGCAGCTCGAGCACGTCGGCGTGGCGGATCTCCTCCAGCATGGGCGCCGAGGATACTGCGGGCCGGCTCCGGCGGCGTGCTCTTGCCCGCACGCGCTCCGGTCCGGATCATGCGCCCCTCCGCGGAGGTTCGTGCCATGGCCAAACGCAAGTCGTCCGGTTCGCGAGTCCTGTTGGTCGGTACCGCCAAGGGCGGCTTCCTGTTCGCGGGCGACGCCGCGCGCAAGACGTGGACGCTCTCCGGTCCGTTCCTGCTGGGCCAGAAGGTCCACGACGTGCGCGCCGATCCGCGCGACGGGAAGACGATCCTGATGACCGCCACGGGCGGGCACCTCGGGCCGACGATCTATCGCTCCACGAACCGCGGCAAGAGCTGGAAGGAGGCCACGCGGCCGCCGCGCTTCGCGACCCTGCCGAAGGGCAAGAAGCCGCAGTCGGCCACGGGCTCGCGCGGCTTCGCGGTCAAGACGAACTTCTTCCTGGCGAGCGGGCACGCCTCCGAGAAGGGCGTGTGGTACTGCGGCACGAGCCCGAGCGGCCTGTTCCGTTCCGAGGACGGCGGCGACACCTGGAAGAGCGTGGCGGGCTTCAACGAGCGCCCGACCTGGTGGACGTGGACCAACGGCGGCAGCCCGGGTTCGCCCGAGGGCGCGCTGTTGCACTCGATCCAGGTCGATCCGCGCGACGCCGAGCACCTGTTCGTGTCGATGTCGAGCGGCGGCACCTTCGAGAGCTTCGACGCTGGCCGGCACTGGAAGCCGCTCAACAAGGGCGTGCTGGCGGACTTCCAGCCGGTGAAGTACCCGGAGTACGGACAGGACCCGCACTGCATGGTGATCCACCCCGGCGACCCCGACCGGCTCTACCAGCAGAACCACTGCGGCATCTACCGCCTCGACCGCGCGCGCACCGACACCTGGGAGCGCATCGGCAAGAACATGCCCAGGGCCGTGGGCGACATCGGCTTCCCGGTCGTGCCGCACCCGCGCGATCCCGACACGGTGTGGGTCTTCCCGATGGACGGGACCTCGCTGTGGCCGCGCACCTCGCCGGACGCCCGGCCGGCCGTGTACCGCACGCGCGACGGTGGCAAGCACTGGGAGCGGCTGGAGCGCGGGCTGCCGCGCGCCAACGCCTGGTTCACCGTGTTCCGCCAGGCCATGGACGCCGACGACGACGAGCGCCGCACCGGGCTCTACCTCGGCACGACCAGCGGCGAGATCTGGAGCAGCCGCGACGGCGGCGAGCGCTGGTCCTGCGTGGCCGGGCACCTCCCGCGCATCCACTCGCTGCGCGTCGCGCGCCTGGGATGATCGTCCACGTCGGCAGCGTGCTGCACGGGTACACCGGCGGCCGGGCGCGGGTCGAGGCCCGCGGGGCGAGCGTGGGAGCGGTGCTCGACGACCTCGAGCGGCGCTATCCCGGCCTGCGTTTTCGGGTGGTCGACGAGCAGGGGCGCGTGCGCGCGCACATGCGCCTGTACCTCGGCGACGAGCCGGTGCGCGAACTCGGGCAGCGGGTGGGCGAGCGCGATGAGCTGCACGTGCTGGGCGCGCTGAGCGGCGGGTAGCGAAAGCCTTTCGGTGGCCGAACCCCCGCGGCAGGGGGAGAATGGAGGCGTAGGAGGCGGTCGCCGCGGGCCTTGTTCCGGTGCCGGCCACGTCGTGAGGAACAGTTTGGCGCGAGATTCCGTCCCAAGCGGCGCTCCCGCCCCCAGAATGGCTAGCGCCGTTCCTCCCCTCCGCGCCCCGGCCCCCGCGCCGACGCGCGCCGGATCCGCACCGATGAAGGCCCTCTCCGCTCTGCTGCTCGCCCCGCTGCTCGCGGGCGCGCCCCTGCTCGCGCAGTCGAACGCCGATCCAGAGATCGACGTCCTGCTGGGCAACCTCACCGACATCACCGCCGTCGCGCGCCAGGGCGCCTTCCCGAACGGCGTCAACGGCTGCGTGCTGGCGACCACGGCCTGCAACGCGGGCACCAAGGTGATCCAGTGGCAGGCCCCGATGAACGCGAACCATCCGTTCATCGGCTTCCTGGTGGTGCGTGAGCGCGCCGGGCGCTTCGAGCAGATCTCCGACCGGAGCTTCGTGAAGCACGGGTACTTCGCGCTCTCCTCGACCTTCTGCGGCGCCTGCACCAACCCCGCCAACTCCACCCTGCTCGGGGTCGGGTGCTCGGACACGTACTCGGTGAACAGCAACGGCAACCAGCTCTACCTCGGGCCGCCCGAGGAGATCGACCCCTGGCTCGGCCGCTGGGAGCCGCGCTGCTCGTACTTCGACCGTGGCGACCCGCCCGTTGCGCCGCCGGGCGACTGCAACGCGGTGCGCAGCCTGACGGCGGCCCAGGTGGCCGGGCTCGGCCCGCTGGCGCACCGCATCCGCCTCGCGGACGCCGACCTGCTCGGCGGCGGACTCGGCGGCGACAGCGTCTTCTGGTTCCAGGCCCAGTACGTGCTCGCGACCGAACCCGAGAGTGCGCGCGGCAACAACCTCGGCTCGCGCGAGCTCGTCCCGGTGTGGAGCGGCACGAGCTGGAACCTGGTCGAGCGCGGCGCGATCCTGTACGGCTCGCTGCTGCAGCGCTGGAGCGGCGCGAGCGTGAGCTCGGCCACCAACGGCGCCGACGACGGCCGCATCTACGTGGCGGTCAAGGTCACCGGTCCCGACCCGCTCACGGGCCTCTACCACTACGAGTACGCCATCCACAACCGCGACAACAGCCGTGGGGCGAGCTCCCTGCGCATCCCCGTGTGCCCCGGGGCGCGCGTCCGCAACCTCGGCTTCGGCGACGTCGACGACGAGGCGGCCAACGATTGGAGCTCGGGCGTCGTGGCGAACGAGATCGTGTTCTCGACCAGCACCAATCCGCTCGCCTGGAACACGATCTACAACGTCTGGTTCGACTGCGACGCGGCCCCGGCCGCGGGCGCGCTGGTGCTCGACCAGGCCGTACGCGGCGCGGGCCAGGACGCGCTGGTGGTGACCAGCAGCGCTCCGCTCGAGCTCTACAACGTGACGCTCGGAGCGGGCTGCGCGCTCGACACGCCGCCGACCCTGTTCGCGCTGGGCACGCCGCCGCGCGCCACGCTCGGCAACGCCAGCTTCGCCCTGCGCAGCACGGGCAACGCCGCCCTGCAACCGTGCTGGCTGCGCTACTCGGTCGTGCCCGGCTCGTTCCAGCAGGCCGGCTGCACGCGCTACCTCGGACCCGGCCCGGGACGTTCGTTCGCGCTGGGGATGGCGCAGAGCGACGCGGCCGGCACGGTCGACCTGGCCGTGCCCGTCCCGAGCGACGTCACCCTGGAGGGCCTGAGCGTGAGCCTGCAGGCCATCGCGCGCGATCCGGGCAACGGCGTGTTGCGCGGGAACTACGAGCTCTCGGACGGACTGCGCGTGCGCATCGGCAACGCGCTCGCCGGCTGCCCCTAGCCTGGAGCTGCGTTCGCTGGAACCCGCTCCGTGATCGCGGCGCGGCCGGCGGAAACCCTTTCGCGTAGCGGGTCCGACGAAACGCGGTCAGAATGGGCCTCGCCCCGGCCCCAGGGCCTTGCCCCGGTGCGTCTTCCCGCGCGCCAGGGCCGGCCCCCCCGACCCCCCCGAAGAGTTTCCGATGCATCGGCTGCTCGCCCCGCTCGTCTTCCTCGCGCTCCTCAGTGGGTCGATCCGGGCCCAGGCCAACACCGACCCCGGCATCGACCTGACGCTGGCCAGCATCGACGACCTGCGCGCGCTGGGACGCTCGGGCGTGTTCCCGGACGGCATCAACGGCTGCGCCCTCGAGACCACGGCCTGCAACTCCGGCACGAAGCAGATCAACTGGCAGGCGGCGATGGACCCCGACCACCCGTTCATCTGCTTCATCCTGGCGCGCGAGTCGAACGGGCGCTTCGAGCAGATCTCCGACCGCAGCTACGTGAAGCACGGGTTCTTCGCGCTGTCGAGCTCGTTCTGCAGTTCCTGCACGCCGACCGACGGCAGCGTGCTCGGGCTCGGCTGCTCGGACACCTACGATGTCGGCAACAACGGCGACAACTTCTGGCTGGGCCCGCCGGACGAGATCGACCCGTGGCGCGGCCTGTGGGACCCGGTGTGCTCGCACTTCGACCGCGGCGAGCCCGCCGTGGCACCCCCGAACAACTGCAATGGCCTGCGCAGCCTGAACGCGGCCCAGGCCAACGCCCTCGGCTCGGTCGGCCACCGCATCCGCGTGCGCGACGCCGACTTCAACGTCGCCGGCGCCACCTTCTGGTTCCAGGGCATGTACGTGATCGAGAGCGAGGGCGACGCGGTGCGCGGCGACAACCTCGCCTCGCGCGCCTTCGCGCCGAGCTGGACCGGTTCGAGCTGGAACCTGATCGAGAGCGGCCCGCAGCTGTTCGGCTCGGTGCTGCAGCGCTGGAGCGGCGCCAGCCTCGCCTCCAGCACCAACGGCGCGGCCGACGGGCGCCTGTACGTGGCCGTGAAGGTCAGCGGACCGGACCTCGGCACGGGCTTCTATCACTACGAGTACGCCGTGCACAACCGCGACAACGCGCGCGGGGTCGGCGCGCTGCGCATCCCGGTCTGTGCCCGCGCGCGCGTGCGCAACCTCGGCTTCGGCGACCTCGACCAGGACGGGGGCAACGACTGGTCCGCCAGCGTGGTGGGGGGCGAGATCGTCTTCGCGGGCGGCGCGAACCCGCTGGAGTGGAACTCGATCTTCAACTTCTGGTTCGACAGCGACGCGGCCCCGCGCGCGGACGTGCTCGCGCTCGACCAGGCCCGTCCCGGCGCGGGCGCGGCCTTCGTGAGCGTCGCCAGCCAGGCGCCGCTCGGCTCCTACAACGTGTTCCTCGGCCCCGGCTGCGACCTGGACGCGCCGCCCAGCCTGTTCGCGAACGGCCGGGCCACGCTCGGCAACGCGGGCTTCGCGCTGCGCAGCACCGGCAACACCCCGTTCCAGCCGAGCTTCCTGCGCTACTCGGTCACGCCCGGCACGTTCCAGCTCGGCGGCTGCACGCGCTACCTCGGTCCGGGCCCCGGCCTGTCCTTCGCCGGCGCGCGCGTCGTGGCCGACGCGGCCGGCCTGGTGGTGGTGCCCGCGTCCGTGCCCAACGACGTGGCGCTCGAGGGCCTCAGCCTCTACCTGCAGAGCATGAGCCGCGACCCGGGCAACGGCCCCGTGCGCGGCAGCTTCGACCTGTCGGACGGCCTGCAGGTGCGCATCGGGAACGCGCTCTCCAACTGCCCCTGAGCGGCCCCGCGCGGCCCCAGGTTCCCGGCCGGCGCTACTTCGGCCGGAAGACCTGCACGACCTCGGGCCGGCCCTCGAGGTACGGTCCGCCGATCAGGTCGATGCAGTAGGGGATGGCCGGGAAGACCGCGTCGAGGCACACGCGGATCGAGGCCGGCTTGCCGGGCAGGTTCACGACCAGCGAGCGCGCGACGATGCCGGCGCTCTGGCGCGAGAGGATCGCGGTCGGCACGCCGGCCGCGAGCGAGGCCGCGCGCATGCTCTCGCCGAAGCCCGGCAGGAGCTTCGGACACACCAGCGCCATCGCCTCGGGCGTCACGTCGCGCGGTGCGGGGCCGGTGCCGCCGGT